>NZ_JAXCFT010000064.1:0-512 GCF_056150385.1 Micromonospora marincola | reverse complement strand
GGTGGTGTCCTCGGGCAGGCAGGCCCGGGTCAGCGCGCTGAGGGTGTTGTCGGGTCCGAGTTCGACGTAGGTGGTGACGCCTGCGGCGTCGAGGGTGGAGACCATGTCCCGGTAGCGGACGGCGTCGCGGATGTGTCGGGTCCAGTAGGCGGCGTCGAAGGCTGGGGCGATGTCTCCGGTGCGGTTGGAGATGACGGGGATCGTCGCGGGGTGGTAGGTGACGGTCGCGGCGATGGCCTGGAACTCGTCCAGGATCGGGTCCATGTGGGGGGAGTGGAAGGCGTGCGAGATGGTCAGCTTCTTGGTACGCCGTCCCTGCCCGGCCCAGTGTGCGGCGATCTCGGCGACCGCTTGAGGATCGCCGGAGATGACGGTGCTGGTGGGCGAGTTCAGCCCGGCGATGCTGACCGTGGCCGGGTCGAGCATGGAGGTCAGCTCGTCCTCGGTGGCTTCGATGGCGATCATGGCGCCGCCTGCGGTGGCGGCCTGCATGAGTCGTCCTCGGGCGGTGA
>NZ_JAXCFT010000063.1:0-519 GCF_056150385.1 Micromonospora marincola | reverse complement strand
GCCACGGCGAACGCGAACTCAACGTCCGCTACGAAGCCCAACCCAACTTCTACTACTGCGGCCCCGCCGCCGCCCGCAACGCCATCAGCGTCCTCGGCAAGAACATCGACGTCGACACCATGGCCAAGGAAATGGGCACCACCGAGAACGGCACCAACAGCATCAACGACATCACCCCCATCCTGAACAAAGAAACCGGCAAAACCTACCGCTCGGTCGAGATCCGCACCCCGAAGGCCGACGACACCCAGACCGACAAGCTGCGCGCCGACATCATCAAGACCATCGACGACAGCCGCGCCGTAGTCGCCAACATCGCCGGCACCACCACCGACACCGACGGCAACCCCCACTCCTTCGAAGGCGGCCACTACATCAGCATCGTCGGCTACCAGAACAACGGCACCACCGTCACCATCGCCGACAGCGCCAACCCCAACACCGCCTCCTACCACATCACCATCGACAACCTCGCCAACTGGATCGCCACCCGCGGCTACAGCACCACCTGACACCACC
>NZ_JAXCFT010000062.1:0-539 GCF_056150385.1 Micromonospora marincola | reverse complement strand
CGGCCCGGCCGCCGCTGCCGCGATCATCGCCGAGATCGGCGTGGACATGACCCGCTTCCCGACCCCGGCCCACCTGGCCGGCTGGGCCAAGTTCGCACCCGGCGTCAAGGAATCAGCCGGCCGCCGCAAAGGCACCGGATCGACCGGGCACGGCAACCGCTACCTCGCCCGCGTCCTCGGACAGATCGCGGTCTCCGCCGCCCGCACCAACACATTCCTCGGCGAACGCTACCGGCGCATCGCGCGAAGACGCGGCGCCAAACGCGCCATCGTCGCGGTCGGCCGCTCGGTCCTGACGATCATCTGGCACCTGCTGTCAGACCCCGCAGCCGGCTTCCGTGATCTCGGCGCCGACTTCTACCTCAGCCGCACCGACACCGAACGCCGCAAACGCAACCACATCCATCAACTCGAAGCCCTCGGCTACCGCGTCACCCTCGACCTCGCCGCCTAACGCACCACCCAACAAGACCCATCCCGCGCCGCTTCGCGACACGGGATGCTGCCGCACGTCAAGTTACGGTCGATTTTCGAGTTAG
>NZ_JAXCFT010000061.1:0-661 GCF_056150385.1 Micromonospora marincola | reverse complement strand
CGGCTCGTCGTGGGGCTCGATGAACTTCAGCCCGTTCACCAACTGGTCGGAGATGGCCTCGGCCAGCCAGAACGCCATGAACCAGGGCACCGTCGCGCCCACCCTGTTCTACTTCGCCCCCCGCAACATCTGGGTCCTGACCTACCAGTGGGGCGGCACCGCGTTCTCCTACAAGACCTCGTCCGACCCCACCAACCCCAACGGCTGGTCCTCGGCGCAACCCCTGTTCACCGGCAGCATCTCCGGCTCCGGCACCGGCCCCATCGACCAGACGATCATCGGCGACAGCCAGAACATGTACCTCTTCTTCGCCGGTGACAACGGCAAGATCTACCGCGCCAGCATGCCGATCGGCAACTTCCCCGGCAACTTCGGCTCCAACTACACCACCATCATGAGCGACAGCACGAACAACCTGTTCGAAGCCGTCCAGGTCTACAAACTCCAAGGACAGACCCGCTACCTCATGATCGTCGAAGCCATCGGCTCCCAGGGCCGCTACTTCCGCTCCTTCACCGCCACCAGCCTGAACGGCTCCTGGACCCCCAACGCCGCCACCGAAAGCAACCCCTTCGCCGGCAAAGCCAACAGCGGCGCCACCTGGACCAACGACATCAGCCACGGCGAACTCATCCGCACCACCGCCGACCAGACCTTCACC
>NZ_JAXCFT010000060.1:0-828 GCF_056150385.1 Micromonospora marincola | reverse complement strand
AGCTGCGCTGCTGCCCACGCCGGGCCACCGCGATCGTCCAAGCAATCCTCGTCCTGCACCACGTCGAAACCAACCGCTACGCAGGATGAAAATGGCTGATAAGACTCCGTGATGTCTCGACCGGGCACTGATTCTGCCTGCTGGGCATCGACCTGGCCTGTTCACGACGCCCAGACATAAGCGGGTTCGCCTTGATCGTGGACCGAGCCAAGCGCGATACGCCCAGCCCGGCCGCGTATGGGCCGCAGATCGAACCATGATCAACCATGATCCGGCGTGCTGATCTGCCACTGGCAACGCGTCCGAGACGACTGATCTGCCGATGCGGCGTGCGGTATGACCGGGCACCCGCCGTCGCGCATGCCGCGCATAACCCCCTTGCACGGGCCGAGCATCAGATGCCGCTTGTAGTGATGAGGTCACATATGGCAATATCTCATGTCCCCAGTCGTCTATGGCATGCGCTCCCCGATGCACGGCGGAAAATGAAGGGTTAGCGGTATGACGGCACGCAAGCGTAACGGCTGCGAGTGGAGAGCACTCTCAAGGCCCGAACTCGGCCTCGCCGACGTGATCAGCAACAACATCTCCGCCTCCGGTGAAGTACAAGAAGAGTGCCTTCATGCGCTGCGCAGCGCTCCGTCATTGCTGATGTTCAGCGACTACGGCGGAGCACACAAGCAGGCGCAGTATGAAGTCCTATCCTTTCTTATCTCGACGGTTCCGGGCCTAGTACTCCAGCAGGAGATCCGTTTCAGGGCTCGGTGAGGGCTTGTCGGGCGTAGTGGCTGATCTTGGCTTCGGCTTGGTGTTGGCGTCGGAAGATGG
>NZ_JAXCFT010000059.1:0-834 GCF_056150385.1 Micromonospora marincola | reverse complement strand
ATCTCGGCAGAACCCGCTTCTACCTGCGAAAACACTCTGCCGAGATCAAGGCCGTCGACAAGCATCAATCTCGGCAATCTCGGCATGATCACGCCGAGACTGCCGAGATGCCGATAACCGACCCAACGACATCTCGGCACACACCACCGCAGGTCAACGGCACGGTGCCGAGATTGCCGAGATGCCGAGATGGTTCAGCCCCGCCCGCAAACAACAAAGGCCGAACCCGCGCCACACAGCCCGACTACGACGGTGGTCGCGCGGCTGCCTCCCGCGCCGCCTTGCGCTGCTCGGCAACCTGGCGACGGTACGCCGCCTGCTGTTCCTCCTGCCGCCGCAGCGCGGGCAGAGCATCCGACAAACCGAACGCCACCTTCGCCCCCACCACCTCGGCAAGGCCGCCCTTGTCAAGACCGAAGGAGCGCAGGTCATCCACCGCCGCCACCAGGGCAGCCGCTTGAACCGCCGGAGCCCACCGCGCCAACACGTCCATCAACTCCCCGAAGCCGCCGACCTTGACCCACGGAGATCCCTGCACCGCGTCCCACACATCGACGATGAACTCATCCCGCCCATCGACCGTCCGCCGAAACGACCGAACGCGCAGGGCCGACCCCTCATCACCGATGCCAAGAAACTCGGACCACCCCTGCCCCTCCAGCCATTCCGTCACATCAACGGTGTCCGGCGCGCCCTCGAACGGATCGAAGATCTCATAGCTCATCACCACATCCTGCCGCCCCACCCCGCGCAGCACCCACACACCGCACCGCGCGCCGACCTTCCGCAGAACCGCCCCCTGAGAGCCACAGAGACGAATCAATGCATGGCCCA
>NZ_JAXCFT010000058.1:0-845 GCF_056150385.1 Micromonospora marincola | reverse complement strand
TTGATGTTCGTGCTGGTGGGGAGGGTTTCGGTTGCTGGAACAAGCCCAGGATGAAGAGCAGATCATCACGCGTGTGGCGGGGTTGGACATCGGCAAGGCGTTGTTGGTGTGCTGCGCACGGGTTCCGGACGAGACGAAGCCCGGACGGCGGCTGCAGGAAGTGCGGACCTACCCGACGATGACCCGATCGCTGATCGGGCTGGCCGAGCGCTTGGCCGCGCTGGGGGTGACCCGGGTGGTCATGGAGGCCACCAGTGACTACTGGAAACCGGTGTTCTACCTCCTGGAAGCGCACGGGTTCGAGGTGTGGCTGGTCAACGCCCGCGACGTCAAGCATCTACCGGGCCGGCCGAAGACCGACAAACTGGACGCGGTGTGGTTGTGCAAGGTCGCCGAACGGCAGATGATCCGGCCGAGTTTCGTGCCACCGGCGCCGATCCGGATGCTGCGGGATCTGACCCGTTACCGGGTCGATCTGATCGCTGAAGCGGGGGCGGAACGCAACCGGGCGGAGAAGCTGCTCGAAGACGCGCAGATCAAACTGTCGGTCGTGGTCAGCGACCTGTTCGGCACGTCGGGGCGGGCCATGATGGCGGCGTTGATCGCCGGGCAACGCGACCCACACACCCTGGCCGACCTGGCGCGTTCCAGCCTGCGCCGCAAGATCCCAGCCCTGCAGGAAGCCCTCACCGGGCACTTCACCGATCACCACGCGTTCCTGCTGGGCAAGATGATCGCCCGGGTCGAGCAGGTCGAGGCCGACATCCGCGAGGTCGACGCCCGGATCGAGGCGCAACTGGCCCCTTTCGCCCCGGCGGCGGCCCGGCTGCTTGAGATTCCCGGGG
>NZ_JAXCFT010000057.1:0-855 GCF_056150385.1 Micromonospora marincola | reverse complement strand
CTAAAGGACGTCTCGTAACTCGGTAGCCGGTCCATGGTGGATCATGTCGGGGTGCAGGTGATCTCGGCGGCCCGCCAGGAGTGGATCTTACCGTTCACCGGGCTGCAGCCCGCTCAGTTCCGCAGGCTGGTCCGGCTGGTCGCCGAGCGTGGCGGTGACGCGATCGCCGATGGGCGGCCGGGCCGGCAGTGGTCGCTTGACCTCGCGGATCGGGTCCTGCTGGTGGCCGCGTACTGGCGGACGAACCTGACGATGCGGCAGATCGGCCCGCTGTTCGGGGTGTCGCACTCCGCCGCGCACCGGGTCATCGACACCCTCGGCCCGCTGCTCGCCCTTGCCCCGGTCCGCCGGCGGCGGGTCGACCAGATCGCCATCGTCGACGGGACCCTGGTCCCGACCCGCGATCACCGGCTGGCCGCGCCGAGCAAGAACTACCGCTACTCGACGAACCTGCAGGTCGCCATCGACGCCCACACCCGTCTCGTCGTCGCCCTCGGCGACCCGCAGCCGGGCAACCGCAACGACACCATCGTCTACCGCACCTCCGGCATCGACCAGAAACTCGCGGGACGGCCGGTCATGGCCGATGGCGCCTACCGCGGCAACCCCGACGTGATCATCCCGTACCGCAAACCCGCCAACGGCAGCGAACTACCCGAGTGGAAGAAGGACCTGAACAGGCAGCACCGCACCGTCCGCGCCCAGGTCGAACACGCCCTGGCCCGAATGAAGAGCTTCAAGATCCTGCGGGACTACCGGCGTGCTGCCAGCACACTGACCGACACCGCCTCCGGCATCGCCCACCTCCACAACATCATCCTCGCGGGATGACGCCAACACCGTTGCCGGCCAACG
>NZ_JAXCFT010000056.1:0-916 GCF_056150385.1 Micromonospora marincola | reverse complement strand
CAGCCATTTTCATCCTGCGTAGCGGTTGGTTTCGACGTGGTGCAGGACGAGGATTGCTTGGACGATCGCGGTGGCCCGGCGTGGGCAGCAGCGCAGCTTGACCAGGATCTTCCAGGTCTTGAGGGTGGCGATCGCTCGTTCTCCGCGGGCGCGGATCTTCGCGTGGGCCCGGTTCACGGCCTTCTGTCGGTGTGACAGCTTCGGGCGGAAGCGGCGCCGCTTGAACGGTGTGCGCACGCTGCCACGGGCTCCTTGGTAGCCCTTATCGGCGAAGGTCATCACGTCCGCGCTGGTCAGGGCATCGATGATGCCGTGACTGCGTGCGGCGCTCAGATCGTGTGCCGAACCGGGCAGTGCCGGGGATGCCCACACGAGCCGGCCGGCGGCGTCCGCGATGACCTGCACGTTCACGCCGTGGCGTTTGTGTTTGCCGCTGTAGTAGGGCTTCTGCTCGGCGACCCGGTCGATCGGGATCAGCGTGCCGTCCAGGATCGCGTACGCCAGCAGCCGGATGCGTCGCATCGCGGTTTTCAGGTCGTCGGCTGCCGATCTGAGCAGGGCTATCGCCTCCTGGACGTAGCGCCAGGCGGTGGCGACGCCGATCTCGAAGCCGGCGGCAAGCCGGGTGTAGGTGTCGCCGTTGCGCAGATGGGCGAGAGCGAGCAGCGCCTGCCGGCCGGGTTCGAGGCGCCGCCACCGGGATCGGCGCTGCTTACGGTGGCCGCGAATGCGTTCGGCGAGGTGGTTCAGGGTCCGGCTGGACAACGGAATCGTGGCGGGGTAGGACAGCATGGCGAGGCTCCCGGTCGGGGCTTCGAGTCTTGGTCGACAGCTGTCCTACCTGGAGCCTCGCACCCATCGATCACCGGGCCTGCCGCACCCGCCCTGAACTGCAAAATCAGCTTGGAAAAGGCTC
>NZ_JAXCFT010000055.1:0-951 GCF_056150385.1 Micromonospora marincola | reverse complement strand
ATCAATGAGACGTTGATCCGGCAGATGGCGGATGCGATGGTCAGTTCGGGGATGCGGGATGCTGGTTATCAGTATGTGGTGGTGGATGACTGTTGGATGAATCCGAATCGGGATTCGTCGGGGAATTTGCAGGGTGATCCGAGTCGGTTCCCGTCGGGGATGAAGGCGTTGGGTGACTACATCCATGGGCGGGGGTTGAAGTTCGGGATCTATCAGGGTCCGTTGACGAAGACGTGTGCGCAGTATTTCAACAGTTATCCGGGGTCGACGGGGGCGCAGGGGCATGAGGTGCAGGACGCGCGTCAGTTCGCGGCGTGGGGTGTGGATTATCTGAAGTACGACTGGTGTTCGCCGAGTGGGTCGATCGATGAGCAGGTGCGGGTGTTCAACCTGATGCGGGATGCGCTGGCGGGGACGGGTCGGCCGATCGTGTACAGCATCAATTCGAACAGTGTGCACTCGAAGACGGGTCCGCAGCGGGACTGGGGTGATGTGGCGAACATGTGGCGGACCACGGAGGACATCACCAACACGTGGAACTCGGGGCAGACGAACGGGTATCCGATGGGTATCCAGAACATCGTGGACGTGACGGTGCCGCTTGCGGGGCGGGCGAAGCCGGGGGCGTTCAATGACATGGACATGTTGGAGGTTGGTCGGGGTGGGATGACCGACACGGAGATGCGGAGTCACTTCGCGTTGTGGGCGGTGTTGGCGTCGCCGTTGATCGCGGGTAATGATCTGCGGAGTATGAACGCGGCGACGCAGACGATTTTGAAGAACGCGACTCTGATCGGGATCAGTCAGGATGCGTTGGCGTTGCAGGCCGCTCAGGTGTCCTTCGACGGTACCCGTCGGGTGTTGGCGAAGCGGTTGGCCAACGGTGACGTCGCGGTCGCTCTGTTCAACCAGGGCAGCGCCACCACCACGATCAGCACCACCGCGGCGGCG
>NZ_JAXCFT010000054.1:0-1004 GCF_056150385.1 Micromonospora marincola | reverse complement strand
GGTGAACGGTAAGATCCACTCCTGGCGGGCCGCCGAGATCACCTGCACCCCGACATGATCCACCATGGACCGGCTACCGAGTTACGAGACGTCCTTTAGTTACGACGCTGAAGTCTCGAATCGAACAGCCATCGCTACCTTCGTCGATTACAAGGTTCAGCTTTCGCAGATTTCCTGACGGGCTTGCAAGCCATGTCGCAATGTCGATGGCCTTTGCGGGAACTTCGCTGTTGTTGGGGATAAATAGTCGCGTCACCGAACCTGACTCTGGGTGTGGCGCCAGCAGTGACAAGACTTCGCCAAGACAACCGGCCGCGAGATCGGGCACCGCCGCCAAATCCTCAATAAGCAGATCACCGTTGTCAGACGCTGTGGTCCCGAAGCGGAAGTGCCCCATCGACCCACTGCAGTAGGAATTCAAGTAATGGCCTAAGACCTTGGTCGCCTCAGAATGCTTAAGCTTATTAGGTGCGATTTCATCCTCGTCGGTAATCCAGATAAGGTTCTGTCCTTCGCGCCGAATCCCTTCAACTATAATGCCAGCCAAGTGACCTACTCTGGTGAGCTTGTTGAACGGTCGCTGAGCCCATGGCCCCAAACGGCCGAACGCCGTGTCCGACCTATAGTTCTCGCTGAGACGGTCAGTCGCACGTTTGTCTAACGCAAAGCTGACCAGCAGGCCCTGCAGCTGATCGGTCGCTGCTAGGTAGGCATGCAAAGAACGCATGCGCACCCTGTCGTTGAGGGCCTTGTAGGACATGCGGCGTTCGGACCCAAGTGAGCCTTCGCGGAGGTGTCGACGCTCGACATTGAAACCCTCTAGTACTCCAACGTCACTTCGCCTGTCTGCGCTGGTAGTGGGAGCGACGGGCTCGGGCTTGGGATGTTCGCCGCCAGATTGACCAGTGCAGGGTGTGCGCTGGTGGTGGTGCTGTGGCGAGGACGAACGCGTTGAGGAGGCGGCGGATCTCAGCGAGGGTCAACGCGATGGTGTCCGCATCAGC
>NZ_JAXCFT010000053.1:0-1053 GCF_056150385.1 Micromonospora marincola | reverse complement strand
CCCTCTAGGGCCTGTGTCGAAGTCGGTGCGAGGGCTTGAGCTGTTGGGTGAGGATCTTGGCGTGTCGGTGTTCGAGATGTAGCGAGGTCTCCGGTATCTGGTTCAGCGACCAAGCAGAACCCGAACACCGGAGACCTCGTGGACACCCTAGCGGTGACGAGGCGGCATGACCTGACCGACGCACAGTGGGCGGCGCTGGAGCCGTTGCTGCCCGCGG
This sequence comes from Micromonospora marincola, assembly GCF_056150385.1. Lineage (NCBI taxonomy): Bacteria > Bacillati > Actinomycetota > Actinomycetes > Micromonosporales > Micromonosporaceae > Micromonospora > Micromonospora marincola. Next base: position 836 of record NZ_JAXCFT010000053.1, on the reverse strand, counting down.
GGCGTAGGCCGGGTCGGCCGTCGACATGGACGAAACGGCAGCTCATTGATGGGATCCGGTGGCGGACACGGGTTGGCGCCCCGTGGCGGGACGTCCCGGAGTGTTACGGGTCCTGGGCGGCGGCGTACGCGCTGTTCCGGCGCTGGCAGCGCGATGGGACCTGGGCGAAGATCCTGACCGCGTTACAGGCCCTGGCTGACGGAGCCGGACGCGTCGTCTGGGCCGTGTCGGTGGACTCGACGGTCGCCCGAGCGCATCAGCATGCCGCCGGAGCGCGTAAAAGGGGGATCTGCAGACCGAGCCGCCGGGCGGGGTCACGGTCGAACCGGACGATCACGCGCTCGGTCGCTCCCGGGGCGGCCTGACCACGAAAGTGCACCTGGCGTGTGAGCAGGGGCAGAAGCCGCTGTCGATCGTGTTGACCGCCGGGCAGCGCGGGGACAGCCCACAGTTCATCCCGGTGCTCGACGGGATCCGGGTGCCCCGCCTCGGCGGCGGCCGGCCCAGGACCCGCCCGGACCGGGTCCTGGCCGACAAGGCGTACACGTCGAAGGCCAACCGCCGCTACCTGCGCCGACGTGGAATCAGGGCGACGATCCCGTCGAAGGCCGACCAGGACGCGAACCGGCGTAAGAAGGGGTCCAAGGGCGGCCGGCCACCGGCCTTCGACCCACAGCGGTACCAGCAGCGTCACGCCGTGGAGTGCGGCATCAACCGCCTCAAACGCCACCGCTCCGTGGCCACCCGCTTCGACAAACTCGCCGTGCGCTACGAGGCCACCGTGCACATCGCCGCCATCAACGAATGGCTGTGACCGACTTCGACACAGGCCCTAG
>NZ_JAXCFT010000052.1:0-1149 GCF_056150385.1 Micromonospora marincola | reverse complement strand
GCGGAGAAGGCGAGGTAGACGTTTGCCGAGGGGTCGGGGACGCGGAATTCGACGCGTTTGGCCTTGGGGTTGCTGCCGGTGACCGGGATGCGGGTGCAGGCGGAGCGGTTGCGCTGGGAGTAGACCAGGTTGACCGGTGCCTCGAAGCCGGGGACGAGTCGTCGGTAGGAGTTGACGGTGGGGTTGGTGAAGGCGAGCAGCGACGGGGCGTGGTGCAGGAGGCCGCCGATGTACCAGCGGGCGGTGTCGGACAGGCCGGCGTAGCCGGTCTCGTCGTAGAACAGCGGCTCGCCGTTGAGCCAGAGGCTCTGGTGGGTGTGCATGCCGGAGCCGTTGTCGCCGAACAGTGGCTTGGGCATGAAGGTGGCGGTCTTGCCGTTGGCCCACGCCTCGTTCTTCACGATGTATTTGAAGAGCTGGAGTTGGTCGCCGGCGTGCAGCAGGGTGGAGAACTTGTAGTTGATCTCCGCTTGGCCGGCGGTGCCGACCTCGTGGTGTGAGCGTTCCACGGTGAAGCCGGAGTCGACGAGCCGGCGCACGATCGAGTCGCGCAGGTCGGCGTAGTGGTCGACCGGGGGTACCGGGAAGTAGCCGCCCTTGTAGGCGGTCTTGTAGCCGCGGTTGCCGCCTTCTTCGTCGCGGCCGGTGTTCCAGGCGCCCTCGATCGAGTCGATGTAGTAGAACGACTGGTTGGCCGAGGTTTCGTGGCGGATGGAGTCGAAGATGTAGAACTCTGCCTCGGCGCCGAAGTAGGCGGTGTCGGCGATGCCGCTGGCGGCGAGGTACGCCTCGGCTTTCTTGGCCACGTTGCGGGGGTCCCGGGAGTAGGCCTCGCGGGTGAACGGGTCGTGGACGAAGAAGTTCAGCGCGAGGGTCTTCTGCGCGCGGAACGGGTCGATGAACGCGGTCGCGACGTCGGGGAGCAGGAGCATGTCCGACTCGTGGATCGACTGGAAGCCGCGGATCGACGAGCCGTCGAACGCGAGGCCGTCGGTGAAGACGCTGTCGTCGAAGGACTCGACCGGCAGGTTGAAGTGCTGCATCACGCCGGGCAGGTCACAGAAACGTACGTCGACGAACTTCACGTCCTCGTTCTTGAGGTATCGCAGGAGTTCCTCGGGATTGGCGAACACACGTCCTCCTGGCAGG
>NZ_JAXCFT010000051.1:0-1239 GCF_056150385.1 Micromonospora marincola | reverse complement strand
TGGGGCGCGGTGGTTTCGTCACGCTGGCGGCATGCCGCCGATCAGCCTGGACGAGCCTTCGGGCCGCTATCTGTCCTTCGCCGAACGCGAGGAGATCGCGCTGCTGCGGGCGCAGGGCGCGGGCGTGCGGGAAATCGGCCGCAGGATCGGACGCGATGCGGGGACGATCTCGCGTGAGTTGCGGCGCAACGCGGCGACCCGGGCCGGCAAGCGGGAGTATCGGGCCACGGTGGCGCAGTGGAAGGCGCAGCAGGCGGCCAAGCGCCCGAAGACCGCCAAGCTGGTGTCCAATCCGCGGCTGCGCGAGTACGTGCAGGACCGACTGTCCGGGGCGGTGCGCCGGGCCGGCGGCGAGCTCGTGGCCGGGCCGACGGCTCGGGCCTGGAAGGGACGCAACAAGCCCCGCCGGGAAGACCGCCGTTGGGTCACCGCCTGGAGCCCGGAACAGATCAGCAACCGGTTGAAGCTCGACTTCCCGGATGATGAGTCCATGCGCATCTCGCATGAGGCGATCTACCAATCGCTGTTCATCCAGGGCCGGGGCGCGCTCAAGCGTGAACTGGTCGCGTGTCTGCGCACCGGCCGGGCACTGCGGGTGCCGCGCGCCCGGGCCCGGCAACGGCGCGACGGCATGGTCACCCCGGAAGTGATGATCAGCCAGCGGCCGGCCGAGGTCGAGGACCGGGCCGTGCCGGGGCACTGGGAAGGTGACCTGATCATCGGGCTGGACAGGTCCGCGATCGGCACCCTCGTGGAACGGGCTACCCGCTTCACCTTGCTGCTGCACCTGCCCCGCATGGACGGTTGGGGCGTCGAAGCGCGGTCGAAGAACGGCCCGGCCCTGGCCGGGCACGGCGCCGAAGCCGTCCGCGAAGCGATCGCCGCGACGATCACCGCCCTGCCCGAGCAGTTGCGTCGCACGCTCACTTGGGATCGCGGCAAAGAACTCGCCCAGCACGCGAAGCTAACGATCGACACCGGCGTGCAGGTCTACTTCGCCGACCCGCACAGTCCGTGGCAGCGCGGCACGAACGAGAACACCAACGGGCTGCTTCGGCAGTATTTTCCCAAAGGTACGGACCTGGCCCGCTGGAACACCGGCGAACTCGAGGCGGTGGCGGCAACATTGAACAGCCGGCCGCGCAAGGCACTCGGGTGGAGAACGCCCGGCGAGGCCCTTAACGATCTGTTATCGTCCACTCAGGACAAATGTGTTGCAACGACTGGTTGAAACCGGTC
>NZ_JAXCFT010000050.1:0-1292 GCF_056150385.1 Micromonospora marincola | reverse complement strand
CCCGGGAGGTGCTGTCGTCCGTGCTGGCCGGCAAGACGTGGCCGGGCGTACCCGGACTGCGCGGGGTCATCGGTGCCCCAGTGCTGCGCCGTGACGGCACCCTGCTGCAACAGCCGGGCTACGACCCGGCGACCGGCTTCTACCTCGCCTCCAGGGTCGCGCTGCCGCCCGTGCCGGACGCGCCCACCGCGGAGCAGGTGGCAGAGGCTCGGCGGTTTCTGCTCGGCCGGTTCCTGCGCGACTTCCCCTGGGCGTCCGCAGCGGATCGGGCGAACTACATCGCCCTGTTGGCCACGCCGATCCTGCGGCACTTCACCCGCTCCCTGACCCCGTTCGCGCTGATCGACGCCACCATGCCCTCATCCGGCAAGACGATCCTCACCGCCGGCCCCGGCATGCTCTACGGCCAGCGCGTCATGCCCTGGGCCTACTCCGACGAAGAGTTGCGCAAGTCCATCACCGCCGTGTTCGCCGAACAGGTCGGCGTGGTCATCTGGGACAACCTCGCCGAGGGCACCGTCATCGACTCCGCCGTGCTCGCGCAACTCGTCACCACCGGCGTGTGGTCCGACCGGCAGTTGGGCGCGTCCCGCAACATCGCCACCGCCAACGACCGGCTGTGGATGGCCACCGGCAACAACCTCCAGGTCGGTGGAGACATGGCCTCCCGCACCGTGCGAGTGCACCTCGACCCGAACATGCCCCGCCCCGAACTACGCGACCAAAGCACCTTCGGCATCCCCCACCTCGACCAGTGGATCACCGTCCCAGCCAACCAACTGATCGTCCTGTGGCACCTCCTGGTGCTGGTGCTCGACTGGACCCGACAAGGAGCACCCCGCGTGACCGGGGTGACGATGCGGCAGTTCACCCCGTGGGCGCAGTACCTCGGCGGGTTCCTCGCCCACCACGACATCGACGGCTTCCTGACCAACGCCGCCGCCGTGCGCGAGATCGACCAAGACGAACAACGGTGGGGAGCGTTCCTCTCCACCTGGCACGAACGCCACGGCGACCGGCGCATGACCGCTGCCGAGCTACGTCGCGACGCCGAACCCGCGCACTTCGGCAGCGACATCAACGACCCGTGGGACGGCCAGTTCATCACCACCAGCTCAGGAAGGCTGCCCAACCCGCTGCAACTCGGCCGTCTCCTGACCGGCCAGGAAGGGCGCTACCGCGGCAACTACGTCCTGCGCGCCGGCACCAACGAACGAGGCCGCGCCATCTACTGGATCGAACACCGCGAGGAGTGAGCCGAAACCCCGCTGAACCATCTCGGCATCTCGGCA
>NZ_JAXCFT010000049.1:0-1324 GCF_056150385.1 Micromonospora marincola | reverse complement strand
CCGCCTGACAGTGAGGATGGAGGGGTGGGGTCACCCGGCCTGGTCTGACTCACCGCCTGACCGACGTTGCTGTCCTGAAGGGGATTCGTCGGCCTGGTCCGGGTGACCCCGTTCCTGCACGTCACTGGCAGGGGCGTCGTGACCTGATAGGAGCCTGTGCAAGAGGTCCCGTCACTGTCCTGTCCGCCCGTCCCAGCGAGTGCGTGCCGACCCTGTTCGGTGCAAGCGAAAGGGACGACGGTTCCAGCATGACAGCCAAGAAGCGCAAGGTCACCGGTGGCGTGGACACTCACGGCCGGACCCATCACGCCGCCGTGGTCGATCAGACCGGACGGGAACTCGGTGATCACCAGTTCCCCGCCACCGCAGCCGGTTACCGGCAGTTGCTGGCCTGGCTGCGAACCTTTGGCACAATCGTGAAGATCGGCGTCGAGGGCACTGGCGCTTACGGTGCTGGCTTGGCCCGCTACCTGAGCACGCAGAAGATCACCGTCGTGGAGGTCGACCGGCCCGACCGCAAGACCCGGCGGACGAAGGGCAAGTCCGACCCGATCGACGCGCTCGCCGCCGCCCGCGCTGCCCTGTCCGGACAGGCCAGCGGCCTGCCGAAGACCCGCACCGGACCGGTGGAGGCGATCCGTGCCCTGCGGGTGGCCCGCAACGGTGCGGTCAAGGCCCGCACCGCCGCCATCAACCAGCTCCACGGTCTGCTCACCGCAGCCCCCGACAACCTCCGCGCCGACCTGGCAGGCCACACCGGCGTGAACCTGGTCAACCACTGCGCCAGCCTCACCCCCGACGACACCCGACTCCACGACCCCGTCGAGGCGACCAAGGCCGCCCTCACCGCGATCGCCGCCCGCATCCAGGCCCTCACCGCCGAGATCACCCTCGCCGACCGGCGACTACGCCCGGCGGTCACCCGTACCGCCCCCACCCTCAGCGCCCTGTTCGGCGTCGGACCCGACGTCGCCGGTCAACTCCTGACCACCGCCGGCGACAACCCCGACCGGCTCCGCAGCGAAGCCGCCCTGGCCCACCTCTGCGGCGCCGCACCCATCCCCGCCAGTCCAGGGCGCACCGACCGACACCGCCTCAACCGCGGCGGCGACAGAGCCGCGAACAAAGCCCTACACACCATCGCCCTCTGCCGCCTGCGCCACGACCCCCGCACCCGCGCCTACCAGGAGAAACGCACCAAACAGGGCCCCAGCAACAAAGAGATCATCCGCTGCCTCAAGCGCTACATCATCCGCGAGGTCCACACCGCCCTCCTCGCCGACTACACCGCCCTCACCACCCCTTGACATCCATAGGAGCATCC
>NZ_JAXCFT010000048.1:0-1330 GCF_056150385.1 Micromonospora marincola | reverse complement strand
CTAGTACTCCAACGTCACTTGGCTTCGGCGTTGGGCGTGGCGTGGGCATGAGGGCGGCCACCGCGTTGATCATCGATGGTTTGTGAGGACAACCGAAGATCGCGCGATGGCCGTGGGCCACAGCGTAGACCCCAGCCGGTGGCGGGTCATCCTGGACGAGGCGGTGACGCGTGTCGCTGACCGGTTCGTGCGGGCCGAGCCGCGGGCGACGGCCGGGCAGTTCGTGGAAGGGCTGCTGTCGGACACCGAACGGAAGACCTGCTGGTCGCTTGCGGAACGGGCGGGTAACGCTGATCCGCAGGCGATGCAACGGCTGCTGCGCACAGCGGTGTGGGACGCCGACGCCGTCCGCGACGATGTTCGGGCCTGGCTGATCGAACAGCTCGGCCACCCCGACGCGGTGCTGGTCACCGATGAGACCGGGTTCCTCAAGAAAGGGGTGTGCTCGGTCGGGGTGCAGCGGCAGTACACCGGCACCGCCGGCCGTGTCGAGAACAGCCAGGTCGGAGTGTTCCTGGCCTACGTGTCACCGACGGGACGAGCGATGATCGACCGTCGGCTTTACCTGCCGGAGACGACCTGGTGCGACCGTCCCGACCGGCTCATCGCAGCCGGCGTCCCCGACCAGATCGGGTTCGCGACGAAGCCTGCCCTGGCCCGGCAGATGATCGCCGCCACCCTGGACGCCGGTGTCCCGTTCGGGTGGGTGACCGGCGACGAGGTCTACGGCGCCGACCCGGGCCTGCGAGCTGAGCTGGAACAACGCGAGATTGGCTACGTCCTGGCGGTCGGCTGCGACCGACGCGTGGCCGTCAACGACGGCCGTACCCTGATCCGCGTCGACGACCTCGCCGACCGGATCCCCACCCGCGAGTGGCAGCCGCACAGCTGCGGCCCCGGGGCGAAAGGACCACGCGAGTACCTGTGGGCCTGGATCACCACCGCCACCAGGCCGGGTGAGCACCGGTGGCTGCTGATCCGCCGCAACCGCACCACCGGTGAGCTGGCCTTCTACCTGTGCTGGTCACCCCGCCCCGTCCCGCTGCACACACTTGTGCGAGTGGCCGGCTCCCGATGGAGCATCGAAGAGCTGTTCCAGACCGGCAAAGGCCAGGTCGGCCTGGACCACTACCAGGTCCGCGGCTGGACCGGCTGGCACCGCTTCATCACCCTCGCCATGCTCGCCCTGGCCGTCCTGACCATCCTCGCCGCCACCGCGCAGCAGCCCAACGCTGATGCGGACACCATCGCGTTGACCCTCGCTGAGATCCGCCGCCTCCTCAACGCGTTCGTCCTCGCCACAGCACCACCACCAGCGCACACCCTGCAC
>NZ_JAXCFT010000047.1:0-1365 GCF_056150385.1 Micromonospora marincola | reverse complement strand
GGTCGATGTTCGGGCCGCGGGCGTTGTATTTGGAGATCGCTCGTTTGACGGTGCGGGCGTTGACGCGGAGTCGCCGTTCGGGCAGTAGGTCGTCGAGGATGAGACGGCCGATCTTGCCGACCAGGTCGATGACGGTGCCGGCGATGACGCCTGCGGCGTGGATGACCTGGTCGCGGGCGGCGTTGAGGGCGATGGTGAAGCTGGCCCGGTCCGGGTCTATGCCCATGTCGCTGTTGGTGGCCTCGGTCATGGCGGTGCGCAGGATCTGGTAGACGATCAGCAGCGCGTGGATCTCCTGGTCGACGCCGGCCGGGGTCCGTGCTCGCAGTACCCGGCCACCGAGGATGCTCGATTTGATCTCCAGGTAGGCCGTCTCGATTTCCCACCGCTCGTGATAGAGCCGCAAGATCGTCGTGGCGGGGTGGGTATCCGGGTCGAGCAAGGTGGTGATCAGCCGGTAGGCGCCCGTGACCGTGCCGGCCTTCGTCTTGATGCTGATCTCGGCGTCGATGACCCGGACGCTCTGGCCGCCGAACATCGACCGGTGGGAGCCGTCGGGGAGACGGTGCAGCACCGGCAGCTTCGGACCGCCGTGGCCGGTCCTGGCGCGGACCAGCAGATGTGATCCGCGGCCGGTCACGAGGCTGAGCAGGTGACCGGCGGCGAAGTTGCGGTCGGCCAGCAGCAGCACCCCGGCGGGTAGCCGGGCGAGAAGATCCCTGGCATAGGTGGTCTCGCCGCGGGTGATCGGCCCGAACACCGCGTCCATCACCGATCGGGTGCCGCAGGACATCACCGTGACCAGCCGCAGCATCGGATAGCTCGACCCGCCGGTGCGGCCCCCGCGCTGTTTGGAGTATCGGGCCAGGATCGCCGTGCTGTCGGCCGTGAACATAGTGGTGCCGTCGATCGCGCAGACCAGCAGACCGCGCCAGCGCACTGGCCCGGCCATGCTGGCTGCCGGGCCGCGCAGCAGGTCGAACAACGCCCGTAACGGTTGCGGGCCGACCCGGCGGCGGGCCTTGGTCAACGCGGCCTCGCTCGGATCCGCGACCGGCAACCCTTCCAGGCCACTGATCAGGCGTTGCCACACCTGTCGATATCCGAGTTCGGCGAACAAACAGCCCGCGAGCAGCAGATACACCACCACCCGCGACGGCAGATCCCGCACCCGCCGCTGCACACAACGGGTCTGATCGAGGACCGCATCGACCATCTCGAACGGCACCTGCTGAGTCAACTCACCCAGATGACCCGGCGCGAACGGGCCTGCCGCGACCCGCACCACACGCGTAATGACAGACTGAACCAACAGCGGGACTCCCGGCGGTAAGGCATGTCTTGGCGGACGTACCTCTCCTACCG
>NZ_JAXCFT010000046.1:0-1367 GCF_056150385.1 Micromonospora marincola | reverse complement strand
TACTCCAGCAGGAGATCCGTTTCAGGGCTCGGTGAGGGCTTGTCGGGCGTAGTGGCTGATCTTGGCTTCGGCTTGGTGTTGGCGTCGGAAGATGGACCAGGCGATGACGTCGCCGATGCGTCGGGTGGGTTCGATGACCAGGGCGTGGAACAGCCGGCGGAGTTCGTTGACGGTGATCGGGATCAGGCCGTTCGGGCTGGTGGTGCTGGCCGCTGCGGCGGCGGCGAGGAATGCGTGGGCGGCGATGACGAGGGTGGTCCAGCGGTGCCACGCCCGCCAGCGGCGGTGTTGGTGCTGGTCCAGGCCGAGGCCCGTTTTCGCGGCCTGGAACGATTCCTCGATGCTCCACCGTCGGCCGGCGACGGCGACCAGCTGGCGCAGCGGCACGAGCTGCGGTGACCAGCAGCGGTAGAACGCCAACTCACCGGTGCTGCGGTTGCGCCGGATCAGCAGCCAGTGGTGACCCTGGTGCTGGTCGGCGGCCAGGGGCAGGGTGACGAACGCCCAGTCGTAGTAGCGGTGTCCTTTCGCCCCCTGGCCGGCGGAGATCCGCTGCCACGCCCACGTCGGTAGGTCGGCGGCGATCTGGTCTGCTCGCTGGATGCCGAGCCCGGTGGGGACGCGGTGTGAGCAGGCGACCGCGAGGACGTAGCCGAGTCGATGCTCGCGTAACGCCGCGGCCAGGTGCGGGTCACCGCCGTAGGCTTCGTCGCCGGCAACCCACCGACACGGCAACCCACCCGCGAGAGCGGTGTCGATCAGCTGTCGTGCCAGCTGGGGTTTCGTGGCGAACCCGATCGTGTCGGGCACCCCTGCCTCTGCCCGTCGCGCGGGGTCGTCGGTCCAGGACTTCGGGAGGTAGAGGGCGACGTCGAGCAGGGTGTGCCCGGCTGGTGAGGCATAGGACAGGTGCACCGCGAGCTGACAGTTCTCGATCTTCCCGGCGGTGCCGGAGTACTGCCGCTGCACCCCGACGGTGTGCACGCCCTTCTTCAGATCACCGGTCTCGTCGATGACCAGGACCCCGTCCGGGTGCCCGAGTTTGACCGCGACGAAATCCCGCACGTCGGCGCGGACTGCGGCGTCGTCCCACCGGGCCCGACCGATCAGATCCTGCATGCCTCCTGGCCCGTCGTCACCGGCGTGTTCCGCGATCGTCCAGCAGTTCTTCGTCGGCAACGGCGCCAGCAGCCCGGCCATGAAGTCCCGCACTCGCCGGCGGGGCTCCGGCCGACCGAAACGCGACCCGACCACGTCCATCAGCTCGTCGAACAGCCCAGACCATCGCTGGGCGTCTACTCTGTAGGCGGCAGCCACCGCCGTATCTTTGGTCCACACAACCACGAGACTCAGCGGTGGCTGCTCCA
>NZ_JAXCFT010000045.1:0-1379 GCF_056150385.1 Micromonospora marincola | reverse complement strand
ACCTCGCCGCCTAACGCACCACCCAACAAGACCCATCCCGCGCCGCTTCGCGACACGGGATGCTGCCGCACGTCAAGTTACGGTCGATTTTCGAGTTAGAGACAAACCTGCACGGCTCGACTGGGACATCTCCTGGCGTTAGCTTGGCAGATTTGTGGACTGGCCTCGTCATAAAGCTGCCGCAGCGGTTGCAGGTTGACCTCTCCCAACGCACCTTGTTCGTTGACGGCCGGTTCGAGCCGAGAAGAGTATACTTCTTGTTCGATGAGCCAGATCGGACGACGGCTGCCCTAGCGAGTAGAAGTCGAGGACAATGTGGACGAAGCCTTCAAGCTCCATACCGTTAGGCCGATCGACGTTGCGGCTGCGAACCGTGTCCTACATGCTCTTGGGGCCGTAAATTATCTCGAAGAACGTATGGCGACCAACAAGGCTCGCACAACGCACGCCCAGTCTCAGCTCAACCGGGATCTGTCGGTCGGTAATGCAGCATTCGCTTACAACTGCGCCAGTAACGCTGTAGGGACAGCTCTCGACCATCTACGTTCTTGGTACAGCATTCTGGCGTGTGACCTTGCCAAGTTGCCGATGCCAATCCTCGCCCATTACACTCTCGCCCGAGCCGTTTACGAACCAAGCCTGCATACACTTTGGTTGCTAGACGCCGATGCCACTAGTCGGGACCGGATTGGTCGCGGCTATGCCATGGAATTGAAGTCCTTGCAGGACATGCGAAAGTTCCAGGACGCAGCCAATCCATTAGAAGCCAACGCTCAGGTGCTTATCGATCGGGTGTTAGACGGTGCAGCTAGGGACGGCTTCTTGACCCTGGCTGGGAACGGGGCACGGAAACTCACGGTGCCGTTGCTGGACATGACCGCTCTGTTCAACGAATATGATGGCCCGGAGATCCCCGAACGCAGGCCGGAATGGAGGTACCGAATGCTCTCTGGGTTGGCGCATGGCCGAAGGTGGGCAGTAGTGGGAAATGCCGCCGAGATCGAGACAGCGACAGACGAAGGTTACTTCATGCGGCCGAATTGGCAGTTCCTGCAGCACTTCGCCGATTACACAGTGCGGATCACATCGCGTGCAGTTGCCGCATTTATTGCGTACCGATTCGAGCCTTCGCCGTCGGCCGGCACGTCGTCGTAGCGGCGACCGATAATGAATGAAGTCAAATCATAGGTTCGAAGCGGACGCTTTCGGCCTCGCATCAATAAAGCGCGGTGTGACGGTGTACCCCGACTGCTCCTCGTACGCCGCGCAGGTTTCGCGGACTAGTACTCCAGCAGGAGATCCGTTCGGACCTGCTGGAGCGGTGTGGTTTTGTCCGTGGGCGTGGAGCAGCCACCGCTGAGTCTCGTGGTTGTGTGGAC
>NZ_JAXCFT010000044.1:0-1483 GCF_056150385.1 Micromonospora marincola | reverse complement strand
CCAGGGTCCGTCGGGGGCGGTCAGCACTGGCGCGTCCGTCGTCCGGGTCAGGCGCGGTGCGTAGGCCGCCCCGTCCCGGACGGCCAACTGCGGCTCACCTGTGGCGATCGCCGCGCTCAACGCCGCCGCGTCCGCCGGGTCGGGGCCGAGATCCACGAGCTGGAAGAGACCCGGGTGTTCGGACTGCGCGGCGCGGACCAGACCCCAGACCCCGGCCGAGGGCAGGCCGTCGACCGGGTCGCCGGGACGGGCCGCGACCGCGCCCCGGGTGACGATCACCAGGCGGCCGTCCGTCGGCCGGTCCGCCGCCAGGCGGTCCTGCACAAGCGTCAGCGCACGTGCGGCGGCCAGGTGACCGGCCGGATCGTCGCCGTCCACGGTGGCCTCCACCACCTCCACGGCGTCCCCGGCCGCGGGTTCACCCACCGGCACCGGGATCCAGTGCGTCCGGTACAGCCCGCGCCTGGTCGGATCACCTGCGGCAGCGAGCTGTTCCGGCGAGACCTGGCGCAACGCCAGGGCCGCGACGGACGCGACCGGCAGGCCGGCGACGTCGATCAGGTCCAGCGACAGCTCGTCGGCGGCGACCACCAACCGGGCCCGCAGCACCGACGCGCCGGCGGCGTGCAGCGTCACGCCGCGCAGGGCGAACGGCAGCCGTACGTCGTCGTAGGTGAGGGCGGCGGCGTGCAGCGCCGCGTCGAACAGCGCCGGGTGCAGGCCGAACCCGGTCGGGTCGGCGTCATCGCTGAGCGCGATCTCCGCGTACACGGTGTCGCCGTCGCGCCAGGCGGCGCGCAGGCCCCGGAACTCCGGGCCGTACTCCACACCGACGGCGGCCAGGCGCGGGTAGAGGCCGTCGACGTCCACCGGCTCGCCTGGCGGCGGCCAGGCGAAGCCGGCTGCCGACCCGGGCGGCGTGGCGCTCACCGTGCCGGAGGCGTGGCGGATCCACCCCTCGTTCTCGTCGGCGCCGGCCGGCCGGGAGTGCACCGACACCGGCCGCTGGTCGCCCTGGGTCGTCCCGACCCGCACCTGAACCTGGACGGCGCCCCGGGCGGGCAGCGTCAGCGGCGCCTCAAGGATCAACTCGTCGAGGTGCGGCGCGCCGACCTCGTCGGCCACGTGCAGCACCAGGTCGGCGAGCGCGGTGGCGGGCAGCAGGACGGTGCCGTGCACGGCGTGTCCGGCCAGCCACGGATGGCTCTGCAGCCCGATCCGCCCGGTGTAGAGGAGTCCGCCGCCGTCGGCGAGCTCGGCGGCGGCGCCGAGCAGCGGGTGGTCGGCGGTGGCCAGGCCGAGGCTCGCGGCGGTGCCGGTGGCGGCCGGGCGCAGCCAGTAGGGCTGGCGTTGGAAGGGGTACGTGGGCAGGTCGGTGTGTCGTCCGGCGGGTGTGGTGGTGGTCCAGACCGTCTCGCGGCCGGCCGCGTGCAGTGCGGCGTGTGCGTGGTGGCCGAGGTGGGCGGCGGTGATGGTGGCGGTG
>NZ_JAXCFT010000043.1:0-3040 GCF_056150385.1 Micromonospora marincola | reverse complement strand
CCTGTTCACCGGCGCGATGGGACCGACCGCGGTGACCGACCAGCGGCTGGTCGCCCCGGTGCCGCCGGGCTGGACGTTCGCGGAGGCCGCCGCCGCACCTGTCGTCTTCCTCACCGCCTACTACGGCCTCACCCGTCTGATGCGGCTGGGTCGCGGCGAGCGCATCCTGATCCACGCGGCGACCGGCGGCGTCGGCACCGCCGCCGTGCAACTCGCCCGGCACCTCGGCGCGGACATCTACGCGACCGCCAGCCCGGCGAAGCAGCGGGTGCTACGGGCGCTCGGCATCCCGGACGATCACATCGGCAACAGCCGCACCCTCGACTTCGAGGAACAGTTCCTGGCCGCCACCGGCGACGCGGGCATGGACGTGGTGCTCGACTCGCTGGCGCGGGAGTTCGTCGACGCCTCGCTGCGGCTCCTGCCGCGCGGCGGCCACTTCCTGGAGATGGGCAAGACCGACATCCGTGACCCGCAGGTGGTCGCGGACGCCCACCCGGGCGTGGAGTATCAGGCGTTCGACATGGTCGACGCCGGCCCGGACGCGATCCGGGAGATGCTCGACGAACTCGGTCTGCTGTTCGCGTCGGGGGTGCTCCGGCCGCTGCCGGTCACCGCGTTCGACATCCGCGACGCACCCACCGCCTTCCGCCACCTCAGCCAAGCCCGACACACAGGCAAAGTCATCCTCACCATCCCCACCACCCTCACCCCGAACGACACCGTCCTCATCACCGGCGGCACCGGAGCGCTAGGCGGCCTGCTGGCCCGGCACCTCGTCACCACCTACGGCATCCGCCGCCTGCTACTGACCAGCCGCCGAGGCCCCGACGCACCCGGCGCCACCGACCTCCACAGCGAGTTGGCCGCACACGGCGCCGACATCACCATCGCCGCCTGCGACACCAGCGACCCCGATCAACTCGCCGCACTGCTCGACACCCACCGACCCACCGCCGTCATCCACACCGCAGGCATCCTCGACGACGGCCTCCTCACCGACCTCACCACCCAACGACTCGACACCGTCCTCACCCCCAAAGCCGACAGCGCCTGGCACCTGCACGAACTCACCCGCAAGCACGACCTCACCGCCTTCGTCACCTACTCCTCCATCGCCGGCACCCTCGGCAACCCCGGACAAGCCAACTACGCCGCCGCCAACACCTACCTCGACGCACTCGCCACCCACCGCCACACCCACGGACTACCCGCCACCTCCCTCGCCTGGGGACTGTGGGCCGGGGGCGACGGCATGGGCGGCGGGCTGGCCGAGGCCGACGCGCAGCGGATGCGCCGGAGCGGCCTGCTGCCGATGGCACCGGACGAGGCCCTCGCGCTGTTCGACGCCGCGCTCGCCGATCCGGCTCCGACGCTGGTCCCGGCCCGCCTCGACCCGGCCGCGCTGCGACGCCTCGCCGGGAGCCCGGACGTGCCGCCGCTGCTGCGCGGGCTGGTGCGGCCCGCGCCACGGCGAGCCGTCGCGTCGGGGAACGGCCGGGGCGGATCGGCGCTCGCGCTCCGGCTGGCCGGGCCGGACCGGCTCGGCGCGCTGCTCGGTCTCGTCCGCGAGCACGTCGCCGCGGTCGCCGGGTATCCGTCCGCGGACGCCGTCGACCCGGGCCGGACCTTCCAGGACCTGGGCTTCGACTCGCTGACCGCGGTCGAGCTGCGTAACCGGCTCACCGCCGACACCGAGCTGCGGTTGCCGGCCACGATGATCTTCGACTATCCGACGCCGCAGGCGCTCGCCGCCTACCTGCTCACCCACATCGCACCGGCCGCCACCGAAACCGCCAGGCCGGCGCCGTCGGCAGTCGCGCCCGGCGAACCGATCGCGATCGTGGCGATGGCCTGCCGGTTCCCCGGCGAGGCGGACACCCCGGAACGGATGTGGCGGCTGCTGGCCGAGGGCGCCGACACGATCGGCGAGTTCCCCGACGGGCGCGGCTGGGACATCGACGAACTCTTCGACCCGGACCCCGACGCGCCGGGGAAGTGCTACGCGCGGGAGGGCGGCTTCGTGCACGACGCGGCCCGTTTCGACGCCGACTTCTTCGGCATCAGCCCCCGCGAGGCCACCGCCACCGATCCGCAGCAGCGGCTGCTCCTGGAGACCACCTGGGAGGCGTTCGAGGCGGCCGGGATCACCCCGGCGACGCTGCGCGGCACCAGCACCGGCGTCTTCGCCGGCGTCGTCGCCCAGCAGTACGGGACCGAGGCGCCGCTGGAGATCGAGGGCTACAGCATCACCGGCACCACGACAAGTGTGGCGTCCGGCCGGATCGCGTACACCTTCGGCCTGGAAGGTCCGGCGGTCACGGTCGACACCGCGTGTTCGTCGTCGCTCGTCGCGATCCACCTGGCCGCGCAGGCGTTGCGCGGCGGCGAGTGCGATCTGGCCTTGGCCGGCGGCGCCACGGTGATGGCGAACCCGACCGTGTTCACCGAGTTCAGCCGGCAGCGCGGCCTGGCTCGGGACGGGCGGTGCAAGTCCTTCGCCGCGGCGGCCGACGGGGTGGGCTGGGGCGAGGGCGCGGGCATGCTGGTCCTGGAGCGGCTTTCCGACGCCCGCCGCAACAACCACCCGGTGCTCGCGGTGATCCGGGGGTCGGCGGTCAACCAGGACGGCGCCAGCAACGGCCTCACCGCCCCCAACGGGCCGTCCCAGCAGCGGGTCATCCGCCAGGCCCTGGCAAACGCCCGGCTGAAGCCGTCCGAGGTGGACGCGGTCGAGGCGCACGGCACCGGCACCACGTTGGGTGACCCGATCGAGGCACAGGCGCTCCTGGCCACCTACGGCCAGGACCGACCCGACGACCGGCCACTGTGGCTCGGCTCGGTCAAATCGAACATCGGGCACACGCAGGCCGCCGCCGGTGTCGCCAGCGTGATCAAGATGGTCCTGGCAATGCGGCACGACGAGCTGCCGCAGACGCTCCACGTCGACGAGGCGTCCCCGCACGTCGACTGGGACGCCGGGAACGTCGCGCTGCTCACCGAGGCCGAGCCGTGGGAGCGCAACGGTCACCCGCGACGG
>NZ_JAXCFT010000042.1:0-3471 GCF_056150385.1 Micromonospora marincola | reverse complement strand
CACCGACCGAACACGAATCGATGTTCTACGCTCAACCCCAGCCCCGCGAGGTGGTTGGAGCCAACAGCTGAAGTCTCCACAGAACCCGGGGCGGTTCAGAAGCTGCTCATGCGGCTGCTTGCATCGCGGTGGCTGCCGGCGCGGCCGACCGCCTCGCTGGTGTCTGGTGGCCTCGCGAGTAGCCCGGTAGGTTCAGGCATCAAGCACTTTCATTAACGTCGATTGGGGCGCCGGCCACGTGTCGCAGATCGAGAAGATCACCGGTGAGCTCCGTGCGTTGATGGCCGGGGTCGAACGCGCCCAGGGGTTGGCAGCCGCGGCCGACAGCCAAGCGCAGGAGGTGGCGCTGCGGGCGGCAGGCGCGGGCTTCCTCGCCGTGGCGGCGGGTGTGGCGCGGGTGCGCACCGCGATCGCGGGCATCCAGGGTGGCCTGGGAAGTCTTGCCGGGTCGATCGGTGAGGCGACGAAGGCCACCGCGGCGGTGCCGAACGAGGCCACCCCGCAGGAGACGATCGCCGGGCTGGCGCCTGTGCAGAGCGCCGTGGACGCCGCTCGTGACGCGGCGACCGGGGCCATCACCGGAGTCGGTGAGGCGCAGCAACTCGTCGCCATGGTCCTGCAGGGCGGGCAGCCCGGGCCGCTGTTGCAGGCCCTGGAGGCCATCAAGCAGGTCCTGGTGCTGGTGGTTGCACGCACCGGCGGGGCCCGGCAGGCCGTCGAAGCGGCGATCGCGCAGGCCCGGCAGTTGGGCTCGTCGGGAAACTGACAGGGGCTGGCGGTCACCCACCGGCCAGCCCCACCCCTTCCCAGCACGGTGACCCGCCGTCGACACCTCATGCCGCCGGCGACACCCCATCCGCTGACCATGACCACGGCACGCCCTGGACCAGACAGCCGACCGGCGTCGCGGGCGGGACGCCGACCGGTCCGAGAACCAGAATTCCGCCCCGGTTGGACGACGACGGGCGGCGTCCGTTGGAGCTCGAGAACGAATGCGCCGATATAGTCGCCAGCAAGAGCTACCGGGTCCACCAGAACCCCACCAGGCAGGAGATCGCCGACGCCCGGCTCCGTACCGGCGACTCGGGCAACCCGAACAAAGACCCGGATTACCTGATCGAGGGTCATGTGTTCGACTGCTATTCGCCCACTCTCGGCAAGCCGGTACGGGGCGTTTGGAGCGAGGTCCGCGCCAAGGTCGACAAGGAGCAGACCCAACGCGTGGTGCTGAACCTGCACGACTGGCACGGAGACCTCGCGGCCCTGCGGACACAGTTCGACACCTGGCCGGTCGAGAGGCTGAAAGAACTCGTCGCGGTAACGCCGAGTGGCGCGATCGTGCAGATCGTCCGTCGAGACTGAGGAGAGGCGCAGAGATGGCTGTGGAGTTCAGGTTGACCCTCGCCGGTGACCTGCCCCTGGACCACGTGGCTGATCTCGTGGCAGCCGAACCCGCCGAGAAGCCCAGACCGAGCGGCACCAACCCACGGCTGCTCGGTGCCCGCCTCTACGACACCCGCGGGTACGCGCTGACCGTCTCCTCAGGCAGCCAGGGCTATTTCGATGCCGAGGCCGACGACGGTGCCCGCTGGGAGTGGGAGCCGGAGACGTACGTCGACATCGACTTCTCCATGCGGGCAGACGACCTGGTCGACAAGGGCATCCCGAACATGATGAAAGCCGTGGCCCGGGTGCTGGCCGCCCGGAAGGAGGACGCGGCGCTGGTCCAGAACGGCAACTGGCTGCTGCTGACCCGCGTTGGGGGCACGCTCCGCAGACACCGGCCTACCTGGTGGAGCCACTACGGTATAGCCGACCCCATCACCCAATGAACCAGCCGAGCGCGGGTGACCCGCCGACGAACGACGCGACTTCGACCCGTCATCCGTGGGCGACGTCGACGTCGTCTTCATCAACCCGACGGACCTGACCCGCGACAACGACGACCAGCCACCGCGCGGCTGATGGCGACCTGGCCGGATCCCCCGTGCGAGGCGGCGCCCAGCCGGGGGAGCGGACAGCCCCAAATGATCTTCGATGATGTGCGCGGTGTGTGCTCTCCAGCGGATGCCAACCGGGGTGAACCGGTGCCAACGTGGGTCACCATGGCCGACCGCCGGTCGCAACCGGGGGTTCGTGTGCTCGGTGTGTGGTCCTGGGCTGCGACAACGGCGGTCCGGGTGACGTGGGTGAACGTGGGCCACTCCCTGCCACCCCAGGTGAACCCCCAGGTCGCTAGACTAGGCCCTCGCGCCCTCGTAGCTCAGGGGATAGAGCATCGGTTTCCTAAACCGTGTGTCGCAGGTTCGAATCCTGCCGGGGGCACCAACGCAATGCTGCTGAACAGCAAAAACGTAGCCAGTCAATCGATGGCTATCGATGAAGATTCGAACCGTCCCCCGAAAACCCCTCGGTAACGCGTGTGGGTGAACAGGTTGCGGAAGGTGTCGCCCCGGGGGCATCCGTAGCTGACGTGAAAGCTGTGGAGCTCGACGACGAGCCGTGGA
Organism: Micromonospora marincola; assembly: GCF_056150385.1. Taxonomy (NCBI): domain Bacteria; kingdom Bacillati; phylum Actinomycetota; class Actinomycetes; order Micromonosporales; family Micromonosporaceae; genus Micromonospora; species Micromonospora marincola. The sequence continues at coordinate 964 of NZ_JAXCFT010000042.1, read as the reverse complement.
TCTTGCCGAGCCCTGCATGAGTGAGCCGGCCACCGGCTCTACCGCCAGTGCCGGACCGGCTGCGCGTGCAACTGGTCTCCTGTCCGCGCCGCCTACAGGTGTCGGCTGCACGAGGCCGCCGCCCGGAGCCGAAGCGGGCCGCGGTAGAACACGCCGAGATAATGCAATAGCCTCGTCCAGCGAAATCAAAGACCGGCCATCCTGCCTGAAGTCGTTATTCGGGGAGAATGACCGCGATCCACGAACATTGCGCTTTAAGCGAACAGGGGTCGGCGTCAAATCAGTAAATACAATGTTTCTGTATTTCCTTCTCTGGTCTGAAGTGTCAGCCGGCCGCCGCTTTTTTCAATGAGATCAAGCATGACATTGTAGACGACGAGGGCCCTGTTCACGGTGTCAGTCTTGGTATCTTTCGTTCGAATGCAGGCTGAATCGAGCGCCTCGACTGAGCGGGGGGCGAGATTGACTGTCAACCGCACAAGTGGAGGGCGGCCGTTGTCAGCGTCGTCATGGACGGTCACACTCCTGTCACTTTCCGTCGCGTCATCAGCCATTGCATCAGCCGTTTGCCATAAACCCTGCTCCCCTCCCGGGGGCAGGCGCGTTTTCAAGGTTGCTTGTCGACGCCGGCAAGACTCTCTTCCGATAAGCCACGAGGCACCCTAAGTCTCTCGTCGGTCGGTTTATAAGCGGCCCAACGACGTAGTCTTCGCCGCCCAATCTTCCCCTTATTTGAAGGTGATTGCGAAGCAAGACCCTATTTAAAACCCGTACTGCCTTCTGTCGTGAACCTGACAGTAAAGCTCTGAGGCAAGTAGAAGACGGACTGAATGTGCGACTCGAATGTCGAGTGTTGACAGGGTGCCTAAAGGACGTCTCGTAACTCGGTGAAGGCGTTGGCCGGCAACGGTGTTGGCGTCATCCCGCGAGGATGATGTTGTGGAGGTGGGCGATGCCGGAGGCG
>NZ_JAXCFT010000041.1:0-3641 GCF_056150385.1 Micromonospora marincola | reverse complement strand
TGCCTCCGCGCCCCTTCCGGCACCTGCTCCAGCTTCGTGTTCCTGCCCATGCACACCTCCGCGATCAAGGTGTTGCGACGACCGGTTGAAACCGCCCTGACTGCCCGCGTCGCTGTGATGGACCAGGCCCGCCCCGACCGGCTGGCCGGCGCGGTCACGGCGCCACAACCCCATGTCCAGGGCGGCCAGGACCAGCGGGGTGCGCTTGTTCGTCGCCGCGGACCAGCCCACGATCGCCCTGGAGTAGATGTCGACGACGAACGCCACGTAGACAACGCCGGACCAGGCCGCGACGTGGGTGAAGTCCGCAACCCAGCACCGATTCGGCCGGGCGGCGGTGAAGTCCCGGTTGAGCAGGTCGGCGGCCCGTTCATGCCCAGGATCAGCGGTGGTGGTGCGGATCTTCTTGCCCCGCACGACACCGGCCAGACCGGCGACACGCATCAACCGCTCGACCGTGCACCGGGCCGTCGGGTGCCCCTGGCGGCGCAGCTCATGCCAGACCTTGCGAGCTCCATAGACGCCGTAGTTCGCCGAGTGGATCTCCCGGATGAGTTCCGTCAGCTGCGCATCACGCACCTGCTGCTTCGACGGCGGACGCTTCTTCGCCGCCCAGAAGCCGCTCGGGGTGATCTGCAACCCGTGCCGGCGCAGCACGCGGCAGATCGGCTCGACCCCGCCGAAGCGGTCCCGATGCTCGTCGACGAAACTCACGAGCGTGTCGTAGGCCGGTCGGTGAAGTCGGCCCAGGGCGCGGTGCCAGCCCGTGAGGGCTGGTCCGTTTCCCCGGGCCGCTTCCCGAACCCGGCGTGCACCTTTCAATGCACCGGGCTCTCCACAAGGCCCGTTGTTCCGTGTGGTTCCTCGTCAGGCGACCGGCCAGGGCGACGGGATGATCGATCCGCGGTAGCGATACCGGGTAGTGCCCAGCGTCTCTGGGTCGAACAGTTCCCGCTGCCCGCGCGGCCACCAGCCGCCGCCGCAGTACTGACGGCGTAGTTCCTTCCAGGTGGACCGGCGGTGTTTACGTCGCAGCCATCGCCACACCGTCTGCCACAGGTAGTGGCTGAGATAGGCGAAGGTCGCGGACGACACGCCGGGCCGGAAGTAGGCGCACCAGCCGCGAACTGCCTGGTTGAGCCGTCGGATCAGCTCGTCCACTGGCTGGTTCACCTCGACCTGCCGGCACAGCGTCTTCACCTTGGCCATGACCGCGTTCAGCGACTTCTTGGCCGGATAGGTGTAGATGAAGTATCGATTGGTTCCCTTCTTGCGATGACGCTGGATGCGCCACCCGAGGAAATCCACGCCCTCGTCGATGTGGGTGATCAGAGTCTTATCGGGCGACAGGCGCAAGCCCATCGTCGACAACACCCCGGCGATCTCATCCCGCAGCATCACGGCGTCGGACTGGCTGCCTCTGATCATCAGGCACCAGTCGTCGGCATACCGGACCAGCTTGAAGTTCGGTAGGCCCCGCCGCAGCCGCCCAGCCCTCACGCCAGGGCTGGAGTTCGGACCTCCGGGCTGTTGGGCGATGTGCTCGTCCAGCACCGCCAAGGCGACGTTACTGAGCAGCGGGGACAAGATCGACCCTTGCGGAGTCCCGGCGTTGGTTTCCCGAAGTTCGCGATCCTCGCCGAGGATCCCGGCCTTCAGGAACGCCTTCACCAGGCCCAGAACGCGCTTGTCGACGATCCGGCCACGCACCCGACCCATCAGGGCCGTGTGGTCGATCTCGTCGAAGCAGGCCTTGATGTCACCTTCCACGATCCACTCGTAGCGGCGTGGATTCGTGGCCAGGTAGCGGATCTCGGCCACCGCGTCATGAGCCCGGCGTCCCGGGCGGAACCCGTAGGAACACGGGAGGAAATCCGCCTCGAAGATCGGCTCCAACACCAGCTTCAAGGCTGCTTGAACCACCCGGTCGGTGATCGTGGCAATCCCCAACCGGCGCAGTTTCCCGCCCGGCTTCGGAATCATCCGTTCCCGCACCGGCAGCGGCCGGAAACTCCGGTCCTTCAAGGAGGCCCGCAGCCCGTCGAGGAACTCCTCGACACCGACTCGCAGCACGACGGACAACGCTGTTCGGCCGTCCACCCCGGCGGTCTTGGCACCCTTGTTACTCCGCACCCGGTCCCACGCAACCAGCAGGAACGCAGGATCGGTGACGAGGTTGAACAGGTCGTCGAACGCTCGATGAGGATCATCACGAGCCCAACGGTGCAGCTTGGTCTGGATCTCCAGTACCCGGTCCTCAGCCCGCAACAGGGCCAACTCCGGATCGTCGGTGTTCACCGGCGACATCCCTCCTGGCATTCCGGTATCCGCACTGCGTGTCTTGCTGGCCCCCTTCGCCCTGTGTCCGGCTCTCCCGGACCCCGGCGGCGGGTCGTCACGCCCGCGACTACTACGAGGCCTCCGCCCCGACCGGCACCCATCAGCGGCAACACGCCTGCCCAGCCCGCGCCCTGGGCGGACGGGCACCGGGCGAACGCCGGTCGGTTCCCACGTTCACCAACAATCGATCGGCCAGGGAGGCGCCCAGCTCTACTCCGGCAGCATCGCCACGGCTACGCCGCAGACCTTCACCATGGCCTCCTCACCGCTGGAGCTAAACGGCTTCGGAGTCCACCCCACGGCCAACAGCCCGGGGGGTGGTGCGCTGCACACCGGCCCGTATCCACCAGATTGGAGCCGGCTTCGCTGTTACGGAGCGTCAGACACTGGTTCACTTCCGTTACACCTTCTGGCCTCGCCTCGGCGAGCCCGCACCGTCTGGCAGTCCCGGCACGTCTCGCCTTCGTCAGGGCCGCTTGCCACCCTCACCGCCATTGCGCAGATCAGGCTGCCCACAGGCTTCAACCAGGTCGCTGCGACGACCCGGCGGAAAGGTCTCTCACCCTCCTCGATCAATCAGCGCTACGTGGCGCACAGCTCGGCCGCGAAGAAAGCCGAAGCGGCCTTCAAGATCTCATTCGCCCGCCGCAACTCGGCGTTCTCCCGCCGCAGCCGCTTCAGCTCCGCCGACTCCTCCGACGTGACCCCGAGCCGCTGCCCGTCGTCGACCTGCGCCTGACGGACCCACTTGCGCAACGTCTCGGCCGTGCCGATCCCCAACCGAGCCGCCACCGCGGTGATCGCCGACCAGTCCGACTCGTAGTTCGGCCGCACCTCCGCGACCATCCGCACCGCCCGCTCGCGCAGCTCCTGCGGATACGGCTTCGTTCCTGCCATCTCTCGATCCTTCCCAAGCGGGGAAGTCTCTACAAGATCCGGGGCGGTTCAGACGTCGTGACGGCGTCGGCCCGGGCTGTGCGCTCTCAAGGCAGGACTGTGATGAGCCACGATCCGCTGCAACGGACCGGGCAAGCTTCTGATCAAGCCACCGAGAGGGACAGGGCCGGCGCCCGACCGCGGACCGGATGGGCAGATCTCACTGAGAGCACCTCGTGGGGCCACCATTTTCATGAGCCACACCCAGCCGCGATCATGACGCTGACCCTGCCAGCCAGCCCCAGGCCAGCCAACACCTACCTTCACAGCCATTTTCATCCTGCGTAGCGGTTGGTTTCGACGTGGTGCAGGACGAGGATTGCTTGGACGATCGCGGTGGCCCGGCGTGGGCAGCAGCGCAGCTT
>NZ_JAXCFT010000040.1:0-4515 GCF_056150385.1 Micromonospora marincola | reverse complement strand
AACACCAACAGCGGCGGCCCCGTAGACACCCAATTCATCTACGGCATCTGACCACCACACCCCCCCAGAAGGCGGGACCCGGCGGGCGCCGGGTCCTGCCGCCGTGTTGACCGGGACAACCGCGCCTCAATCGCCTCGCAGGCACGCTCCCGGTCGGGCAACGGTGTCGTCGCGAGCAACTCACGAAGATCCTTGCAGTGCTGGCCTGCCGTTTCCGTCTCGCCCAGGCAGATCGCCGCCCGGGCCTGCACGATGAGGGCGTCGGCGTGCAGTGCCCGGTAGGCGTTGCGCGAGGCGATCTGAAGCGCCTCCGTCCCGGCCCGGTACGCCTGCTCGGCGGCGCCGCTCATCAGGGCCGCCTCGGCGACCCCGATGGTCGACTGACACTCGAAGTACTGGAAGCCCCGACTCCGGCTGATCGACAGGCTCTCGGCGAACCGGGCCTGCGCCTCCTCGATGGCGCGGCTGCCCAACAACGCGTACCCCAGGGTGTTGAGGGTGGCCGCCTCGGCCCGCAGGTTGCGCTGTTTGCGGGCGAGCCGCAACGCCTCGGCGGCGTTGTTCACCGCGGGCACCCACTCGTGCAACTGGCGGTCGAGCTGGCTCAGCTCGTCGAGCACCGACAACTCGCGCAGGGTCGACCCGGTACGCCGGTAGTAGTCGAGTGCGGCCTCGAAGTGGGCGCGTGCCGGCTCGAACTCCTCCATCTGCCGCAGGACCATCGCCAGGTTGTGCCGGTTCGCCATCGCCGACAGGTGACGCGCCGACCTCTCGTTCAACTGTCGGGCCGCCATCAGGTGGTCGGCCGCCTCGACGAGCTGTCCCCGTTCGTGACACAGGGTGCCCAGGTCGTTCAACGTCACCGCCCGGACGTGGTGGAACTCCGGGCCGTCGCCCAGCTCCAGTGCCCGCTGGTACAGCTCCTGCGCCTCGTCGGGTCGACCCAGCTCGGCCTGGACAAGCCCGAGGTTGTGCGACAGGTATGCCTCACCGACGAGCCAGCCGCTGGCGCGGGCGGCATCGATGCCCCGGCGGTAGGCGTCGGCGGCGAGGTGGTGCTTGCCGGCCGCCCAGTGCGCCTGCCCGATGGTCTGGTGCATGGCGGCCTGAGCCCGCACGTCACCCGCGGCCTGCGCGGCGGCGAGCCCGGCCGACCCGCTCGCCAGCCAGGCGACCACGTCCCCCGAGACGAAGAAGTAGCCGCGGAGCTGGTCGGCCAGCGCCCAGGACCGTGCCCCGTGACCGTCGGCCGCCGCGGATTCGACGGCAGCCATGAGGTTCCCCACCTCCTCGCCGAGCCACGCCGTCGCGGCGTCGATGTCGGGGAACGGCGTCCCGACCGGGTCGACGTCGATCGGCAGCCGCACCATATCCGCGTAGACCAGGCTCATCGCGGACGCGGTCCGCGCGAGATACCAGGTGTAGAGTCGGCCCAGCGCGGCGGAGCGGTCGAGGGATGCCGCCTCATCGGCCCGCAGCGCGTAGAGTCGCAGCAGGTCGTGGTAGCGGTAGCGGCCGGCGCCGCCGGGCTGGATCAGATTCTCCGCGACGAGATGGTCAAGCGCCGCGCGGACGACCGGCGCCTCGACGCCGAGCAGCGCGGCGACCGCGTCGGCCGAGAAGTCCTCCCCCGGGATCCGCGCGGCCGACCGGAACACCTCGGCCGCCGTCGGCGGCAGGTCCCGGCAGCTGATCGCGAAACTGCTCGTCACGGTGCGGTCGCCGAGGCTCAGTTGAGCGAGCCGTGACCGCTCGTCGGTCAGCCCTCGCAGCACCTCGGCAATCATGCTCTTTCGCCGGCCCGCCAACCGGCCCGCCACCAGCCGCACCGCGATGGGCAACCGGCCGCACGCCTCGACAAGCGCCTCGGCGTTCACGCGCTCGGTGCGGAGCCGGGCCTCCCCCAGCTTCGCCCGCAGCAGGCCCAGGGCCTCGTCCTGGGTGAACACCGGCAGGAGCGTGGTGCCGGCGCCGTCCAACTCCTCGCACCGGCTGCGGCTGGTGACCAGGACCGCGTTCCCGCCCGGGCCGGGCAGCAGCAGGCGGATCTGGGCGGCGTTGTGCGCGTTGTCGAGCACGACAAGCACCCGTCGGTCGGCGATGATGCTCCGGTAGAGCGCGGCGGCCTCCTCCTCGTCACCGGGAATGGCCCGCGCCTCGACGCCGAGCGCCCGCAGCAGTCGTGCCAGGGCGTAACCGACCGGGACCGGCCGGTCGTCGTTGCCGCGCAGATCGAGGTAGAGCTGGCCGTCCGGGAAGTCGCGGCGCACCTCCCACGCCGCCATCAGGGCGAGGCTGGTCTTGCCGACGCCGGCCATGCCGGAGATGACGTGGACGACAGGTGATCCGCCACGCGGATAGCGCAACGCCCGCTCGATCCGCCGGAGTTCCTCGACGCGTCCGCAGAAGTCCGCAGGTGGCGCCGGGGTCTGCCGCGGCGTGACCGCGACGCCGGTCGCCGCCGCGGTGCCGGCGGCACGGACGGTCTCTCCGCTGACCACTGCCTGCCGTGCCTCGACCAGCTCGACCCCGGGATCGATACCCAGTTCCTCGGCGAGCCGACGGCGGACACTCTCGAAGGCCTCGATCGCGGCGGCCTGCTGCCCACAGGCCGCGAGCGCGACCACCAGCCGCGCGTGCAGCGACTCGTGCCACGGGTACCGCCCCGCCAGCCGGCGGAGAAGCGGAAGGACCTGCCGTTGTTCGCGTAGCACCTCCCCGAGGCGCGCCAACCGCACGGCGACCTCCACGCGCTCCTCGGCCAGCGCCGTGACCAGCGGATCCCCGGAGAGTTCCGGCACGTCCTGGACGGCGTCGTCACCGCGCCACATGGCCGAGGCGTCGAGGAGCAGATCGAAGGCGCGTCGGGGCGGAAGGGCCGGCGAGGCGGCCTCGGCCAGGCGGGACCGGTAGGCGACAAGGTCGAGTTGCTCGTCGTCGACGTGCAACCGGTATCCACCCGACTCGTGGGTCACCGCCGGCGGCCGGTCGGGCTGGAGCCTCGGCTCCAGCAGACGACGGATCCGGCTCACATGGGTCTGCACCACGTTCGCCGCTGACGGCGGTGGCTGCTCGCCCCACAGCAGGTGGATCAGTTCGTCCCGGCTGACCGGGCGGCCGGGCTCCAGCGCGAGGCGTGCCAGGACCACGCGGTGCCGGCCGGCGCGAAGGTCGACGGGCCGGCCGGCGCGGGTGACAAGCAGCGGCCCCAGCACCCAGAGGCCCGCCGGGCCGCCCACCTCGATCCGGTCGCGCCGCGGCGGCCGAGCCAGTTGGGTGAGCCGCTCGCGATCCTCGTCCTCCAGCCCCAGGGCGTCCGCGAGGGCGCGCAGGGAGCGTCCCCTCGGCCGCCCGCTGCGCCCCTGTTCGAGGTCGCGTACCACCCCGACGCTCACCCCTGCCTGGTCCGCGAGATCGGCCTGGGTAAGGCCACGGCCGACCCGCGCGCTCCGCAACAGGTCACCCAGGCCCTCATGTCCACGATCGTCCATTTCTGACTCCCCCGTGTGAAGGACCGTCACCCGGTGCTTCGCCCCGGTGGCCCCCGGCGGCTGAGTCGTCACATGGACCCGATGATCGATTACTGCCGGCGGCATGACGATCTGTCGGACCGGATCGTAGTACGAGGTCGACTACAGGATCTGTCCCTCCAGTCGTGCGTCAGGAGCACCACTCACACTCGTCGCACGGCGGGCGGCAGCCCGCCTACACGGGAGGAGAACACATTGCGTCCATCCGCTCGACGGAGCGTTGCAATGGCACGTCGAACACTGGTGCCGGTGGCGGTGCTCGCCGCGGCCGTGGTGTCGATGCCGATGCCGGCATCGGCCGCGCTCGACACCCCGGCGGCGCGCCTGGCCGCCACCACCGTGCCGGGCGACCCGGCGCTGCCCGAGTATCCGGGCCTGTCGTCGCGTACCGGAACGGCCGCCGCGGTGAGCACCACGCCGGTGCCGTGCGACAGCAACGGCTCGGACAAGGACATGCGCCGGTCGGACGCGGTCAGCCGGGCCCGGAGCTGGCTCAGCGTGGGCGGTGTCCCGTACAGCCAGAACCGCTGCTACAAGAACCAGTACGGTGACTACCGCACCGACTGCTCGGGCTTCGTCGCGATGGCGTGGGGTCTCGGTGGATCGGGAAGTTCCTTCTGGACCGGAAACCTGGACACCCGGTCGCACACGATCGCACGCGGCGATCTGGCGCCGGGCGACGCCCTGCTCCGGCACACCGGTGACCCCAGCGAGAACCACGTCGCTCTCTTCGTGAAGTGGAGCGACTCCGCGCACACGGCGCCGGTGGTCATCGAGCAGACCGGCAGCGCGGACACCATCGAGCGCACTTGGAGCTCCAGCTACGCCGGCCTCTACACCCCGGTCCGCTACGACAACATTTTGGAGGATGTCTCCCCGGAGGACGTTCCGGTGTCGGGTGACTGGAACGGCGACGGCGTCGACACGGTCGGCGTCTACCGACCCAGCAACTCCACCTTCTACCTCCGCGACACCAACAGCGGCG
>NZ_JAXCFT010000039.1:0-4738 GCF_056150385.1 Micromonospora marincola | reverse complement strand
CGGCGTGCTGCCAGCACACTGACCGACACCGCCTCCGGCATCGCCCACCTCCACAACATCATCCTCGCGGGATGACGCCAACACCGTTGCCGGCCAACGTCTTCACCGAGTTACGAGACGTCCTTTAGCCCTGGCCGACGCCGGCATTAGGGAACTGTTCGTCGGTCGAGGCGTTCGCCGCGCGCTTCTCGGCATGACAGAGCACCCCCGGAGGCGGTATCGGCGGGCGGCTGTTCGGTCCGGCCCTGGCGGGCGGCTGGTCGAGTGTCGGCGACCCTGGTGTGGTCGGCCGGAGGGGGCGCGTTGGGCGGTCGGAACCGACTTTGTCAGGTCCGGCGTGGTGAACCCACCCCGACGGCCGGTCGCATGTGCGCAAAGTCAGATGCGTGGAACTTACGACCGTCACCACCGTCCCGCGTCCCGGCACGCTGTGCTGCCCGAGCTCGCCCCCCAGGTCAGCGGCGGCTAGTCGCCCCGGGGACCACCCTGGCAGTGAAGATCCACAAAGTTGACCACAGTGGACGGTGACCGCCGATCGGTCTGTCGGCATCCCCATCATGATCCAGACCAGGCGACACACAGAACCACTGGTCAGCACAGGTCGGCACGAACCCCCACCAAGACAGCACAGTGACAACGGAGCACCATCGGAGCACCAGATTCCAAATACTGGGAAATTCCGTCCCAACACTTAGATGCAGTCAAGGCCGTGACCGGCATTTCCGCTGGTCACGGCCTTGATCGTGAAGTGCGCCCGAAGGGACTCGAACCCCTAACCTTCTGATCCGTAGTCAGATGCTCTATCCATTGAGCTACGGGCGCTCAGTGCTCGGCCAGTCTACACACCCGGCTTTTGCGCGGAGACTCCGGGATTCGAACCCGGGAGGGGCTTTAAGACCCCAACCGCATTAGCAGTGCGGCGCCATAGACCAGACTAGGCGAAGTCTCCCCGGTGGCCCGAAGGCCACCGCGCCCGAGGATACAGGTCCGCCCCCGCCGGGAGCAAAGCGACTACCGGAGCCGCGCCGGGCCGCCGTGTTTCCACCGTGTGCCAGGTCACGTCCACGACTACGCTCCATCGATATGCAGGAGCAGCCGCCGAGCGATCCCCCCGCCGCCAAGACCCGGCGGAGCCGCTCCCCCCGACCGACCTTCAGCCCGCCGCCCGCGCCCGAGCCGACGCCGACCGACGCGACGGGCGACATCCCGCCACGGAAGCGGGCACGCCGGGCCGCGCCGACAGTGCTCTTCCAGCCGCCCGCGCCGGCCCCGGAGGACGCGCCGACCCTGGAGGATGCACCGGCCCCGGAGGACGCGCCGGCCCTCGACACACCGCGGGCTCCGCGCCCGCGTCCGGCAGTGGACTCGTCCACCACCGATCCGGGTACGCCGGCCGGCGTGCCGCCCACAGAGCCGCCCGCGACCAGTTCCGGCGCTCCTGCCGACGAGCCACCGGCGTCCGCCGGCGAGGCGGCCCCGAAGCGGGTGGTCCGCACCCCCGCCGAGAAGAAGGCCGCTCCGAGCGCGCGGAAGGCCGCACCGGCTGCCCGGAAGGCCGCACCGGCCCGGAAGACTCCCGTCCCGCCGGAGTTCGCCGCGCCGACCGGGGTGGAGCCAGGCGCGCCCGACGCCGCGGCGAAGGAAGCCGAATCCGCGCCTCGGGCCACCCGGGCCCGCCGGACCACCAGGAGCGCCCCGGCCGCGAAGACCAGCCCGGCGAAGCGCGCGACCAAGCGGACGCCTTCCGGGTCGTCACCGGACGTGGCGGCCGGCGAAGACCACGAGCCGGTGGCAGCCGTCGACGTCTCCCTCGGGCCGGACGCAGGACCAGACGCGGAGACGTCCACCGGACCAACCGTCACCAGCGAGCGGGACGCGGAGACGTCCATGGCACCGGCTATCACCGCCGAGCCGGTCCCGACACCCACGACACCCGAGCAGAACAGCGTCGCGCTGACGGGCGCGGCGGATGCGCGTACCCCGGCGGAGGGTTGGCGGGCGGTGGGGCCGCGCCTGCGCGACCACCCGGGGTTCGCGCCGGAGCTGCTGGCTCTGGCCGCGGTGGACGCGCTCGGGCCGCGGGCCCGGAGCTGGGTGGAGCAGGTCCGCGGGGCCTACCCGCAGGCGGACGCCGACGGGGTGGCCCGGTTGGCGGCCCGGCGGTTCGTCCGGATGGCCGGTACGGGTGGTGCGCTGGCGGCGGGGGCCGGGCTGTTCGCGCCGGCGGCCGAGCTGGCGGCGGTGCTCTGGACGCAGGCGAACCTGGTGCTGCACGTGGCCGCCGCCTACGGGCACGACCCGGCGGATCCGGACCGGGCGGCGGAGTTGCTGGTGCTGACGTCGGTGCACCCGGACGAGGGCGCCGCGCGGTCGGCGCTGGCGGCGGCCCGGGAGGTCGGCGAGCCGGCGGACGGGCCGTGGGGCCGGGTGGCCGAGGCGGCCTGGCGGCTGGCCACGCCGGTGGCCGCGCAGGCGGGCGGCTGGCTCGGGTTGCGGCTGGCCGCGCGGTTGCTGCCGGGTGCGGCGGTGCTGGCGGCCGTGGCCGGCGGCACGGCGGCGGCGGAGCGGGTCGCCGGGCGGGCGGTGACGCGGTACCGGTCGGCGGGTCGGAGTCAGCCGAACCAGGACAACTAGAGCCAGCCGAACCAGGATTTCGGCAGCAGCGCGTAGCCGACGAAGGCGACCACGTCGAGCAGCGTGTGCGCGACGATCAGCGGGGCCACCCGGCGGGTACGCAGGTAGACCAGCCCGAAGATCACCCCCATCACGGCGTTGCCGACGAACGCGCCGAAGCCCTGGTAGAGGTGGTATGAACCGCGCAGCACGGCGCTTGTCGCGAGCACCGCGCCGATCCGCCAGTTGAGCTGCCGCAGCCGGGTGACCAGGTAGCCGACCACGATCACCTCCTCCAGCACGGCGTTCTGCACGGCGGCGAGGATCAGCACCGGCACCGCCCACCAGAGGTGCGGCAGCGCGGCCGGCACCAGCGTGGCGTTGGCGCCGACCTGGGCCGCCACCCAGACCAGCCCCAACCCGGGCAGGCCGATGAGCGCGGCCAGGCCCGCGCCCCGGACCAGGTCGGAGCCGGGCCGGCTGAGGTCGACGCCGAGCGTCCGCGCCGGGTCGCCGGGGTCACGCGCCAGCAGATGTACGGCGAGCAGCACCGGCAGCAGCGCGAAGGCGACCCCGAGCAGTTGGTAGGTGAGGTCGAGGTACGGCCGGGCCGAGGCGGACGTGTTGAGCGCGGCGGTCTGCTTCGACAGCCCGCCGGACGCGGTGAGCTTCGCGATCAGCGAGACGAGCGCGTACACGGCCGACTGGCCCAGGGAGAGACCGAGCACGAGCAGCGTCTCCGTGCCCAGCACCCGGCGGGAGACCGGGCGGGCCAACTCGCCGACAGTCACCGGACCATGAAACCACTTCGACGGTCAGGTGAGCCGATCGCACATTGTGTGCGACCGGCGGACACGCTCCGTGGACATTCTGTCCGGGCCGATCCGCCGCCCGGAGAAGGAGCGTGCCCCTGTGGAGAACGTCGCGCGGCTGCTGAAGGAGAGTTGGGCCCTGGTCGAGGAGCACGGGGAGCGGCTCGCCGGCCACTTCTACGCCCGGCTGTTCCTGCTCGACCCGGAGCTGCGCCAGCTCTTCCCGGTGCAGATGAGCGGGCAGCGCGACCGGCTGCTGGAGGCGATCGTGACGGCCGCCCAGACGGTGGACGATCCGGAGACGTTCGACGAGTACCTGCGCGCGCTGGGCCGGGACCACCGGAAGTACCACGTGTCGGCCGGGCACTACGAGACGCTCGGCATCGCCCTGCTGGACGGGTTGCGCTCGGTCGCCGGGGACCGCTGGAGCCTGGAGTACGACCAGGCGTGGCGGGAGGCGTACGCGAGCATCAGCGCACGGATGCGGGCCGGCGCGGAGGCCGACACCAACCCACCGTTCTGGCACGCCGAGGTGCTGACCCACGAACGGCTCGGCCCGGACACGGCGGTGTTGACCGTGCGGGCGCTCCAGGACCCCCTGCCCTGGCAGGCCGGCCAGTACGTGAGCGTGGAGGTGCCGCGTTACCTCCCCCAGACGTGGCGGACGTACTCGGTGGCGAACGCCCCGAACGAGGAGAACGTGCTGGAGTTCCACGTCCGCACGCCGGCCGGGGGCGCCGGTTGGGTCTCCGGCGCGTTGGTCCGCCGGACCAAGCCGGGCGACCTGCTGCGGCTGGCCGCGCCGATGGGCTCGATGACGCTGGACCCGGACTCCACCCGGGACATCCTGTGCGTCGCCGGTGGGGTCGGGCTGGCCCCGATCAAGGCGCTTGTCGAGGAGTTGACCCGGGTCAACCGGACCCGCTGGGTGCACGTCTTTTTCGGCGCCCGCCGCCCGGACGAGCTGTACGGGCTGCCCGGCCTGGAGGAGCTGGTGACGACCTACCCGTGGTTGTCGGTGACGCCGTCGTGCAGCGACGACCCGGACTTCTCCGGCGAGCACGGTGACGTCGCCGAGGTGGTCGCCAGGTACGGGCCGTGGACCACGCACGACTGCTACGTCTCGGGCTCGGCCACCATGGTCCGGGCGACCCTGCGGGCGCTCGCCGCCGACGACGTCCCGCCGGACCACATCCGGTACGACACCTTCGGCACCCTCTAGGGCCTGTGTCGAAGTCGGTGCGAGGGCTTGAGCTGTTGGGTGAGGATCTTGGCGTGTCGGTGTTCGAGATGTAGCGAGGTCTCCGGTATCT
>NZ_JAXCFT010000038.1:0-5052 GCF_056150385.1 Micromonospora marincola | reverse complement strand
GTTTTTGTTGGAGAGTTTGATCCTGGCTCAGGACGAACGCTGGCGGCGTGCTTAACACATGCAAGTCGAGCGGAAAGGCCCTTCGGGGTACTCGAGCGGCGAACGGGTGAGTAACACGTGAGCAACCTGCCCTAGGCTTTGGGATAACCCCGGGAAACCGGGGCTAATACCGGATATGACCACATGTCGCATGGTGTGTGGTGGAAAGTTTTTCGGCCTGGGATGGGCTCGCGGCCTATCAGCTTGTTGGTGGGGTGATGGCCTACCAAGGCGACGACGGGTAGCCGGCCTGAGAGGGCGACCGGCCACACTGGGACTGAGACACGGCCCAGACTCCTACGGGAGGCAGCAGTGGGGAATATTGCACAATGGGCGGAAGCCTGATGCAGCGACGCCGCGTGAGGGATGACGGCCTTCGGGTTGTAAACCTCTTTCAGCAGGGACGAAGCGTAAGTGACGGTACCTGCAGAAGAAGCGCCGGCCAACTACGTGCCAGCAGCCGCGGTAAGACGTAGGGCGCGAGCGTTGTCCGGATTTATTGGGCGTAAAGAGCTCGTAGGCGGCTTGTCGCGTCGACCGTGAAAACCTGGGGCTCAACCCCAGGCCTGCGGTCGATACGGGCAGGCTAGAGTTCGGTAGGGGAGACTGGAATTCCTGGTGTAGCGGTGAAATGCGCAGATATCAGGAGGAACACCGGTGGCGAAGGCGGGTCTCTGGGCCGATACTGACGCTGAGGAGCGAAAGCGTGGGGAGCGAACAGGATTAGATACCCTGGTAGTCCACGCTGTAAACGTTGGGCGCTAGGTGTGGGGGGCCTCTCCGGTTCCCTGTGCCGCAGCTAACGCATTAAGCGCCCCGCCTGGGGAGTACGGCCGCAAGGCTAAAACTCAAAGGAATTGACGGGGGCCCGCACAAGCGGCGGAGCATGCGGATTAATTCGATGCAACGCGAAGAACCTTACCTGGGTTTGACATGGCCGCAAAACCTCCAGAGATGGGGGGTCCTTCGGGGGCGGTCACAGGTGGTGCATGGCTGTCGTCAGCTCGTGTCGTGAGATGTTGGGTTAAGTCCCGCAACGAGCGCAACCCTCGTTCGATGTTGCCAGCGCGTTATGGCGGGGACTCATCGAAGACTGCCGGGGTCAACTCGGAGGAAGGTGGGGATGACGTCAAGTCATCATGCCCCTTATGTCCAGGGCTTCACGCATGCTACAATGGCCGGTACAATGGGCTGCGATACCGTGAGGTGGAGCGAATCCCAAAAAGCCGGTCTCAGTTCGGATCGGGGTCTGCAACTCGACCCCGTGAAGTCGGAGTCGCTAGTAATCGCAGATCAGCAACGCTGCGGTGAATACGTTCCCGGGCCTTGTACACACCGCCCGTCACGTCACGAAAGTCGGCAACACCCGAAGCCGGTGGCCCAACCCTTGTGGAGGGAGCCGTCGAAGGTGGGGCTGGCGATTGGGACGAAGTCGTAACAAGGTAGCCGTACCGGAAGGTGCGGCTGGATCACCTCCTTTCTAAGGAGCACCATCCGGTGAAAGCCGGTATGGAGCCCGCGCTGCCCGAGTGTGGTGGTGGGGTGCTCGAATGGCGGAGACACTGGTGAGTTTTCCTTCGGCAACGGCCGGGGTTCTTCTAGTACAGCCACTCTTGGGTGGTGGGAACGGAGTCCTGGTGCGGCTGGGGGAGGGCGGAGAGCACCCTGTTGGGTCCTGAAGGAACAACCCATGGTTGTTTTCTTCGGAGCCAGATTCCGAGGCGTTGCTTCGGGTTTGGTGCCAGGCATGGCCTGGTCTCGCATACCGCCGGCGGTTGCCGGGTTGGTGTGGGGCTGTGGGTTGTGGGTTGGTTGTTTGTTGAGAATTGCACAGTGGACGCGAGCATCTTTGTGGTCAAGTTGTCAAGGGCGAACGGTGGATGCCTTGGCACCAGGAGCCGATGAAGGACGTGGGAGGCCGCGATAGGCCTGGGGGAGCTGTCAACCAAGCTGTGATCCCAGGGTGTCCGAATGGGGGAACCCGGCATCAGTCATGTGATGTCACCCGCACCTGAACACATAGGGTGTGTGGGGGGAACGCGGGGAAGTGAAACATCTCAGTACCCGTAGGAAGAGAAAACAAATAGTGATTCCGTGAGTAGTGGCGAGCGAAAGCGGATTGAGGCTAAACCGGTTGCGTGTGATACCTGTCAGGGGTTGCGTGGTCGGGGTTGTGGGACCCTGCGAAACGGGCTGACACTCGTTTGAGGAGTTACAAAGCCAGTGGTTAGTCGAACAGTCTGGAATGGCTGACCGTAGACGGTGATAGTCCGGTAGGTGAAAGCTGCTGGTCTTCTGTGGGTGTTCCCGAGTAGCGGCGGACTCCTGAAATCTGCCGTGAATCTGCCAGGACCACCTGGTAAGCCTAAATACTTCCTGGTGACCGATAGCGGACGAGTACCGTGAGGGAATGGTGAAAAGTACCCCGGGAGGGGAGTGAAATAGTACCTGAAACCGTTCGCCTACAATCCGTCGGAGCCTTACGGGGTGACGGCGTGCCTTTTGAAGAATGAGCCTGCGAGTTAGTGGCATGTGGCGAGGTTAACCCGTGTGGGGGAGCCGTAGCGAAAGCGAGTCTGAATAGGGCGTTTTTAGTCGCATGCTCTAGACCCGAAGCGGAGTGATCTAGCCATGGGCAGGCTGAAGCGCGGGTAAGACCGCGTGGAGGGCCGAACCCACCAACGTTGAAAAGTTGGGGGATGACCTGTGGTTAGGGGTGAAAGGCCAATCAAACTCCGTGATAGCTGGTTCTCCCCGAAATGCATTTAGGTGCAGCGTCGCGTGTTTCTTGCCGGAGGTAGAGCACTGGATGGTCTAGGGGGCCCACAAGCTTACCGAAATCAGCCAAACTCCGAATGCCGGTAAGTGAGAGCGCGGCAGTGAGACTGCGGGGGATAAGCTTCGTAGTCGAGAGGGAAACAGCCCAGATCACCAGCTAAGGCCCCTAAGCGTGTGCTAAGTGGAAAAGGATGTGGGGTCGCATAGACAACCAGGAGGTTGGCTTAGAAGCAGCCACCCTTTAAAGAGTGCGTAATAGCTCACTGGTCAAGTGGTTCCGCGCCGACAATGTAGCGGGGCTCAAGCACACCGCCGAAGCTGTGGCATTCACATTTCAACCTCGCGCTTCCTTGATGAGGTGTGCAGGTGTGTGGATGGGTAGGGGAGCGTCGTGCCGGGGGTGAAGCGACGGGGTGACCTAGTTGTGGACACGGCACGAGTGAGAATGCAGGCATGAGTAGCGAAAGAAGGGTGAGAAACCCTTCCGCCGGATGACCAAGGGTTCCAGGGCCAGGCTAATCCGCCCTGGGTGAGTCGGGACCTAAGGCGAGGCCGAGAGGCGTAGTCGATGGACAACGGGTTGATATTCCCGTACCCGCGAAAGAGCGTCCCTGATGAACCTCGTTGTGCTAACCATCCAATCCATCCAAGGCCTTCGGGTTGAGGGTGGGGAGCGTGGGAACCTGGCGGGTAGTAGTCAAGCGATGGGGTGACGCAGGAAGGTAGCTGATCCCGGCCGGTGGTTGTGCCGGGGTAAGCGTGTAGGCCGTGTCGTAGGCAAATCCGCGGCGCATGAAGGCTGAGACGTGATGCCGAGCCGATTCAGGTGAAGTCAGTGATCCTATGCTGCCGAGAAAAGCCTCTAGCGAGTTCTGAGCGGCCCGTACCCCAAACCGACACAGGTGGTCAGGTAGAGAATACCGAGGCGATCGGGCGAACTGTGGTTAAGGAACTCGGCAAATTGCCCCCGTAACTTAGGGAGAAGGGGGGCCGGAGACGTGAAGCCCCGCGCGGGTGGAGCGTTGTATGGCCGCAGAGAGCAGGGGGAAGCGACTGTTTACTAAAAACACAGGTCCATGCGAAGAAGTAATTCGATGTATATGGACTGACGCCTGCCCGGTGCTGGAACGTTAAGGGGACCTGTTAGCTCTTCGGGGCGAAGCGGAGAACTTAAGCGCCAGTAAACGGCGGTGGTAACTATAACCATCCTAAGGTAGCGAAATTCCTTGTCGGGTAAGTTCCGACCTGCACGAATGGCGTAACGACTTCCCCACTGTCTCAACCACAGGCCCGGCGAAATTGCATTACGAGTAAAGATGCTCGTTACGCGCGGCAGGACGGAAAGACCCCGGGACCTTTACTATAGCTTGACATTGGTATCTGAATTAGCTTGTGTAGGATAGGTGGGAGCCGGTGAAGTCCATACGCCAGTATGGGTGGAGGCAATCTTGAAATACCACTCTGGTTGATTTGGGTATCTAACTTCGGACCGTTATCCGGTTCAGGGACAGTGTCTGGTGGGTAGTTTAACTGGGGCGGTTGCCTCCTAAAGGGTAACGGAGGCGCCCAAAGGTTCCCTCAGCCTGGTTGGCAATCAGGTGTTGAGTGCAAGTGCACAAGGGAGCTTGACTGTGAGACTGACAGGTCGAGCAGGGACGAAAGTCGGGACTAGTGATCCGGCACTGGCATGTGGAAGCGGTGTCGCTCAACGGATAAAAGGTACCCCGGGGATAACAGGCTGATCTTCCCCAAGAGTCCATATCGACGGGATGGTTTGGCACCTCGATGTCGGCTCGTCGCATCCTGGGGCTGTAGCAGGTCCCAAGGGTTGGGCTGTTCGCCCATTAAAGCGGTACGCGAGCTGGGTTTAGAACGTCGTGAGACAGTTCGGTCCCTATCCGCCGTGCGCGTAGGATACTTGAGAAGGGCTGTCCCTAGTACGAGAGGACCGGGACGGACGAACCTCTGGTGTGCCAGTTGTCCCGCCAGGGGCACGGCTGGTTAGCTACGTTCGGAAGGGATAACCGCTGAAAGCATCTAAGCGGGAAGCTCGCTTCAAGATGAGGTATCCCACCCACATTGTGGGGTAAGGCCCCCAGCTAGACGACTGGGTTGATAGGCCGGAAATGTAAGCCCGGTAACGGGTTCAGTTGACCGGTACTAATAGGCCGAGGACTTGACTACCAAGCTGCTACGCGTCCACTGTGCAACTCTGAACAAACACCACCCGCAGGG
>NZ_JAXCFT010000037.1:0-6433 GCF_056150385.1 Micromonospora marincola | reverse complement strand
CGAACAGCCCAGACCATCGCTGGGCGTCTACTCTGTAGGCGGCAGCCACCGCCGTATCTTTGGTCCACACAACCACGAGACTCAGCGGTGGCTGCTCCACGCCCACGGACAAAACCACACCGCTCCAGCAGGTCCGAACGGATCTCCTGCTGGAGTACTAGGGCAATGTCGATGACGTCCGCCAGCAGATCAAGCATCTGCGGGTCTCCGGCGAGCCGGACGTCGGACGCGGCAACCCGGAGAGCGGTACGAACAATTGGCACGTCGTCCATGCCTGCGTGGCGCTCGCCCAGCATGAACTGGACGTTCTGGCGTTGCCAGCCGCGCGCAAGTTGCAGGGCCGTCATGTCGTCGGCACTGACGGTGTCGATGGCGGCGCCGGCCAGCAGGAGGACAGCGATGACCCGTCGTTCGTTGCGTTCGACTGCGTGCATCAACCCGGTTCGCCCTTGCCGGTCGCGGGCGTTCACGTCGGCGCCGGCCACAAGGAGCACGTCGGCTGCGGCGTGATCGCCTCGACGCGCCGCCATCACGATCGCTGGCGTGGCGTCGGAACGTTGTTGGTTGGCGTCTGCTCCGTAGGCGAGGAGAAGTCGTAGCACCGCCGGTGCGACGGGTCGCGTCAGCGCGGTGATGAGTGGTGCTTCCTCGTTCGGGACGGGGGTCGCTCCCGCTTCCAGCAGCACCCGTAGCGTCGCAAGAGCTGATGGTGTCGGACGGAATGCCGTGTGGGACAGGGCCTGGGTCAACACGCTCGGCCCGGTGGCGGGTTCCGCCGTGAGCGCCCCAAGCGCGATGAGAAACAGCACCACCTCCGTGTGGGCCCCGAGTACGGCGGCGCGCAACGGCGAGGCGGTGCGGGGATCGGCGGGGCCGATGTGCGCGCCGGAGTCGACCAGCATGCCCACGATCCCCCGCCGGCCGCTGCGCGCCGCTTCGGCCAGCACCGATCCTCGGAAGCGGCCAACCGTGGCGTTCGGGTCCGCGCCGTCGGCCAACGCTTGCCCGACGGTCACCTCGGCCCCAGCCTGCACGGCGTCGATCAGGCGCTGATCGGCTGCCTCGTTCATCGGTCGTCACCCCTCATCATAGTGAACGCTCGCAGATGCAGTCGTGCCGCAGGGTTGCTGGCGAACCAGGCGAAGAAGTCGTTGTCCGCATCAAGTCCGGCGCGAACCGCGTCACACCAGTCCTGTCGGTCAAGCACCGCCAGGTACTGCTGGACGAGGTGGTCTCGCTGTTCATTGGTGCATCCGGATCGCTGCGGAGTATTGTCCGCCAGATGATCGGCGATGACCGCGGCGTCGACGTACCTGTTCAGGGTCGGTGTCTGCCGGCCGAGGCGAGCCACGTGCGCGCCCAGGACATGGGGCGCCAGCGGATAGTGCTCGAGGGTCATGCCCATGCCACGGCAGCCCGCCATTGTCTTCAACAGTCGACCGGTGTGGTCGACCAGATCATCGTCGGTCTCAGTCCCGGTGATCGCTTCATGCAGGTGCGCTGCAGTGGCGACGTGGCCGGCGAAGTAGCCGTTGAGGTAGTCGCCGTCGCAGGCGTGGCGCAGCAGCCATCGACGCGAGGCGTATGTCCCCTGCTGGCAGAGCGCCTCGATGACGTAGACCCGACCCCAACCGGCAACCCGCTGAGCCAGCCACAACAACGCTTCTCCGCCTCCTCGGCGACGTCGCAGCGCCTCGACGGCCAACGGCCCGAACCGATGCGACAGCAGACCGATGGTCTGGATCAGCGGGATGTCTTCCTCCGCCCAATCCGTGGCAAGCAGCGCCAACCCAACAGTGGCTGAGCATCGATCGGGGCTGTGCCGCACCAGCCACCGGCCGGCCTGCCGCACCCGCTGCCGGTCCGCGCGCAGCGCCGCCGCAGCGATGTGCTCGTTGCGATGGATCGGGACATCAGCCTCGCAGAACGCGTCGACGAGTTCGCTCGGTTGCGCATCGGCCTTGCCGAAGTGCATGTCGAGGATGGCGGCAACTTCGACGCCGCGGAGGCGCTGATCTTTCCGGGTCTGCGGGCGCTGCCGCCGGTAGCGGTGGCGTTTGTCGTCCGGACAGGGCTCGCCATCACGCGGCAGGGGCGAGTCCGGATCCTGCTGATGCAGGCGCATGGCGTGTTCGAACAGGGCGGTCTGGGGTCCGAGCGATCCAGGCTCGGTCGTCACGCTCACCGGCGGACGGAGGACTCGATTCTCTCGATCATGGCCGGGATGATGCCAGCCCGGACCGACCACGGCAAGTGATAAGGCGCTACGCCGAATCCGTGAAGGTGGCTACCGAGCCATGCGCGGCACTCAGCCGGCTTTATCCCACTACCCCCACTTCATCTTTCCTGGCACCACCGCCACTACGTATGGCGGCGCCACCACACTCGGGGTCACCCGTTGGTGATCTAGCCACTACTCAAGGTGTCGGTCTTGCGACAGCGCCGACCCCTTCTTGTCAGATCGACAAGAAGCTATGGTCGAGCAGTGCCCGATGACACCTGGGAAGCACCCCTGATCCTGCTCGCTGTCGACCTCGTGATCCTCACCCTGCGCGGTGGTCGTCTGAACCTGCTTCTCGTGCGGCGCGGCATTGAGCCGTTCATCGGGCGGGCAGCGCTGCCTGGTGGCTTCCTCGCCGATGAGCGCGAGGACATCCTCACCGCCGCTCGCCGGGAGCTGCGGGAGGAGGCGGGGCTCACCGCCATCCCGCACCTGGAGCAGCTCGGCACATACGGCGACCCCGAACGTGACCCCCGTGGACGCGTGGTCTCCGTCGCCCACCTCGCCGTCGCGCCGCGCCTTCCCGAGCCCGTCTCTGGAACCGACGCCGCAGCCGCTGAGTGGACGCCGGTCGACGACGTACTGGCCGCGCGAGTACCGCTCGCCTTCGACCACCTGCGCATCGTCGTCGACGGGGTGGAGCGTGCCCGCTCCAAACTGGAGCACACAAGCTTGGCGACCGCCTTCTGCCCGGACGTCTTCACCCTCACAGAGCTGCAGCAGGTCTACGAGGCCGTCTGGGGCACCCCGCTCGATCCCCGCAACTTTTACCGCAAGGTCCAGAGCACGAAGGGATTCGTGGTCCCCGCCGGTCCGCCCCGCGCTACGGGCACCGGCCGTCCGGCCCGCGTCTACCGCGCTGGTCCGCGCCGGAGCCTCTACCCGCCCATGATCCGCACGGTTCCGACCGTCGCAGCCGGAGGAGACAAGAGATGACCAAACCCGTGGTCGTGCTCACCGCACTGGACCTCGAGTACAACGCGGTCCGCGAACGTCTCACGAAAGTCAGACCGCACGTACATCCGATGGGCACGCGCTTCGAGCGTGGCACCGTGACCGGAGGCTCCTGTGAGATCATTCTCGGCCTTGTTGGCAAGGGCAACCACCCCTCCGCCGTCATCGCCGAGCGCGCCATGACCGAGTTCGACCCGGAAGCGGTCATCTTCGCCGGCGTGGCCGGGGCGCTCTGGCCCTCCGTCGGCCTCGGCGACGTCGTCGTGGCCACCCACGTGTACGCGTATCACGGCGGCACCAGCGAGAGCGACGCTTTCCGCACCCGGCCTCGCGTGTGGGAGATCCCCCATGCCTGTGATCAGCTCGCCCGGCATCTTGAGCGGGAGCGAGGCTGGGCGAGGGGCCTCGCCGGAGGAGCGCCGAAGGTGCGGTTCGGCCCGATCGCCGCCGGAGAGGTCGTCCTCGACTCGGCATCCTCGCCCGAGGCGGCGCGCATCCGTGATCACTACAACGACGCGTTGGCGGTGGAGATGGAGTCCGGCGGGCTCGCCCAGGCCGCCCACCTGAACCGCTCTCTGCCGGCCGTCGTCGTCCGCGGCATAAGCGACCGTGCCGACGGGACCAAGGTCCATACCGACGGCGAGAACTGGCAGCCGCGTGCCGCTGCCAACGCCGCTGCCTTCGCCCTCGCGCTCGCCCAGGAACTCGGGGCGCAGTATGGCTCCTCCCCTCGCCGTCCTCGGAAAGAAGCAGGTGATGCGTTGATGTCCGGCTCTGTCAGCAACGTCGCTAAGGGCAACGCTCACGTTGGATTCCAGGCATATACCGTTCACCACGCGACCGTCTACGGTGCGCCGAGCGGTGCGGGCGGGGAGGCATTCCACGATCAGCTCGCGGACTTACGCGCCTCGCTCCGTAAGTGCCATGAGGCGGGTGACGTGGACACGGTCACCTATCGCGCGGCGGAGCAGGAGATGGACGCAGCCGCCGCCGACGTACCTCCGGCCGACGACCAGGCACGGAGCCGCGCGACCACGGCCCTGCGGAAGCTGCGCGGCCTGCTGCTGGACTGGACGGACCTCGCCACCCGGGTCGCGGGGCTCATGGCGGCTCTGCGGAATCTGTCATGAGCGCCGGACCGGAGGAGAAGACGTTCGCCAACGTCGCGGACGGCGATGCCCGGGTGGGTTTCCAGGCCCAGGAGGTCCACATCGAGGGCGGATACCACGTCAGCGACGAAGACCCGCCGGAGCAGCAGTTCGAGGTCGGCCTCCGCTACCTGGAGATCAGCGCCCCAACCGAGGCGAGAGAGCTGATCAGGAAAGCCATCGCCCGGGGCTACCAGAACTCCCGCGCCTACTTCTATCTGGCGCTTGCACTGTTGAGCGGCCGTACCCTGCAGAGCCTGACGGACCAGGAACTCGCGCAGCTGGCACACGTCCGCCGCTGGGCGGCGCAGCGCTCCGAAGATCCCTGGGCCCGGGGCATCAACGCCGTCGGTTCGCTGCTGGACTCGCTGCCGCAGACCACGGCGGAGACTCCCGACCCGGCCGCGATCGATGTGGTGGTCAAGGAATTCGAATCGCTCACACCGCCCCTGCAGGACAGCATCCTCAACCACCTCGAGGTTTTCTTGGCCGGCCCGCACCAGGACTGGACCTGGCAGAAGACGTTCGCGGCCGCCCGGCGGGACAGGACAGCAAACGACCGGACGGAGCGGGTCTGGAAGTTCTTCCAGCCCAAGCCGATCCCTCCCAGGCCGGTTCCGCCACATCCGATCCGTAAAGACGCGGGGAACTATCTACGAGCCCTCGGCGGCTCGGCACTGCTCCTCGTCACGAGCCTTGCGGTGGTCCAGTACGCCTGGGCCCACTCATGGCCTCGCTCAGCCGGCTATCTGATGGTGACTCTTGGCGCCGTCGTCGTCGTGGTCCGGGCCGGCTTCACGATCAGGCTGGCTCGGCATCGACGCCGAGCGGCCCGCCAACGTCTCACCTTCACACCCCGGCGTGCTCCCGCACAGTCCGACCGGTTCGCCTCCGCGATGGACTCCTTATTCGACCGCTACTTCGGACGCTACCTGCCGCCTGACATGACCCGGGAGACGTGGCTGGCGGAGACGGCGGGCATCCGGCAGACCCTCCGTAACGAACTGGTCGAGCTGTACCGGGAGCAACCGGTCGACGCCAAGCGTGTCGCCTGGCTAGTGAGATTCCTCGCCAGCGACGTCAAACGGCAGTGGCTCAGCGGTGAGCTGACTGCGGATCCCGAGGACTCCCGAGTGCCATCCTGGACGCGGACCGCCTTCGGCGCCGCAGTGTTCGTCCTGGTGGTTACCGGCCCGCTGCTGCTCTGGCAGGCCCTCGCCGAGGCGCCGTTCACGACGGTGATCTCGACGGCCGGAATCGTGGCCGGGGCCCGGCTCGCCGTCCAGGGCTGGTTCGCGATTCTCCTCGAGGGTCACCGCTACCGGGACGACCTAGACCGGGTCCGGCGCGACTACGAGGATCGGCGCGCAGCGTACGACAGGTGGGTTCGCAAGTTGGAATCGAAGCCGACCGACGCGGAGATGGCGCACTGGCTCGACTGCGACCGCAAGATCCTGGTCGAGGACACGCTGCGGCACTACCGCCTCGCCGCGCAGGACGTGATAGCGCACGCCTTCATCGAGGCGCCCGTACCCGGGTGCAAGCGGGCCCGGGTCAGCAAGGGACCCTGGCGCTACTCGCGATACAAACTTCTCCTCTTCCTGCTCACCAAGGACGGCGTCCGCCAGGTCACGGTCACCCTCGACTTCGAAGCCATGGAACTCGGCGATCAGCAACGCCTCACCTACCAGTACAACTCGGTCGTGGCGGCGCACGTCGTCGATGCCCGCAACGGCGAGAAGAAACTCTCTCTCACCCTGACGAACAATCCCCGGGACGAGCTGACGATCACCGGTGAGTGGCCAGGAATGCCGGAACTCGGCGACGACGACCGCATCGCCTCCCAGGTCTCGCTCGACGCCTCGGGCCTCGAACGCACCCTGCACGTGCTAGTACTCCAGCAGGAGATCCGTTCGGACCTGCTGGAGCGGTGTGGTTTTGTCCGTGGGCATGGAGCAGCCACCGCTGAGTCTCGTGGTTGTGTGGACCAAAGATACGGCGGTGGCTGCCGCCTACAGAGTAGACGCCCAGCGATGGTCTGGGCTGTTCG
>NZ_JAXCFT010000036.1:0-8702 GCF_056150385.1 Micromonospora marincola | reverse complement strand
TGGTCCATCTTCCGACGCCAACACCAAGCCGAAGCCAAGATCAGCCACTACGCCCGACAAGCCCTCACCGAGCCCTGAAACGGATCTCCTGCTGGAGTATTAGAGCGCAGGTCAACTGTAGATTTCCACTCGATCCACGTCTGCTCATCACTCGGCTCGGCGTTGTATACCGCATCGAGCACTGCGAGCCACTCACCGGGACGTATTGGTCGACGCCTTGTGTCCATATCGAGCACTGTCCGACTGTACCCTGTGACCCGTCGCGGTCAGTAGTCAAGCGGCGTATGCAGGACGGGTCTGCGGCCTCGATGGCGCGTACGCGCCGGATCAGCTCGGTCGGGCCACTCTGCTCCAAGACGTCAATCACGTCGGGCCAGTCGAGCAGGCCGAACAGGGCCACCAGTCGGGCGGCTCCGTCGGTAAGCACCGCGACTCGTCGGACACTGTCGAGCGGAACCTCTCCGGTGATGGCGTGTTGGGCGGCGAAGGGGTCTGCGGCTGCCACCCAATAGCCGCCAGGCTGGTTACGAGCGGCCAGCTCGGCGTGCTTCATCCGTAGCAGCGCGGCCTGCTTTTCAGCCGACCCGAACGGGTGCCGGTCGGCTTCCTTGCGTTCGGCGCGGGCGGTCTTGTCCACTCGGTCGTCGGTGATGACTTGGATGCCGTCTGCGATGTCGATGAGCACGGTGACGTCACCGAGCACCAGGTACTCCAGCGCGGTGCCCTTGAGCCTCAGCATGGCCGTAGCCGCAGAGGGCGTGCCGGGGTGGCTGAGGTCGCAGGTGTCGCGGTGCTGGTCGGCAGTGAAGCGGATGCCGTTCATGAGCGCGTTGGCCAGCCCAGGGCGAACTACGCCACACTCGTAAGGTCCCACATCGTCAGCGACCTCGGCGCGAGAAGGCTACGGGACCTCACCGCGACGGATGTCGACCGTTGGCTCATGGGCAAGGCCCAACACCTGAGCACCCGGACGCTTCGACTCCTCCACTCCTTGCTGAACCGCGCGGTCAATCGCGCCATGGCGCGGGACAAGGTCAAGCGCAATGTGGTCGCGCTCTGCGCCGTTCCCACCGGTCGTGGTGGCCGTCCCTCAAAATCGCTGACGCTCGACCAGGCAAAGGCGCTGCTGGTGGCTGCGGAGGGCAGCTCGTTGCACGCCTACATCGTGGTCTCACTGCTGACCGGTGCCCGTACTGAGGAATTGCGGGCACTCACCTGGGCGCATGTCGACCTCAAGGGCAAGCCGGCCAACGAGCCGCCGTTGCCGCCCTCCATCCAGGTATGGCGCTCAGTACGCGCCGATGGTGACACCAAGACCAGGAAGTCGCGTCGCACCCTGGCCCTGCCGGCCCGGTGCGTCACTGCGCTCACCACCCACCACGAGCACCAAAGCCAGCCTCCCGCTGACCGACTCGTCTTCGTCTCCGCCGCCGGCACCGCCCTCGACCGGCACAACGTGCTGCGGGCGTTCCGCCCTGTCGTCGCCAGAGCGGGCCTCGACCCGCGCGACTGGACACCGCGCGAGCTGCGGCACAGCTTCGTCTCGCTGCTCTCCGACAGCGGCGTGAGCATCGAACAGATCGCGGACCTCTGCGGGCACTCCGGCACGACCGTCACCGAGAGCGTCTACCGGCACCAACTCCGGCCGGTGCTCCTCGGCGGTGCCGTGGCCATGGATCGGATCTTTGACGCTGAGGCATAGTCACTCAGCTAGTCACCCGGACGTGACAAGAGGGCATATCCATCGATGAGATATGCCCTCTGAGCTGCGTCGGGACGGCCGGATTCGAACCGACGACCCCTTGTAACGGAAAGTAGCCAAAGGAGGCTTGTCATTACTTGCCTGAGGTGGTCGCTGAGCTGCAAGGACGTTATTGAGGTCTCACCGACCCTTGTCACTCTTCGCCAACATTTGGCGTGGGTTTTCGGGGGGTAAACGGGGGGCAAGGTTGAACGTCCGCCGCGTCTGCCCGTCTATCCAATCGGTCCGCCAGCTTTATAGATCGTGTACCAGCCGGACTTGCGGCAGCCCGTCCTCGGTCAATGCGATCGTCACCGGGACCTCACGCGGCGGCGGTCTCTCGGTGGTCTCGCGCAAGCTGCGGTGCGCGGGACATTCGCAGGATGGCTGCAACGGGTCCGGGCACCCGACGATGGCAGACGTCAGCCGCTGGACCCCGTCGGCGTCGACCGGCCACGACCAGTCCATGTCCCACGGCCCCTCCCACGGCGGGTGGAAGCAATCGTGATCAAAGCGCACCAGAAGTCCAGCCCCACACTCCGAGCAGGCCTCGACGCGGGTCCAGCGGTAGTTGACCTGGTGCCCCGAGGCACCGTGCGGGACGCCCCAACGGCTGATGAGCACCACCGTGCGCTGATCCGCCCGACACACGACGCAGATGCCCATGACTGCCCCTCCCCTGCCGTACGCCCACCACCATTCTGCAAAAATCGGCCCCCACGATCGGCGTGGTCCCGCCCGTCCCTCAGTGGTCAGGGGATAGATGGACGCGCTGTCACGGGGTGTCAGGTGCGGCGTGTGAAGTCACCCCTCGGGCGTACACCTCGCACGTCGAGGGCACCGCGTCATGACCTCTGAGGAGTGGCTTCAGGCCCAGAAGAGAGGGTCGCCGAGATTCTGCTGATCGCTGAGGGGCTGGCGGGTTGGGCTTGAAGCGCCGTCGAGGCTCGTGGTGTACCAGCCAGTGGAGTCATAGATCGCCACCCGCCTTTGGTCGGAGGCGGGCAAGACCACCGGTCGGGAAGCCTTGCTCGCCGGCGCGACCTGCTTGACCGTCACCGTCCCAGCAGGCATGTCGACCGTGGCCAGAGCGACGCTTCCGTAATACTGGCGCGACATATCGAGGGAAGAGGTGCACAAGAACGAGGCCTTGTCGACTTGCGTCTTGCAGTCGTACGAGAAGTCGCCGCCAAGTACATCGCCGCCCGGCTTGACCCCGGTGACTATCAGACTGGTGACCGTGCTGCCGCGGACGTAGACCCGCACGTCAGACTTCTTCAAGGCGGCGATACGGAACTTTTTCTCCTGTCGAACGCTTCCCGCGCCCTCATCCCTCGGAGCTGTGTCCGACTGGACCGGATCGACTGACATGACCCGGCCGGGCTCCGACACCGTGGCGCCGACCGTGGCTCGGATCCGGCCGTCCTCGCCGAAAGTCGGGTTGTCGAAGCACTGCTCAGGCTCACCGAACGTCTGCGGTGGCTCCCACCGTCCTGACGGGACATAAGTGCCACCTGTCAGCGTCGCCACCAAGAGCTCGCAATCGTTGGTGTATGCCAGGCGTTGCATCGACGCGTCGAACGCCTCCCGACGGTTGACATCGGCTTCGCCCGGCGCCACCGCAGTGGCGAGCAGATTGCCCGTGGTGACGTCATACACCAGCAAGCCCTTGCTACCAGCGGAGAAATCGTCCTTCGAGACCACGATCCCCGACGGCAGACCAACCTGGCCCGTCGACTCGACCACACCGTCGTCACCCACCGGTGCGCTACTGCTCTTGGGCTGCTCAGACGAGCCTCCACCGCACCCGCTCAACAGCACAGCAACAACACACACCACCGCGACCGGCCGCACGACAACCTCCCCAGGCCCGAGGCCGGGTGACGACCCCGCAGCAGTGATCCTAAGCCACGCAGCTACACCCTGTAGTCCCCTCAATCCGGTCGACCGTGGGGCCAAGCTAAAGCACGAGAATCGCTTAAGCCGGCGCAGGGCCCGCCTCGCCGAGTCCGAGGCGACTCACCTGCGCATCGCCGAACTTGCCTGGCTGAGCCTGGCGACGGTCAGGAGGTCTTGACCGAAGCGATCCAGGAAGAGTCCGGCGCTCACGGCCGAGGCTGCACAGATGCCCCTCGCTGAGCCGTACCAGCATGAGCTGACCAGCGACTGTGCGCCCCACCGCTGATATGTCGCACTGCCCTGCCATGATCACCCGCGACCCCCGAGAGGTAGCGACGGTTCATGACCGATCGCGGCCACGCTGGCCGAGTGGCCGGCACTGCACCATGACCAGGAGACACACGAATGCGCAAGACCATCATCGCCGTCGGAGCCCTCGGACTGACTCTGCTCACCGCTGGCTGCGAGAACGCGGACACCATCGAGCCAGCCACGCCCGCCGCCCCGGGTGCCGCCTCCGCCGAGGCCAAGGCCGACAAGCCGCAGGAGCCGAAGACGGTAGAGGCGGCCAAGGCGCTGGCTCAGAAGGAGTACGACACCTATGCGGCCGGCGACTGGAAGGGTGCATGGGACCTCTGGACCAAGGAGGGCAAGGCGGCGATCACCCGCGACGAGTACGCCCGCCTGCACACCGAGTGCAAGACCATCACCGGCCTGACCTTCGAGATCACCGGGACTCGTCTTGAGGGCGAGGGCACGGCGGTCGTGAACTTCAAGCGGTCGATCGCCGCCGGGATGTCCGAGATCCGATACGAGGACGGGCAGTGGCGGTTCCAGCCGGACGCCGAGTCGATGGCGGACTACGTCAAGGGCGTCGACAAGGTCGTCGCAGAGGGGCAGGCCAGCGGGCGGTGCCAGAAGTAGGCGAGGCACGCGAGTAGCCCTACGGGCCCGACTCTCTCAATCACGCGGGGGTCGGGCCCCTTGCTGTAGCTGCTTCAGGCCGGCCCACCCCGGCTCACCCGAGCCGGACCATCGCGGGCATGTCATACACCACTTCCATGGACGCAACCATGCGAAATCTGCGTCGCCTGTCGAGCGGACCAGCGCACCGTTGTTTATATCGACACCCTGAGCGTGCCGCACGGTCCCCCCGGGCACCAGGTCAACTACCGCTGGACCCCCGAGGACGCACCCGCTGCCGCCCGTATCGTCACCATGGCAAATAAATGAGCATCACTTGGCGCGGCGTGCCCGTGCCGGACCAGTAGGTGACGGCAGCCCCCGCCACCAGCTGTGACTCATACCGACGTGCGCAGGGCCTCTTCAAGACCGGGATAGGTGAAGAAGCTACTCGGCCCTTCGTACGTTCGGACCGTTGTCAGGAAGTCGCGGAAGAGCTCGTTGCGGGCCGGGCCGAGATGGGTGGTGTGTTGGTGCAGCCGGACGGCGAGTTCCGGCATCGGGTTCGACGTGCGGCACTCGTGGTTCTCGGCCCAGTTCGTCAGTGCAGTCCGCAACGTCTCGAGAGTGAGGAACGGCGCGTGCTGCACGAAGAGCTGACCGGTCTGGCCGCCCATCTCCCAACTAGCGGCCTCCTTCAACAGCTCCACGGTCATCGGCACGAAGTACGGGTCGGGGTGGGACGACACGACTGCCATCCGGTGGTGCATGGGTAGATCCTCGACACATGCCGCGACTTTCGGCATCCGTTCACGGACGTACGGGCTGCGTACGACGGCGAGGCTGTTCGCGTCGTCGGCGGGGAGTGGGCCCATCGGGCTGAGCGGGGGGTGTCCCTATGGTTCCGTCAAGCGGGGACAGGGCTGGTGGGGCGGGGTTGGTAGGGGATCTTGTCGCGGAGCATGGCGAACAAGACGTCGCAGCGGCGTCGGGCGAGGCAGATGAGGGCGGCGTTGTGGCGTTTGCCCTCGGCCCGTTTCCGGTCGTAGTAGGCCCTGCTGACAGGGTCGGCCAGGGCGGCGAACGCGGCGAGGAAGAACGCTCTTTTGAGGTTCTTGTTGCCGCCTCGGGGTGGGTGTTCGCCGCGGATGCTGCTGCCGGATCGTCGGGTCACCGGGGCGAGCCCGGCATAGGCGGCGAGGTGACCGGGGGTGGCGAAGGCGGTGCCGTCGCCGACTTCGAGCAGGATCCGGGCGGCGGTCCTGACGCCGATGCCGGGCATCGAGGTCAGGACCGAGGCGAGAGGGTGCGCATCAAGCATCCCCTCGACCTCGCCGGCGACCTGGTCACGTTGCCGCAGGACGTCACGGAGGCTGTCGGCGAGGCGAGGCAGGATCGTCTCCGCCGCGGTGGTGCCGGGGACGGTGACGGTCTGCTCATCGAGCGCGTTCATGATCTGCTCGACCAGGCGTTCACCCATGCGGGGTGCGTGAGGTCCGGCGATGGATAGCAGTTTGCGGCGGCCTGCCCTGCGCAACCCGACCGGTCCGCCGCAACGTGACAGCAGCTCCAGCACGGCCTTGTGGTGGACCTTCGGGCCGAGGACTCGTTCCAGGGCGGGGTGGATCTGGGTGAGCAGGCCACGGATCCGGTTGGACACGCGGGTGGCTTCGCCGGCGAGGTCGTCGTCGAAGCCGACGAGGACCTCCAACTCGGCCAGAGCCTCGTCACCGGTGTCGACCCGCCGCAGGGTGTGGGGCAGGGTGCGGGCGGCATCGGCGATGACGTAGGCGTCCCGGGCGTCGGTCTTCGCGCTGCCGGGATGCAGGTCAGCGATCCGCCGCATCGCCAGGCCGGGCAGGTAGGCCACCTGATGCCCACAGGCCCTGGCGACCGCGACCGGCAGGGCGCCGATCGAGGCCGGCTGGTCGACCACCACCAGAACCTGGCCGTGACGGGCGAGCTTATCGAACAGCTGCCGCAGCCGAACCTCGGTGTTCGGCAACGCCGCGTCATGCAGCCGCTTGCCGTCCGGGGACAACCCGACCGCGTGATGGCCACCTTTGCCGACGTCCAAGCCGAGATAGACGCCGTATCCGTCGTTCACCACACCCGCCTCCACGCATCTCATCGTGGCCTCGGCCGCTGGTCTGAGCGTCGGACTGCCGGCAGCCACGTTACGAAGAGACCTACCCCGAACACGGGTGGCCGTGTCCCTATCAGCGGTCCACCGACGCCACCCGACCCGGCGACAACACCCCCCGGATCATCCGAAAGACAGGGGCAGGAAGTCATACCGGGCCGGGCGACCGAGAGTCCCCGGCTGGGGACGATCAAAAAGGTAACGTGTCGAAGGTTGAGCGTCCGCCACGTCTGACCGTCTATCCATCGGTTGAGCTGCTGCAGCCAGGTCCGGAACTTGGAGTCCTGTCCGTAGGCCTCGTCCGCGGTGACCCACCTCGCTGGCACGCCGGCGGTGATGGCACGTTCGAGCATTCGCAGCCCCAGCGCGGGCTTCGTGGCGAACCCGACGCTGGCCGCGATACCGGCTTCCTCGCGGCGGGCGGGGTCGTCGCACCAGCCACGGGGCAGATACAACTCCCGGTCGATCAGCGTGCGCCCGGCCGGGCTGGCATAGGCCAGGAACACCCCGAGCTGGCAGTTCTCCGTCCGCCCAGCCGTGCCCGAGTACTGACGCTGCACCCCAGCCGACTTCATCCCCTTCTTCAGGAACCCGGTCTCGTCGACGATCAGCACCCCGTCATCGTCGCCGAGGTGCTCAGACACGTAGGCGAACAGGTCGTCGCGGACCGAGTCCGGGTCCCACGCGGACCGGTTGAGCAGCCGCTGCATCCGGTCAGGCGTCGCGTCGCCGGCAACCTCGGCCAGGGTCCAGCCGTTCTTGCTGGCCAGGCGTGACAGCAGCCCGACCAGGTAGGTCAGCGCCTGCCGGCGCGGCTCCGCCCGCCCGAACCGGTGCGCGAACCGCGCCAGCAGATCATCCAGACCCGCCCGCCAGCCCACAATCTCATCGATCAACACGAGCACGGAACCCTGCCCGCACTGCGACTGGCCATAACAGACAGACAGTGCGACCACGCAAACCACCGACCGAATAGCATCGACATCCGCAGCTTCGTGGTCGGCTCAACTCCGACATCGATCATACCGATGAGCTGCTAAAACCTCAGATGAGACAACTACGGCTGGAGTACTAGCCGACAGTCAGTAGGGCGATGCCTCGATCCAGGTTAGACGTCTGCGGTCCAGGGTTCTCCGACGCCCGCGCGTTCCGCGGTGCGTCCGGGCGGTAGGTCGAGAACGTCGATCAGGGTGGGGTCCTCGTCGACGGCATGGTGCAGGTGTCCGACCTTGCCGGTGCCGCCGCTCGCGTCAGAGGCTCCGATCAACTGCCAGACGCCGTCGTCCGCGTCGTGACTGACGAACAGGACAGGCTCGTGGCGTTCGAAGACCTCAGGGGTCTGGATACAGGTGGTGCCGAGCAACCAGTGCCGCATCCAACCGGCTCGCCGATCATGCTGCATGACGTGGTCGGCCACCCACCAGACGAACGGCAGGTCCTCGTGGGCGCGCGACTGATCCGCGCTCAGATGCGGGCCGCCCTGCGGGACCTGCTCGAACGGCTCATCGACGAGCGAGAACGCGTGGCCGTCGTCGTGCGCGAAAATGACGGCGTGGAACGTGCCACCGCCAGGATTGCCGACACCAATCCCGATCGACAGACGGGCGACGCGCGGGTGTGAGCCGGTGGTCCACCCGAACGCGTACGACGCCAACTCGCCACGCGGCCCCACGAACTCGCCGAACGCACGCCGGTCCACGCCTGTGACATCGGCCGTGGGCACCTCGACGAGCGCACCCTCCAACACCTGGATCTCCACGCCGGCAACATAGCTGATCGAAGACATCGACCCGCAGGCACACGCCACCGCCAATCACTTCTGATGCACGCCCTAGTACTCCAACGTCACTTCGCCTGTCTGCGCTGGTAGTGGGAGCGACGGGCTCGGGCTTGGGATGTTCGCCGCCAGATTGACCGGTGCAGGGTGTGCGCTGGTGGTGGTGCTGTGGCGAGGACGAACGCGTTGAGGAGGCGGCGGATCTCAGCGAGGGTCAACGCGATGGTGTCCGCATCAGC
>NZ_JAXCFT010000035.1:0-11281 GCF_056150385.1 Micromonospora marincola | reverse complement strand
AGCAACCCCTTCGCCGGCAAAGCCAACAGCGGCGCCACCTGGACCAACGACATCAGCCACGGCGAACTCATCCGCACCACCGCCGACCAGACCTTCACCGTCGACCCCTGCAACCTCCAACTCCTCTACCAAGGCCGCGCCACCAACTCCGGCGGCGACTACGGCCTCCTGCCCTACCGCCCGGGCCTGCTCACTCTCCAGCGCTGACCACGCCGGGCACCTGACAACCGAGGGCCGGTCTCCCCGAGTGGGGAGGCCGGCCCTTCAGGCGAAATCTGGCGACCTTGACAGCGGCCCGTCCGGACCGGCCGGGCACCAGGTCGGGTCGGGACAGGCGACCTTGACGGCGGCTCCACCCGGACCGGCCGGGCGCCAGGCCGGCTCAGGCGGGATAGGCGCGGGTCTCGGTCGCCTTGACGGCGGCCCACACGGAGCGACCGGGCACCAGGTCGAGGTGGCTGGCGGCGGCCGGTGTGACGTCGGCGGCGACCGCGATCGGACCGTCGAGCTGCACACGCAGGTTGTCGCCGTGGCGTTGCAGCCCGGCGATGACGGCGGGCCAGGTGTTGCGCGGACTGCCGTCGGGCCGGTGCGGATGCAGCGCGACGGCCGAGGGCGGGAATGCGACGAACGCGTCGCCGTGCAGGGCGTCGGTGACGGTGAGGGTGAGTCGGTCGTCGACGCGGACGGCGTGGCCGTCGGCGGTGCCGCGGTAGAGGTTGAGGCCGACGAGGCGGGCGACGTAGTCGGTGCGGGGCCGCGCGGTGATGGTGGCGGCGTCGCCTTCCTGGACGACCCGGCCGTCCTCGACGATGACGAGCCGGTCGGCCAGGACCAGCGCGTCGAGCGGATCGTGGGTGACCAGCAGGGTGGCGCCGGGATGGTCGCCGAGATGCCTGTGCAGCGCGGCGCGGGTGTCGAGCCGGGTGCGGGCGTCGAGCGCGGCGAGCGGTTCGTCGAGCAGCAGCAACACGGGGTCGACGGCCAGGGCCCGGGCGAGCGCGACCCGCTGGGCCTGCCCGCCGGAGAGCTGTCTCGGCTTGCGGCGCGACTGGTCGCCCAGACCCACCCGGTCCAGCCAGTCGTCGGCGAGACGGCGTGCGGCACGCCTGTCGGCGCCGCGGCGGCGCGGCCCGAAGGCGACGTTGTCCCGCGCGCTCAGGTGCGGGAAGAGGAGATAGTCCTGGAAGACCACGCCGATCGGGCGCTGCTCGGGGGGTGTCCAGAGGCGCTGGTCGGGCCGGTCCACGGGTTGCCCGGCGAGCACGAGGTGGCCCGCGTCCAGCGGTTGCAGGCCGGCGAGGACGCGCAGGGCGGTGGTCTTGCCGGCGCCGTTGGGGCCGAGCAGCGCGACCACCTCTCCGGCGGCGATGCGCAGGGGCAGGTCCAGGCGGAAGCCACCCCGGTCGACGACCAGGTGCGCGTCCACGACCGGGTTCATGCGCTGGTGATCCACTTGTCGCGCAGGCCGGCGAGGATGGCCACCGACACGATCAGCAGGACCAGGCTGAGCACGACCGCGCCGTCCAGGTCTCCACCCTCGATGGTCTGGTAGACGGCCAGGGGCATGGTCTGGGTGATGCCGGGATAGTTTCCGGCGAAGGTGATCGTGGCGCCGAACTCGCCCAACGCGCGCGCCCAGCACAGCACCGCTCCGGCGGCCACGCCCGGCGCCACCAGGGGCAGCGTGACGTGGGTGAAGGTGGTCAAGCGTCCGGCACCGAGGGTGGCGGCGGCCTCCTCGTAGCGGGCGTCGGCCCCGCGCAGCGCTCCCTCCACGGCGATGACCAGGAACGGCATCGCGACGAACGCCTCGGCGACGACCACGCCGGTGGTGGTGAACGGCAGGGTGAACCCGAACGTGGAGTCCAGCCACGCGCCGACCAGACCGCGGCGCCCGAACACCAGCAGAAGCGCCACCCCGCCCACCACCGGCGGCAGCACCAGCGGCACCGTGACCAGCGCGCGGACCAGCCGGCGACCGGGAAACCGGGCGCGGGCCAGCAGCCACGCCAGCGGGATGCCCAGCAGCAGGCACACGACGGTGGCGAGGGTGGCGGTCTGCAACGACAACCGCAGCGCGGTAAGCGCACCGGGTTCGGTGAGTCGGTGCCACAGGCTGGCCCACGGGGCGCGGACCACCAGGCCGGCCAGGGGCAGCACCAGGAACAACAGGCCCACCAGGGCCGGCGTCAGCAGGGCCACCGGCACCCGCTGCCCGCGACGGCGGCGCGGGGGCCCGGCCGGCTCGGGCCGTACCGCCGTGCCGTTTCCGCCGGTCGAGGTCATCGCCGCTACGGGGCCTGGAAGCCGGCGGCGGTCAGGACGGCCATGCCCTGGTCGGACCGCACGTAAGCGACGAAGGCCCGCGCGGCGGCCCGGTTGGGGGCGTTCTTCAGCACGACGATCGGGTAGTCGTTTGTCGCGCCGGCGGATTCGGGGAACTCCACCCCGTCCACGTCGGCGGTCGCCGCCCCGGTGTCGGTGCGGTAGACCAGGGCCGCGTCGACCTCGCCGAGCTTCACCTTCGACAGTGCACCCTTGACGTCCTGCTCAAGCGTGACCGGGGTGAGTTTCACCCGCGCGGCGGTCAGGGCCTTGGTGGCCGCCGCGCCGCAGGGCACCTGCTCGGCGCAGAGCGCGACCTTCAACCCCGGCCTGGTGAGGTCGGCAAGCGCCTTGATGCCTTTCGGGTTGCCCGTGGGCACCGCGATGACAAGCTGATTCCGCACGAACGTGGTCGGAGGGCCGTCGCCGTCGCCCGCGTCGATGACCGACTGCATGTTCTTCGGCGCGGCGGAGGCGAACACGTCGGCGGGGGCGCCCTGGGCGATCTGGTTGGCAAGCGCGGAACTGCCGGCGAAGTTGAACGCCACCGTCACACCCGGGTTGGCCGCCTCGAAATCCCTGCCGATCCGGGTGAACGACTCGGTGAGCGACGCCGCCGCGAACACGGTCACCGTCCCGGTCGGCCGGGAACCGGAGGCCGAACCGCCGGGCGCGGAACCGTCCTCGTCGGTGCCGCCGCCCGCGCAGCCGGCAAGCCCCGCCACCGCCAGGGCCGTCACGCCGGCCAGCGCGGCACGCACGAGACGTGCGCCTCCCTGGATCCGGGTCGCGGTCATGCGCCGGCCCGTGCCCGGTGGGCCGGGGCGGACCGCTCCACCACCACCGTCGTCGACTTGATCACCGCGACCGCGACCGACCCGACCCGCAGGCCCAACTCCTCGACCGCCTCCCGGCTCATCAGCGAGACGATCCGGAACGGCCCGGCCTGGATGTCCACCTGGGCCATCACGGTGTCCTTGGCGACCGCGGTCACGATCCCCCGTAGCCGGTTGCGCGCCGAGGACTCCTCCGACCGACCGCTCGCCTCGCCCGCCTGCTCGCGGACGAACCCGGCCAACTCGACCCCGTCGATGACCCGGTGGCCCTGCTCGTCGCGCGCGGCGGCCAGCCGGCCCGCGTCGACCCAGCGGCGCACCGTGTCCGCGCTCACGCCGAGCAGCTCCGCGGCCTCCCCGATCCGAAACACCGTCACGCCAGCACCCTACCCGCGCGCATCTGCTGGGCAAAGAGGCAAAGTCCCCTTGCTGTTGCGGAGATTAGTGGCATCTCGGTTTCGCAGGTGCGTTCATGGGATCACCCGGGGGCGCGCCGGCACCGGGCGCGCTTCGACCGGCGCGAGCAGGGCTGGACCAAGGTGCTGCTGCACCCCAACGACTGAGTACGCGTACGGATGGCAGGTGCGGCCGGGGCGACCAGAATTCTCGCCATGCGAACCCGAATCATGATCGCCCTGGCCGCGGTGGGCCTTAGCGGGCTGATGCTCACCACCGGCTGCTCCTTCGAGGAGGCCATCTGCGCCGACGGCGAGTATCCGGCGATCGCGGTCGGCGGTCAGGGCGGCAGCGCCTGCTTCCCGGACGGCCAGGAGCCGACCCCGCCGTACGTCCGCTACCCGGAGGGGAAGGTCCCGCAGCACGTCGACGACGAGTGGGACGTCTACTGGCGGACCCACGGCATCGACGAGAACAACACCATCATCGAGAGCTGACCGCCGCCACCTCGCCGACCCACGGGACGGGTCGACGAGGTGGCGGCGGTCAGCCGCGGCGTTACGCGCGCACCGTCACCGGCGCGCTCGTGGCACTGCCGTCGGCGTAGCCCGCCTTCAGCCGCTTGCCCAGGCGGGACGCCGGGATCACGTACGTCGCACCGGTCGCCCCGCTGATCGCGGTGCCGTCGGCCGCCCACTGGTAGGTGTACGCGGTGGCGCTCGGACTCCACTGCCCGGTCGAGGCGCGGACCGTCGACCCCACGGCCGCCGTGCCGGTGATCGTCGGCGCGGTCACCGACCGGACGGCCTGCGCACCGGTGATGGTGAAGGCGTCGGCGAGCGACACCGCGTCACTCCAGTCGTCCGGCCGGACCGAGACCGACGCCTTGCCCGTGGCGGCCGAGGTCAGGTCCACCTCGGCGGTGAGGGTCCGGTGGTCGGCGGAGACGCTCCGCACGGTCGCGGTCAGCGCCGTGCCGCCGGCCGGGGTGACCGTGACCCGGTTCTCCTCGTGGAAACCGGTGCCGGTGAGGGTGATCGTGCGCACCGCGCCCGCCGCGACCGACGTCGGCGACACAGACGTCACGGTCAGCGGGTCGGGGGCCACGTAGAAGGAGTAGTAGGTCTGCAACGACGCGACGCCGTCC
This sequence comes from Micromonospora marincola, assembly GCF_056150385.1. Taxonomy (NCBI): domain Bacteria; kingdom Bacillati; phylum Actinomycetota; class Actinomycetes; order Micromonosporales; family Micromonosporaceae; genus Micromonospora; species Micromonospora marincola. Next base: position 6,574 of record NZ_JAXCFT010000035.1, on the reverse strand, counting down.
GCCGTCAGGCTGGTCACGTAGAGCGTGTGGTAGCCCGAGTCCGGCGGCGTCCAGGTGAGCGTCGCGGTGCCGTCCGCCGCCGCCGCGACGGTGCCCGCCGCGCCCGGGAGCTGGTACGCGTACTTCACCGCGCCCGGCTGCCGGGGCTTGAAGGTGAAGGTGCCCGGCGCGATCCGGCCGGAACCCGACGAGGGGAAGTCGGTGGAGGTCACCACCGGCGAGTCGGTGACCGACCAGGAGATGCCGCCGTCGCCGGTCCGCACGCCGTCCGCGTTCCGGGCGAACACCGATACGTAGGTGTAGCCGCGCTTGGTGAGCGTGTACCGGAACGTGACCGTGCCGTCGGCGGCGGGCGGCAGCACCTGCCGGGTGGCCGGATCGCCGTTGAGGACCACTTCATACTCCGCGACGTTCGCCATCTCGGTGCGCGCCGTGAAGGTGGCGGTCGACCCGAGTACGTCGCCGCCGCTGCGGTTGACCTGGGGGCTGGCGCTCGACACCGAGATGTAGATGAACCGCGGCTCCGACAGGGTCCCGTCGGCGCTCCGGCTCTGCACGAGCAACGCCTGCGTGTCCTGGTTCTGGTTGGTGGCGGTCCAGGTCAGGTCCGCGGTGCCGTCCGCGCCGGCCGGCAGGACGGTCTTCTCCTCGGTCTCGTGCCCGTTGTGGTCGCGACGCCAGTAGAGGTAGGCGACGACGTCGGGCATGCGCGGGGCCAGGTGGAACCGGAGCGACGATCCGATGATCACGCCACGGTCGACGTCGCCGGTGACCCGGGGCGCGTTGTCGACGACGAACGTGTAGGCCCGCTCCGGGTGCGTCGTGCCGTCGCCGGTGACGCTCCGCACGTACAGCGTCTGCCGGCCGGCCCGGGTCGGGGCGATCATCGCGGTGGCCTTGCGGTCGGCGTCGACCGCGACCGAGCCGGACGGACCGCCGCCGTCGATGCGCCAGGCGAACGACTCGGTGCCCGGGACGTTGGCGGTGAACTCGAACGCGCCGGGCACGCCGGGGCCGTAGTCCAGGTTGGTGCCCCACTCCGGGTACGCGGCGGAGAAGACCGAGGGTCGCGTCTCCCGGACCCAGAACTCGTAGACGTTGCGTTCCGACCAGTTTCCGGCGCGGTCCACGGCGTAGACGACCACCGACTGGCGGCTCGCGTCCGATGGGGTCCAGGTGACGGTCGCCGGCCCGCCGAGGCTCGTCGCCGGGACCGTCGAGTCCTGGTCGTCGTCACCGGAGAACCGGTACTGGTAGCTCACCGTGTCGGCGGAGGCCGAGGTGAAGGTGAAGGTTCCGGTGTCGCCGACCGCGCCGCCGGCGTTGTCCCAGTCCCCGGCCGGATACTTCGCCGACGCGACGGCCGGTGCCGGACCGCCGGTGCGGTCGACGGTGAAGTAGCAGGTGTCGCTCCACGGCGACGTGTCGTCGCCGTCGAGGACGCGGACCCGCCAGGCGTACGTGACGCCGTCCAGTTGGCGCGCGGGGTCCTCAAGTTGGATGTAGACCCGGTTGTTGCGCTCGTCGAGCCCGTCGCGCCACTGCTGCGGCTCGTCCGGCCTGGTGACGTCCCACACCTGGAAGTCAGCCTGCGCGTCGGTGCTGCTCGGGGTGCCGCTGTAGGTGCCCTGGAGCACCACGGCGTTGGCGTCGTTGAGCCGCACCGGGCTCAGGTAGGGCCCCGGCGCCTGCGGTGCGCAGGCCAGGCCGGCGGTGGTGAGTGCGGTCGGCCCGCCGACGGCGGCGGCGGCCGGGGCGGCGTGCACGCCGACCGCCGTGCCGCAACCGACCGCGAAGGTCAGGGATATTGCGAAAATACGCCGAAAAGCGCGCGCGTGGGCACGCATGACGTCCTCCCCCGTGATGATGGCGGGCAACACGATGAGCACCCGCGGAGGAAGGATCGCATGGATGGCCGACATCGAGGACCCCCGTTTTTTGGGCGGGCTCCGATATGGACGGTCGGGCCGGCGCGATCGCGCAACGGGACCACCCCGCCGCGTCCGGTCCGATAGGGTCCGGTCATGAGTGTGCATCCCCGCGTGGTCACCGACGACTTCCCGGCCACCCTGGCCTTCTACACCGCGTTGCTCGGCGAGCCGGAGAAGGTGGTCGACGACTTCGAGTACGCCGGCTTCGACGCGGGCGGCGAGACCGTGCTCGCGCTGCTGGGCCGGCGGGCCGCCGAAGCGGTGCTCCCGGTCGGGCGGGGCGACGGCGGTGTGCTCGTCGTGGTCCCGGTGTCCAACGTGGACGCGACTGTCACCGCGCTGCCCGCCGGGGCGGTCGTCGCCGAGGCCGCCGACCGTCCCGCCTGGGGCGTCCGCTCCGCCTACCTGCGCGACCCCGAGGGCAACCTGGTCGAGGTGCAGTCCTGGCTGCCCCGCTGAGCGGGCCGGCTCACCACCGCTCGCCGAGCCGGCCGGCTCACAACCGCTCCGGCGTCCGGATGCCGAGCAGGTCGAGGCCCTGCCGGAGCACCCGCGCGGTCACGTCGCACAACGCCAGCCGGCTGTCCCGCACCGGCCCCTCGGCCCGCAGCACCGGGCACCGCTCGTAGAACGCGCTGAACGCGACCGCGACCCGGTGCAGATACCCGGCCAGGCGGTGGAACTCCAGGCTGCCGGCGACCTCCTCGACCACCGGCCCGAAGCCGACCAGCTCGAACGCGAGCGCCCGCTCGGCCGGCTCGGCGAGCGCGATGTCCGCGCCCGGCCGCGCCGTCGCGCCGGCCCGCCGGAAGATGGACCGGATCCGGGAGTACGCGTACTGGAGGTACGGCGCGGTGTTGCCGTCAAGCGACAGCATCCGCTCCCAGTCCAGCACGTAGTCCCGGTGCCGATCGCTCGACAGGTCGGCGTACTTGATCGCGCCGATCCCGACCGCGCGCCCCACCTCGGCCGCCTCCGCCTCACCCAGCTCCGGGTTGCGCTCGCGGGCCAGCGCGGTGGCCCGCTCCACCGCCTCGGTGAGCAGGCCGACGAGTTTCACCGCCCCGCCGGCCCGGCTGCGCAGCATCCGCCCGTCCGGGCCGAGGATCGACCCGAACCCGACGTGCTCGGCCCGGGCCGGCGGGGTCAACCAGCCGGCCTGCGCGCCGGTCGCGAAGACCATCTCGAAGTGCCGCCGCTGCGGCGACCCGACCACGTACAGCAGGCGGGTCGCGCCGAGCGTGCCGGTCCGGTGCCGCAGCGCGGCCAGGTCGGTCGCCGGGTAGCCGTACCCGCCGTCGGACTTGCGCACGATCAGCGGCAGCGGCTCGCCGTCCCGCCCCACCGAACCGGGCGGGAAGACGCAGTCCGCGCTCTCGCTGCGCCGCAGCAGCCCGAGCCGGTCCAGCTCACCGACCGTCGGCGCGAGCAGGTCGTGGTAGCTGCTCTCACCCCGGAAGTCGTCCCGGGAGAGGGTCACGTCGAGGAGGTCGTACACGGTCAGGAAGTAGCTCTCGGACTGCGCCACAAGCAGCCGCCACAGCCGCAGCGTCGTCGGGTCGCCGCCCTGCAACGCCACCACCCGCAGCCGGGACCGCTCCCGGAACCTCGGGTCGTCGTCGAACTTCGCCCGCGCCGCCGTGTAGAACGCGTCCAGGTCGCCCATCGACAGCTCCTGCGCCGCCTCCGCCTCACCCAGGTCGGCCAGGTGTTCGATGAGCATGCCGAACGGCGTGCCCCAGTCGCCGAGGTGGTTGGCGCGCACCACCCGGTGCCCCCGCCACTCCAGCAACCGGGCCGCCGCGTCCCCGATCACCGTCGACCGCAGGTGCCCGACGTGCATCTCCTTGGCGACGTTCGGCGCCGAGTAGTCGACCACCACGGTTTCCGGCCCGGCGGCCACCGGCACCCCGAGCCGCGGGTCGGCGGCAAGCGTGGAGACCAGACCGCCGAGCGCCCCGTCGGCGACGGTCAGGTTCAGGAAGCCCGGCCCGGACACCTCGACTGCCGCGCAGAGGTCGGCCAGCTCCGCGCGGTCCCGTACCTCCGCGGCGATCGCCCGCGGCGGCCGGCCGAGCCGCCGGGCCAGCCCGAGCGCCGCGTCGGACTGGAAATCCGCGTGCTGCGAGCGCCGCACGACCGGGTCCACCGGTCCGCCGGCCACCGCCGCGAACGCCGGCGCCAGCCGGTCGGCAAGCAACTTCTCAAGATCCATGGGTACGCCGATCTCGCTCGATCCGCCGCGCGGATCACCGGATGGGAAGGCGGCGGAGCGAGGACGATCGACGAGGACCGGCGGCTCGATCCGCCGGTCGCAGGAGAGGAAGGCTCAGCGCAGGCGGTCGCGGGACCGCCGGCGTCGCAGCGCGCCGAGCCGGACGTCTGGGGACGCCGTCAGGTACGCCTGCGAACTGCTCATGCCGGCAGCGTAACCGGCCGGCCCGGGTGCGGCGCAAGCGCGTACCCGGACCGGCCGTCGGCGTACCCCGATTGTCAGGCCGGCGTGGCGGCGGCCTTGCGGAAGCGCTCGGCCCGCCGCCGCACCTGGGTGTACGCGCTGGTCAGGCCCATCGCCCGGCGGACCTCGACGAGCGTGGCGTGCACCTGCGCCCGGGTCCGTTCGGTGCCGGCGACGATCAGCTCGTCGACCAGGCCGGGCTGCGCCTCGAACCGCGCCCGGCGCTCGCGGACCGGGTCGAGGAAGCGGTTGAGCGCCGTGGCGAGCGCCTCTTTGACCTCGACGTCGCCGACCCGCCCGGCCCGGTAGCGCGTCTTGAACTCCTCGACCTGCGCCCGGTCGGGGTTGAACACGTCGTGGTAGGCGAAGACCGGGTTTCCCTCGACCGTCCCCGGCACGTCGGCGCGGACCCGGTTCGGGTCGGTGTACATCCCCATCACCTTGCGCCGCACGGTCGCCGCGTCGTCGGAGAGCGCGATCGCGTTGCCCCTGCTCTTGCTCATCTTCCCGGTGCCGTCCGTGCCGGCGAGCGTCGGCGTCTCCGACATGATCAGGTCGGGTACCGGGAAGACGTCGCCGTAGAGGTGGTTGAACCGACGGGCGATCTCCCGGGTCACCTCGACGTGCGCCGCGTTGTCCTTCCCCACCGGCACGACCTGCCCCTTCACGCAGAGGATGTCGGCCGCCTGGAGCACGGGATAGCCGAGCAGGCCGTACGGCATCTCGTCCTTGCCGGCGTCCCGGGTCATCTCCTTCAGTGACGGCACCCGCTCCAGGCGGGGCACCGTGACCAGGTTCTGCAACAGCGTGTTCAGGTCACCGACCTCGGGGATCGCCGACTGGAGGTAGAACGTGGCGCGCTCCGGCTCGACGCCCGCGGCGAGGACGTCGGTGACCATCTCGCGGGCGTTGCCGGCGACCTGCTCGATGTCGGCGCGGGTGTTCCTGGTGGTGAGCATGTGCAGGTCGGCGATGATGAAGAAGCTCTCGTAGCGTTGGTGCAGCCGCACCCGGTTGGCGATGCTTCCCACGTAGTGGCCGAGGTGCAGTCGCCCGGTCGGGCGGTCGCCGGTGAGCATGCGTGCTGAGGACATGGTGGTATGCCTTTCGTGCCGGTGGCTGGCGGGAACGCGCGGACGCGCGCGAACGACCCGGGTGCCGACCCGGATCGGTGGAGCGGGCTTGTCAGAACGAGCGCCGCCATCGCCCGCCGGCGCGGAACCGCAGTCCGCCGGCTCGAAGGACGTCGAGAATCTGCTCCCGGCCGTCGTCAGCACGACCCGGGAGACCGGCGTGGGTCTCCGGGGCGCAGGTGCTCGACCGGACCATGCCTGACACGGTAGCCGCCGGGGTGGCCGTCCGGCTGCCCCTCCGGCTCAGACCCGCCGGTAGCTTTCGGAGTGGTAGCCGCCGACCTGCTGGCATACTGCCCGACCATGGTTCTGTCGCGTGGCTGGTCGCTGTTCCTGGTCGGCGTCGGAGTGTGGACGTGGGTGATCTGGCCGAGGTTCGCCGCCGCCATCTGGAACGACCCGCGAGCCTGGTCGGCCGGTGTCGTCGGCGAGGGCGGCCCGACCGCCTTCGTCTGGGTGCACGCGCTGCTGATCGCCGCGTCACTTGCCATCGGTACGACGGTAGGCGTGCTCGGCGTACGCGGCTGGCTTGCCGCCCGCCGCGTCTCCCGGCCCGGTTGATGCTGTGACGCGGGCCGCCACCTCTGGATTTGACGATCAAACCTGCGGACGCGTAACTTTCTCTCTGCCAGCGCGGAACGGGGCAAACGGGACGAAAGCCCGGGAGTGCCGAACCGACGCGGGTGCCGCGTCCGAAGGGGTTTGCGCCCCAACAGGACACGGCCCGGGCGAGGCCGGCCAGAACGCCGCAGGGCGGATTTGGCGGAGCGGAACCGACCGGGTAAGGTTGTCGACCGGCAGGGAACCGGGCGAGCTTACGGGAAACCGTAGCGGCCGGCCTGCCAAATCCGGTGATCAAGCGCAGCGGTTCGCTGCTGCGTGGGCTCAGCGGCGCCAACCCGTACGAAGCATGACAGACCGGCACACACGGTTTGACACGGCAGAGACGGTGAGGTAACGTAGTAAAAGTGCCCGGCGCGAGAGCGGTGGGTGTGGACGGAATGCCCCGGTTGTGGGTCCTCCTGGTGGAGGGTTTGCGGGCGGTGTGTGGT
>NZ_JAXCFT010000034.1:0-11428 GCF_056150385.1 Micromonospora marincola | reverse complement strand
GCGATCTCCTCGCGTTCGGCGAAGGACAGATAGCGGCCCGAAGGCTCGTCCAGGCTGATCGGCGGCATGCCGCCAGCGTGACGAAACCACCGCGCCCCATCCGTCCGTAGGGGCAGGTAGTACCTAGGAGCCGATCTTCGCCAGGTCCGCGGGCGGCGACCAGGTGACCTTGCGTACCCGGTTCCAGCAGTCCTCCTTCTTGCACCACTCGGTCACGTTTGCCGAGCCGGGCGGGTCGATGATCACGTCACGTACGACCTGGGTCACATGCGGCACGATCGCGTCCAGCTGTTCGGGCACCTCCTGCAGCCGCCACACCAGGTCCAGGTTCAGGTCTCCGCCGAGACGTTCGACAACCAGCGCCATCACATAGGCGGCTGTCTGTCCCGGGTAGCCGCCGAGCCGCAGTCCGAGCACGCGTCTCCTGATGCCCTGGAAGAGGATGCCCTTGGCGACGAGATGCCGGAAGTAGGAAACGCCGGGAGAGTCCTTCTCCTCGAGCTTGCACTCGAGAGTCCATTCCTGGAAGCACTTCTCGGCGCCGAGACTGACCGTGTGCGGGCGCATGAGGTACGCCATCTCGTACTTGGCCGCGTCCGTCTTGCTGAACCGCTGGTGCGGTGGACACTCGGCTTCGAACTTCCTCTTGCGTGCGGCCGTGCTCTGGCGGCTGCGTTCGACCTGGTACTGGCCCCTGACGCGTTCGTAGTACCAGCGGGTCTCCTTCATGACGCTGCCGTGCGGCGGCGCCCACGCGGTTCGGGACACCTGTTCCAGACCGATGTGGAACTGTCCGTTTGCCTCGAAGTCGGCCGGGCGGATGGCGTTCTGGGAGTTGGCGTACCGGGAGATTCGCGGCACCAGCTCGTTGAGCGTTTCCTTCGGGACCACGGTGATCTTGGCCATGACGTAGACGCCGTCGAGGCTGTGGTTCATCGACGCGTGGTGCAGGGACGCTGTGGTCTGGCCGCCGTTGACGATCTGCAGGTCGTGCAGACGCTGCAGCATGACAGTGCCATTCCGGGTGTACGTGCCGACGTCGGTGGCGGTGGCGGAGATCCCGTTGTTGTAGGCGAGGAAGCGACCGGGGTGGTCACGGATCGTGGAGTGTATGTCCTTGTTGACCTTGCCGCGTGCCTGTAGGTACGCCCTGACATTGCGTTGCAGGATGCGGCTGTGGTGTTGCTCGTAGAGGTCGGCGAGGAGCTGGCCGGGGATGACGGCAAGGAGACAGCGGTAGCCGTCCGACTGCTCGGGTGACTCGAGGACCGGAACCGAGTGACCCATGTCCTCCAGGTCGATGACGATATCCTCCTGCGCCCGGCCGGACGAGGCCAGACGCTGCAGCCGGGCGAGGTCCCACACCTGGTACGAGACGGGGAGGCCGACGACGGTGGAATCCTCGATGCGCTCAAGGGTGGCGCGGCCGTCGGTGAGTAGAAAGACACGAACTTTCCTCAGCTCCGTCCACTCGGCGTGGATGCGCTGCGCCATGTCGTATACCGGGGCGGATTCTTCCTTGAGCTTGTGGAGTCCCTCGTGGCAGGCCTCCGCGAACGCCGTTGCGCGCCGGAACAGCGTCGTCACGCGTGCCTTGCTGATGGTCTCTCCGGACTTCTCGGTCTCGCGGGTGACCAGGTCGAGGATCGTGCCGTCGGAGCTGATGTTGTATCCAGACACCTCGAGAAACGGTCGGCCCTGCTGTCGCAGGTAGCAGACCTCGAGGTCCTCGAGGGAGCCATCGGCGATCAGTCGTTCGGAGACGACTCTGACGAACATGTCCCCGACCATCATCTCCGGTTCGGCGGACAGACGCTGGTTGACCTCGACACGCAGTTCCTCGGCGAAGGCGGCAAGATCGACATTGGTGGTCACTGGAGTGCTCCAAGGTTCGCCGAGGCCAAGCGCTGGACAATGTCATTCTGCGGGACGAGGAAGGGACGGCACTCGTCGAGGTCGACGGAGTAGGCCACGGCGTTGACTCCCGTGGGCACGTGCTGCCTGGGGATGCGGGGGAACCCGTTCGTCACCCGATAGCAGCGGCGGGTGACGAGTTCGTACCGTTCCCGTTCGTACTGCTGCCGGTGCAGGTCGAGCCAGCCGGCGTGCAGGAGTCGGTCCTCGAACGGCGCGGGATCCGCGGCCACCGCCGGTTCGGCACGAACCGCGTCGACCATCTCGGGCAGGCTCACTCCGGCCGTGGTGGTCGTCCGCACGCTCTGGTGGATCAGGGCGAGGTAGTCGATGTCGTCGGTGTCGAGCTGCGCCTCGTTGCTGATCCTGCAGCGCTGTGCGTCCCGATGGGTGGTGCACTTGACCTCCACGGCGACTCCCGATCGTTGGAAGTCCTGGTCCGCCCCTGTGGGGCCGACCCAGGCAGGGACCGTGGCGGGTCCCCACACCGGCAGCACGAGTTCGCGCAACACCAGCAGCTCACCGTAGAGCCCGAGTTGCGCCTGGGCGGACAGTCCGGTTCGTAGGCCCGCGGCGAGCATCCGTTGCCAGGAGCCCAACCGCTGGACCAGAGCCCATCCCGGGCGGTGAGGAGCTACTGCGAGGTGGTGAACGAGGTCGGCGACCAGGGTGTGGAACATCTCCGGCTCCACGGCCGCGCTGGCGGCGATGCGAACGGTGTGGTCGGCGAAGGCGCACCGCAGTCCGACGGTGTCGGCCATCCGTGGAGCTTCCGGGACGTCGGGGGCGCGGACGGCGAGGATTCGCACGCGGCCGGGGAACTCCATCTCGAGATGCACCTCGACGTGGGCGGCGTGCGCCCGAAGGCGACGGCGCAGTGTCCCGGGCAGCTGCGGGGGCGTGCTCTGCATCTGCTCGAAGAGCCTGGCGACCTGTTCGACGGTGGTTGTCACTCCGAGTCGTCCTCTGGCAGGCCGAGCTCCTGTGCGCGCAGGCTCTTGGCGAGGTTCTCGATGAAGACATTGTTCGCCTTGTAGCGCAGCTTCTTGGCGTTGTCCGTCTGGGGAAAGGAGATCGCGAAGCCGATGACGAGCTCGTCAGCCTTTCCGCTGCCGGGGTCGACCCGGTACAGCACCAGCAGTCCGTCCTGTGGTGAGCGTTCCCGCCTCAGCGCCCGACCACTGGGTCGCCGGACGGTTTTGTCAGCGGCGGCGTCGGCGCGGGTCCGGGCCTTGGCGCTGTCGAACTGCTTCTCGGTCAGTCCGATCGCCTCGTCCGCCGGGTTGACCAGGACGCCCACCTCGTAGTCCTCGCCGGACACGTAAGGTGTGCTGCTGGTGTTGCGGCGCGTCACCCGGCGTACCTCCATACCGGCGATGGTGTCGGAAGTCGGTGCCTTGCCCGCGACCACCGCCACGGTCCAGTTGACCAGTTCGCCCTTCGCCTGTTGCGCCTCGATGTACTCCAGCAGGAAACGGGGGGCTGCCTGGACGTTGCGAGGTGACGCCCTGAAGGAGGTGAGGAACGCCTTCACCGGTTCGGGCGGAACGTTGGTGCGGACAAAGCCGTTGGCGCTGGAGACGCTGCCCTCGGGCAGTGGGTCGCAGTCGGTGACTGCCTCGACGAGGTTGTCGAGCAACTCACGGTTGTTCTTCGACGACAACGGGTCGGTCAGCATCACCAGGGTCTCGGGGCGCTCACCGGAGAAGGTGAATGTCAGGGTGGTCGCTGCCCGTCGCTTCACGGCGGCTGTGACCTGCAGCTGCCCGATGCCGTCCTCGATCTTGAGGCCGACGTCGCGCGGTGTGGCGTTGTTCTCGGCAACCGTGGTCACGACGTCCATGAGCTCTCGGTTGGCGCGGGTGATGTGCACGTAGTAGTCGGTGAGTTCCCTGGTGGTGTACAGCCGGGTGACGTCGAGGTAACCCGTGCGGAAGCCGAACCAGCGGCCCATCTGCAGCAACGTGTCGTAGGCGCGGGAGGCGCGCAGGTAGTACGAGACGGTCAGACCCTCGAGGGTGAGTCCCCGCGAGAGCTTGTCACCGCCGACGGCGACCACGGTGACCGGGGTGGAGCGGTAGTCGAGGACGTCCTGGGCGGTGCCGTTGATGGCCTTGACGTTGTCCGCGGCCTCGGCGAGCACCTCCGGAACAGCGTTCAGTGCCTCTGACATGGTGACCGGGTCACCGATGGCGTCGCCGAGGTCGTCTCGGGCGGCGAGTTCGCGGTGTACCGGGACGAAGTCGCTGCGCCACAGCTTGCTCAGGCGTCTACGAAGAGCGCTGCCGGCCGCGCCGTGCTCCCCCCAGGTGTCTCGCATCGTGCCTAGGTGCTGGCGGACCTGACTGACGACCGTGGACTGGGTCTCGGTAAACCGTGTGACGTGGATCAGCATGGAGTTGTGGCTGGCGCGCCCGCCCGGACGGCCTGCGCGGACCTTGCGCACCGCAGTGGCAAGGATGAACGCGTCGATGGCCTCGACGAGTGAGGGGGGCATCGGAAACGACGGCCGGTGGCCGTTCTTGTGCCCGTCCGGCATCCAGGCCGAGTGGTCGTCGATCTGCTTGATGATCGGCAGCGGCTGGCGGATCTCGTCGGATGTCGGGTCCTCGAAGCCGAAGACCCGTTCCGGACCGCAGTAGTTGGACGGTGGCTTGAGGGCGAGGATGAAGCTGTTGGGGAACAGGTCCGGTCCGAGCTGCGGATGGTCGGTGGTGTGCGGGATGAAGATGTTGCCGAACGGCGTGGCGGTGTAGGCGACGTAGGCGCGGCGGTCGAACATCGCGAGTAGTTGCCTGATGGCCTTGTTGATGGCGGTCGGGTCGTGCTCGGGATCGCTGTGGGTCTTGTTGTCGGGCGCCTTCCTGGTGTCGATGGAGGCGTCGTCGGCCTCGTCGTCGATGAGCAGCAGCGGCAGGTCGGCAAGGGCATGGTCCTTGGTGAAGTTCTCCAGCCACGCGGTCAGGTTCTCCAGGATGCTCTTGTACTTCTTGACCACGATGAGCACACGGTTCTTGCGCAGGTCGACCGCCGTGGTGAGGGCGACGTTGCGCTTGAAGTCCGACTCCGTGGTGGTCAGGGGGAACACCTGCACCGGTGGGTGAAGGCCCAGCAGACCCACGCCGATGTCTCCCAGGCCGGCACCGTCGGCGCGGTGGCGGGTCACCCTGGTGTTGAAGCCGAGAAACTCCAAGTCCAGCCGAGCCTGGGTCTGGTTGCGGAGGCTCTCGTTTCGTCCGGCTAGGACGATCACGACGTGGTAGCCGGCGTCGACGGCCTTGCAGATGACACCGGTGTAGTTGGCGGTCTTGCCCGACTGGACCTGGCCGTAGACCAGTCCGTAGGTCGACCAGGACCCGGGGCGTTCCGGGTTCTCCAGCCTGTCCAGGACCAGGTCGGTCGACTCGTGCAGCGCCTCCACAGGCTGCGGTTTCCATCCCGCCCGGGTGGCGAGCCACTTGCGGTACCGTTCCCAGTAGTCGAAAGCGATCTTGTCGCGGCGGGCCGCGTACCACTGTTCGTGTTCGTCTGCGTTCAGGACGGCGACGGGCCGCGGCACCCACACGTCGAAGCGTTCCTCCAGACGGGTGACGAGCTCGTCGACGTCAACCGGTCCGACACTTTCTGCGACGCCAGCGGCGAAGGCCGCGACCTGCCGCACCTTGTCCGCGGTGCGTTCGGTGCGCGCCGTGCTCAGCAGGGCGTTCTCGCTGATTCCCATCGCCATGTCGAAGGCGTCGATCACTTGCCGTCCGTCCCTTCACCGTCGAGGACCTCCGAGAGCACGTCCGGGAACCGGTTGAAGGGCTCCGACGACCGCAGTGCCTGCAGGAACGCGGCCTTGGACGTCACGTCGGCGGGCAGCCTGGTCATGGCGGCGCGCAGCATCCGTACCACCTCGTCACGGTCCTCGGCCTCGAGCGGAGCCTGTGGCGTCCGTTCCGGCGCACTGTTGCTCTCCGCTGCTATGAGTCCGACCGGCACGGTCTCCTCCAGCAGGCGCAGCAGCGGACCGACGGTGTCCTCGGCCCCCGCGAGGGCGGCAGCGACCACCGGGTGTTGTCGATTGACCCGGTAGCCGATGTTGCCCCGTCGGCTGTGCTGCTGCCAGACGAAGACGAGCTGACCCCCTCCGCCGCCACGGCGGTCACTGGTTGACCCCCGATGGCGGAACACCTGTTCGGACCGGGTCCGCGCGAGCGCGGCGATCTCGGCGAGCCGGTCGCGCAGGTTTGCCGGCGGTATGACCGTCGCCTTCCTGACGTCGACCTGCCAGGAATGGTCGTCGTCGGCGCTGACGTCGACGGAGATCCGGGCGAGCTGCGTCGGTTGAGTGGATCGAAGTCCCGGCAGGCCGAGCCACCCGCCGAGGGTGAGGAGCCGGTCGCCGCGATAGACGTAGAAGCCTTGGTGCCGCATCCAGCCGGACGGCCCGGCCGCGCTTCTGCTCTCACCCTCGTCGATTCTGGAGGGGTGTGGGAGTACGTAGGGCGTGACGGTGACGACCGTGTCCCCGTTGTGGATCGGCTCGGTTCCCAGATCCTGGGTTGCCGGGTGCTGACGCACAAAGGGGTCCCAGGCTCTGACTGGCTGTCCGCCAACGCGCAGGCGCAGTGATCCGCGACCGATGTGTCGGCCGAACACGGCCCCGAGGTGGGTGCGCACCTTCGCCATCTGGTTGATCAGGGCCTTGCTGGTACCGTACCGGTCAAGTCCTCGCCACAGCACGACGGTGCCGTGTCCCTGGAAGCCCAGCTCGCGGACGATGGACGCGGCCTCGTCGTCCAGGGTGTCGAGCAGGTACCAGCCGTTGCGCCTGCGAACGTGTTCCATGTCCCACCCGCGGCTGGCGGGACGGCCGTCCGTCGTACAGCTGACGACGGTGAGGCGACGGGCCTGCGAGAACGACGCCGTCTTGAGCCCCAGCCCGAAACGCCCCAGGTCGGCGGGGTGGCGATGCACCCACGGCCCGTCCGTTCCGAGGTGCATAGCTCGGTGCAGCTGCTCCTCGCTCATGCCCCTGCCATCGTCGACGATCGCGACCCAGCCGCTGACTGGGTCAGCGTTGTACTCGACGCTGACAGTCACAGCCTCGGCCGTGACGCTGTTGTCGATGATGTCGGCCAGCGCGTCCGGCAGGTCGTAGCCCAACGCCCGCAGGGACTCGATCAAGGCCGCCGCCTGCGGTGGCGCGTGCTGGTCGCTCGGCTCCCCGGTCATCGGCAACCTCTCACTTGTTTACGGTCAGACAGCATACGACCTCGCTGAGGGACGGGCTGAATCGCTGAAGGCGGAACGGCCAGCCGCGAAGCGCTCTCCCGGGCGGTCAACCGACCGGGGTGCGGCAGTCACGACGGCCTACCGATAGGATGCCGATCGACTTGAAATTGTCCGGACGGCGTGGTGACTATCAGTCCCGGCAACCCGTACAGTACGGTTGTTATGATCGAGTAGAACAGGTGTACGCGACCCGCCACGCGGTGGGACGTTCACAAGGGGGGACGACAGCCGGGTGTCCACCTACGGCGTAAAGCTGCAGCGTAGCGACGATCTACGGCTCGCCCCACACACCGACGGCTGCACCACCGACACGTTCGTTGACTGGTGTCAGAGCGAAGTCGCCCGGGGGCGCCCGCTCGCCGTCGACCTCTTCTCCGGCGCAGGTGGTTTGAGCCTCGGACTCACGAACGCAGGGTGGACCGTCGCCGCCGCCGTCGACCACGACGCGAAGGCTCTTGCGACCCACCGCGCGAACTTCCCCGGACTCGCCTTGGACGTCGACCTCGGAGATGCCGCCGCCCGCCGGGGGCTCGTCCGGCTGCTCCGGAAGGTCGACGTCGATCTGGTGGCTGGCGGACCACCGTGTCAGCCGTTCAGCCGGGCCGGTCGCAGCAAGATCCGCAGCCTCGTCCAAGCCGGCGTTCGCGACGAACTCGACCACCGCAAGGAACTCTGGCGATCGTTCGTTGAGGTCGTCCTGCGAGTCCGCCCGCGTGCGGTGCTGATGGAGAACGTCCCGGACATGGCACTCGGCGACGAACTGTTCGTCGTCCGCACCATCGTGGACATGCTCGAGAGCGACGGTTACCGAACCCAGGTAAGGCTCGTGGATGCTTGGCGGTTCGGCGTCCCGCAACACAGGCAACGCCTTATTCTCCTCGCACGTCGCGACGACGGACCGTTCAACTGGCCGAAGGAGAGCGACACTCCCACGAAGCTGCGTGAGGCCATCGCCGACCTTCCGCAGCTGGGCTTGGACACCGGCGGACGAGTGATGGACTACACGGGACCGACCAGCGCCTACACGACGGCCATGCGTGTCGGCGCCCCCGCAGGGCTCGTCCACGACCACATGACGCGTCCCGTACGAGACGACGACCGCACCGTGTTCGCACTCATGGACTCCAAGACCCTCTACTCGCAGATCGATCCACAGTTGCGCCGCTATAAGGCCGACACGTTCGACGACAAGTACAAACGGCTCGGCTGGGAGGAACTCAGCCGATCGATCACCGCGCACATCGCCAAGGACGGATACTGGTACATCCATCCCGAGGAGCACCGCACCCTCACGGTCCGAGAGGCTGCTCGTATCCAGACCTTCCCCGACCGGTTCCGCTTCGCCGGCACACGCAGCGACGCATTCCGCCAGATCGGGAACGCAGTCCCACCGCTGCTGGGCGAGGCCGCCGCAACGGCGGTCAGGCCGCGCGAGGACCTGCCCCTGCCCAGCACCGACCGCAACATGGTCGCCCTACGCAAGCGGGTGGCCCAGTGGGCGACCCACCAACGCAAGGGCGAACACTGGTACCTGTTCCCGTCGGACCTCATGTCACCGACCCTCGCCGCCCTAGTGGCGATGTGCCGTGGCCAGACGGGACTGAACTCGGTCTTGGAAGGGGTGCGAGGACTGCCCGCCCTCACGCCACGCCACCTCGAGGCCATGTCCCGCCATAGCGACGCGACGCCACGACTCCGCAGGGCGGCCGAGCGGCTTACGGTCCTGATCAGCCAGCTCGACGACGACGGCGACCCGGTGGAGATTGCAGACAAGGCCGGCTTCCAGGCAGCTGAGATGGAACTGTTCCGCCTCCTGCTCGGCGAGGACAGACTGATCCCGAACCAGGCGACCGTAAGGGTGGCGGCGCGCGTTCTGAGCACAGCGTCCAGCGAATCGAACCTACGCACGAAGGGTCGCCTCGACCTCGCCCTCCTGGTCGGCTCCGGTCCGCATGCGCCGGGTCGGATGGCTGCCATCAGGCTCGTCGGTGCCACCTACTGCAAGCCTGATCAGTCGGTCTCCGACTGCGTCCGGTGCCCCCTCAGGAACGTATGCGACGCGCGATCCGCGCCTGCGCAGCCCTCTCGACAGGCCCCTGCCACACGTAGGGCAGCGTCCCCGGCGCTTTGACGTACCTCGCACTCCCACACTCTGACCACCTGCCACCCGTCGTCACGCAGGGCCGTGTCGTTGCGGCGATCACGGGCGACGTTGGTCTGCAGCTTGGCCCGCCAGCGATCGGCGTTCGGTCCCTTGAACACCTTGGGACCATGCTGAGGGCAGTTGTGCCAGAAGCACCCATCAACGAAGACGGCTACCCGACGACCAGGGAAGACGAGGTCCGGCCGACACCCGGCGATGCGTCGCCTCAGCCGGTAACGAAGACCGAGGGCATGTACCGCACGTCGAAGCGAGACCTCGGGAGTGGTGTCCTGCGTCCTGCGGCCCCGCAGATGAGCTCCCTCGTCGGTGGACACCCACCCGTGCCGGTCCGTCACGATCGTCGCAATTCGACCGGGCGAAGCATCGGAGCGGGGGTCCCCGCCTCGACCGCGGTACGCCGACATTCCGAGCAAGCTTCAGTCCTCGTCCTCATCGAAGTCGTCACCGCCTCCGGAACCCTCGAGAACAACGGTCCTGGCCAGGTCGGCCGGCCATCGGACCTCCGCCTCGGCGAGGATGCGCTCGGCGAGCCCCATCGTGTGCGAGACGGAGGGGGCGATAAGGCAGAGCAGGTCCGCACGCTCATCATCCCACGCGAAGCCGCACCCGGTAGCTTTCACGAGCGGTTGCAGCCAGTCGGCATGGTCACGGTCGACCGCTGCCATGACGATCGGATGGTCGGACCAGGCGGTGACGCTGCGGTGGCCGCGACAACTGGCGGCCGGAACCGTACCTACTGACGCCAACGCCATGACGAGCCCTGCCACGCCGAGGTCCAGCCTCTCGAGGTCGCCCACCTCGCCCGTGAAGCAGGCCCAAAGCTCGTCCTCGACGCCCTCCAACTCCGGCTCGACCTCGTCCGCGTCCTGATTGAAGAACTCGATCGCCGCGGCGACCTCCTCGAACCCAGCGGTGTCAACCGAAAGCTTGTCTGCCAGCGCGACCAGGCGGCGCTCCACGACGCCGACGGAACGAGCGAGACCAGGGTCGACATTCATGATCGACCGAGTGCCGTGGAAGTAGCCCAACGAGTCGTCGACATGTCGTGGCATCCAAAAGTCGTGTTCCGCGGCAGCCTCGGGTCGACCCATACCGACGCACTGTGAGGGATCAAATCTCCTTATTTCATCCACAGAGCTGATGACAATCTCCCAGTCAACCCGTTCTCGTCTCGTTCCGCTACCTCGCCGATTGAGACCCCAACTACGGTGGCATAGCCGCCTGGGTGGGTTGACAGTGTGTGCCATTGCGGCTTCCCTCCCTCGGATACCAGCCGCTACTGAACCAAGGGCCCGCCGCTACTTGCCGGTGGCGACATCGACAGCGAGCGCGACTGTCAACACCGGCTGAACGTTCAGGCGGCGTCGACAGCGACGAGGCGTGGCGTTTGGAGTGCGCCGACGGCCATCGCCCACGACGCGATCCAGGCTTCGAACAGCCCGGCCAGGAAGCCTTGGTCACCGGTATGCAGGACTCCACCAAAACCGGGGCCGGCTTATTCTGGGAAGGGTTCTCAAGAGCATCGCCGATTGCACCGCAAGCGACCTACGCCGGCATGTCGAGGTCTTGCAGCATTTCGACCTTCACTACCGCGAGGACGAATATGCAGATGGCCCACCGCTGTACGTAATCGGCAATTCAACACCGGGAGTTGGGTGGCCGCTGCTGCAAGACATCCGCGATAACGAAGGATTCGATGATGCGGCGATTCGCCGAATACTCTGCGACCTCGACTTCAGCGTTCTTGACGTCGAATAAATTAGACGCTTCCGGCGGCACCGAAATCGTCGACGAAGGGTGGGGCCGAAACCGGCGACTGAACGCTCTCGGACCTACAAGAGGGACCAGTGCTGCCACACTCACCGCTGTGACCGCTTCGAGTTCCGGGTCACCGACGTGTTCAACGGCCGGGGACGCCGCGGACGGCTCGTCGTCGGCGCTGTCATGCACGGCATCGCCCGGTCGAGTATAGAGCCTTTTCCAAGCTGATTTTGCAGTTCAGGGCGGGTGCGGCAGGCCCGGTGATCGATGGGTGCGAGGCTCCAGGTAGGACAGCTGTCGACCAAGACT
>NZ_JAXCFT010000033.1:0-12915 GCF_056150385.1 Micromonospora marincola | reverse complement strand
CCAACACCCCGAGATGGCCCACCGCGACGAACCCGTCTTCCTCGACGCCTTCACCGCCGTCTGCGCCGAACTCGACAAACACCTCGACCGGCCCCTACGCGAGGCGATGGTCGACGCGGTCCACGAAACCCGCTACACCCAACCCGCCCTCTTCGCCACACACGTCGCCATGCACACCCTCGTCACCAGCTGGGGCATCACCCCCGACTACCTCACAGGCCACTCCATCGGCGAACTCTCCGCCGCCCACCTCGCCGGCGTCCTGACCCTGCCCGACGCCGCCCTGCTCGTCACCGCCCGAGGACGACTCATGCAGGCCGCCACCGCAGGCGGCGCCATGATCGCCATCGAAGCCACCGAGGACGAGCTGACCTCCATGCTCGACCCGGACACCGTCTCCATCGCCGGACTCAACTCACCCACCAGCACCGTCATCTCCGGCGACACCCAAGCCGTCACCGACATCGCCGCACACTGGGCCGCACAAGGACGACGAACCAAGAAGCTCACCACCTCACACGCCTTCCACTCCCCCCACATGGACAGCGTCCTCGACGACTTCCAGGCCATCGCTCAGACCGTCACCTACCACCCCGCCACCATCCCCGTCATCTCCAACCGGACCGGAGACATCGCCCCAGCTTTCGACGCCGCCTACTGGACCCGACACATCCGCGACGCCGTCCGCTACCACGACACGGTGTCCACCCTCGACGCCGCAGGCGTCACCACCTACGTCGAACTCGGACCCGACAACACCCTCAGCGCGCTGACCCGGGCCTGCCTGCCCGAGGACACCACCGCCACCATCACCGCCGCCCACCTCGGCCACCACGCACACGCCGCACTGCACGCGGCCGGCCGCGAGACGGTCTGGACCACCACCACACCCGCCGGCCGGCTCACCGACCTGCCCACGTATCCGTTCCAGGGTGAGCGTTTCTGGGTCCGGGCCCGGCCCGGTTCCGCGGCGCTCGGACTGACCGGCACCGGCCACCCGCTCGTCGAGGCCGCGCTGCCGCTTGCCGACGACGACGGATGGCTGCTCACCGGCCGGCTCTCGCTGCGCACTCACCGCTGGCTGGCCGACCACGCCGTACTCGACACGGTCGTGCTGCCCGGGACCGCGCTCGTGGAACTGGCCGTGCACGCCGCGGACCGGGCGGGCTGCCCGGGCGTGGAGGAGTTGACGCTCCAGGCGCCGCTCGTCATCCCGGAGCGGGGAACGGTGCGGCTCCAGGCGACCGTCGGTGGCCCCGACGAACGGGGACGGCGACAGTTCTCGGTGCACTCCCGCCCGGACGGCCCCGGCGCCGCCTGGACCGCGCACGCGAGCGGCACGCTTGCCGGCCGGTTCACCGGCGGTGACCCGGATGACCTGGCCGAGTGGCCGCCCGCAGGCGCCGTCCCGGTGGACACCGAACCGCTCTACGACCGGCTGGCCGCCGCCGGCTACGGCTACGGGCCCGCCTTCCAGGGGCTGCGCACCGCCTGGCGGGCCGGCGACGAGGTGTACGCCGAGGTCACGCTCCCCGACGAGCAGCACCCGGACGCCGACCGGTTCACCGTGCACCCGGCGCTGCTCGACGCCGCGCTGCACGCCACCGCCGCCACCGCGACGACCCTGGACGAGGCCCACCTGCCGTTCGAGTGGTCGGACGTGCGGGTCTTCGCCACTGGGGCGACGAGCCTGCGGGTCCGGCTGCGACAGGTCACCGGCGGGATCTCGATGCTGGTGACGGACGAGTCCGGCGCCCCGGTCGCCGCGGTGGCCTCGCTCGCCACCCGACCGGTCACCGCCGCGCAACTGGCCGCGACCGCTCCCCGTACCGGTGGCACGCTCTACCGGCTGGGCTGGACGCCGCTGAACGGCACGGCGGACGCCGGCGCGGACGAGCCGGTCGCCGTCCTGGGTGACGGTCCGGCCGGGCCCGGTCTGGTCGGCTATCCCGGCCTGGCCGAACTGGCCGCGGACGACGATCGCCCCGCGGTGGCGCTGGTCGCGGTGCCGGCCGGTCGGCACCCGGCCGACCATGGGCCGGTTCGGGACGCCCTGCGGCTGATGCAGGACTGGCTCGCCGAGGATCGGCTCGCCGGCACCCGCCTGGTGCTCGTCACCCGGGGCGCGGTCGCGGTCGAGCCCGACGAGGACGTCACAGACCTGCCCGGCGCAGCCGTCTGGGGTCTGACCCGGACCGCCCGGAACGAGCACGCCGACCTGTTCCACCTGCTCGACGCGGACGGAGGTGGGATCCCGGCCGAGGTGCTCCAGCGGCTCGTCGCCGGCACCGAGCCCGAGTTGGCGGTTCGCGGCGACCGGTGCCACGTTCCGCGCCTCGCCCCGGTGGACGTTCCGCGCCTCACCCCGGAGGCCACCGGCACCGGGATGGACCGGGACGGCACGGTGCTGATCACCGGCGGCACCGGTGCCCTCGGCACACTGCTGGCCCGGCACCTCGTCACCAACCACGGCATCCGGCGACTGCTGCTGACCAGCCGCCGTGGCCCCGACGCGCCGGGCGCCACCGACCTGCACGCCGAACTCACCGCACACGGCGCTGAGGTCACCATCGCCGCCTGCGACACAAGCGACCCCGACGCCCTGGCCGCGCTGCTCGACGACCACCGACTGACCGCCGTCATCCACACCGCGGGCGTCCTCAACGACGGCCTACTCACCGACCTCACCACCGACCGACTCGACACCGTCCTCACCGCCAAGGCCGACAGCGCCTGGCACCTGCACGAACTCACCCGCAAGCACGACCTCACCGCCTTCATCACCTACTCCTCCATCGCCGGCACCCTCGGCAACCCCGGACAAGCCAACTACGCCGCCGCCAACACCTACCTCGACGCACTCGCCACCCACCGGCACGCGCACGGCCAACCCGCCACCTCCCTCGCCTGGGGCCCGTGGGCCGCGAACGGCGGGATGGCGGCAGACGGTGGCCGGGGCCGGGGTGTGCTGCCGCTCGACGCCGAGGAGGGATTGGCGCTCTTCGACGCGGCTCTGCGCGCGGCGGCCGGGCCCGTCGTCGTACCCGTCACGTTTGATCTGGAAAGGCTGGCGGAGGCGGAGCCGCTGCCGGCGGCGGTGCGCGGCCTGGTCCGGGTCCGGGCGCGGCGTGCGATCGCCGGCGCCGGGTTGCGGCTCGCCGGGCTGACCGGGGCCGAGCGGCGGACGGCGCTGCTCGACCTGGTCCGCGGCCGGGTCGCCGCCGTGCTCGGACACGGGTCGGCCGCCTCGGTCGACCCCGCCCGCGCCTTCCAGGACCTGGGCTTCGACTCACTTACCGCGATCGAGCTGCGCAACCAGGTCGGCTCGGCCACCGGGCTGCGCTTGCCCGCGACGATGGTCTTCGACTACCCGACCACGGATGCCCTCGTCGGACACCTGATGACGGAGCTGGGCGGCGGGCGGGAGACGGCGACCGTGCGGGCCGCGACGGCGGTCGACGGCGACCCGATCGCCATCGTCGGCATGGCCTGCCGCTATCCCGGCGGCGTGACCACCCCGGCGGAGCTGTGGGAGCGGCTCGCGTCCGGCGCCGACGGGGTCGCGGCGTTCCCCAACGGCCGGGGCTGGGATCTGGACACGCTCTTCGATCCGGATCCGGACGCGACCGGGAAGTCCTACGTCCGGGAGGGCGGTTTCCTCTACGACGCGGACCGGTTCGACGCCGACTTCTTCGGCATCAGCCCGCGGGAGGCGCTTGCCATCGATCCGCAGCAGCGGCTGCTGCTGGAGACGTCGTGGGAGGCGTTCGAGGCGGCCGGGATCGATCCGGCGGCGCTGCGCGGCTCCTCGACAGGCGTCTTCGCCGGCGTGATGTACGGCGACTACGGCGCCCGTCTCTACGGTCAGGCTCCGGACGAGTTGGAGGGCTACCTGGGCACCGGAAGCGCCTACAGCGTGGCGTCGGGCCGGGTGGCGTACACGTTCGGCCTGGAAGGTCCGGCGGTCACGGTCGACACGGCCTGCTCGTCGTCGCTCGTCGCCATGCACCTCGCCGGCCAGGCGCTGCGCACCGGCGAGTGCGACCTCGCGCTGGCCGGCGGTGTGACGGTGATGTCGACGCCTGGAACGTTCATCGAGTTCAGCCGGCAACGCGGCCTGGCCCCGGACGGGCGGTGCAAGTCCTTCGCCGCGGCGGCCGACGGGGTGGGCTGGGGCGAGGGCGCCGGCATGCTGGTCCTGGAACGGCTCTCCGACGCCCGCCGCAACAACCACCCGATCCTCGCCGTGATCCGTGGGTCTGCGGTCAACCAGGACGGCGCGAGCAACGGCCTCACCGCACCCAACGGGCCGTCCCAGCAACGGGTCATCCGCCAGGCCCTCGCCAACGCCCGCCTGTCCCCCGCCGACGTCGACGCCGTCGAAGCCCACGGCACCGGCACCACCCTCGGCGACCCCATCGAGGCCCAGGCGCTGCTGGCGACCTACGGGCAGGACCGACCCGCCGAACGGCCACTGTGGCTCGGCTCCATCAAATCCAACATCGGCCACACCCAGGCCGCCGCCGGCACCGCCGGAATCATCAAAATGATCCTCGCCATGCGGCACGACGAACTGCCGCAGACCCTGCACGTCAACGAACCATCCCCGCACATCGACTGGAACGCCGGAAACGTCACCCTCCTCACCCACCCCCAACCCTGGACCCCCAACGGCCACCCCCGCCGCGCCGGCGTGTCCTCATTCGGCATCAGCGGCACCAACGCCCACGTCATCATCGAAGAGCCGCCGGCCGCCGCCGCGCCGGATCCGGAGCCCGCCGGGACGCCGGTGCCGTGGCTGCTCTCCGGCCGCACGGCGGATGCCCTGCGCGAGTCCGCCGCACGGTTGCTCGACCACGTCGACGGCAAGGCGGACGCGGACATCGCCCACACCCTGGCCCGCCGCGCCCAGCACACCCACCGCGCCGTCATCCTCGACAACCACCGCGAAGCGCTCACCGCCCTCGCCGCCGACAACCCACACCCCGCACTGGTACGCGGCACCGCCCGCCAGGCCGGAAAGATCGCGTTCCTGTGCACGGGTCAGGGCAGCCAACACCCGGCAATGGCGGACCTGCGTGACCCCGTCTTCGTCGACGCCTTCGAAGCCGTCTGCGCGGAACTGGACAAGCACCTGGACCGGCCGCTGCGTGAGGCCATGGTCGATGCCGTCCACGAGACCCGCTACACCCAACCCGCCCTGTTCGCGATGCACGTGGCATTGCACGCCGTCGTCACCGGTTGGGGCATCACGCCGGACTATCTGACCGGGCACTCCATCGGTGAGTTGTCCGCCGCCCACCTCGCCGGCGTGTTGAGCCTCCCCGACGCCGCGCTCCTGGTCACCGCCCGCGGACGACTCATGCAGGCAGCCATCGCAGGCGGCACCATGATCGCCATCGAGGCGACCGAGGACGAGTTGGCCCCCATGCTCGACGTCGAAGCGGTCGCCATCGCCGGACTCAACTCCCCCACCAGCACCGTCATCTCCGGCGACACCCAAGCCGTCACCGACATCGCCGCACACTGGGCCGCACAAGGACGACGAACCAAGAAACTCACCACCTCACACGCCTTCCACTCCCCCCACATGAACCCCATCCTCGACGAGTTCCAGACCATCGCTCAGACCGTCACCTACCACCCCGCGACGATCCCGGTCATCTCCAACCGGACCGGCGAGATCGCCCCGCCCTTCGACGCCGCCTACTGGACCCGACACATCCGCGACGCCGTCCGCTACCACGACACGGTGTCCACCCTCGACGCCGCAGGCGTCACCACCTACCTCGAACTGGGACCCGACAACACGCTCAGCACACTCACCCTCGCCTGCCTCCCCGACGACCACGAGTCGGCAGTCGTGCCCACTGTCGAGCCCGCTCGGGCCCGCGCCCAGCTGCACGTCCACGGACACGACCTGGCCACACCCGTCGTACCGGCGGTCGGCCGGCACACCGAGCTGCCGACGTACCCGTTCCAACGCCAGCCCTACTGGCTGCACCCGCCCGCGGCCCGGAACAGCCCGGACGGCCTCGGCCAGGCCGCTACCGGCCACCCCCTGGTGCAGGCCGAGGTGGAACTCCCGGACGGCGGTCGCGTCTTCACCGGGCGGATCTCGCTGCCGGCCCAGCCGTGGCTGGCCGACCACGTCGTGCAGGACCTGGTGCTGCTGCCCGGCGCGGCGTTCGCGGACCTCGCCCTGCACGTCGCCGGTCAGGTCGGCGCCGTCGAGGTCGCCGAGCTGACCCTGCACGCGCCGCTGGTGCTGGCCGAGCGCGGCGGCGTGCAACTGCGGGTGACAGTCGACGGCCCCGGCGACGACGGCGCCCGTTCGCTTGCCGTGCACTCCCGGGACGAGAAGGCCCCGCACGGCGCGGCCTGGACCCAACACGTGACCGGCACGCTGACCGAGGCGGGCTCGGAGGCCGTACCGATGTCGTTCGCGACCGGCGCGTGGCCCCCGCCCGGGGCCGTACCTGTCGATGTGGCCGGGATCTACGACCGGCTCGGCCGGTCCGGTCTGCACTACGGTCCGGCGTTCCAGGGCCTGCGGGCGGTGTGGCGCGCCGGTGACGTGCTCCTCGCCGAGGTGGAGCTGCCGGCCGAGGCGGCCACCGCGGGCTTCGGCCTGCACCCGGCCCTGTTGGACGCCGCCCTGCACCCGGCCGCCGCCGACGGCGAGGAGATGCTGCGGCTGCCCTTCGCCTGGCGTGCGGTGACGTTGTACGCCGCCGGCGCCGGCGCGGTCCGGGTGCGGCTCACCCCGGACGGCCCGGACGCGATCTCGCTTGCCGTCGCCGACGAGACCGGCGCCCCCGTCGCGTCGGTCGGGTCGCTTGCCACCCGGCCGGTCTCGGCCGCGCAGCTGGCCGCCATCCGACCCGGCGGACAGAACCTGCGCTACCGGCTGGACTGGTCGCCGGCCGGCCCGTCGGGCGCGGCACCTGCCGTCGTCCACCTCGGCACGACGCCGGACGGGAACCCCGACCCGGCAGCGATCGCCGGCTCGGCCCCGGTCCCGGACTCGGTGCTGGCCACGGTGCCGGCCGGGCGCGATCCGGGTGACCACGAGCCGGTCCGCTGGGCGCTGCGCCTAATGCGCGAGTGGCTGGCGGACGAGCGGCTGGCCGGCACCCGGTTGGTGTTCGCGACCCGGGGGGCGGTCCCGGCCGCGCCCAACGCGGACGTCACCGATCTGCCCGGCGCGGCCGTCTGGGGCCTGATCCGGTCGGCGCAGAACGAGCACCCCGACCGTTTCGTCCTGTTGGACCTCGACCCCGACGGACCGGTCGACGTGGCCGACGTGGCGCCGGAGTCGCTGGCCCGCGCGGCCTCCGGGGCGGAACCGCAACTGGCCCTGCGTGCCGGCGTGTTGCTGGCGCCCCGGCTGGCGCCGGCGGCCACCGAACCGGCGGCCACCGCGGGCCCGGCCCTCGATCCGGACGGCACCGTCCTGATCACCGGCGGCACCGGCGCGCTCGGGGCGGTGCTCGCCCGCCACCTGGTCACGACCCACGGGGTCACCCGGCTGCTGCTGACCAGCCGTCGGGGGCCGGACGCCCCCGGCGCGGCGGACCTCCGCGCCGAACTGCGCGACCTCGGCGCCCGGGTCAAGGTCGTCGCCTGCGACATCGCCGACCGGAAACAGGCCGGCGCGCTGCTGCGCTCGGTGCCACGCCGGCACCCGCTGACCGCGGTGTTCCACACCGCCGGCGTCCTCGACGACGGCGTCGTCGAGTCGCTCACCCCGGACCGTCTGGACGCGGTGCTGGCGCCGAAGCTGGACGCCGCCCACCACCTGCACGAGCTGACCGCCGACCGGCCGTCCGCCGCGTTCGTGCTCTACTCCTCGGTCGCCGGTGTGCTTGGTAGCCCGGGCCAGGCGAACTACGCGGCTGCCAACGCCTACCTGGACGCGCTCGCCGCGCACCGCCGGGCGCGTGGGCTGCCCGCAGTCGCCCTGGCCTGGGGCCTCTGGGCGGCGGACGACGGCATGGGCGGGGACGCCGAGGCCGGTCGGGCGGCGCGCGGTGGCCTGCTGCCGCTCGCCGCGGAGCAGGGGTTGGCGGTGCTCGACTCGGCCCTGGTAGGCGGGCCGCCGGCCCTGGTAGCGGCCCGGTTCGACCTGGCCGCCGGCGCGGCCGGCGGGCTCGTCCCGGCGGTGCTGCGAGGTCTGGTCCGGGTCCCGACCCGGCGGGCGGCTGCCGCCTCAGTGCCGCTCGACAAGCGGCTGGCCGGGCTGGCCGGACCGGCACGGGACCGGCTGGTGCTGGACCTGGTCCGGACCGAGGTCGCCGGCGTGCTCGGACACACGGACCCGTCGGCCATCGACGTGGAACGGGGCTTCCTGGACCTGGGCTTCGACTCGCTCACCGCCGTCGAACTGCGTAACCGGCTGGCCGCGGCGACCGGGCTGCGCCTGCCCGCCACCACGCTGTTCGACTACCCGACACCGGCCGGGCTCGCCGCCCAACTGCGGGTGGAGGCGGAGGCCCGGGGCGGTGCGCCCGCCGAGCGGGACGCGGACGCCGAACTGCGGGACCGGATCGCGGCGATCCCGTTGGCCCGGTTCCGCGAGGCCGGCCTGCTGGATCTGGTGCTGAGCCTGGAGAGCCAGCCGGACGAGTCGGCCGGCGGCGACGGCGACGACCGCGCGGACGACATCGACGCGGCCGACGTCGACGACCTCGTGCAGATGGCGCTGGCCCGCGCCGAGGACCGGACCCGCTGACCACCACCGACCATCCCACGACGACCGCACCGACGACGAGATCCGGAGCACCTGTGATGCCTGCCGAGAATGTGGCCGCGACGACGAACCCGACGACCGACCCGGCGCGAACCGACGAGAAGCTCCGCGACTACCTGCGGCGCGCGACGGCCGACCTGCGGCAGGCGAACCGACGGTTGCGGGAGCTGGAGTCGCGGGACCACGAGCCGATCGCGATCGTGGCGATGAGCTGCCGCTATCCCGGCGGGGTGGGATCCGTCGCGGACCTGTGGCGGCTGCTCGCAACCGGCGGCGACGCGGTGAGCGAGTTCCCGGCCCGGCCCGGCTGGGACACCGACGAGCTGTACGACCCGGACCCGGACGCCTCGGGCAAGTCGTACGTCCGGGAGGGCGGGTTCCTCCACGAGGCGAACGAGTTCGACGCGGACTTCTTCGGGATCAGCCCGCGCGAGGCGCTGGCCATGGATCCGCAGCAGCGGCTGCTGCTGGAGACGTCGTGGGAGGTGTTCGAGGGGGCCGGCATCGACCCCGAGTCGCTGCGCGGCAGCGCGACCGGGGTGTTCATCGGCGCGACCGGCCAGGACTACATGGTCCGGTTGATGCAGGGTCTGGAGAGCGTCGAGGGGTACGTCGTGACCGGCAGCTCGGCGAGCGTCGCGTCGGGCCGGGTGGCGTACACGTTCGGTCTGGAGGGTCCGGCGGTCACCGTGGACACGGCGTGTTCGTCGTCGCTCGTCGCCATGCATCTGGCCGCGCAGGCGCTGCGCGGCGGCGAGTGCGATCTGGCCTTGGCCGGCGGCGCCACGGTGATGGCGACGCCCGGCCTGTTCACCGAGTTCAGCCGGCAGCGTGGCCTGGCCCGCAACGGCCGCTGCAAGTCCTTCGCCGCGGCGGCCGACGGGGTGGGCTGGGGCGAGGGCGCCGGCATGCTCATCCTGGAACGGCTCTCCGACGCCCGCCGCAACAACCACCCGATCCTCGCCGTGATCCGTGGGTCTGCGGTCAACCAGGACGGCGCGAGCAACGGCCTCACCGCACCCAACGGGCCGTCCCAGCAACGGGTCATCCGCCAGGCCCTCGCCAACGCCCGGCTGTCCCCCGCCGACGTCGACGCCGTCGAAGCCCACGGCACCGGCACCACGTTGGGTGACCCGATCGAGGCACAGGCGCTGCTCGCCACCTACGGCCAGGACCGACCCGCCGAACGGCCCCTCTGGCTCGGCTCCATCAAGTCGAACATCGGCCACGCCCAGGCCGCCGCCGGCGTCGGCGGAGTGATCAAGATGGTCCAGGCCCTGCGTCACGACCTGCTCCCGCAGACGCTGCACGTCGACACCCCGTCCCCGCACGTCGACTGGTCGGCCGGGAACGTCGCGCTGCTCAGCGAGGCCCAGCCGTGGGAGCGCAACGGTCACCCGCGCCGGGCCGGGGTGTCGTCGTTCGGCATCAGCGGCACCAACGCCCACCTGATCATCGAAGAGCCGCCGGCCGCCGAAGAGCCGGAACCGGCCGGTACGCCGGTGCCGTGGCTGCTGTCGGCCAAGACACCCGCCGCCCTGGCCACCCTGGCCGCCCGCCTCACCACCGCCACCACGTCACTGCCGAGCGACGATGTCGCCCACACTCTGGCTCGCCGCGCCCAGCACAGCCACCGCGCCGTCATCCTCGCCGACCACCACGAGGCACTGGCCGCCCTGGCCGCCGATGAACCACATGCGTCCCTGGTGCGCGGCGTCACCCGCCCGGCCGGAAAGGTCGCGTTCCTGTGCACCGGGCAGGGCAGCCAACACCCGAAGATGGCCCACCGCGACGAACCCGTCTTCCTCGACGCCTTCACCGCCGTCTGCGCCGAGTTGGACAAGCACCTCGACCGGCCGCTGCGCGAAGCCATGGTCGACGCCGTCCACGAGACCCGCTACACCCAGCCGGCGCTGTTCGCGATGCACGTGGCCATGCACGCCCTCGTCACCAGTTGGGGCATCACCCCCGACTACCTCACCGGCCACTCCATCGGCGAACTCTCCGCCGCCCACCTCGCCGGCGTGCTGAGCCTCCCCGACGCCGCGCTCCTCGTCACCGCCCGAGGACGACTGATGCAGGCGGCGACACCCGGCGGCGCCATGATCGCCATCGAAGCCACCGAGGACGAGCTGACCCCCATGCTCGACCCGGAGAAGGTCTCCATCGCCGGACTCAACTCACCCACCAGCACCGTCATCTCCGGCGACACCCAAGCCGTCACCGACATCGCCGCACACTGGGCCGAGCGAGGACGACGCACCAAGAAGCTCACCACCTCACACGCCTTCCACTCCCCCCACATGAACCCCATCCTCGACGAATTCCAGACCATCGCTCAGACCGTCACCTACCACCCCGCCACCATCCCCGTCATCTCCAACCGGACCGGAGACATCGCCCCACCCTTCGACGCCGCCTACTGGACCCGACACATCCGCGACACCGTCCGCTACCACGACACGGTGTCCACCCTGGATGCCGCAGGCACCACGACCTACGTCGAACTCGGACCCGACAACACCCTCAGCGCCCTCACCCACGCCTGCCTCCCCCACGACCACACCCACACCATCACCAGCACCCACCTCGGCCAGCACGCCCAAGCGGTGCTGCACGCGGCGGGCCGCGACACCACCTGGACCACCACCACACCCGCCGGCCGGCTCATCGACCTGCCGACCTACCCGTTCCAACGGCAGCCCTACTGGGTGCAGGGCCGCCCCGGGGACGCCGGCGGCCTGGGTCTGGGCGGCACCACCCACCCCCTGCTCGGGGCGGCGTTGCCGCTTGCCGGCGAGGACGGCTGGGTGTTCACCGGCCACCTGAGCCTGAAGAGCCACGCCTGGCTGGCCGGGCACGCCGTGCACGGCACCGTCCTGCTGCCCGCCACCGCGTTCGTGGACCTGGCGTTGCACGCCGCCGCCCAGGCCGGGGCCGCAGGCGTCGACGAGCTGCTGCTGGAGGCCCCGCTGGTGCTCGACCCGCGCGGCGCCGTCCACCTCCAGACCGCGGTCGGCGCGCCGGACGAGCGGGGCGGCCGGACCGTCACCGTCCACTCCCGCCCGGCCGCCGACGACCAGGCGCCGTGGACCCGGCATGCGAGCGGCATGCTGCGCCCGCCCGGATCGGCACCGGCCGAGGGCACTGCGGAGGAGCTGTCCGGGACGTGGCCGCCCGAGGGCGCCACGCCGGTGGACGTCACCGGGCTCTATCCCGAGCTGACCGCCGCGGGCCTCGACTACGGCCCGACCTTTCAGGGTGTCCGGGCCGCGTGGCGCGACGGCGACGTCGTCTACGCCGACGTCCGGCTGCCCGACGACGCCGACCCGGACGGCTTCGGCGTACACCCGGCGCTGCTCGACGCGGCCCTGCACGGCATGGTGCTCGGCGCCGCCGCCCGGGACGCGGCGGACCCGGCGATCCGGTTGCCGTTCGCCTGGTCCGGCGTGACGCTGCACGCCGGCGGCGCGACCCGGCTACGGGTCCGGCTGGCGCCGGCGCCAAGCGGCGACGCGGTCTCGGTGCAGGTCGCCGACCTGTCCGGAGCCCCGGTCGCGTCGATCGAGTCACTGTCGCTGCGGGCGGTCTCGGCGGAGCAACTGGCCGCGGCCGGTCCGCGCGCGGACGGCTCGCTCTTCGAGGTCCGGTGGGCGCCGGTGCGGCCCGCCGACGAGCCGGACGAGGCGGCGACGGTGGTGCTCGGCGCCGGGGACCACCCGGACGTCGAGGCGCTGTTCGCCGCCCTGGACGCCGGTCAGGAGGCGCCGGCGACGGTGGTCGCGGCGGTGCCGGCCGGTGGATCCGGCGCCGATCACGGTCCGACCGCCTGGACTCTTGAGCTGACCCGCCGGTGGCTGGCCGAAGACCGGCTGGCCGGTACGACGTTGGTGCTGCGTACCCAGGACGCGGTCGCGGCCCAGCCTGGTGACCGGGTGGCCGATCCGGCGCAGGCCGCGGTCTGGGGTCTGGTGCGGGTCGCCCAGTCGGAGCACCCCGACCGGTTCGTGCTTGTGGACGGCGCGGCGGAGGTCGTGCCGTCGCTGCCCGCCCTGCTCGCCACCGGTGAGCCGCAGTTGGCCGTCCGGGACGGGGCGGCCTACGCACCGCGCCTGACCCGGACGACGGACGCGCCAGTGCTGACCGCCCCCGACGGACCCTGG
>NZ_JAXCFT010000032.1:0-21414 GCF_056150385.1 Micromonospora marincola | reverse complement strand
TGGCCACCCGCTTCGACAAACTCGCCGTGCGCTACGAGGCCACCGTGCACATCGCCGCCATCAACGAATGGCTGTGACCGACTTCGACACAGGCCCTAGGACCTTGCTCCCCCCCAAGCCGGGTCGCGTGCCCCCGCCCCCTGGGGCACGCGACCCGGCCCCCCGTTTCCCGGCGCGCGGGTCGGTCCGGCAACCGGCCCGCGTGCCGGAGCTGTGTCAGTAGCGCCAGGGGGTGCCGGTCTCGCGGTATTCCTCCACCGGCACCAGCGGCACGCCTGGCGCCATCCGGTCGACGTAGAGGCGCCCCTCCAGGTGGTCGATCTCGTGCGCGACGAGCCGCGCCATGGCGTACTCGAAGGACGTGATGACGCGACTGCCGTCCCACTGGGCGTGTTCCACGTCGATCCGCAGCGGGCGGGGCACCAGCCCACGGTGGTCGAAGAAGGAGAGACAGCCCTCGTACTGCTCGTCGGTCTCGGTGGCGGCGTCCACCACCCGGGGGTTGAGCAGCACGACCGGCTCGGCCGCCCGGTCGGCGGGCCGGACCAGCGCGGCGGCCCAACCCAGCCCGAGCTGCGGCGCGGCGAGACCGACGCCCTTGCTGAACGGGTGCAGCTCGTCGAGGCGGGCCAGCATCCCGGCGAGCCGGTCGACCACCTGCCGGGCGTACCCCTCCTCGGCCGGCAGGTCGAACTGGCGGGCGGGTTGCCGGAGCAGGTCGTCGCCGCGTTGCACGATGCCCACCGCCCGCATCCGGTCGCTGGCGCGGACCCGGGCCTCACCGACGGGCGTGCTGTCCGGTTCGGCGTCCGGTTCCGGGCTGCGGAACCGCCACTGCATCCGGTAGCGGGCGTTGAGCGGCGGGTCGTCGGTCCCCCACTCGTAGCTCACCCGGTCGCCGTCCGCGGTGCGCTGGATCGGGGTACGCAGCGGCCCTTCCTCCGCCGACAGCGAGGTCTCCGCGCCCCACACCTTCGGATCGAGGTCCGCGGGCAGGTCGAGCCGGACCGCGAGGTGCCGGGTGGGCAGGCGTACGGCGCGCTGGAACCAGGGGCCCCACTTGTCGCGGCCGACGCGGTACGCGTACTCGATGGTGACCCGGTCGCCCGGGTAGAGCGGGAAGCGGCCCTCGTCGTTCTCGAAGAGCAGCCAGATCTCCTTGAACGCGTCCCGGTCGTGTTTGGCCCGCCAGTGCATCGGCTCGCGCCCGCTGCCGTCGTCCCGGTAGGCGACGAGTTGCAGCTCGGCGAAGGTGAGCGGGTGCTCCCGGTGGTGGCGGTTGGAGCGGCCGGGGTCGTTGGGGTAGCGGTCGACGGCGACCCGGACCAGGTAGCGGCTGACCGGCTCGGTGCCGGCGTTGTAGAGCTCCCGCCGGATCGCGCAGTGGTAGCCGTCGCCGGTGTGGGTGAGCGTGGCGACCTCGCGTTCGACCACCAGCCCGGTGCCGGGTGGCAGCCACTGGCCGGGCACGGGTGGGTCCCGGTGCGCGCCGGTGCCCCGGCTGTGCCGCAGCTCGTCGTATTCCCGGAAGCGCTGCCAGATCGCGCCGCTGGCCTCCAGGACGGCCTCGGCCCGGCGGGCGAAGTCCTCGGTGGGCCGGTGGCGGCGCCCTTCGACGTGGCTGACATAGGACGGGTCGAAGCCCATGAGTGTCGCCAGTTGCTTCTTGGACAGCCCTCGGCCGGTCCGGTGCCGGGCGAGTTCGGTCGCGAACGAGTCGGCGGCACGCTCGATCGGTGAGGTCATCGGCTTCCTCGCACGCGGGAAGACCATTTTCACTTTTCGTGGTCGACCGTGTACGGAAACTGCCTCGTATTCGACAATCACCTTGACAATTCAACGGTGAGCGTCGATGCTTGCGCGCACCTGACGGCGCTCCCGTCGACGTTTTCCGCCCATTCGGCCGGGCAGTACGCGACGGCGACGGAGTGACCGGGACCTCCCCACCGATCCATGTCACCACTTTCCCTCCGCCCGGGACTGTGGTTAGGCTAGCCTTAGCTTCGGTCGACGGCACGCGCCGGCCGACGGGCGACCAGACAGGGGACGGCCAGGTGACTGCGGTGATGCCGGCGCGCGACGTCGCCAGCCCGTTCGCCCCGGTGACCGCGACCCTGCGCGCCATGTTCGGCACCGACGACCTGCCCGGGCTCGCGCCCGGCCTGCTGGTCCGCGACGAGTTCGACCGCTGGGCCCCGGCCACCCACCTGATCGACGGCACGCTGCTCCCGGCGTTCCTGACCGCCGCCGGCCGGCGCTGGGGTGGCACCCCGCACGCCTGCGCCGCGCTCGCCTGGAAGTCCTACAGCTACTGGACCGCGCTGCCGGCCGTGCTCGGCTGGGCCTCGGCGCGGCGGGTGCCGCTGCTCGACCCGGCGAACGTGCTCGTGCACTTCGAGGACCACCACCAACTGCTCACCCTGGGCCTGCGCGACGGCACCCCGGTGGCCGTCCTGCCCGGCGACCCGCTGGCGCTCGCCGGCGCGCCGGGCGTCCGGGTGGTCGCCGACGAGGCCGCGCTGCTCGACGCGCTGCGCGCCACGCTGCTCGACGCCCACTTCACCCCGCTGATCGCCGCCATCCAGGGCGAGGTGCGGGTCGGCACCCGTACGCTGCTCGGCTCGGTCGCCTCCGGCATCGCGCACGGCATCCTCCGCGCGGCGGACGCGCTGCCCGGCCCGAGCGCGTCGACCGTCGCCACGCTCCTCGACGCGCTCGACCTGGCCGACCTGGTGGAGCTGGTGCCCGGCCCGACAGGTGAGCCGACCGTGCAGCGGCGCACCTGCTGCCTTGCCTTCACGCTGCCCCGACCGAAGGTCTGCCAGGGCTGCTGCGTCCGCTGACCGCCGGT
The DNA here is from genome assembly GCF_056150385.1 of Micromonospora marincola. Taxonomy (NCBI): domain Bacteria; kingdom Bacillati; phylum Actinomycetota; class Actinomycetes; order Micromonosporales; family Micromonosporaceae; genus Micromonospora; species Micromonospora marincola. Next base: position 18,563 of record NZ_JAXCFT010000032.1, on the reverse strand, counting down.
CAGTCGACGAGCGGGCGCACGTCCCACAGCCAGATTCCGCCGGTGCGGGTCGGGGTGATCCCGGTCAGTTCGGTCATCGCCCGGCGCAGCGACTCGGCCTGCCGCAGCCGGGGGTCGAGGATCACCGCTCCGGTCCGCCACCAGCGCAGGTCCTCGACGGCCGCCACCCGGTCCTGCGGGGTGATCGGGGGGACCGCGTCGGTGCGTCGTACCGTCTCGAAGAACGTGCTTGTCGGGCGCGGCGGCGCGGTGAAGAGCGCGACCCGGTCGGCGCCCGGGCGGGTGTCCGGATAGAGGAAGTAGCCCCGGGCCAGCGGCATCTCCAGGCGGGTCTCGGCGGACCAGCGCAGCGGGACCGCGTAGGTGGTGTCGGGCAGCGGCAGCGTGACGATGCTCCGCCCGCCGGCCACGTAGGGCCGCCACGCTCCGGAGGTGACGAACTCCGGGGTCGGGTCCAGGCGCGTGTCGGGCAGCGGGGTGGGCAGGACCGGCAGCAGCGCCATGGCGAGCACGGTGCCGGTGGCGAAGCGGATCTGGCCCCGCGCGGCCGGGTGCCGGCGGGCCAACCGCCGCGCCCGCTCGGCGCCGAGCGCGAGCAGTACGCCGATGATCGGGGTGAGCGCGAGCGACCAGCGGGTGGGCACCACCGAGTGCAGGACCGGCAGGTTCTCCAACGCGGCCCAGGGGCCGGGAACGCCTGTGTCCCGCCCGTCGAAGTGGATCTCCCGACCGAGCGAGAAGAGACCGAACACCACCCCGACCGCGGCCAGCCCGAGCACCACCGCGCTCCGGCGCAGCCACCAGACGAGCGCGCTGACGAGCACCACGAGCGGCCAGCCGAAGAAGGCGTTCTCCTCGGTGGCGTTCTTGACAAGCGGGGCGCTGCCCCGGGCGTCGCCGGCCACCGACTCCCGGGACCACGCGAGGTAGGCGGCGAGGTCGGTGGAGTAGCCCCGGATCAGGGCGGAGAGCCCGGAGTACGCGCCGGGGCCGGCGAACTGCACGTGGAGCGGGTACGCGAGCAGCGCCCCGGCCACCACGGCGGCCACCCCGAGCCCGGCCGCGAAGGGTCGGGCCGCCGACCGCAGCGCGGGCCGCCCGAGGGCGAGCGCCAGCACCACCGCGCCCAGGCCGATGGCGGTCATCAGCAGGATCTCCAGGTTGAGGAAGGCCTGCCATACGATCACCAGGCCGAGCAGCAGCCCGTTGCGCAGCCAGCGGCCGGGCTGCGCCAGTCGGAGCGTCCGCCAGATGATCAGCGGCACCACGAACTGGCTGACGATGTTGGGGTGGGCGTTGGCGTGCGACACCATGGCCGGCGCGAACGCGCAGAAGCCGGCGCCCAGCCAGGCCGGCCCCCGGGCGCCGACGACCACCCGGGAGAGCAGGAAATACCAGGCGGCTCCGGTGGCGGCGAGGCCGAGGGTGAGGAAAAGGAGAAACGACCAGCGCGGCCCGAACCACACCGTGATCGGCGACAGGGGCAGCGAAATGGATAATACGGACGTATTAGCCATCAGATTGACGACGTCCGGCACATTCATTCGATCAGAGGTAAACGGATAGGCGAAATCTGTGACGACGCGCGCACCGTGCGCCATCATCCATTCGAACTGCGCCTGATCGGTGCGATTGTCCCGCACCCCGTTCGCCGGGTCCGCCCAGAGCCGGGCCGTCACCCAGAACGCGAGCAGCACGAAGCTGAGCACGGCGAGGGCGTCGGCGCGCCGCCCCCGCCGAGGATCCGCGTCCGATTGCGGAGTAGTCATGACAATTCAGAGCGTAGTCAGGTTATGACGGCCCCGTGACATATTCCGGGGACTCACGTACTATGTGCCGAGTTCGCCGACCGCCGATCACGTGCCCCACCCGACCGCAATTCGGCCACCGCCGGTGCCCCGATTTTCCCCCCAGCCATCCAGATGGTTGACTCTGACGGTCCAGGCGCGGGTCAGGAATATCGTGAGGAATCGACGCATGGCAGAAATCACTGGGGATCAGCGCGTCCAAGCGGAGGTGCTCGAGGGCCTGGCGACAGCCGTCAACCACCGCCGCTGGTTCGTCGAACTGGCCGTGCCCTACCTCGGTGACAACCCCATCGAGATCGGCAGCGGCCTGGGCGACTACGCCCTCGAATGGATCGAGCACATCCCCCGGATCACCGCCACCGAGGCCGACCCGGACCGACTCGTCAACCTCAAGGAACGGCTGGCCCAGCACCCCGGCATCGAGGTCCGGCAGATGCTGCTCCCGCACACCGAGCGGGGCGACTACAGCGCCGCCGTGTCGTACAACGTGCTTGAGCACATCGACGACCACGTGGGCGCGCTGCGCAGCATGCGCGACCTGGTCCGCCCCGGCGGCGCGGTGATCATCATCGTGCCGGCGTTCCAGTTCGCGATGGGCCCGGCGGACATCGCGACCGGGCACGTCCGCCGCTACACCAAGAAGACGCTCGCCACGGCGATGACCGAGGCCGGGCTCACCGTCGAGAAGATCCACTACGCGAACGCGCTCGGCCTGATCGGCTACTTCATGGCCACCAAGGTCTTCCGGCTGATGCCGAAGGAGGGCCCTATGGTGAAGGTCTACGACACGCTTGTGCTGCCCGCCACCAAGGCCGCCGAGCAGCTGCTGCGCCCCCCGTTCGGGCAGTCCGTCTTCGCCGTGGCCCGGGTGTAAGGCGGGGGCCCCGCTTAACGCTTCCGGTATAGGCGGGGGCCCTTCTTAACACCTACCCGTTAAGAAGGGCCCCCGCCTTACACCTCAGTCCTTGAGCTGGTATGTGGGGCGGATCACCGCTCGGGCCAGGGTGTGGAACGCGAGGTTGAAGCCGACGAAAGCCGGGCTGGCCTCCCGGCCCACATCGAGGCGCTCGACGTCGACCGCGTGCACCGCGAAGACGTACCGGTGCGGGCGGTCCCCCGGCGGCGGCGCGGCGCCGCCGTAACCGGTGTCGCCGTAGTCGTTGCGGATGCTGAACGCGCCGCCGAGGTCCGCCTCCCGCGCCGAGGTGGGCAGCTCGGTGACCGACGTGGGCACGTCCACAAGCACCCAGTGCCAGAAACCGCTGCCGGTCGGGGCGTCCGGGTCGAAGCAGGTGACCACGAAGCTCTTCGTCTCCGCCGGGAAACCCGACCAGGACAGGTGCGGGGAGACGTTCTCACCGCCGGCGCTGCCGTGCGCGTACCGGGCGTCCATCGGCTCGCCGTTGTGCACGTCGGCGCTTGTCAGGTCGAACGACGGCACGGTCGGCAGCAGCTCGTACGGGTCCGGGGCGATCGGTCGTTCCAGGGTCATCGAAACGGGTCCTTCCGGGTGCGCGGGAAATGTCCTGCGCCCCTTCATACCCCGCTGTCGTGCTGCCGGCGCACCATCTCGGTGATCCAGACCGGCGCGTACGGGGACGTGCAGCCCGGCGGCGTCGGATAGTCCTTGAGCACCGCCAGGCGCTCCCCGATGCCGACCGCCCGGGCGCGCAGCGCCGCGTGCTCGATCCCGATCTGCGCCAGGCAGTGGTTCATCGCCCACTGGAGGCGGTCCGGGGCGTCCCTCATCTCCGCCTCGATGACGTCGAGCAGGCCGGGCAGGTCGAGCCCGGCCGGCCTCCTCGCCACGCGTTCCGCGGTCAGCGCCCAGCCGGCGCTCGCGACCACCGGATCCGGGTCGGCGAGCCAGGCCACCCGCAGCGGCTCGGCGTGCGGGCTCTTCTTCACCACGTAGTTGACAAGCCAGTCGTGCACCTTGGGCGTGCGCGCCTCGCGCAGCATGGCGTCCAGCTCGTCCGCCCCGAACGCCTTCGGACGGCAGATCAGCAGCGCCAGCAGCCTTGCCGCGCTGTCACCTGTCGCCCACAGTTCACGGGCCAACTCCTGCTGCGTCTTCAGCCGCTTGGCGAGCGCGCGGAGCCGGCCCAGGTTGACCCCGTGGTCGTCGCCGTGCTTCTCGTTCACCGCGCGGGCCCTCGGGTCGTCGAGCGCGGCCAGCTCGGCCATCACGTCGGCCACCGCCGCGTCCGTCACCTGGGCCTCCTGGGTGTCGCGGGCGGAGGGTGTGGGATTCGAACCCACGAAGACATCGCTGCCTTACCGGTTTTCAAGACCACGCCGATCAAGGGACTGACCAGCACGAACACCGGACACCCCCGGCAGGACGACACACATGCGACAGGTAGCAGGGGACCGGCATACCGACCGAGGGCCGGTTCACCGGCCCGGACGTCAGTTCTACCGGCGGAGCGCCCGAACATGATCATTGCCACTGGCGGCTGTCGAGGGATGAGGCTAGGTCCGGCAACCGCCCTGGCGGTGGTCACGTGGCACACAGGGGCCTAGCCTGAGCTGTAGGCGACGACGGCGAGGAGACCTGTGGGGACTGGAGGCATCTCAGGTGCCGGCTATCGGGAGATCGCGCAGACGCTGCGAGAGTCGATCCAGGCCGGGGAACTAGAGCCCGGAGCGGCGCTGCCGCCGGAGTCAGAAGTCTGTAGGCGCTGGTCGGTGTCCAGAGTCACTGCACGTCGGGCGCTGGCCTCGCTGGAGGCTGACGGGCTGATCGAGTCGATTGCTGGCCGAGGTCGCTTCGTGAAGGCGGAGAGTCAGGGCCAGCCGAGAACTGCAAGCCGCGCCGAATCGATAGCTGCGGAAATTCGAGCGGCAATCGAAGATGGTCGATTAACAGCCGGCGTGCGAGTAGACAGCGAAGCATCATTGAGCACTCGATACGGGGTGGCGCGTGGCACCTCTCGCCAAGCACTTCTCATCCTCGACAAAGATGGGTCAACTGTCGTTATCCCCGGTCGGGGCCGCTTCGTTGCAGCGCATCGGGGAAGTGAGGAAATAAAGAACCGAGCGGAGGAAGTCGCGCAGTACCTCGAAGAAGAAATCCGTGCGGGGAAACTGCCCGCCGGCTCTAATCTTCCAGGTGAAAAGGGTATTGCCGAGCGTTATAGCGTAGCCCGCAGCACGGTCCGACGTGCATTAGAGATTCTAGAATCAAGTGGGCTAATCGCAAGACTGCCAGGCAAGCCCCGTGTAGTCCTACCAAGTAACACTGCCTCGGGTGGATAACTTGACGCTTCAGGAAGCATCGCAGCCTTTCGGCTCAACCGCCGCCAGGTCGATTCTCGAAAAATCCTGCTCCCTCATCGGCGCTTCGTCAGCAGACGCAAGGCTGATTAGGCTTGGAGAGAACGCCATCTTCTCAGTTGAGCATCCGTCGCTTATCGTCCGCATTGCTCGCAGTAAAGAACACATGAAAGACGCGGAGAAGGAAGTTCGCGTCGCTCGATGGCTAGAGCGTTGCGACGCGCCTGCCGTTCGTCTCTATCCGGTAGAACAACCGGTTCTGATATACGACCATCCAGTAACGTTTTGGCGAAGGATCGTCGACAGCGGCGAGAAGGCTTCAGCAAGCGCGCTAGGCACGGCGCTTCGACTCGTTCATAGTTACGAATTCGATGACGCTGTTGCACTTCCAGCACTCGACCCATTTGCCAGGATTGACGCCCGACTGGGCAAAGCGGAGGGGGTGCCCCCGGAAGTCGTCGGTTTCCTTCGCTGCCGTTTGAGGGACCTAAGAAAGGCGTACGCGGCACTTCGATTTCCGAGCCCTTCTGTCGCATTGCACGGCGACGCCCACGTCAAGAACCTAATCTGCACGCCCTCTGGCAATGCAACTCTGATTGACTTCGAGGCGTTCTGCATCGGCCCTCCTGAAGTCGACTTGGCCGTGACAGCTACAGAGTATGAGATCGGATGGCACAGCCCAGCCGACTATCAAGGATTCTGCGAGGCGTACGGCGCAGACGTGCGCAAATGGCACGGCTTCCAAGTGCTTCGCGACATCAACCTATTCAAGATGACCACTTGGCTGATGCAAAACGTCAGCGAGAGCGAACCATGCGCCCGCGAATTTGACAGGCGGCTAGCCACGTTGCAGGGCTCGGCCACATTGTCGGGATGGCAGCCTTTTTAGGGCAACTAGTTCCGAGGTGCTAGTAAAACGTCGAAGGTTTCGAGCGCTCGCGCGGCCTCTGCGCTAGTGGAATGAGGCGCAAAGTCGGACCGCAGATCCCTGACGTAGCGTAGATAACGCTCCGACTTAAGTGCCCCGGCAAGCTGGATCGCTTCGAGCGCCACCTCAGCCGCCTTTCCCACATCGGGCTTGGTCATATGTAGACAGCTCGCCGCGCTTACCAGTCTAATGAAGGCATGGGTGCGCACGAAGGCAGGATCGGTAAGCTCAATTGCCTGCGTCACGAATTCCAGCGCGAGTGCAGGTGAGCGCAAATCGCGGAAGCAGTGAGCTGCCTCACCCGCCATCTCGGCTTCATCGAAGTAGTAAATCCAAGGCGGATCATCGCAGACCGCGCGACGGTTGAAAAGGTTTTCTGCCTCACGGAGGACGCTCGCGCAACTGCGGCCCTCTCCGGCTCCGGCACGTGCTCGCGCTTCCATCGCAAGAAACATCGCTGAGACAGTACCGCTCGCCATACCTCGCGCACCCTCTTGGGCGGCGCGCGCAAGTTGGGCTGCCTCTTGATGCTGCCCAAGATAGTTTGCCTGGTGGCTCATGTTGGATAGCAAGCGGCCCCCCATCACTCGATCTCCGCCTGCCTCAGCAAGGCGAAGGCCCTGGATTAGGTAGCGCTGAGCAAGACCATGATGCCCGAGATCGTATGCGGTCCAGCCGAGAAGCTGTGCTACCTCTGCCGCCGCCGAGAACAACTTACGTCCAACTTCCCCGGAATAGCTGCCTTCAAGTAGTGGCAGCACATCATGCCGGAAATACTGGGCGAGAGCCGTTCTTGCATGTCCGCCGCCGAATTGAAAGTCAAGGTTCATAAACAGCTTGATGGTTGAGCAGACGGCAGCCACCTCCGCCATTCCTACTCGCCGTCCTACCGCATTGGTAGGCACAGGTTCAGGTCGCGACAGAAGCCAGGCCATGAGTGGACCAGTCCACGCGGACGAAACGGCTGCTGCCTTCTGTAGCTCGATAGAGCCGGCAATGTCGTGCTCAGCAGTACCGGCCAGGCTGCGGTAGGTGTCAGGCAGCTCGTCGGCATACCGCAGCGAATCGATAGAAGCTCCACCGTGAGCCTGATAGCTAAAGCCCACGGCGGACGGCGTGAGGAGCTTTCCTAGCGCGTCGCTGAGCGCTTCGGCGATGAGAACAGCGGTCTGAGGGCGGGGCTGCACGCCATCTAACCAGCGACGCACATCGACGTGGGTGCAGCGGACCACAACCCCCTTGGCCTCACCAAAGGCTCGGAGCCGGGCTGCGCAGCCCTTGTTGGACCAACCAGCTCGTCCGAGCGCCTGCGCAAGCAGCTCGTTCGGCACGCCACCTCCCCGATGGTCGAACGCACTCCGCAGTCAAGTGTGTACTGCGGCGCAAGGTCAAGGCCGTGCGAGGCAAGTGCTCCCCCAATGAACCCCCCGGACGCTCCAATGAACCCCCTTCATCTCCCTGTTGACCTGCGTCGATAGCCGCTTAGCTGGTCTCAGCAGCACGGAACGACAGAGGCGACCCCAGAGAGCACGGCGCAGTGCTTGACAGGTCGCATGTATACGTGTTCTATGGCGCATAGAACACGTAGGCAAGGCGCTGGCGACTCTACAGCCGGCGGAGGTGGCTTCGGCTGCACCGCTCGTGAATCTGCTGGACCGCCGCGGCGCTCGGTGTTTGACAACTGCACAGAGGTCCGGGACGCAGGGAGATCCGTCTCCCCGATTGGGTCCCGATGCGCGATCTAGGGGTGGCGAGCGGCGTTCGGCTGTTGACGTGTCCGGCCGCATGACGTGTCCGCTTAGGGGTTTGGCCCCTTGCTTGCCCAACCGAGGATCGCCCGGCGTGCCAGCACGGCACGCCCGTTTACCGCTCCGGAGCGCGGCCGGTCTGGCCGTGCTCCGGCTGTTCGTCCGACCTGATTCGAGCTGGGAGAGGTGAGCCGTCATGTCCGTGAGCATCGCCGCCGCCGTGCGGATTTCGACCAAGAGCAACGCCGTGTGGCGCGACTGCAACGGGTGCGGCTCCCTCGCCCCCCTCGCCCCTGATGAGACCCGCTGCCGCTCGTGCCGGCAGCCGTCCACCGCCTGCCGCCGTCCGGTGGCGGGTGCCCGTCGTTCCGGAAGGAACCGCAAGTGAACAGCTACGACCTGACTGACGCCGACCCGGACGGGCCGAGCGTCGAGGACCTGGCGGAGATCGAGCGGGAGATGCCGCTGATCGACGCCGAGGTGCTGTTGCTGGACGCGCAGATCACGATCCTGTGCGCCGACCCGGCCCCGTCCGACTTGGACTGGCAGCGGGTGCGCCGGGCGCGCAAGCGGGTGCTGCGCGAGGCCCGCGCGCTGCTGGCCACCCGCGCCGCCGCCGGCCGTGGGACCCGGGTGGCCTGATGACCGCCCGGATGATGCGCCCCGCCCGCCCGGCACCTGGCCCGATCGTGGCCCGCCGCGTGGTCGGCACGCCGGGTGAGGTCGCCGCGGTGGTGGCGACGTTGCGCGACTCCAACCGCCTTGTCGGCATGTCCCGGCCCGCGCAGATGCCGGACGGCGACCCGCGCGTGTGGGTGACGGTCCGCTTCATCGACCGGCCCCGCGCCGCCCGGACCAGCGCCCCGGCCCGCACCGTGCGGCGCTGGCCGGTAGTGACCGCCGTTGCCGTGCCCGCGACCGCCGCCGTGGCGGTGGCCGGCTATCTCGCGGTGCAGCTCGTCACCGCGTTCATTGCCCTGTTGCCGCTGCTGGCCGGGGGCGCGTTCGTTCTCGCGGTGCTGGCGCTGCTGCTGCGCCGCTCCGGGGTGTGCTGCCCCGGCCTGCACTGCCCCGGCTGCAACCACTGACCAGGGAAGGAACCTGATGACCGCACGCACCTTCACTCACCCGTCCGTGCTGGCCGGCATCGCCGCCGGGGCACCGTGGGCGGACCCGGAGATGGACCCGACCCGCATCGACTGGACGGCCCGGCGGGCCGCCGCCGCGATCCCGTTCCCGCTCGTGGACGGGCGTCCGGTCAACCCGTACGCCCCGACCGGCATCCGGTACGGGCGTAACGAGCTGGGCCACTGGGGCGAGGCTCAGTGCGCCGACGCCATCGTGGTGGCGACCACGCCGGGCAACTGGCGGTGGATCGTCATGGTCGAACGCGATGACGACCACGGGTGGGCGCTGCCCGGCGGGCACGTCGACCCCGGAGAGACCGCCCTCGCGGCGGCGGTGCGGGAACTGGCCGAGGAGACCGGCCTGACCGTCGACCCCGACCGTGAGCCCTACGAGGTGCTGCCCGCCCGCTACGTGCCCGACCCGCGCGCCTCGGATGAGGCGTGGATGGTCACCACCCCGGTCGTGTTCGACGCCGGTATCTACCCGGAGGCGCTGCCGGACGTGACCGGCATGGACGACGCTCGCCGCGCCGTGTGGGTGCCCGCCGTCGACTACGGCTGTCTCACCCGCCACCTGGCCGACGCCTACGGCGGCGAGGTGTTCGCCGCGCACCGGGACCTGCTCGCTGACCTCCTCACCCCTTGACCGGAAGGACACCGAAGATGTTTCGTCGTACCCCGGAGGACCCGTCGATCGTGGCAGCCCGCGCGGCGGCCATGCGAGAATCCGCCGCCGCGGAGATCGAGCGCGAGCGGCTAACGGCGCAGCTCGCTCGGGAACAGCAGGAAGCCGCCGCCGAGCACGCCCGCCGCCAGGCCATCGCCGATGAGCAGGAGCGCCGCCGCCGCGACGCCGCCCGCCGCGTCGAGCGCGCCGAGGCCGCCGCCCGGCGCCGTAAGGCTCGGGCGGAGTTCGCCGCGAAGCTGCGCCCGGTGTTGCCGCTGCTGCTGATCAACGGCGGTGCCGCGTACGCGCAGGCCGCCTACGCCTACGACCAGATCGCCCCGGCCGCGTGGAACGGGCCGTCTCGGGTGGCGTTCGCGGTGGCGTTCTCCGCCGCCCTGGAGTCCATCGCCGTCTACGTGCAGTGGCACGCCCACGACGCGCTGATGCTCAAGGCCCACGCCACCGCCGCCAGCCTGCGCCGCGCCGCGTGGCTAATCGCCGCGGTGGTCGCGGCCATCAACTACGCGCACTTCGCCGACGGCATCGCGCCGACGGCGGCGGCGGTGGCGTTCGCGCTGCTGTCGCTGCTGTCGCCGTGGCTGTGGGGGCTGCACACCCGCCGCGCGCAGCACGTGCAACTGCTCGCCGAAGACGCCAACCTGATTGATGACGCCGGGGTGGAGTTCTCCCCGAAGCGCCGCCGCATGTTCCCCATCCGCTCCCTGATGGCCGCCCGGTGGTCGATCGAGCACAACGAGCGCGACCCCCGCAAGGCGTGGGAGGGCTACAACGCCGAGCGGGCCGCCCGCGCCGCCGCCCGCCAGGCCGACAAGGACACCCGGGCGCAGAAGGCCAGCCCGCCGGCCGACCCGACGCCGGGGGAGGCGTCGGCGGAGGTGCAGGCCGATCCGTGGGAGCACGCCGAGCCGGTCGCCCCGGCCCCGGTCGCGCCGGTTCGTGAGCCGGTCCGCCCGGCGCGGCCCACGGCCCGGTCGTTGACCGCCGCTGAGCGGGTCATCGCCGCGCACACTGCCGAGCCGACCGCCAACCACGAGCGCATCGCCCGGCTGGCCGAGGTCAGCGTGAGCACCGTCAAGCGCCACCGCCCCCGCCCGGTGACCGGTTCACCATCCGCGCCGGACGCTGCGGCGACGCCGGTCACCGCTCCCGCCCCGATCGCCGCCTGAGGGGTGCCGATGTTCGGCAAGAAGACCGCCGTTCCGAACACGATCAGCGACCAGCAGCACGCCGACCTGAACCGCCGGGCGCAGGAGGCCAACCCGTCGTGGTTCAGCGACAAGGCCATCGCGCAGCGCAAGGCGTCCAACGCGCAGCAGCGCAAGGCCGACCAGTCCTGACCCCGCCCGGCGGCACAGCTCAACGGCCTAGGAACCAGTGCTGTGCCGCCGGTCCATCCCCGCAACCCGCATGAGGTCTTGGGAGGACCACCAGTATGGGCATGCACATCTCCGACCGCCAGTACCGGGAGCAGCACGAGCGGCGCGTGGCCGCCAACCGGGCGGCCCGGTTGGCGCAGATGGCCGAGGCGCAGCGCCAGGCCGACGACCGCAACGCCCGTAAGGCCGCGCAGCGGCAGGCCAAGCGGTGAGCGCGAAGAGGTTCACCGACGCCTACCAGCAGTGGCGCGACACCGATGCCGCCGCCACGGCCACCGGCAGCAAGGCCGCCCGCGCTGAGGCCGAGCGGCAGCGCCGAGCCCTGCACGACAGCCCGGAGGCGCAACGCGCCCGCCGGCAGCTCAACGGCCGCGCCGCCCCCCGCGACCGCCGCTGACCTTCCCCACTCAGTACCGCTGACCGCTTCCGCCGCCACCGGCTCATCACCCGGTGGCGTCCGGTGGCCGCCAGACCGTCTGGACGGCCGGGAAGGAGCACCACCTCATGGGCAGCAAGCGCAACGTGGCGTCCGGCACCGACCGCGTGGCCGTTCAGGTCGGGCAGGTCCACGGCCGCCGCGACGCCGGCAAGACCAGCAAGGACACCCCGAAGACCGACCCGACGTCGGTCCGCAGCGAGAACGTGCGCTCCGGTAACGCCCGGGTGGGCCGGCAGGTCGACGTGATCAGCGGTGACCTGCACTTCTGACCCTGCTACCCGGCGGCGCGGCCTCTCTGGTCTGGACAACCGGGCCGCGCCGCCGGCCCCATCTCCCGAGGACAACGCCCCGAGTGTGGAGGAACCCCCATCATGACCAGCGATCCCATTACCAACCCTGCCGGGCCGGCGGATGAGAAGGCGGCCCGGATCGTGGACCTGGCGCAGCGGCGCGCGGACCGGGCCGCCGCCGCGCAGGGCTTGGCCGCCGCCGACGCTGCCGACGCCGAAACCGTCATCCCGGAGCCGGCGGTGGTCGGTGGGCCGGTGGACCCGCCGGAGCGCCGCCCGGACCTGACCGAGCTGTTGGAGCGGCGGTCCGGGCCGGTGTTGCCGCTGTGGTTGACCGACCGCTACCAGCGCCGCGAGATGCTGCGCCGGGCGGTCGGCGCGGCCGGCTACCACGTCGGCACGCACCTGGTGCTGTCCCCGGTCTACGCGGGCAAGGTCGCGTGGTACGCGCCGAAGGGCGCGGCGCGGCTGGCCTCGCGGGTGCTCGGCTGGACCAGCGCCGAGACGGGCAACTGGCACCTGCGGCAGGACGCGGCGAACCGCAACGACCCGAAGACGTGGCTGGACCTGGACCGGCACCGGATGCGGCAGGCGTCGTGGCGGTGGTGGGTCACCGGCGCGGGCACCCTGGCCACCGGCGCCGGCGGTGTGGTGCTCGCCTCGGACATCACGCCATGGTGGGTGCAGGCTCCGATCCTGGCCGCCGGGCTGGTCGGTCTGGCCCGCCACGGCCGGCCCCTCGACAAGCCGATCCTGGCCCGCACCGTGGTCCGCCCGGCCTACCGCAAGCTCACCGCCGAGCTGACCCGCAAGGGCATCATGGCCACCGGCCTGGTCAAGCGGCCGGAGGACATCGTGTTCCCCGCCGGGGTCGGCGAGATCCGCCGCGACGGCCCCGGCTACCTCGCCATCGTCGACCTCCCCGACGGCGTGATCGCCGTGGACGTGGTGGACGAGCGGGCGAAGCTGGCCGGTGGGCTGCGCCTGCCGATGGACCAGGTGTGGCCGGAGGTCATGCCGCGGGAGCACCCCTCGCGGCTGGCCCTGTGGGTGGCCGACCGCCCGGTGTCGGCGATGAAGCAACCGCCATGGCCGCTGCTGCGCGGCGGGCAGACGGACTTCTTCAAGCCGTTCGTCTACGGCTTCGACCCGCGCATGCGGCCGGTGGAGTACCGGATGGACGAGCGCAACAGCCTGTTCGCCGGGTTCCCCGGCTCCGGCAAGAGCCTGTCGGGGCGGGTGGTGCTCTCCGGCATGGCCCTCGACCCGCTGGTGCAGTTCGCGGGGTTCGACCTGGCCGGGCGCGGTGACTTCGACGCGTTCGAACCGCTGTGCCCGGACGGGCTGTTCGGCTCCGGCGCGGACGAGGGCACCAAGCAGGCCGCATACCGGATGCTGATGTGGCTGCTCAAGGAGTGCGACGTACGCGGCCCGCGCATCAAGCACTACGCCACGCAGGGCATGAACAGCGAGAACAAGCTCAACCGGGCCATCGCGAGCAAGGACGCCCGGTTGCGGCCGATCGTCGCGTGGATCGATGAGGTGCAGGAACTCATCACCGACCCGGAGATCGGCAAGTCCGCCGCCGCCGCGATGACCAGCATCATCAAGCGCGGCCGGGCGCTGGGCATTCACCTGATCCTGATGACGCAGCGCATCGACAAGGAATCGCTGCCCAAGGGCGTCACGTCCAACATCGCCAACCGGACCTGTCTGGCCGTGCCGTCGCACGTCGAGACGGACCTGGCGCTGGGTACCGGCGCGTACCGGCAGGGCGCGCGGCCCACGCAGTTCGAGGTGGGTGTCGACTCCGGGTGGGGCGTTCGGGTCGGCTACGGCCCCATGACCTCCGTCCGCGCTGCCTACCTCGACCGGGCGGCGGTGGAGAAGATCTGCGCCCGCGGCGTGGCGCTGCGCGGCGGGGTCACCGGCCCGGCCGACCTGCCCGCCGCGCGGGACATCCTGGACGACCTTCGGGCGGTGTGGGTGGCCGACGAACGCGGCCAGCACTGGGAGGTGTTGACCACCCGTCTGGCCGACCGGTTCCCCGAGGCGTACGGGTCGCTGACCCCTGACGCGCTGTCCGCACTCGTACGCGGCAAGAAGGTGGAGTGCTCACGCCAAGTGAAGGTGAAGGGCTCCAACCGGTCCGGGCTGTACCTGGAGAACCTCACCAAGGCGCTCGCCGAGCGCGACGGCGCGGCCGGCTAAGAACCGGTAGCGCGGCCGGTAGCGGTCCGGGAAGAGGTAGAGCGAACTCTACCCAGACCGCTACCGGCCCCACCTGCACCGACATCCACCGGTAGCGGTAGCGGCGCATGCCGCCTACCGCCGGTAATCCCCTGTTTGGAGCATCCAGTGACTCCCATCTTGGCCGCTACCAGCACAAACGCGCCCGAAATGTCCGCAGTCCTGTTCGCCGGAATTGGCCTGATCGTCGCTTTCGGTTACGCCGGGGCGTGCTACGTCCGGCCGTTCACTGCCTGTCACCGCTGTAAGGGCTCCGGCACCGCCCCGCCCACGCTGTGGCAGCGGCTGCGCCGCCGCAGCACCAAGCCCCGCGCGCTGCGGGGGCGGCCCGACTGCCGCCGCTGCTCCGGCACCGGACTGCGGCTGCGCATCGGCCGCCGCACGTTCAACCACTTCAGCCGGCTGCGCCGCCAGGGCACCCGATGACCACCCGCGAGGGAGACGCCATGACCACGACCACCGAAGCGGCGCGTTTCACCAACGGGCAGCGCGCCGCCATCATCGTCTGCGCCCCGATCCGGCTCGTTCCCGGCGTGCTGGCGCACAAGGTCGCCCACCACAGCATCGACACCAAGGGCAATCCCTCGACCGGTGGCCGGTTGGTGTTCACCGCCGACCGGCGGTGGGTCATCGGCCCGGCCTGCCAGCCCGCCCCTGACCCCGCCGACCCGCACGCCGGGCGTGGGTGGGCGGAGTACACCGCCGGGTGGGCCGATCACCTCGGCGCGCTGGCCTGCCCGACCTGTTTCGCGGCGGAGGCGCTGTCGTGACCGCCGCCGACCTGTTCACCGTCGCCGCGCAGGTGACGGCCCGGCTGAACGCCATCAACGGCACCGGCCGCGAGGAAACGTCCCTACGCATCCTCAAGGTCACCGAGGAAGCCGGCGAGGTCGCCGCCGCGTGGATCGGCGTGGTGGGCCAGAACCCGCGCAAGGGCGTCACCCACACCACCGACGACGTGGCCGGCGAGCTGGCCGATGTGGTGCTGACCGCCCTGGTGGCCATCGCCTCCCTGGGCCACGACCCGCGCGAAGTCATCACGGCGTGCGTCAGCAAGGTTGCCCGGCGGCTCGACCACGCCTACCACCGACCCGGGCCGGCTGCCGGCCCAGCCGACACGACGGAGGCTGAGCGTTGCTGACCATCACCGATCTGTTCTGCGGCGCCGGGGGATCGTCGTCGGGCGCGATTCAGGTTCCCGGGGTGCGGGTGCGGATGGCCGCGAACCACTGGCGGCTCGCCGTGGACACGCACAACACCAACCACCCCGAAGCCGACCACGACTGCGCCGACATCTCCCAGACCGACCCGCGCCGCTACCCGGCCACCGACATCCTGTGGGCGTCGCCGGAGTGCACCAACCACTCACAGGCCAAGGGCAAGCGCCGCGCCGACCGGCAACCGGACCTGTTCGACCAGGTGCTACCCGACGACGCCGCCGAACGGTCCCGCGCAACGATGTGGGATGTCTGCCGGTTCGTGGAGGCGATGACGCTGCGCGGCCGGCCGTACCGGGCGTTCATCGTGGAAAACGTCGTAGACGTGCGGCAGTGGATGTACTTCGACGCCTGGACCACGGCACTGCGCATCGCCGGCTACTGCCTGCACTTCGTCTACCTCAACTCAATGTTCGCCCAAGCCATGGGCGACGGCGCACCACAGTCCCGGGACCGCTGGTACGCCGTCGGGCACCTGACCGGCGACCGCTGCCCCGACCTCAACCGGTGGACCCGCCCGCAGGCATGGTGCCCCCGCTGCGAACACACCGTCCGGGCGGTACAGGCGTGGAAGCGCCCCGACGCGCCGTGGGGCCGCTACCGGCAGCAGTACGTCTACCGCTGCCCCACCCCGCGCTGCCACATCGAGGTCATGCCGGCAGTGCTGCCGGCCGCCGCCGCGATCGACTGGCGGTTGCCCGGCGAGCGCATCGGCGACCGCGCCCGGCCCCTCGCGGCGAAAACCATCGCCCGCATCGAGGCCGGACTCAAGCGCTACAGCGGGCAGCGGTTCGTCACCATCCACCGGGGCGGGCCGGCCGAGCTGCGCACCGCGCCCGTCAACAGCCCGCTTCCCACCTGCACGGCGTCGGGCAACCACCTCGGCGCGGTGACGCCGCCGTTCCTCACCCTGCTGCGCTCCGGCCGACCGCGCACCATCGGCGTCGACCAGCCCACCGCGACCATCGTCGCGGACGGCTCCAACCACGCCCTCGTCAACCCCATGCTCGTACCCGCCGGGGGAACGTGGAACGACGACGCCCGCACCGTAGACGAGCCGTTCCGCACCCGCACCACCCGCGACACCGAGGCCCTGGTGGTGCCCATGCGGGCGAACAACACCGCCAAACCCGCGAGCTGCGCGCCGCTGGACACCGTGGCGGCGGCCGGCAACCACCACGCCCTCGTCATGCGGAACATGACCGCCCGCGGCGACCAAGGGCAGATGTCCACCCCGGTCCGGGAGCCGCTGCGCACCCAGACGGCATCGTCGGTGCAGTCCCTGATCCGCTGGGATCACCTGCTCGTGCCCTACTACGGCAACGGCACTGCCCGACCCGTCGACCAGCCCGCCGGCACGGTCACCACCGTCGACCGCAACGCCCTGCTCGGCGCCGACGTCGACGTCGACGACTGCACGTTCCGGATGCTGGAGCCACACGAGATCCAGGCCGCCATGGCGTTCGACGCGAACTACCAGGTGCTCGGCAACAAACGCGAACGCGTGCGGCAGCTCGGCAACGCCGTCACCCCGCCGGCCGCCCGCGACCTCATCGCCGCCGTGGTCGAAGCCATCACCGGCCAACAGATCGACCTACCCGAACCGCAGGCCGCCTGATGCCGGGCGGGTACAGCGACCGGCCCTCGATGCGCGACGCGCCCCTGTCCGGCCTGGAAATCTGGCTGGCCGGCACACCGGCCGAACTCGACGCCGCCACCCGCCTCCTGACCGCCGCCGGACGGGTCGCGTGGCAGGGACCACGCCGGCCGATGACCGGCGCAGACACCGGCCGCGCCCGGCTGTATCTGCGCCTGACCGTCACCCCGACCCGACGGGCCGCCCGACCAGCCCGACCAAAGGACGACGACGGCGGCACGGTACTGCCGTTCCCGGACGTACGCCGGCACGCCGGCTGACCCAAACCCCTGATCGGCGCGCTTCGCGCACTCACCACTGGTGGCCAGCGCCCGCGCGGCGCTGGCCACCAGTACGCCGCTGCCATGAAAGGACCGTCATGCCCGACCTAACGCCGCTGCTGGCCGCCGCGCTCGCCCACGCCGCGCGCGGCTGGCACGTGTTCCCGCTGCGCCCCAACGACAAGCGACCCGCGTTCCCGGACCACACCGCCGACGACTGCACCGGCCGCGACCCGCGCTGCCGTGCCGGTCACGTCGGGTGGGAACAGCGCGCGACCTGCGACCCGGACCGCATCCGCCGCGCATGGTCGACCCGCCCCTACGGCGTCGGCATCGCGTGTGGGCCGTCCGGCCTGGTGGTCGTCGACCTGGACGTGCCGAAGCACCCCGGCGACACTCCGCCGCCGGAGTGGGAGGGCGCGTGCGATGGATGGGCGGTGTTCGCCACCCTCGCCGACCGGCACGGCACCCCGATCGACCCGTTCGACGGGTTCGGCCCGGACGCCGGCCCCCGCACCGGCATCGACGCCACCTACACCGTGGGCACCGGCAGCGGCGGTAGCCACCTCTACTACCGGCACCCCGACACCGGTCCGGAGCTGCGCAACACCACCGGCGACCGGGGCGGCCTCGGCTGGAAGGTCGACACCCGCGCCCACGGCGGCTACGTCGTGGCCGCCGGCTCCACCGTCTCCGGCCGCCCCTACGCGGTCTCCTTGGACTACGAACCGGCGCCGCTGCCCGGCTGGCTGGCGGGGCTACTCGCTCCGGCCGTGCGGCCCGCCGACCGGCCCGCCCGGGTGGCGCTGCCGCCGGACCGGCACGGCCGCTACGTCGCCGCCGCGATCCGCCGGCAGGTCGACCACCTGACCGCCGCGCCCAAGGGGGAACGGAACAACGTGTTGTTCATCAGCGCGGCGGTACTCGGCGAGCTGGTCGCCGGGGGCGCGCTCACCGACACCGACGTATACGCCGTGCTGGAACCCGCCGCCCTGTCGACCGGCCTGTCGACGCGTGAGGTGGCCCGCACGATCGCCTCCGGCCTGCGGGCCGGCGCGCGGCGGCCCCGCTACCTGCGCGACATCCGGGAGGCAGCATGACCGAACGGTTGCAGATCGGCACCGGACCGGAAAGCATCCGCGCGCTGAAGGCCGCCCTGGTGGGCGGGCTACTGCCCGACACCTACGTGTCTGGCGGCGCGCTGGTGCACATGGAGGCCGTCTCCGGCGGGGTGGCCGCCGCCGCCGACGAGGACTCCCCGCTGCCGGTGTCGGCGAGCACGATCACGCCCGCCGGGCTGGCCGGGCTGCTCGCCGAGCACGCCTACGTCTACCGCGTGAAGTCCCGCAAGGACGAGCAGGGCAACCCCACGACCTACGAGGAAGAGGCCACCCCCTCCCGGGAGGTGCTGTCGTCCGTGCTGGCCGGCAAGACGTGGCCGGGCGTACCCGGACTGCGCGGGGTCATCGGTGCCCCAGTGCTGCGCCGTGACGGCA
>NZ_JAXCFT010000031.1:0-30059 GCF_056150385.1 Micromonospora marincola | reverse complement strand
ATGGTACTGCACTCGGGAGGGTGTGGGAGAGTAGGACACCGCCGGACAAACATTCACAGTTCAGGGCCACCCTCCGGGGTGGCCCTGAACTGCGTTCGGTCAGCGGCGCTGGACGCCTTCGCGGATCTCGCGGAACAGCGCCGCCGCGTCACCGACCGGGCGACCGGGGAACATGCCCATCGCCACACTGCCGTGATCCGCCCAACCGCACACCGCGAAGTCGCCGCCGTCGCCGGTTGTCGTTCCGCACTTCATCACGCCGCCGAGGCGGCCGGCGTCGACCTCGCGCACGCCTGCCACCTTGCCGGTCTCGTCGGCCATCAGGTCGAAGAGCGTGTCGAGGTCCCGCTCCGGCTGCCAGAGCAGAGTGGTGCCGCCGAACAGCAGCACCGACCGCTTCGCGTCCGCCGGGTCGGTGTAGACCGTACCGAAGCTGCGGTCCAGCTCGATGTCGGCGGCGAAGCCGTCGCGGAGGTATTCGGCGGTGCTGCGGGCCCGGTCGCTGTCGTCGCGGGTGAGCCCGGCCACGGCGGTCGGTTGGGTGAGCTGCGGGTCCTTCTCCTGAAGGATCCGCCAACCGGCCAGGCCGAGCGCGCCGGCGCCGGCGAGACCGACCGCCAGGGCGGCGGCCAGCACGATCTTCCGGCGCCGGGACACGGGCTGTCGTTCGGGCTCCAGCGCGGGGTCGCGGCGGCTCAGTCGGATCGGCTCGTCGGTCAGCTCGACCGGACCGTTACCCCCGTCGACCGGACGCTCGGTGAGATGCGCGTCGGACATGTCCGCCACCGTACGCGAATCACAGGTGGCGCACGTCGGGTCCCGGAAAGCGCTCCGTAGACTTTCAGGGTGACCGAGAGACTGGATGCCCGACGCCCCGACGCCCCGACCCTTGCCGGCCAGTACCAGCCCGGCGAGGTAGAGCAGCGACGGTACGAGCAGTGGGTAGCCGGCGGGCACTTCCGGGCGTCGGCGGAGAGCGACAAGCCGCCGTTCACCATCGTCATCCCGCCGCCCAACGTCACCGGGTCGCTGCACATGGGCCACGCCTTCGAGCACACGCTCATGGACGCGCTCACCCGGCGCAAGCGGATGCAGGGCTGCGAGGCCCTCTGGCTGCCCGGCATGGACCACGCCGGCATCGCCACCCAGAACCTGGTCGAGCGGAAGCTCGCCGGCGAAGGGCTGTCCCGGCACGACCTCGGCCGGGAGAAGTTCGTCGAGCGGGTATGGCAGTGGAAGGCCGAGTCCGGCGGCGCGATCCTCGGCCAGATGCGCCGGCTCGGCGACGCGGTCGACTGGGACCGGGAGCGCTTCACCATGGACGCGGGCCTCTCCCGGGCCGTGCAGACCATGTTCAAGAAGCTCTTCGACGACGGCCTGATCTACCGGGCCAACCGGATCATCAACTGGTGCCCGCGTTGCCTGACCGCGCTCTCCGACATCGAGGTGGAGCACACCGACGACGAGGGCGAGCTGGTCTCGATCCGCTACGGCGACGAGGTTGTGGTGGCCACCACCCGGGCCGAGACCATGCTCGGCGACACCGCGGTCGCGGTGCACCCGGACGACGAGCGCTACCGGCACCTGATCGGCACCGAGGTGGCGCTCCCGCTCACCGACAGGCGGATCCCGATCGTCGCGGACGAGCACGTCGACCCGGCCTTCGGCACCGGCATGGTCAAGGTGACCCCGGCGCACGACCCGAACGACTTCGAGATCGGCCAGCGGCACGACCTGCCCGCGCTGACGATGATGGACGAGCGCGGTGTCATCACCGCGCCGGGTCCGTTCCAGGGCCTGGACCGGTACGAGGCCCGCCCGGCGATCGTGGCGGCGCTGCGCGAGCAGGGCCGGATCGTGGCCGAGAAGCGGCCGTACCTGCACGCGGTGGGGCACTGCTCGCGGTGCAGGACGACTGTCGAGCCGCGGCTGTCCCTCCAGTGGTTCGTCAACACCGCGCCGCTCGCGAAGGCGGCCGGTGACGCGGTGCGCGACGGCCGGGTGAAGATCGAGCCGGCCGAGCTGGCCAAGCGCTACTTCGCCTGGGTCGACAACATGCACGACTGGTGCATCTCCCGCCAGCTGTGGTGGGGCCACCGCATCCC
This sequence comes from Micromonospora marincola, assembly GCF_056150385.1. Lineage (NCBI taxonomy): Bacteria > Bacillati > Actinomycetota > Actinomycetes > Micromonosporales > Micromonosporaceae > Micromonospora > Micromonospora marincola. The sequence goes on along the minus strand of NZ_JAXCFT010000031.1, from coordinate 27,954 downwards.
GGTCTGGTACGGCCCGGCCGGCGAGATCGTCTGCGTCGGCCCGGACGAGGCGCCGCCGACCGGCGACGGCTGGCGGCAGGACGAGGACGTGCTTGACACCTGGTTCTCCAGCGGCCTGTGGCCGTTCTCCACCCTCGGCTGGCCGGAGCAGACGCCGGACCTGGCGAAGTTCTATCCGACGAGCGTCCTGGTCACCGGCTACGACATCCTGTTCTTCTGGGTCGCCCGGATGATGATGTTCGGCCTGTACGCGATGGACGGCGTCCAGCCGTTCGACGTGGTGGCGCTGCACGGCATGGTCCGCGACGAGCACGGCAAGAAGATGTCGAAGTCGTTCGGCAACGTGGTCGACCCGCTCGACTGGATCGACCGGTTCGGCGCCGACGCCACCCGCTTCACGCTGGCCCGGGGCGCCAACCCGGGCCAGGATGTGCCGGTAAGTGAGGAGTGGTGCCAGGGCTCCCGTAACTTCTGCAACAAGCTCTGGAACGCCACCCGGTTCGCGCTGCTCAACGGCGCGCACACCGACGGACCGCTGCCGGCTGCCGGTGACCTGTCGACGGTAGACAGGTGGATCCTGTCCCGCCTGGCGCACGTCACCGCGGAGGTGGACGAGCAGTTCGAGGCGTACGAGTTCGCGAAGGTCTGTGACCTGCTCTACCACTTCGCCTGGGACGACGTCTGCGACTGGTACGTCGAGCTGAGCAAGCCGGTGCTCGCCGAGGGCGGGCCGGCGGCGGACGCCACCCGGCGGGTGCTGGGTCACGTGCTGGACCAGCTCCTGCGGCTGCTGCACCCGGTGATCCCGTTCGTCACCGACGAGCTGTGGACCGGGCTCACCGGCGCGGAGACGCTGCTGCGGGCGGAGTGGCCGGTGGCCGACCGTACCGGAATAGACGACGCCGCGGAGGCGGAGGTTGCCGCCCTGCAGCGGGTGGTGACCGAGATCCGGCGGTTCCGTTCGGACCAGGGGCTGCGGCCGACCCAGCGGGTCGCCGCCCGGCTCGACGGCCTGGTCGGCGCGGGCATCGCGGCGCACGAGCCGCTGGTCCGGTCGCTGGCCCGGCTCGACGCGCCCGGCGACGACTTCCAGGCCGCCGCGACGCTGGCGATGCCCGGTGAGGTGAGTGTCGCGCTCGACACCCGCGGCGCGATCGACGTGGCGGCCGAGCGGGCCCGGCTCACCAAGGACCGGGCGGCGGCCGAAAAGGAGGCCACCCAGGCGCGGGCGAAGCTGGGCAATCCGGCGTTCGTCGGCAAGGCGCCGGAGCCGGTGGTCGCGAAGATCCGGGAGCGGCTGGCGGTGGCCGAGACGGACCTGGTCCGGATCGACGCCGCGTTGGAGGCGTTGCCCTCATGAGCGACCGTACCGATCACGCGGCGTTCGCCGAGGTGGAGGCCGCGCTCAACGCGCGCGGCTTCACCCGGATGCGGTTCGAGCTGGAGAAGATCGAGAGTCTGCTCGACCTGCTCGGCAGCCCGCAGCGGGCGTACCCGTCGATCCACCTGACCGGCACCAACGGCAAGACCTCGACGGCCCGGATGATCGACTCGCTGTTGCGGGCGTTCGGGCTGCAAACCGGTCGCTACACCAGCCCGCACCTGGAGACCGTGCGGGAGCGGATCAGCCTGGACGGTGAGCCGGTGAGCGAGGAGCGGTTCGTGACGACGTACCGCGAGATCGCGCCGTTGGCCGAGCTCGTCGACCAGCGGTCCGCGGAGCCGCTGACGTACTTCGACCTGACCACGGCGCTGGCGTTCGCCACGTTCGCCGACGCCCCGGTCGACGTCGCGGTGGTGGAGGTGGGGCTCGGCGGCGCGGAGGACGCGACGAACGTGATCCAGGCCGGCGTCGCCGTGATCACCCCGATCGGGCTGGACCACACCGAGTGGCTGGGCGACACGATCGAGGACATCGCGCTGCACAAGGCGGGCATCATCCACCCCGGCGCCACCGTGATCGCGGCGGCGCAGGAGGAGGAGGCGGCCCGGCCGATCCTGGAACGCTGCGCCGAGGTCAACGCCACGGTCGCCCGGGAGGGCGCCGAGTTCGGGGTGCTGCGCCGGTCGGTCGCCGTCGGCGGCCAGGTGTTGAGCATCCAGGGCCTGGGCGGGGTGTACGAGGAGGTTTTCCTTCCGTTGCACGGCGCGCACCAGGCGCAGAACGCGGCCGTGGCGCTTGCCGCGGTGGAGGCGTTCCTGGGCGCCGGCGCGCGGCGGCAGCTCGACATCGAGGCGGTCCGGGAGGGCTTCGCCGCCACGAGTTCCCCGGGCCGGCTGGAGCGGGTGCGCAACGCCCCCACGGTGCTGCTGGACGGCGCGCACAACCCGCACGGGATGGCCGCCACGGTCACCGCGTTGCAGGAGGAGTTCGCGTTCAGCAAGCTCGTCGGCGTGCTGGCCGTGCTCGGCGACAAGGACGCCGCGAGCCTGCTCGAACTGCTCGAACCGGTGCTCGACACGGTCGTGGTCACGGAGAACAGCTCCCCCCGGGCCATGCCTGTCGACGAGCTGGCCGAGCTGGCCTGGGAGGTCTTCGGCCCGGACCGGGTGCAGGTGGCCCGGGAGATGCCGGACGCCATCGAGGCCGCCGTGGCCGAGGCCGAGTCCGATGTGCCGGGTGAGCTGGCCGGCGTGGGCGTGCTGATCACCGGTTCGGTGGTGACCGTGGCCGACGCCCGCCGGCTGTTCAAGCGGTGACCGGCCCGGAGCCGCGCCCGGACACGCAGCCGGGCTCGGGCGGCGAGGCGGGTCCGGGCGGCGAGGTTGGTCCGGGCGCGGAGCAGCGCCCGGAGCAGCCGGGTGGGGCGGGGCCGGGCGGCGTCCGCCGGTCCGGGCTGCGCAACCCCGACAAGGCGGTACGCGGCCTGGGCGCCGGCACACTCTCGCTGGAGGCGCTGGTGCTGCTGCTGGCCATCCAGCCGATCCGGGTCGTGGGCGGCGACCTGAGCGGCGCGGCGATCGCGACGATCGTCGGGCTCGCGGTGGCCTGCGTGGTGCTGGCCGGCATGATGCGGCGCGGCTGGGCCTGGCACGCCGGGACCGTGGTGCAGGGCCTGCTGCTGCTCTCCGGGCTGCTGCACTGGTCGCTGCTCGTGCTCGGCGTGATCTTCGCGCTGGTGTGGGCGTACGCGTGGCACGTGCGGCGGGTCATCCTCGGCTGAGCGCCGTTTCTTGTTAAGCGGGGCCCCTTCCTATACCGCAGGCGTTAAGAAGGGGCCCCGCCTTGCACCTCAGGCGTCGGCGAGGGAGCGCCACTGGGTGAGCGCGACGCCGTGCCCGTCGGGGTCGCGGAAGGCGGCGGCCCACACCTCCAGCTTGGTGCCCCGGTTGACCACCCGCGGAGCGTACGTGAAGCGCACCCCGCCCTCGCGCAGCCGCTCGTACGCCGCCTGGATGTCGTCGACCTCCAGGTTGACGTGCACAAGCCGGCGGCTGATCGGGGCGGCCCCGGTCACCCGGCGCAGCACCAGCCGGGTCGGCCCGGAGCCGAGCACGGCGTTGCCCTCGCCCCGGTCCAACTCGTCGAAGCCCAACTCCCGGTAGAAGTCGAGGGACCGGTCCAGGTCGGTGACGAGCAGGGTGATGCCGACGCCGCTGATCGGGCTGGCCAGCTCGTCCGGCTCGGCGGCGCCGGTCGGGCCGAAGATCGCCTCGTCCAGTTCCTGCGGGGTGGGCGGCGCGTCCGGCTCCGGCGCGTCGAGCGGCACGTCGATCGACTCCACCGGCACGGTGTCGGGGGCCTGCTCCTCGGCCGGCGGACGTGGCGCCGGCGCGCGTCGGGGCAGCGGGCCGACGGGGGTCGGCTCGACCAGTTGCCCCTCCAGCACGACCGGGCCGCCGGGGCGGTGCTGGCGCATCACCACCGGCTCGCGCTCCTCGGGCCGGGGCGGGACGTCGGCCGGCAGCGGGTCCGGCGCGGGCGGGTAGTCGTCGCGGAAGTCGTCCTCCGCGGCGCGACCGGCCCACGGCGGCGCCTCCTGCCCGATGAGCGTCTCGTCGAGCGGGTCCGCGTCGGCGTACTCGGGTGGCAGGTCGGCGGCGGCGCCGGCGGACTCCGCGTGGGTGGGCACCTCGTCCCAGAGCACCCGGACGTGGCGCTGGTCGTCGAGGGCCACCCGGACGGGCAGCGCCTGGCCGAGCGAGGGCCACTTGGCGACCGGCACCCGAGGCTCGATGATCTTCTTGGAGCGGGGCGGCAGCCCCGGGGCGTCGATCACCAGTTGCAGCTCGCAGCGGCCGAACGCGTACTGGCTCGGTGGTTCGGAGGCGCTGTGCACGTGCCCCAGGCCGACCACCCACGTTCGCCCGCCCCCGCGCACCATGGCCAGGGCGACCGCCAGCACGAGCAACGCGACGCCGAGCGCCACGATCGCCCAACTGGTCATGCCGAGCCCGAACAGCGTCACGAAGGTGGCCACGGTGCCCAGCACCGCGCCGATCAGTTTGCGTACCGGCGCGATGGTGCGGTTCCCGCCATTCGCCACAGTGGACCTCCCAGGGGTTCCAGGGCCAGGCTAGGCCGCCGCGGCGGGCCAGGGAAGATGCAGCCGCCGCGTCGGCGCCGGGACCGGGTCGCTACGCTGACCGTACCCAGCCCGAACCGGTTTGAGCGCACAGGAGGCAACAGCGTGTCCAGCAGCAGCCCGGACGAGCGGACGCTCGTACTGATCAAGCCCGACGCGGTGCGCCGTGGTCTGGTGGGCGAGATCCTGTCCCGTTTCGAGCGCAAGGGCCTGCGGATCGACGCGTTGGTGAACCGGACCATGGACGGCGACTTCGCCGACCAGCACTACGCCGAGCACGTCGACAAGCCGTTCTACCCGCCGCTGAAGACGTTCATGACCGGCGGCCCGCTGGTGGCGCTCGTGCTCTCCGGCGACCAGGTGATCGAGGTGGTCCGCGGGATGATCGGCAGCACCGACGGCCGTAAGGCCGCCGCCGGCACCATCCGCGGCGACCTGTCCCTGTCGAACCGGGAGAACCTGGTGCACGCCTCCGACTCGGTGGACAGCGCCAAGCGCGAGATCGCCCTCTGGTTCCCCGAGCTGGGCTGACGTCCTCCCTCAGCCGCCGACCCGGGTCAGCTTGTCGGGGTTTCCGACCAGGTAGATGCCGGTGATCCGGCCACCGGCGGCGGCGACACCGAGGGCGTAGCGGACACCGCTCGGCCAGCTCAGCAGCAGCGCCGGCGCACCGTTGAGCTCCACCGGCGTGGCCCGCACCCCGGGGCGGCGGCGGCCGTACACGCCGGCGAAGAAACGGGCGATCCGGTCCGCGCCGTACACCGGGTTGCGGGCCGCGCGGATCCGTCCGCCGCCGTCGGACCAGGCGGTGGCGTCGGCCGCGACCAGGTCGGTGAGCCGGGCCAGGTCGCCGTCGCGGGCGGCGGCGAGGAACGCGTCGAGCAGCCGCCGCTGCTCGGCCGGGCCCGCGGTGAAGCGCCGCCGTTCCTCGGCGAGCCGGGCCGCCGCGCGGTGGTGCAACTGGCGGCAGTCCGCCGCCGACCGGTCCAGGATGTCGCCGATCTCCGCGTACGGCATGGCGAACGCGGTGTGCAGCACGTAAACCGCCCGCTCCGGCGGGGTGAGCCGCTCCAGCAGGTGCAGCAGGGCGGTGGAGACCGTCTCCCGCAGCTCGACGGTCTCCAGCGGCCCGAACGGCGACGGGTCGGTGCGGACCGGTTCGGGCAGCCACGGGCCGACGTACGTCTCCCGAGCGGCCTGGCGGGCGCGGAGCCGGTCCAGCGCCAGCCGGGTCACCACCCGGGACAGGTACCGGCGCGGCTCGGCGACCGTGTCCCGGTCGACGTCGAGCCAGCGCAGGTACGCCTCCTGGAGCACGTCCTCGGCGTCGTGCAGGCTGCCCAGCAGCCGGTACGCCAACCCGAGCAGCATCGGCCGGTGCGCGGTGAGCGCACCGGCCGCCTCCGTCGCGCCGATCGCGGTCACACCTCGCGCGGCGGCTGGGTCCGGCTGCTGATCACGATCCGGTTCCACACGTTGATTGTGGCGATCGCGATGACGAGGTCGGCCAGCTCCCGCTCCGACCAGACCTTCGCGGCGGCGTCCCACACCTCGTCCGGCACGCCGTGCTCGCCGAGCCGGGTGACCGCGTCGGTCAGGTCCAGCGCGGTCCGCTCCCGCTCGTCGAAGAACGACAGGGCCTCCCGCCAGGCGGACAGGACGAAGAGCCGCCGGCTGTCCTCCCCGTTGGCAAGCGCCTCCCGGGTGTGCATGTCCACGCAGAACGCGCAGCCGTTGAGCATCGACGCCCGCACCTTCACCAGCTTCAGCACGGTGTGGTCCACGTTCCCCCGGATGTACGTCTCCAGCCCGCGCACCGCCGCGTACGCCTCCGGCGCCACCGCCGCCATGTTGATCCGGCTCATTGCTGCCTCCCTCGTGTCGTCCGTACGTGGCCACGACGGATTCCGGCCCGGCCGGTGTGACGATCCGGCGGTGTGACGGTGGTCATGGTGAGGTCCGGACAGCCCTCCTTACTCGCAGGTGGAGGGGGGTGCGGGGCGGGTAGGGTCGGCGTGATGGCCTATCCGTTGCACGACCCGAGTCGCGCCGGCGTCCCGGCTGGCCCGGACCTGCCCGCGGTCGAGCGCCGGGTGCTTGAGCACTGGAGCACCGACAGGACCTTCGAGGCAAGCGTCGCGGCCCGGCCGGCCGGCGAGAACGGGACGAACGAGTACGTCTTCTACGACGGCCCGCCGTTCGCCAACGGCCTGCCGCACTACGGCCACCTCTTCACCGGGTACGTGAAGGACGTGGTGCCGCGCTACCAGACCATGCGCGGGCGGCACGTGGAGCGCCGGTTCGGCTGGGACTGCCACGGGCTGCCGGCCGAGGTGGTGGCCGAGAAGCAGCTCGGCATCACCACCAAGGCGGAGATCCTCGACCTGGGCGTGGCCCGGTTCAACGACGCCTGCCGGTCCAGCGTGCTGGAGTTCACCCAGGACTGGGAGCGGTACGTCACCCGGCAGGGCCGCTGGGCGGACTTCGCCGACGACTACAAGACGCTCGACCTGGACTACATGGAAAGCGTCATGTGGGCCTTCCGAGCCCTGTACGACAAGGGTCTGGTCTACGAGGGCTTCCGGGTGCTCGCGTACTGCTGGCGGTGCGAGACCCCGCTGTCGAACACCGAGACCCGGATGGACGACGTCTACCGGGACCGGCACGACCCGACGCTTACCGTGTGGTTCGAGCTGACCGCCGACGAGTCCGCGCCCGAGCCGCTGCGTGGGCCGGTCAAGCTGGGCGTCTGGACCACCACGCCGTGGACGCTGCCGTCGAACCTGGCGCTCGCCGTCGGCCCGGACATCGAGTACGCGGTGCTGGAACGCGACGGTGCGCGGTACGTGGTCGGCGCCGCCCGCCTCGGCGCGTACGCCAAGGAGCTTGAGGGGTACGAACGGGTCGGCACCGTGCCCGGCCGGGACCTGGTCGGACGCCGCTACACCCCGCTCTACGACTTCCTGGTCGAGCCGGCCGGGCCGAACGCCTACCAGGTGCTCGGCGCGGAGTTCGTCACCACCGAGGACGGCACCGGGATCGTCCACCTGGCGCCCGCGTTCGGCGAGGACGACCAGAACACCTGCACCGCCGCAGGCATCCCGACAGTGGTCACGGTGGACGACCACACCCGGTTCACCGCGCTCGTCCCGCCGTACCGGGGCGAGCAGGTTTTCGACGTGAACAAGCCGGTGATCCGGGAGCTGAAGGAGCGGGGGGTGGTGCTGCGGCAGGACGTCCACACCCACCCGTACCCGCACTGCTGGCGCTGCGACACCCCGCTCGTCTACAAGGCGGTGTCGTCGTGGTTCGTCGCGGTGACCACGTTCCGGGACCGGATGGTCGAGCTGAACCAGCAGATCAACTGGACGCCTGGGCACATCAGGGACGGCTCGTTCGGCAAGTGGCTCGCCAACGCCCGGGACTGGTCGATCAGCCGGAACCGGTTCTGGGGCTCGCCGATCCCGGTGTGGCGCTCGGACGACCCGAACCACCCGCGCGTCGACGTGTACGGCTCGCTCGACGACATCGAGCGCGACTTCGGCGTACGCCTGACCGACCTGCACCGGCCGGCGGTGGACGACCTGGTCCGCCCCAACCCGGACGACCCGACGGGCAGGTCCATGATGCGCCGGGTGCCGGAGGTGCTGGACTGCTGGTTCGAGTCCGGCTCGATGCCGTTCGCCCAGGTGCACTACCCGTTCGAGAACGCGGACTGGTTCGAGCACCACTACCCGGGTGACTTCATCGTCGAGTACATCGGGCAGACCCGCGGCTGGTTCTACACCATGCACGTGCTCGCCACCGCGCTGTTCGACAGGCCGGCGTTCCGCAACTGCCTGAGCCACGGCATCCTGCTCGGCGCCGACGGGCGCAAGATGTCCAAGAGCCTGCGCAACTACCCGGACGTCTACCACGCCTTCGACTCCTACGGGTCGGACGCGATGCGGTGGATGCTGATGTCCTCGCCGGTGCTGCGCGGCGGGGACATGGCGGTCACCGAGACGCTGATCCGGGACGCGGTGCGCCAGGTGCTGCTGCCGCTGTGGAACGTCTGGTACTTCTTCACGCTCTACGCCAACGCGGACGACCACCTGGCGCGGCGTCGCACCGACTCGACGAACGTGCTCGACAGGTACGTGCTGGCGAAGACGAACGAGCTGGTGGCGACCGTCGGCGCGCAGATGGACGCCTACGACATCTCCGGCGCGTGCGCGACCGTCCGGTCCTACCTGGACGCGCTCACCAACTGGTACGTGCGCCGCTCCCGGGACCGGTTCTGGGCCGGTGACGCGGACGCGTTCGACACGCTCTGGACCGTGCTGGAGACGCTCTGCCGGGTGGTGGCGCCGCTGGCGCCGCTGACCGCCGAGGAGATCTGGCGCGGGCTGACCGGCGAGCGGTCGGTGCACCTGACCGACTGGCCGGCCGCCGAGGAGTTCCCGGCCGACCACGAGCTGGTCTCCGCGATGGACAACGTCCGGGCGGTCGCCTCGGCCGCGCTGTCGCTGCGCAAGGCGAAGGGCCTGCGGGTCCGGCTGCCGCTGGCGAAGCTGACCGTGGCGTCGCCTGTCGTCGACCAGCTCCGGCCCTTCGCCGACCTGGTCGCCGACGAGGTCAACGTGAAGGAGGTCGTGCTCACCGACGACGTGTCCGCGTACAGCCAGCAGGTGTTGACAGTGGTGCCGCGGGCGCTCGGCCCGCGCGTCGGCAAGGTAGTCCAGCAGGTGATCAGGGCGGTCAAGGCGGGGGAGTGGGAGCTGCGTGACGGCGCCCCGGTCGCCGCCGGGGTCACCCTGGCCGAGGGCGAGTACGAGCTGCGGCTGGTCGCCGCCGACGCGGAGCACTCCGCCCCGCTGCCAGGTGGTGCGGGCGTGGTGGTGCTTGACACCGAGGTCACGCCGGAACTGACCGCCGAGGGGCTGGCCCGGGACGTGGTCCGGGTGGTCCAGCAGGCCCGCCGCGACGCCGACCTGGGCATCTCCGACCGGATCACGGTGACGGTCTCGGCCTCCGAGCAGGTGCGCGCGGCGGTGGCCGCGTTCCGCGACTTCGTGGCGCGGGAGGTGCTGGCGGAGAGCGTCGACTTCGTCGGGGGCGTCGCCGATCTCGCCGGCTTCGCCGGGGAGGTCGGCGACGGCGAGCGCGTGGTGGTCACCGTCCGCCGGGTGTAAGGCGGGGGCCCTTGTTAACGCATTCGGTATAGGAAGGGGCCCCGCTTAACCTCGGCGCACCGAGCGGGTGGACTGCGGGCCACCCGCTCGGCCGGGGGTGACGGCGTCGGCTACCGTGACAGCGCCTGTTTCGCGTACGACCGCCGGAGGACCCGTGCCCCTGCTCTACACCATCGGCAAGCTCACCGTGGCGCCCGCGCTCCGGTTGGCCTTCCGGCCGCACGCGGAGGGGTTGGAGCACATTCCGGCGACCGGCGGCGCGATCTTCGCGGGCAACCACCTCTCCGTCGCCGACGAGCTGCTGCTCGGCACCGTGGTCCCCCGGCACCTCGCGTTCTGGGCCAAGTCGGAATACTTCAGCGGCACCGGGCTCAAGGGCGGCTTCTCCAAGTTCGTCCTCACCGGGCTGGGCGCGATCCCGGTCGAGCGGGGCGGCGGGCGGGCGGCGCTCTCCGCGTTCGACGCCGCGATCCCGGTGCTCCAGGCCGGTGACCTGGTCGCCGTCTACCCGGAGGGCACCCGCTCCCCGGACGGCCGGCTCTACCGCGGTCGCACCGGCGCGACCCGGCTGGCGGTGGCCGCCGGGGTGCCGATCATCCCGGTCGGCGTGACCGGCACCGACAAGGCCCAGCCGATCGGGACCCGGGTGCCCCGCCCGGGCCGCGCCAAGATCACCATCAAGTTCGGCAAGCCGATCGACTTCACCGGCCGGCCCGACGACCGGGCGTCGCTGCGGGCCATGACCGACGAGCTGATGGCCGAGATCCAGAAGCTCACCGGCCAGGAGTACGTGCCGCGCTACGCCCCGAAGCGCGCCGAGCAGCCGCCGGCCTGACCCGCCCGCTCAGGACTGCTTCGGGACCACCACCTGCTGGCGTAGGTCGTTCAGCAGCCGGCCACTGTCGTCCACGGACAGCCGGGTGAACACACCGGTGGTCAGGCTGCCGTGGTCGACCGAGGTGCACACCACCACCGTGTCGCCGTCCGCCCGGCCGACCGCACAGCGCTCGTACCGGCCCCGGACACCGGTGTCCACGGTCACCGAGGGTTGCAGCTCGTAGTCGCCGGCGAGGCGCTTCAGCTCGGCCTCGGCGTCGGACTCCGGGCTGAACCGCAGGCCGGTGCTGCCGAAGAGCGTGACCCGCTTGCCGTCGTTCGTGGCGTAGATGCCGGCGAACGTGTCCTCGGCGAGCAGGTGCGCCTGGCGTACCTGACCCTTCAGCTTCTCGGCGTCGGCCTGGCTGCGTTCGTCCTGGCGCAGCCGCATCGAGTCGATCTGGTCGGGGAGGCTGGCGCTGGCCGGATACTGGCTGGACAGCGGCTGGACCCACCACAGCGGGACGCCGCAGCAGCACGCCACGGTCAGCAGCAGCACCCAGGGCCAGCGGCGCCGTCGGCGTACCGGCACCGGCACGTACCCCCGGGGGGCCTGCCACCCGGGCGGCGGCGCGGCCGGCGGCGCGGTCTTCCCCCGGCGCTGCTTCGGCGGCCGGGCCTGCTGGGGCGGTCGGGCCGGGACGACCGGGGCCGGCGGCGGAACGTGCGCGGGCGGTGACACCGGCCGGGCGACCGGCGGACCCGGGTACGGCGGGGTGTGTGCGGGCGGCGCCGGGTGGGCGGGATGCGGACCCGGGTACGGCGGGGTGTGCGGCGGCGGTGACACCGGGTGGGCGGGATGCGACGCCGGGTGGGCCGACACCGGCCAGGGCGCGGTGAACGGCGTCGTGGCCGGCAGCGCCGGCAGCTCGGCGGAGGGAAGGTTCCACCCGGTGGTGTCCACCCCGGCCCACGGGTCGACCGGGGTGGCGTGCTCGGGCGAGTCGATTGGCGGCACCGGCGTGGGCTCGGCGGACTCGCCCCAGCCGCGGCGGCGCGCCGGCGGGGGCGGGACCGGGGCGGAGCCGCTCCACCGGGGCACCTGCGGCTCCACACGGGTGGGCGGTGGTCCGTCCTCGATCCGGGTGGGGTCGACGGCGGGCGGGGCCGGTGCGACGAGGCCGGGCACGCTTGCGGAGCCACGGGCCCGACCGGCCGGGGCGGCGGGGTCGGTTCCGGGGTCGCCGGTCGCCACCGGCTCGACCGTCCCCGCCTGCTCGGGCTCGTCGGCGTCGTCCGTCGCCGGGTCGGGTGCGGGCGGCGCGTCGGGTGCGGGCGGCGCGTCGGGTGCGGGCGGCGCGTCGGGTGCCGACGGCGCGTCGGGTGCGGGCGGCGCGTCCGGTGCGGACAGCGCGTCCGGTGCCGACGGCTCGGTGGTGTCCTCGGCGTCGGCCGGTGTCGGTACGGCGGTCGGCGGCCCGGTGACGGACGGCTCCTCAGCCCCGTCGGCCGGCCGGCCCGCCCCCGGCTGCGGCTGCGGCATCGCGGCAATCTCCTCTCGCGCCCGTTGCGAGGTTAGTACCGCCCCGCCACCGGCCACGAATCGTGGACCGATGATCAAGGAGTTCGGGTCGGCGGGAGCGCGGCCGGGCGCGCCAACTCCTTGATCACCCGGACGGGCGCCGCGGGAAGGGTGCCGGTGGGGGATGCGGGGACGGGACACCGCGTACCCTTGGGCATCATGAGTGCCCCGTCCACGACCCCACGTCCCCCCGCCACCAACTCGGTGTGGCCCCGGCTGGAGCCGTTGCTGCCGCAGGTGACCAAACCCATCCAGTACGTGGGTGGCGAACTGGGCGCGGTGGTCAAGGACTGGGACGCGGCGACCGTCCGGTGGGCGCTGATGTATCCGGACGCGTACGAGGTGGGCCTGCCCAACCAGGGCGTCCAGATCCTCTACGAGGTGCTCAACGAGCTGCCCGACGTGCTCGCCGAGCGCACCTACGCGGTATGGCCGGACCTGGAGGGGCTGATGCGCGCCCACGGCGTGCCGCAGTTCACCGTCGACGCGCACCGCCCGGTGCGTGACTTCGACGTGTTCGGCGTCTCGTTCTCCACCGAGCTGGGCTACACCAACCTGCTCGCCGCGATCGACCTGGCCGGCATCCCGCTGCTCGCCGCCGACCGCACCGCCGCCGACCCGGTGATCGTGGCCGGCGGACACGCCGCGTTCAACCCGGAGCCGATCGCCGACTTCGTCGACGCCGCGGTGCTCGGCGACGGCGAGGAGGCGGTGCTGGAGATCACCGCGATCGTCCGGGAGTGGAAGGCCGAGGGCGCGCCGGGCGGCCGGGACGAGCTGCTGCTGCGGCTGGCCCGCACCGAGAGCGTCTACGTGCCGCGCTTTTACGACGTCGACTACCTGCCCGACGGGCGGATCCAGCGGGTCGTGCCGAACCGCCCCGACGTGCCGTTCCGGGTGCACAAGCGCACGACGATGGACCTCGACGCCTGGCCGTACCCGAAGAAGCCCCTGGTCCCGCTCGCCGAGACGGTCCACGAGCGGTATGCGGTGGAGATCTTCCGGGGCTGCACCCGGGGCTGCCGGTTCTGCCAGGCCGGCATGATCACCCGGCCGGTGCGGGAGCGTTCGATCACGACTGTCGGCCAGATGGTGCAGCAGGGGCTGGAGTTCTCCGGCTTCCACGAGGTGGGCCTGCTGTCGCTGTCGTCGGCGGACCACTCCGAGATCGGCGACATGTGCTCCGGCCTGGCCGAGCAGTACGAGGGCACGAACGTCTCGCTCTCGCTGCCGTCGACCCGGGTGGACGCGTTCAACATCGACCTCGCGCAGGAGTTGTCCCGCAACGGGCGGCGGACCGGCCTGACCTTCGCCCCGGAGGGCGGGTCGGAGCGGATCCGCAAGGTCATCAACAAGATGGTGTCGAAGGAAGACCTGATCCGCACCGTGGTCACGGCCTACACCAACGGTTGGCGGCAGGTGAAGCTCTACTTCATGTGCGGCCTGCCCACCGAGACCGACGACGACGTCCTCGAGATCGCCGACATGGCGCACGAGGTGATCCGCGCCGGGCGCGCGGCGACCGGCTCCAAGGACATCCGCTGCACGGTCTCCATCGGTGGTTTCGTGCCGAAGCCGCACACCCCGTTCCAGTGGGCCCCGATGGCGCGTCCGGAGGTCATCGACGGCCGGCTCAAGCTGCTCAAGCAGGCGATCAACAGCGACCGCTCGCTGGGTCGGGCGATCGGTTTCCGCTATCACGACGGCGAGCCGTCGCTGATCGAGGGCCTGCTGTCCCGGGGCGACCGCCGGGTCGGCGCGGTGATCCGCCGGGTCTGGGAGAACGGCGGCCGGTTCGACGGCTGGAGCGAGCACTTCTCCTACCAGCGCTGGGTGGACGCCGCGGCCGAGGTGCTGCCGACGTTCGGCGTCGACCTCGACTGGTACACCACCCGCGAGCGTACGGAGCTGGAGGTCCTGCCCTGGGACCACCTCGACTCCGGCCTGGACAAGGACTGGCTCTGGCAGGACTGGCAGGACTCGCTGTCGGAGTACGAGCAGGACGACTGCCGCTGGACGCCCTGCTTCGACTGCGGCGTCTGCCCGTCCATGGACACCGAGATCCAGATCGGCCCGACCGGCCGGAAGCTGCTCCCGCTGACGCCTGTCGGCGGTCTGCGGCAGCCCGCCGCCGCGGGCTGAGCGCGCCAGGTCTGCCGGAGCGCGGGAACCCCTCGGGGTTCCCGCGCTCCGTCGCGTTTCGCGCGGACCGCCCGCTCCGCCGGGGCGGGGGTGCCCGGACTGGTGGTTCCTCGATACGCTGCGTCCGTAATGGACCGGCCCCGGGCCGGTAGCGGGGAGGACAGCAGCATGGGCATCACGCCGCCGGACACCGGCGACCTGCACGTCAGCGTCGAGGACCTGGACGCCGCCGCCGACTACGTCGAGCGCCTCAAGCAGTACGTCGACGACACCATCGGTTACGAGATGGACCGCATCAAGGAACGGATGAAGGGCGACAGCGGCAACGCCCAGACGGTGCCCAACGGCACCCCGTTCGGCGGGTACGAGGACGCCCGGATGCAGTGGGCGGCGCTGACCCGGTCCACGGCCAACATGGAGGCCCACCTCAAGGCCATCTCCACGAAGCTGGCCGGCCTGAAGAAGGGCACCGAGGACATCGCGAAGGCGTTCCGTGACGCGGAGGCCCGCAACGCGGCCAACGGCAAGCAGATCGAGCGGCTGCTGGAGTCCGCGGCGCCGCCGCCGGAGGCCGGGCAGCAGCCCACCTACCCGTACACGGCCTGAGGGGGGAGACGGTCATGGCTGGAGGCACCTGGGAGCGCGCCGTGCGCGAGGTGACGCTGTCGGCGGACCCGGAGACGGTCGGGTCCGTGGGGGCGGGCTGGAGCAACCTCTCCACCGCGCTCGGCTACCTGCGTGACTCGCTTGTCGGGCGCTCGTTCGTCGGCCCGATCGCGCCGGGCCAGGAGCGTCCGCACAGCGGCGGCCTGCCCGGGTTGCTTGCCGGTTGGAAGGGCAGCGGCGGCGACGCGTACCGCGAGCACCTGACCGGCATCGGCAAGGACGTCGAGGAGCTGATCACGCACGCCAGCGGCGTCGGCGGGGCGCTGTCGCGGATCGAGGGCGACATCCGTACGGCGGTGGCAAGCATCCCGATCCCGCTGATGGACGACTTCGGCTGGAACGAGTGGAGCCTGCCCGGCGGCACCGAGCTGGACGACGCCCGCGACGGCGAGAGCCAGTCCGGTTTCCTCGCCTCCCTGCGCCAGGACTACGGGAGCAACCCGGCGCTCTACGCCGACGGGGCGTTCCGCGACAAGGCCGACGACCTGGAAGCCACCATGAAGGTCGACGGCAACGCCGAGGACCACAAGCGCGGCGGCTGGTGGGACACCAAGTCACATCTGGACAACTGGTACCGGGACAACCAGGAGGCGGCCAACCGGGCTATGTCGCCGCTGCCCACCGCGGTGGAGACCGAGCGCCCCAAGCTGGCCGTACCCGAGCCCCGAAGCACGTCCGAGGACGGCTACCGCCCGGACACCCGCGTGCCGCCGTCCGGCGTACCCGACACCGGTCTGCCGGGTGGCGGCGGTGGCGGTGGCGGTGGCGGTGGCGGTGGCGGCAAGATGCCCTCGCTTGGCAGCACCGGGATCGGCGATGCCGGCGGCGCCGGCGGCGGTGGCGGCGGCTCGTTCACGCCCCCGCCGACCATCGGTGGCGCCGACTTCGGCGGCGGGTCCGGCGGCTCCGGCTCGCACGTCCCGCCGGTCACCGGCGGCCTGCCCGGCTCCGGCGACCACGACTACGGCACCGGCCTGGCCGGCGCGGGCGGCCCGGGCTCGATCACGGCCGGCGGTCCAGCCAGCGGCTTCGGTGGCGGTGGCGGGTTGAGCACGGTTGGTGGTGGCGGAGGCGGCTTCGGTGGCGGAGGGGCCGGTCTCGGCTCCGCCGGTGGCCTCGGTGGCGGCGGCCTCGGCGCGGCCGGCGGGATGGGCGTGGGCGCGCTGCCCGGCATGGTGGGCGGCGGCAACGGCAAGATCCCGCCGCTGACGAGCGCGGCAAACGCGTTGCGCGGCGCCGCGGGCGCGGGCGGCGTGGGCCCGGGTGGCGCCCGCGGCGGCCTGGCCGGCGGCGGAATGGTGGGCGGCGGCATGATGGGCGGCCACGGTGGCGCCGGGCACGGCGGCGGCGGGGGCGAGCATTCGTCGTGGTTGACTGAGGATGACGATCCGTGGGGTGCCGGTGACGGTGGGTCCCCGGGCATCCTGCGATGAGGACGGACCGATGAGGGTTGACGTCGGCGCGCTCCGGCCGGTGGGGGCCGGACTGCTTGCCGGTCTGATGCTGCTGGGGGCCGCCCAGCCGGCGGTCGCCGCGCCGCGCCGGGCCGAGCAGTGGTACCTGGACGAGTTGCGGATCGACCGGGCGCACCAGATCTCCACCGGTCGGGGTGTCGTGGTCGGCGTGGTGGACACCGGTGTCGACGCCGGTCACCCGGACCTGCGAGGCCGGCTTCTCGCCGGTGGCAGCACCTCGGGCGACGGTGACGGCCGGCGCGACCCGGAGGGCCACGGCACCCACATGGCCGGGCTCATCGCGGCCAACGGCACCGGGGTGGTGGGCGTCGCGCCGGACGCTCGGATTCTGCCCATCCGCGTGCCGTCGGACGAGGTGGGCGGCCCGGGACCGTCCGCGATCGGGATCCGGATGGCGGTCGACGGTGGCGCCACGGTGCTCAACCTGTCCTACGGCCACGCCGGGCTCTCCGACGAGGAGGAGCAGGCCGCGGTCCGGTACGCGCTGGAGCACGACGTGGTCGTCGTCTCCGCGGTGGGCAACGTCCGGGAGCTCGGTCCGGACATCAGCGCGCCGGCCCGGTACCCCGGCGTGATCGCGGTGACCGGCACCGTCCGGGGCGGTGGTTTCTGGTCCGGCTCGGCCCACGGTCCGCAGGCGGTGATCGCCGCGCCGGGGGACGAGGTCTACAACATCGGCCCGGACAAGGGTTACGGCTGGGGCGACGGCACCTCCGACTCCAGCGCCATCGTGGCCGGCGTCGCGGCGCTGATCCGGTCGAAGTACCCGAAGCTCTCCGCGCCCGACGTGATCAACCGGATCATCCGTACCGCCCGGGACGCCGGTCCGCCCGGCCGCGACCCGCGGTTCGGTTTCGGCCGGATCGATCCGGTGGCGGCGCTCACCGCCGATGTGCCGTCGGTCTCGGCGAATCCGCTGCTCGGCCCGACCTCGCCCGGCGCATCCCCGCCGCCGGCCGCCGCGGAGGACGACAACTTCGACGTGACCAGGTACGGCGACCGGGGCGGCCCGACCGACACGCAGGTCATGGTGGTCGGCATCGGCATCGCCGTGGCGCTTGTGGTGCTGGTGGCGCTCGTGGTGTTCCTGATCTGGAACCGGCGCCGGCACCGGCGTGAGCTGGCCCGGGCGGGGCAGATCCCGGACGACGTGCTCGACCGGATAAACGCCCCCTGACGGCCCGAGGTCGATCATGAGGTTGGCGTCCGGTTCCGAGATCCACGCCGCCGCCAACTTCATGATCACCCGGCGTGGGTCGGTTACCGGGCGGTCGGCCCGGCTGGGGCCCGGTCGCGGGGTGCGGCGGGGGCTGCGCCAGGATGGGGCGGACACGCAGGCACAGCCGAGGAGTTCACGATCGCCAGAAAGCCTCAACCCGAGGGCGGGCAGGCGCCCGTCGTCCAGCGGGTCCGCATCCGGTACGCCAAGCGTGGACCGCTGCGCTTCACCTCGCACCGGGACTTCGCCCGGGCCTTCGAGCGCGCGCTGCGCCGGGCCGGCGTGCCGATCGCCTTCTCCCAGGGCTTCACCCCGCACCCCAAGATCTCGTACGCCTCGGCGGCGCCGACAGGTGTCGCAAGCGAGGCCGAATACCTGGAGATCGGCCTGCGCGAGCCGGTCGACCCGGAGCGTCTCCGCGCCGCGCTGGACGCCGCGCTCTCGCCCGGGCTCGACGTGCTCGACGCGGTTCACGCCACCGGCGGCAGCCTGGCCGACCGGATCGAGGCGTCCCGGTGGCGGATCGAGTTGCCCGAGGTCGATCCGGACGTGCTCCGGGCGGCGGTGGCTGCCTTCACCGCCGCCGAGGAGATCCAGGTCGAGCGGATGACCAAGCAGGGCCGGCGCACCTTCGACGCCCGCAGCGCGGTGATAGCCATCGATGCGCTGGTGCCGGGTGAGACGCCTTCCGGAACGCCGGCCGTACCGTGTGCGATACTCGAACTGGTCGTGCGGCAGGTCACCCCGTCCGTACGACCCGATGACGTCCTTTCCGGCCTCCGCGTGGTGGCCGACCTGGAGCCGCCGGTCACCCCGAAGGTGATCCGGCTGGCGCAGGGCACGCTGACCGCGCAGGGCGAGATCGTCGATCCGTTGGACGCGGATCGCGACGGGGCAGCCATCGGAGAGCACTGACCGTCGGTCAGCGCTCTGGCAGGCAGACTTCGGCGGTCGCGCTTCCGCGCGCCCGGCGGAAACACCTTTGCGGCGACCCTGCGTGGCAGCGCTCACCCGCGCCCGGGGCAGCCAGAACTGGAGAACGTCCATGCTCGAGAACGAGCCCGAGGGCGGCGAACGGACCGGCGCGGAGCCGGCCGTCACCGACAACACCGGCAGCACCGGTGGCGCTGCCGACAGCGCCGCCGCCGAGGCGAAGCCGCCGGCCCGCAAGCGGGCCAGCCGCCGCAAGGCGGCTCCGCTCAACCAGCCGGAGCAGACCGATGCGCCGGTCGAGGCGTCCGCCGCGGCCACCGGCAGCGGTGAGTCACCGCAGGCCGAGGTGTTCGCGCCGGTGGCCGGTGAGCTGGAGGCCGCGCCGAAGACCACCCGCCGGCGCCGCAAGGCGACCCCGGCGAAGGCGGTCGAGGAGCCGGTGGCCGCCGCCGGGGTGGAGGCCACCTCGGACGAGGTGGTGCCGCCGGTCAAGGTGACCCGGACGCGCCGCCGCAAGGCCACCCCGCCCGCCGCTGAGCCGGCCACCGTCGCCGAGTCGCCGACCGAGGCCCCCGCGGAGGCGGCCGAGCCCGCCGTGGCGCCGCCCGCAGCGGCCGAACCGCAGGTCGACGCCGTGATCGACGGACCGGTCTCGGTCCCCGGGGGCGCGGACGAGATCACCGAGGGTCGTGCCCCGCTCGATGCCGACGATGACGCGGACGGCGAGGACGCCGTGGACGAGCCCACTCCGGCCGAGGGCGCCGTGCGCCGTACCCGCGGTAGGAGCGGCCGGGCCGGGGGCGGTCCGCGCCGTACCGACGAGACCGACCTGGCGCGGGCCGGCGGGCTGGCCGACGACACCGGCACGGTGTCGACAGGCGCCGCCGTGCCGGGCGCCGCGGAGGAGCCGGCCGAGGCACGCCCGCCCACCGGCCGCCGGCGCCGGGCCGCGCTCTCCGCGCCGACCGTCCTGTTCATGCCTCCGCAGCCCGAGGAGGCCCCGGCCGTCCAGGTCAGCTACCCGGCCGCCGAGGAGCCCGTGGAGGAGCCGGTCGAGACCGGCCGGCGTCGCCGCCGTGGCCGTCGGGAGGCCGAGCCGGTGGAGGCCGAGGTCGAGGCCGAGCCCGCCGAGGAGGAGTCGACCGCCGAGGCCGAGGAGGCCGCCGAGGCCGAGGACGACGACGACACGGCCGAGGGCCGGCGTCGGCGTCGGCGCGGTCGGCGCGGCCGTGGGCGCGGCAAGGGCGGCGCCGACGAGGCCGAGGACGAGGAGTCCGGTGCGGCGGAGATGGCCGAAGCCGAGGCCGAGGAGCCCAACGAGGACGCCGAAGGCGAGGGGATGACCCGTCGCCGTCGCCGTCGCCGTCGCCGGGGCGCGGGCGAGGCGGACGGCGCCACCGAGGACGGTGTGCCCACCGTCGTCAAGATCCGGGAGCCGCGCAAGGCGGTCGACGAGGTGCAGGGCGTCTCCGGGTCGACCCGGCTGGAGGCCAAGCGGCAGCGCCGCCGGGACGGTCGCGAGCAGCGGCGGACCCGGCCGCCGATCCTGAGCGAGTCGGAGTTCCTGGCCCGCCGCGAGGCGGTCGACCGGACGATGGTGGTCCGCCAGCGTGGCGACCGCACCCAGATCGCGGTGCTCGAGGACGGCGTGCTCGTCGAGCACTACGTGACCCGCAACTCCTCCGGCACCATGGCCGGCAACGTCTACCTGGGCAAGGTGCAGAACGTCCTGCCCAGCATGGAGGCGGCCTTCGTCGACATCGGGCGCGGGCGCAACGCCGTGCTCTACGCCGGCGAGGTCAACTGGGACTCTACCGGGCTGGAGGGCCGGGCCCGTTCGATCGAGCAGGCGCTGCGGTCCGGCGACCCGGTGCTGGTGCAGGTCACCAAGGACCCGATCGGGCACAAGGGCGCGCGGCTCACCAGCCACGTCGCGCTCTCCGGCCGGCACCTGGTCTACGTGCCCAACGGCAACGCCTCCGGGATCAGCCGCAAGCTGCCCGACACCGAGCGCAAGCGGCTGCGGGACATCCTCAAGAAGCTGGTGCCGGACGGCGCGGGCGTGATCGTCCGGACCGCGGCCGAGGGCGCCAGCGAGGACGAGCTGGCCCGGGATGTCAAGCGGCTCCAGGCGCAGTGGGAGGAGATCCAGGCCAAGGCGTCGTCAGGTGGCGCGCCGGTGCTGCTCTACGAGGAGCCGGACCTGGTCATCCGGGTGGTCCGGGACCTCTTCAACGAAGACTTCCGCGAGCTGGTCATCGAGGGCGAGTCGGCGTACGACGTGGTCGAGTCGTACCTGTCGCACGTGTCGCCGGACCTGGTGGCGCGGTTGCGCCGGCACGCCGGCGTCGCCGACGTGTTCGCCGAGTACCGGATCGACGAGCAGATCCTCAAGGGGCTGGACCGCAAGGTCTTCCTCCCCTCCGGCGGCTCGCTGGTGATCGACCGGACCGAGGCGATGACAGTCGTCGACGTGAACACCGGCAAGTACACCGGCTCCGGCGGCAACCTGGAGGAGACGGTCACCCGCAACAACCTGGAGGCGGCCGAGGAGATCGTCCGCCAGCTCCGGCTGCGCGACCTCGGCGGCATCGTGGTGATCGACTTCATCGACATGGTGCTGGAGTCGAACCGCGAGCTGGTGCTGCGCCGGCTCACCGAGTGCCTCGGCCGGGACCGCACCAAGCACCAGGTCACCGAGATCACCTCGCTCGGCCTGGTGCAGATGACCCGCAAGCGGATCGGCGCGGGCCTGCTGGAGGCGTTCAGCGAGACCTGCGAGTGCTGCAAGGGCCGGGGCGTCGTCATCCACACCGAGCCGGTGCCGGAGAAGCCGCGAAGCGGCGGCGCGGGGGAGAAGGTCAAGGCGGTCGCCTCGGCGGTCGCGCCGGTCGAGGAGAAGGGCCGTCGCCGGGGTCGCAAGGCCACCGCGGAGAAGCCCGCCGTGGCGGCCGAGCCCGAGCCGCCGGCCGCCGCCGAGCCGGAGCGGACCGTCGCCGAGGTGGTCGAGTCCCCCGACGACTACTACGACACCCAGGGCTACGACCTGTCCCGGTTCGCGGCCGACACGCCGGCCGCGCCGGCGGTGGCGGACAGCCAGGAGGGCGACTCGGCCCGGCTGGCCGCCGCCGACGACCCGGACGCGATCGGTGACGGCGAGAGCGACGACGAGGGCGCCGACGGAGGCACCCCGCGGCGACGGTCCCGGCGCGGCGGCGCCCGGCGGCGTACCCGGCCGTGAGCCGCTGACCTGCGTGGCGTTTGACAGGGCCCCTGATCCGGCAACAGAGTGCCGGGCAGGGGCCCTGCCGTTCCCGTCGACCCCCGGTCGGGCCGGCGCGCCCCGGAGGAGGAGACATGCGTCGGGTGCTCGCGGCCACCGCGCTGACCGGACTGCTGCTGGCCGGGGCGGGCTGCGCCGACCGGAACGACGACCCGTTCGCGGTGGGCTTCGCCTCACCGGCCCCGGCCGCCACCGCACCCACTCCGGCCCCGACCGCCACCGGGGACGCGGGCGTCTGCGCCCGGGCGAAGCAGGCCGGCTCCGCCGCCGTGCAGACGTACGTGTTCAAGCTGGCGGAGATGTTGCGGGCCGGCGGCACCGGGGACAGGAGCACCGCGAAGGCCGCCGAGCGGGACGCGGAGGCCGCGCTGGCGGGCTGGCGGGACGTGCTGCGGGAGCAGGCGGGGAAGGCCACCGACCCGCCGCTGCGGACGCTCCTGGCGGACCTGGCGACCGAGGTGGGCGGGCTCGGCACCGACGTGCGGTCGATCGACGAGACGGAGTTCGATCGGCTCCAGCAGCGTCTCGACGAGCTCTGCCCGGCCTGACCGGCGGCCCGGTTTGGGGGGCGGGCCGGGTATGGCGTACTCTTGCCTGCGGCGCACTTTGGTGTGCCTAGTTCCCGCGCGCCCGCGCCGCCGGTGTCACGGCTCCCGGCGAGACGCCGTGGGAACGACCGGCCGGCGACGGTCGGAAAGACGCCAGCAGCCTCAACGACAGGGAGTGCGCCTCCGATGTACGCGATCGTCAAGACCGGCGGCAAGCAGTACAAGGTCGCCGAGGGCGACGTGATCGAGGTCGAGAAGCTCACCGGTGCCCCCGGTGACGCGGTGAAGCTCACCGCGGTGCTCCTCGTCGACGGTGACGACCTGGTGACCGACGCGGCGAAGCTCGCCGAGGTCGCCGTGTCCGGCGAGATCGCCGCGCACACCAAGGGCCCGAAGATCCGGATCCACAAGTTCAAGAACAAGACCGGCTACCACAAGCGCCAGGGTCACCGTCAGCCGCTGACCCAGGTCAAGGTGACCGGCATCTCCAACAGCGGGAAGTAGGTCGTCCTCCAATGGCTCACAAAAAGGGTGCGTCCAGCTCGCGTAACGGTCGCGACTCCGCGGCCCAGCGGCTCGGCGTGAAGCGCTTCGGTGGTCAGGTCGTCAGCGCGGGTGAGATCCTCATCCGTCAGCGTGGCACCAAGTTCCACCCCGGTGACCTGGTCGGCCGTGGCGGCGACGACACGCTGTTCGCGTTGTCCGCCGGCTCGGTCCTGTTCGGCACCAAGCGCGGTCGCAAGACCGTCAGCATCGTTCCGCAGCAGTAGTTCGAAGGCGAAGCGGGCCGCGGACCTCGGGTCCCGGCCCGCTTCGCCTTTCCACGCGCGGGGCGGAACCCCGCTGGAAGGATTGGCGTCGTGACGACGTTCGTTGACCGGGTCGTCCTGCACATGCAGGCCGGCGACGGCGGGCACGGCTGTGTCTCGATCCACCGGGAGAAGTTCAAGCCCTTCGGTGGCCCGGACGGCGGCAACGGTGGCCACGGCGGCAGCGTGTCGCTCGTGGTCGACCCTCAGGTCACCACGCTGCT
Organism: Micromonospora marincola; assembly: GCF_056150385.1. Lineage (NCBI taxonomy): Bacteria > Bacillati > Actinomycetota > Actinomycetes > Micromonosporales > Micromonosporaceae > Micromonospora > Micromonospora marincola. Next base: position 4,557 of record NZ_JAXCFT010000031.1, on the reverse strand, counting down.
CGACTTCCACTTCCGGCCGCACCTGAAGGCCGACAACGGCAAGGGCGGCGCCGGCTCGAACCGGGACGGCGCGAACGGCCGCGACCTCGTGATCAAGGTGCCGAACGGCACCGTGGTGCAGAGCCTCGACGGCGAGGTGCTTGCCGACCTGGTCGGCGTCGGCACCACGTTCGAGGCGGCCCGGGGCGGCCGGGGCGGGCGGGGCAACGCCTCCCTGGCGAACGCCCGCCGCAAGGCGCCGGGCTTCGCCGAGCTGGGTGAGCCCGGCGACAAGCTCGACGTGGTGCTGGAACTCAAGAGCGTCGCCGACGTCGGCCTGGTCGGCTTCCCGTCCGCCGGCAAGTCCTCGCTGATCTCGGTGGTCTCCGCGGCCAAGCCGAAGATCGCCGACTACCCGTTCACCACGTTGGTGCCCAACCTGGGCGTGGTCCGGGTGGACAACCACACCTTCACCGTCGCCGACGTGCCCGGCCTGATCCCGGGCGCCGCCACCGGCAAGGGCCTGGGCCTGGAGTTCCTCCGCCACGTCGAGCGCTGCGCCGTGCTGGTGCACGTGGTCGACACCGCGACGCTGGAGCCCGGCCGTGACCCGCTCGCCGACATCGACGCCATCGAGTCGGAGCTGACCCAGTACGGCGGGCTCGCCGACCGGCCCCGGCTGGTCGCGCTCAACAAGGTCGACGTGCCGGACGGGAAGGACCTGGCCGACATCGTCCGACCCGACCTGGAGGCCCGTGGCTTCCGCGTCTTCGACGTCTCCAGCGCCACCCGGGAGGGCCTGCGCGAGCTGACGTACGCGATGGCCCAGTTGGTCGACGAGGGCCGCCGCGCCGCCCCGCCGGCCGAGCCGACCCGGGTCGTGATCCGCCCGAAGGCGGTCGACGACGCCGGCTTCACCGTCGAGGCCGAGCCGGACGGCTCCTACACGGTGCGCGGCGACCGGCCGGAGCGCTGGGTGAAGCAGACCAACTTCGACAACGACGAGGCCGTCGGCTTCCTGGCCGACCGGCTGGCCCGCCTCGGCGTCGAGGAGAAGCTGGCGAAGGCCGGCGCGCAGGCCGGCGACCTGGTGCGGATCGGCGAGCGGGAGTTCGACTGGCAGCCGACGCTCTACGCCGGGGTCGACTTCGTCCCCGGCAACCGGGGCACGGACCTGCGGCTGGAGGACAAGTCGACACGTCCCCGGGCCGCCGACCGGCTGGAGGCCCGCAAGGCCCGCCGGCGGCGCCCGGAGGACGAGATCGAGGGAACGCCGGAGACCTCGGCGGACGACCTGGACGACCTGGACGACGAATAGTTCGGCTCCGTCCGTGTTCGGGACGTTGGCCGGAAACCTCCGCGAAATCCGGCCTACCTACCGTGACCGGATGCTTATCGAATCCCGGCCCGGCACCGATCCGGAGATCGCCACGCTCGTCGTCGCCCAGCAGCGTGAGCTGCGGGAGGCCGACGGCGGTCTGGACGGTCAGGTCACCGTCACGCACGCCGACGTCCGCTACCTGGCGGCCGTGGTCGGTGGCCGGGCGGTCGGCTGCGGTGGGCTCCAGACGCTCGACGCCGACACCGGCGAGCTGAAGCGGATGTACGTCCGGCCGGCGTACCGGGGTCGGGGCATCGCCCGGCAGTTGCTGCTCGCGCTTGAGGAGCTCGCCTTCCGGCAGGGGCACCGGACGGTGTGCCTGGAGACCGGCACCTACCTGCCGGCCGCGATCGCCCTCTACCGCTCCGCGGGCTACCAGCCCGTCCCGGTGTACGGCGAGTACGTGGACAACCCGTACAGCGTCTGCTTCGCCAAGCGGCTGCCGGTGGCGGCCTGAGCCTTCCGCACGCCTCAGGCGCTCGTCTGCGGTCAGGGTCGGTCGATCGGAGTGTCGGGCCGGCTCCCGGTGCCCACCTCGTTGTTCAGCAGCAGTCCGGTGGCCAGCATGCCGAAGCCGAGGAACAGGTGCAGCCAGTTGTCGGCGTCGTTGATCGGCACGAAGTTCGCCGCGCTCTCCCGGTCGATGGCGAATCCGTACAGCCAGAGCACCAGATAGAGCGCGCCGCCGCCGGCCAGGAACACCCGCGCGCCGGCCAGCCGCCGGGCCGCCACCAGGCCGACCAGCCCGAAGAGCAGGTGCACCAGGTTGTGCAGCACCGACACCTGGAACAGCCCGAACAGCTTCGCTCCGGAGTGGTGCCCGGCGAACGCCATCCGGCCGTAGTGCGCGGTGATGCCGGGGATGAAGCCGAGCACGCCGATCAGCACGAACACGGCGGCGACCGCCAGAGCGACCTTCTGCACGGCCGGCCGGGCCGGCGCACGCCCGCGCACGTCGCGTGCCATCGCGGTCACCCCCCGTGGACGATCTCGCCGTCCGTGCGGCCGGCATTCCATTGTGTGACCGATGCCTGTCGCTTCCGCAGAGAAATCACGAATGAGGCATGGACCTGCCGACTGGGGGTAGGGAACTTGTCACGCGGAAAGTATTCGCGTGCCCCCCGAACACAACCGCTTGACAACACGAGCGGAAGGGAAACCATGACTCAGGATCTTTCACCCACGTCCGCCACGTACGAGTCGACGAACGGCGGCGGCGTACGCGATCAGGCCCGCCGGGTCGGCTCCGACGCCGCAAGCGCCGGCGGAGCGGTCGCCCAGACCGCCAAGGAGCAGGGCCAGGAGGTGGTGGGCGAGGCCAAGCGGCAGGCCCGCGACCTTTATGGCGAGGCCCGCAACCAGGTCACCACCCAGGCCGGTCAGCAGCAGCGGCGTGCCGCCGGCGGCCTGCGGTCGCTTGCCGACGAGATGCGGTCCATGGCGCAGCAGGGTGGCGGCTCCGGGCCGGTCACCGAGCTGGCCCAGCAGGCGGCCGAGCGCGTGCACGGCGTGGCCGGCTGGCTGGAGCAGCGTGAGCCGGGCGACCTGCTCAACGAGGTGAAGGGTTACGCCCGCCGCAACCCCGGCACGTTCCTGGTCGGCGCCGCCCTGCTGGGCGTGGTCGCCGGTCGGCTCACCCGGAACATCGCCGCCGTGGGCAACGACAGCGACGGGGACCGGCCGGCCTACGACCCGGACCGGACCGCCGCCATCCCGACCGCGCGTGCGGTGCCGGACCAGGTGCCGCCGGGCGGCTACCTCGACCCGACGCCTGGCACCTACGCCGAGCCGGACCCGGGCTACTCCGCGCCCGGCACGACCTACCCGGGCGGCGGCGCCCCGAACACCTGGGCCGACCCGGCCGGTGGCACCGGCCAGCCGCTGCCCCCGCCGGAGCGGACCGACCCGCTGCCGGGTGTCCCGTCGACCGGCGCTCCCCGCCCGTGAGCCGCCGGACCGGCAGAAGGGAGGCAGCGGCATGACCGTACCGACGCAGGATCCGGGCTACCAGCCGGCGGGCTACCCACCGGCGGGCGCGCCGCACCAGGCCGGCGAGGTGCGCGGCAGCTCGCTCGGCGAGTTGATGCGCCAGGTCACCGCTGACCTCTCCACGCTGATGCGGCAGGAGGTCGAGCTGGCCAAGGCGGAGATCCGCCAGGAGGGCAAGAAGGCGGGCAAGGCCGCCGGTCTCTTCGGCGGCGCCGGCTTCGGCGGCTACATGGTGGCGCTCTTCGTCTCCATCGCCGTGTGGCAGTTCCTCGACAACGTGATGGACTCCGGGCTGGCCGCGCTGATCGTGGCCGTGATCTGGGCCGCGGTCGCCGCCGTCCTCTACTCGATGGGGAAGAAGAACGCCGAGCGGATCCGCGGCCTGAAGCAGACAAACGACAGCGTGCAGCGCATCCCCGACGCGCTCAAGCCGCACCCGGAGGGAGTCACCCGATGAGCACCGATCCCGACCAGATCCGCCGCGAGATCGAAGCCACCCGCAACAACCTCAGCTCGGACGTGGACGCCCTGGCGTACAAGGTCAGCCCGGGCCGCATCGTCGACGACCGCAAGCAGCGCGTCCGCAGCGCGCTGACAAACGTGAAGGAAAAGGTGATGGGAACCGCTTCCGACCTCGGCCACACCACCGGCCACGCCGCCCACTCGGTGGGTGACCACGCCTCCTCGGCGGCCTCCACCGTGGGCGACAGGGCACACTCCGCCGCCGCCACCGTCAGCGACGCCGCGCACCGGGCGCCGCAGGTGGTCCGGCGGAAGTCCGAGGGCAACCCGATCGCCGCCGGCGTGATCGCCTTCGGCGTCGGCATGCTGGTCTCCTCGCTGATCCCGGCCACCCGCCGCGAGCAGGAACTCGCCGCGCAGGTCAAGGAGAAGGCGACCGAGCACAGCGGCGTGGTCAAGGAGAAGCTCGGTGAGGTCGCCGGCGAGCTCCGGGACGAGCTGCGCGAGCCGGCCCAGCAGGCCGCCGAGTCGGTGCGGTCCACCGCGCGGGACGCCGCGCATGCCGTACAGGACGACGGTCGCAGCGCCGCGCAGGACGTCCGGCACAGCGCCGAGCAGGTGCGTTCCTGACGGCACCGCCCCCGCGCGTTAGTACTCCAGCAGGAGATCCGTTTCAGGGCTCGGTGAGGGCTTGTCGGGCGTAGTGGCTGATCTTGGCTTCGGCTTGGTGTTGGCGTCGGAAGATG
>NZ_JAXCFT010000030.1:0-46286 GCF_056150385.1 Micromonospora marincola | reverse complement strand
CCCGGTCACATTCCGAACCCGGAAGCTAAGCCCTCCAGCGCCGATGGTACTGCACTCGGGAGGGTGTGGGAGAGTAGGACACCGCCGGACAAACATTCAGTCGAGGGCCGCCCCTACCAGGGTCGGCCCTCGACTGCGTTAGCGTTCTGGCGGAAACGCCATCAGGAAGGATGCACCTGTGAGCTCTGGACCGCAGGGCGGGGACCGCCCCCGCCGCTACGAGGATCGCGCCGATCGTGGGCAGGGGCGCGGCGACGCCCGTCGCGATGACCGGCCCTCGTACCGGGGCGGCCGTGACGACCGCGCCGGCGGCGCGCGAGGCGGCGACCGCCGTGAGGGCGGCTACAGCCGCGACGGTCGCTCGGGTGGCGCGCCTGGTGGTGATCGTCGTGAGGGTGGCTTCAGCCGGGACAGCCGTCCCGGCGGTGACCGTCGCGAGGGTGGTTACGGCCGGGACAGTCGCTCGGGTGGCGCCCCTGGTGGTGACCGTCGTGAGGGTGGCTTCCGTGGTGGTGACCGTCGTGACGGTGGCTACAGCCGGGACAATCGCTCGGGTGGCGCCCCTGGTGGTGACCGTCGTGAAGGCGGTTTCCGTGGTGGTGACCGCGAGGGTGGCTTCCGTGGTGGCGAGCGTCGTGAGGGCGGGTTCAGCCGGGACAATCGCTCCGGTGGTGACCGTCGTGAGGGTGGTTTCCGCGGCGGCGAGCGCCGCGAGGGCGGTTTCCGTGGTGGTGACCGTCGTGAGGGCGGGTTCAGCCGGGACAGCCGCTCCGGTGGTGACCGTCGTGAGGGTGGTTTCCGTGGTGGTGACCGTCGTGAGGGCGGGTTCAGCCGGGACAATCGCTCCGGTGGTGACCGTCGTGAGGGTGGTTTCCGTGGTGGCGACCGTCGTGAGGGCGGGTTCAGCCGGGACAATCGCCCCGGTGGTGACCGTCGCGAGGGTGGCTTCCGTGGTGGCGACCGTCGTGAGGGCGGGTTCAGCCGGGACAGCCGCTCCGGTGGTGACCGGCGTGAGGGTGGTTTCCGTGGTGGCGACCGTGAGGGTGGCTTCCGTGGCGGCGAGCGTCGTGAGGGCGGGTTCAGCCGGGACAGCCGCTCCGGTGGTGACCGGCGTGAGGGTGGCTTCCGTGGTGGCGACCGTGAGGGTGGCTACAACCGGGACAACCGTCCCGGCGGTTACCGTGACGCTGGCTCGCGTGGTGGTGACCGTCGCGAGGGCTACGCCGGCGGTGAGCGTCGTGAGGGCGGTTTCCGTGGCGGTGACCGTCGCGAGGGTGGCTTCCGCCGGGACGACCGCGAGGGTGGCTACCGAGGTGCGGGTGCCGAGCGGAACGGCGAACGCCGTGGCTACGGCGACCGGCCGGACCGGGACGAGCACCGGTCGGGCAGTTACGGTCCGCAGCGCGAGCGGCGGGACGAGCGCGGCGAGGGACGTACCGGCGAGGCGCCGGAGCTGCCGGACGAGGTGCTCGCGACCGACCTCGACTCGACCGTCCGGGCCGAGCTGCTCTCCCTTGCCAAGCCGATGGCGGAGACCGTCGCCCGGCACCTCGTCGCGACCGGCCTCCTGATCGACGACGACCCGGCGCTGGCGCTGGCGCACGCCATGGCGGCCCGTCGGCTCGCCTCCCGGATCGCTGCTGTGCGGGAAGCCGTCGGGTTGGCCGCGTACCACACGGGGGAGTGGCAGACGGCCATCGCCGAGCTCCGCACCTACCACCGGATGACCGGCCTTCAGATCCACCTGGCGGTTCTGGCCGACTGCGAGCGGGCCCTGGGCCGGCCGGAGCGGGCGATCGACCTGTTCCGCGGGGCGGACCGGGAGAAGCTCGATCAGGCCGTCGCCATCGAGCTGCTTATCGTGGCCGCCGGTGCGCGGGGCGACCTCGGGCAGAAGGACGCGGCCGTGGCGATGCTCCAGGTCCGTGAGCTGACCGCCGAGTCGTCCGAGCCGTGGGCGGCGCGGCTGCGCTACGCGTACGCGGACGCGCTGCTCGCGGTGGGCCGGCGCGAGGAGGCACGGGAGTGGTTCTCCCGGGCCGCCGACATCGACTCCGAGGGCGAGACCGACGCGGCCGAGCGGCTGCTGGAGCTCGACGGCGTGGTCATCGAGGGCGACGACGAGGACGACGAGCCGGACGCTGACGTGGACGGACCGGACGCCTCGGCAGCAGGCGACACCGACGACGACCTCGACGAAGACGACGACGAGGACGACGACGAGGACGACGACGAGGACGACGACGAAGACGGCGACGGGGGCGACGACGAGAGCGACGACCTCGACGACGAGAGCGACGGCGACGAAGACGACCTCGACGACGACGACCTCGACGACGACGAAGACGACATCGACGAGGACCTCGGCCGTGACGGCGACCTGCCTCGGGGCGGTGACCGCTCCGACGCGGCGGATGCCGTCGACGGCGCCGGTGACGCGGCGCAGGCCGGGTACCGGGACCGCGACGCCGGAGACCTGGGCGACGACGAGCTGACCGACACCGAGGCTAGCTCGCTCGCCACCACGGCCGCGCCGACCGACCCGACCGAGAACCGGCCGGCGGCCGGCGACACCAGGGCCGGTGACACCCAGGCCGGTGACACCGGGGCCGACGGGGACGAGGCGGCGGGGCGCCGGTGACCGGGCACGCCGGGGGCCCCGGCTCGGACACGGGCCGCGCACGGTCCGACCGTGACCGGACGGGCGGGCGGCTGGTCGACGCGTACGCCCTGGTCGTCTTCGACCTGGACGGGGTCATCTACCTGATCGACCGGCCCATTCCCGGCGCGGTCGAGGCGGTCGGCCGGCTGCGCGCCGAGGGGCGGGCGGTCGCGTACGCCACGAACAACGCCTCCCGTCGCTCCAGCGAGGTGGCCGACCTGCTCACCGGCATGGGCGTGCCGGCCGAGCCGGCGGAGGTACTCACCTCCGCGGGCGCCACCGCCGAGCTGCTCGCCGACCGGCTGCCGGCCGGCGCGCCGGTGCTCGTGGTCGGCGCGGAGGCGTTGCGGGCGGAGCTGCGCGCGGTGGGCCTGCGGCCGGTGTCGACGGCCGAGGAGGAGCCCGCCGCGGTCGCCCAGGGCTACGGGCCGCAGGTCGGCTGGTCCGACCTGGCCGAGGCGTCGCTGGCGGTGCGGGCCGGCGCGCCCTGGTACGCCACAAACACCGACCGCACGTTGCCGAGCCCGCGTGGGCCGCTGCCGGGCAACGGCTCGTTGGTGGCGGTTCTGCGTACCGCGCTCGACCGGGACCCCGACGTGGTGGTGGGCAAGCCGGAGCCGGCGCTGTTCGCCACCGCCGCCCGTCGCGCCGGCGCCGGGCGGGCCCTGGTGGTGGGCGACCGGCTGGACACCGACATCGAGGGCGCCCGCCGGGCCGGGTTGGACAGCCTGCTGGTGCTGACCGGCGTCAGCGACGCGGCCGAGTTGCTGGCCGCGCCCGAGCCGCGCCGGCCGGCGTACGTCTCGGTCGACCTGACCGGGCTGTTCGATCCGGAGGCCGTGGTGGCGGTGCCGGGCCGGGCGGAGACCGGCGGCTGGTCGGTGACGGAGGCCGGCGGGGAGCTGGTGCTCGACGGCGCGGGACGGCCGCTTGACGCGCTCGCGGCGCTCTGCGCGGTGGCCTGGTCGACGCCGGCAGGCCCGCGGGCGCGGGCCGCCTCCCCGGCGGCGGCGGAGGCGCTCGCGGCGCTCGGCCTCGGCGGCTGAGCGGGCGGCGTCTCAGAGCAGCTTGCGGAGCTTCATCAGGTCGAACGGGTTCGCCTTGACGGAGACCCGTCGGGCGGCCACCGCGGACATGATGTCGAGCTTGCCGTGCACCAGGGCGACCAGGTCGTCGCTGCCGGCGCTCAGCGCGATCTTGGCCTTCGGGTCGTCGCCGTCGGTCAGGCCGACCAGCCGGCCGCCTTCGAGCCGTCCGTGGAAGGCGGTGTCCAGGTCGGTGATCCGGCAGGCCAGGGTGCGGTCGAGGTCGATGCGCCCCTGCGCCTCGACGTGCCGGTCCAACCGGTCGACGAGGTCCTGCAACGCCTGCCGGCAGTCGTCCACGCTGGCCACATCGTCTCCTCACCACGAGCCACACCGTTGCGGGCACCGTACCGCAACGGTGTGTCCCAGGCGCCCGGTAGCGTGGCACCTGCACACCTCGCCCCGCGGAAGGACTCAGGCATGCAGGACGCGTGGCGCGCCTACCTCGAGCTGGCCATGGGCCTGACGGAGGCGCCCCGGAAGAAGGCGCAGGGCGCGGTGAAGCGTGCCGTCGGCCAGAGTGGCGCCACCGCCGTCGCGCTCCAGTCGCTCGCCGAGGAGCTGGTCGCCACCGGCCTGGCCAACCGGGAGGCGTTGACCAAGTTGGTCCGCTTCGAGGTCGACCGGGCCCTGGGCGCGGTCGGCCTGGCCACCGCCGACGAGGTCGCCGAGCTGACCCGTCGGGTGCACGACCTGGAGCGGCAGCTGCGCGAGGCGCGTGCGATCCCCGAGCCGGCGACCACCACCACCGGGGCCGAGCCGACGACCAGCCCCGCCGAGTCGTCCGCCGCCGATCCGGACGCCGGGCCGCCGCCGAAGGCGGTGGCGAAGAAAGCGGTGGCCAAGAAGGCGATCGCGCGCAAGCCCCCGGCGACGGTGGCGCGCACGCCGGCCGACGGGTCGCCCGCCGCGCCCGCCCGGCCGGCGCGGAAGGCCACCGGTCCCCGGGCGGCCGGCTCGTGACCGCGCCCTACCGGCCCGGGCCGCCGCCGGGGCCGCGTCCCGGGCCGCCCCCGGGGGTACGCTCCGCGCCGGTCGAGGAGGTCGGCGAGGCGCGGCATCCGGCGGTGGACGCCGCGGTGCGGGGCATGGCCAACGCCGAGGCGCTCGCCCCGGCGGACCAGATCGCCCAGTACGAGGCGGCGTACGAGACGCTGCGCGAGACCCTCGCCACCATCGACCAGGCGTGAGCAGAGGCGGAGAACGGACACACTGATGGCTCGTCGTATCCGACTGGACGCCGAACTCGTCCGGCGGGGCCTGGCCCGCTCCCGGGAGCAGGCCGCCGCGCTGGTGGCCGACGGTCGCGTCCGGGTGCGCGGAGTGGTCGCCGGCAAACCGGCGGCCATGGTCGACCCGGCCGACCCGCTGCTGGTGACCGGTGCGGACCCGACCACGGACTACGTCTCCCGTGGCGGCCACAAGCTGGCCGGCGCGCTCGCCGCGTTCGGGCCGGGCGGGTTGGCCGTGACCGGGCGGAGGTGCCTGGACGCGGGCGCCTCCACCGGCGGTTTCACCGACGTGCTGCTGCGCGCCGGCGCGGCCGAGGTGGTGGCCGTCGACGTCGGGTACGGGCAGCTCGCCTGGCCGCTGCGCAACGACGAACGGGTCCGGGTCTTCGAGCGCACAAATGTGCGTACCCTCACGCCGGAGGCGATCGGCGGCCCGGTCGACCTGACGGTGGCCGACCTGTCGTTCATCTCGCTGCGCCTGGTGCTGCCCGCGCTGGCCGGCTGCACCGGGGCCGACGGCGATCTGGCGCTGATGGTCAAGCCGCAGTTCGAGGTGGGCAAGGAGCGCGTCGGCGCCGGCGGTGTGGTGCGCGACCCGGCGCTGCGCGCCGAGGCGGTGCTCGACGTGGCCGCCGCCGCCGCGCGGCTCGGCCTCGGCCTGGCCGACGTGGCGGCCAGCCCGTTGCCGGGGCCGAGCGGCAACGTCGAGTTCTTCGTATGGTTGCGCCGGGGTGCGCCGGCCGCCGATCCCGACCGGGTACGCGCGGTGGTGGCCGCGGGTCCGCAGGGCGCCGCCGCGACGGCGGCCACGATCGAGGAGGTGTCCGGGTGAGTCGCACCGCGCTGCTGGTGACGCACACCGGTCGTCAACGCAGCACCGAGCACGCCCGCGCGGTGGCCGCCGACCTGATCTCGAACGGCTTCGAGGTGCGGGTGGTGGCCGAGGAGGCGGACGACCTCGACCTGCCCGGCGTGGTGCCGGTGACCGGCCCGGAGGCGGCCGAGGGCGCCGAGATCGTCTTCGCGCTGGGCGGGGACGGCACGTTCCTGCGCGCCGCCGAGCTGGCCCGGCCGGCCAAGGCGCCGCTGCTCGGCATCAACCTGGGCAAGGTCGGCTTCCTGGCCGAGGCGGAGATCAACGACCTGGACACCGCGGTGCGCGACGTGATCGGGCGCAACTACACCGTGGACGAACGCCTCACCCTCGACGTGACCGCCGAGTTCGACGGCGGGCCGACCGTCGAGTCGTGGGCGCTCAACGAGATCAGTGTGGAGAAGGGCGAACGCGCCCAGATGCTGGAGCTGCTCGTCGACGTGGACGGCCGGCCGCTGTCCCGGTACGGCTGCGACGGTGTGGTCTGCGCAACCCCGACGGGCTCCACCGCGTACGCGTTCTCCGGCGGCGGGCCGGTGGTGTGGCCCGAGGTGGAGGCGCTGTTGCTGGTGCCGATCAGCGCGCACGCGCTGTTCAGCCGGCCGCTGGTCACGGCGCCGACCTCCACGTTCGTCATCACCGTCGACCCGTTCACCACTCTCGCGGTGCTGTGCTGTGACGGCCGGCGGGTCTACGACCTGCCGCCGGGCGCCCGGGTGACGGTGCGCCGAGGCGCGTTGCCGGTGCGCATCGTCCGGCTGCGGGCGCGCCCGTTCACCGACCGGCTGGTGGCCAAGTTCGACCTGCCCGTGCAGGGCTGGCGCGGCAGCCGTCGCTGACCGGCGGCTCAGGATCGTCCGGCTCGCCCCGAGCGCGCGATACGGTGGGGCCACACGGGTCGCGCCGAGGTGAGCCCGGGCGCGGTGGTGAGGCCCACCGCTTTCCCAGGTGCGCGGCCCGGTGGTCGCGGCCCGATCAGGGGGTGGTCGGGATCGCGACGGTCGGGGTGCCGGCGGGTCGTTGCCAGTCGCACGGCCGGCCGGCACCCCGCCCCACCCCCAGGGCGCGCTGATTCACGGAAAGTGTGGCTATCCGCGGCTGGACAGCCACCCTTTCCGGGAAAGCGCGGAAACGACCGCGGCACGGGGGGGCGTCCACGCTCCACCGTGCCGGCTGGTCAACTGTCACCCGGCGGGGCTACTGTCGGGTGCTGTGCTGGAAGAGCTACGCATCACCGGACTGGGCGTCATCGAGGACACCACGTTGCCGCTGGCCGGGGGGATGAATGTCATCACCGGCGAGACCGGCGCCGGCAAGACCATGGTGGTGACCGGCCTCGGCCTGCTCTTCGGCGGCCGGGCCGACGCCGGCCGGGTGCGGGCCCAGCCGGGCCGCGCGGTGGTGGAGGGGCGGCTGCGGCTGCGCGGCCGGGTGGCCGAGGCGGTGCACGCCCGCATCATCGACGCCGGCGGCGAGCCCGACGAGGACGGGTCGCTGCTGCTCAGCCGCGCCGTCACGGTCGAGGGCCGGTCCCGGGCGCACCTGGGCGGGCGCAGCATGCCGGTGTCGACGCTCGGCGAGGTCGGCGAGCAGGTGCTTGCCGTGCACGGCCAGTCCGACCAACTGCGCCTGCTGCGGCCGGCCGAGCAGCGGGCGGCGCTCGACCGGTTCGCCGGGCCCGAGCACGAGAAGCTGCTCGACGCGCTGCGCGAGACGTACGGGCGGTGGCGGACGGTGGTCGACGACCTGGCCGACCGGCGGCGCAACGCCCGCGAGCGCAACCAGGAGGCCGACCTGCTGCGGCTCGGCCTCGACGAGATCACCCGGGTCGACCCGCAGCCGGGGGAGGACGACGACCTGAAGGCGGAGGCGCAGCGGCTGGAGCACGCGGAGGGGCTGCGCACCGCGGCCCAGGTGGCGCAGCAGTGCGTGGCCGGCGGCGTGGAGGCGACCGACGACACGCCCGACGCGGCCGTGCTGCTCGGCACCGCCCGCCGCACGCTTGAGGCGCAGGCCGGCACCGATCCGGCGCTCGCGGAGCTGGCCGCCCGGCTGGAGGAGGCCGCCACGCTCGTCACCGACGTGGCCGCGGAGCTGTCCACCTATCTGACCGCGCTTGACGCCGACCCGGCCCGCCTTCAGACGATCTACGAGCGGCGGGCCGCGCTGCGCGGGCTCACCCGCAAGTACGCCGACGACGTGGACGGCGTGGTGGCGTGGGCCGAGCGGGCCCGCATCCGGCTGTCCGATCTGGACAACTCCGACGAGCTGCTTGACGAGTTGGACCGCGAGGCGGTTCGGCTCGCCGGTGAGGTGGCCGACCTGGCCGGCCGGGTGTCCACCTCCCGGCGGGAGGCCGCCGTCCGCTTCGCCGAGCAGGTCACCGTCGAGCTGGCCGGGCTGGCCATGCCGCACGCCCGGATCGAGGTGGCGGTGCTGCCCCGGGCGGCCGGGCGGGCCGAGCCGAGCCTGCCGGTCAACGGCGCCGAGGTGGGTGTGGGCGCGGACGGCGCTGACGAGGTCGAGCTGCGTCTGCTGGCCCACCCGGGCGCGCCCGCGTTGCCGTTGCAGCGGGGCGCCTCCGGCGGCGAGCTGTCCCGGGTGATGCTCGCGATCGAGGTGGTCTTCGCCGGTTCCGGCGGTCCGCCCACGCTCGTGTTCGACGAGGTCGACGCCGGGGTCGGCGGCCAGGCCGCGGTGGAGATCGGCCGGCGGCTGGCCCGGCTGGCGCGCAGCCACCAGGTGCTCGTGGTCACCCACCTGCCGCAGGTCGCCGCGTTCGCGGACCGGCATCTGGTGGTGGCGAAGGACACCGGTGGCGCGGTGACCACGAGCGGGGTCCGCGTGGTGGAGGACACGGAGCGGTCCCGGGAACTGGCCCGGATGCTCGCCGGTTTGCCGGACTCCGATCTGGGTATCGCCCACGCCGAGGAGCTTCTGGCCGTGGCGGCCAAGGAAAGACGCCCGTGATGCCCCGATTGTGAGCGCAAGCACACCGGGGCGCGCTCCGGTGTGCTTCCCTGGGTAGGCGGCCCTGCTCAGGCATGTCGCGACAGCGGAACCTGCCACACATGCCAGGATGGTCACGATGCGTCTACCCACACTGCGCCGGACCCGCAACGCGGAACCAGGCTCGATCCTCGGCACCGCGCGCCTCGACCGCCGGACGAAACGTCTGGTGGGCCGCCTGCGTCCGGGTGACATCGCGGTCATCGACCACGTGGACCTGGACCGGGTGGCGGCCGACTCGCTCGTCGCGGTGGGGGTGGCCGCGGTGCTCAACGCCAAGCCGTCGGTGTCCGGGCGCTATCCCAACCTCGGCCCCGAGGTGCTGATCGCCGCCGGCATCCCGCTGCTGGACGACCTCGGCGAGAGCATCTTCGAGCAGGTCCGCGAGGGCGACGTGGTGCGCATCGAGGGCAACACGATCCTCGTCGGCGCGGATCCGGTGGCGCACGGCACGTTGCAGGACGCCGAGTCGGTGGGCAAGTCGATGGCCGACGCCCGGGAGGGCCTGTCGGTGCAGTTGGAGGCGTTCGCCGCCAACACGATGGACTACCTCCGGCAGGAACGCGACCTGCTGCTCGACGGCGTCGGCGTGCCGGACATCCAGACCCAGATGCGGGGCCGGCACTGCCTGATCGTGGTCCGTGGCTATGACTACAAGGCCGACCTGGACGTGCTGCGCCCCTACATCCGGGAGTTCAAACCGGTGCTGATCGGCGTCGACGGCGGGGCCGACGCGCTGGTCGAGGCCGGCTACACGCCCGACATGATCGTCGGCGACATGGACTCGGTCACCGACGACGTGCTGCGCTGCGGCGCCGAGGTGATCGTGCACGCCTACCCGGACGGGCGGGCGCCGGGCCTGGCCCGGGTCAACGGCCTGGGCGTGCCCGCGATCACCTTCCCGGCGGCGGCCACGAGCGAGGACCTGGCCATGCTGCTGGCCGACGAGAAGGGCGCCTCGCTGCTGGTGGCCGTCGGCACCCACGCCACGCTTGTGGAGTTCCTCGACAAGGGGCGGGGCGGCATGGCGTCGACGTTCCTCACCCGGCTGAAGGTGGGCGGCAAGCTTGTCGACGCGAAGGGCGTCAGCCGCCTCTACCGGCAGAGCATCTCCGGCTCCTCGGTGCTGCTGCTGGTCCTCTCGGCGGTGGCCGCGATGGCCTCCGCGGTGGCGGTCTCCACCGTCGGCAAGGCGTATTTGGGCGTGGTCTCCGAATGGTGGGACAATTTCGTGTTCCAACTCGGCCAGCTCTTCTAGCTCCCCGACGATCAAGAGGCTGTAAGCGTGATCAACTTCCGCTACCACGTGGTGTCCCTGACCGCGGTCTTCCTCGCGCTGGCGATCGGCCTGGTGGTCGGCACGGCCGCTCTCAACGGCCCGGTCGCCGACGCGCTCCGGGAGAACGTCAACGGCCTGCGCAAGGACAACTCCCTGATGCGCCAGTCGGTGAACGAGATGCAGAAGCAGCTGGCGACCGAGGACGACTTCGCCGGCGAGATAGCGCAGGTCGTCCTGCCGGGCAAGCTGACCGGCCGCCGGGTGCTGGTGCTCACCCTGCCCAGCGGGCGGGACCAGGCCGAGGGCGTGCTGAAGATGCTCCGCACCGCCGGGGCCGACGTCACCGGCCGCATCGACATGCAGGACAAGTTCATCAACCCGGACAGCAACAACAACCTGCTGGAGTTGGCGGTCACCGCCGCACGCCCGAACAGCGCCCCGGCCTCCAACCTGCCCGGTAACGGGCACGGCGTGGAGACGTCGAGCGCGTTGCTGGCGGCCGTCCTGGTGGACCGGCCGGCCGGCAGCGCGGCGGTCAGCGAGGCCGACCGGGTCACCGTGCTCCAGCAGTACGCCACCGCCGGCTACCTCACCCCGGAGGACAAGATCTCCGGCGCCGCCGAGGCGGTGGTGCTTGTCACCGGCCAGCCGTACGTGGACAAGGACTCGGCGAAGAAGGACGAGTCGGTGGTGAAGATCGCCGAGCAGTTCGACCGGGCGGGCGCGCTCGTGGTCGCCGGCATGGGGTCCAGCGGCGGCAACCTGGTGGCCGTGGTCCGCGGTGACCCGGTGCTGTCGCAGACCATCTCCACCGTCGACAACGCCAACACCGTGCAGGGGCAGCTCGTCACCAGCCTCGCCCTCGCCGAGCAGCTGAGCGGGAAGAAGGCCGGCCAGTACGGCGTGGGCGACAACGCCACCTCGAGGCTGCCTAAACTGCCCCAGTGACCGCGTCGGGCCGGAAGGTCCGTGCCGCGTCGCGTCGAGAGTCCGGATTCAGGAGGGGTCGCGTGAGACTGGGTCGGCTGCTGGCCGTGGGCGCGGGGGTGCTGACCGCCCGCTACGTACTGCGGGAGGTACGCCAGTCGCCGAGCGCGCCGGCGTTGGAACGCACCAACTACCGGGGCCGCACCGTGACCCTGGCCGCCGGCCCTGCCCTGGCCGTGGGCGCCGCGACCGCCGGCGCGCTCGGCGCCGGGAGCGCCCCGGCCGGCGCCGCCGCGCTGCTGGCCGGCGTCGGCGCGGGCGCGGTCGGGCTCTACGACGACGTGGTCGGCGCACGCCCGGAGCAGAAGGCCGCCAAGGGCTTCGCCGGGCACCTCGCCGCGCTCCGGGAGGGTCGGGTCACCGCCGGCCTGGTCAAGATCGCCGGGGTGGGCGCGGCCGGGCTGGGGGCCGCGGCGCTGCTCGCCGCCGACGCCCGGGTCGCCGCGCACCCGCGCCGGCAGCGCGCCGGCGCGTTCGGCCGCGGGCTCGACGTGCTGCTCGGCGCCGGCGTGGTGGCCGGCACCGCCAACCTGGTCAACCTGCTCGACCTGCGGCCCGGCCGGGCGCTGAAGTCCGGCCTGCTGCTCGGCGCGCCGCTGTCCACCGGCCCGTACGGGGGCATCGCGGCGGGCGCGGTCGGCGCGGCGGCCGGGCTGGTCGCCGACGACCTGGACGAGCGGGTGATGCTCGGCGACAGCGGCGCCAACGCGCTCGGCGCGCTGCTCGGGGTGAGCCTCGCCGCGCGTACCGGGCCGCTCGGGCGGGCCGGTGTGCTGGCCGTGCTCGCCGCGCTCACCGCGGCCAGCGAGAAGGTCAGCTTCACCCAGGTCATCAAGCGGACCCCGGGGTTGCGGCACCTCGACGAGCTGGGCCGGCTCCCCGACTGACGTGACGAAACCGGCACCCCTCGCCGCCGCCGGCCGCGTCGCCGGGGCGGCGGCCCTCATCGCCGTCCTCACCGTGGTCAGCCGCCTCGCCGGCTTCGGCCGCACCGCCGTGTTCACCTGGACGCTGTCCACAAGCGACCTCGGCGGCGCCTACCTGGTGGCGAACTACGTCCCGAACTTCATCTTCGAGATCGTCGCCGGTGGGGCGCTCGCGAGTCTCGTCGTACCGCTGCTGGCCGGGGCCGTCGAGGCGGGTGACCGGCGGGCGGTGGCCGCCACCACTGGCGCGTTGTTGACCTGGACGCTGAGCCTGCTGGTCCCGCTGGCGGTGCTGGTGGCGGTGTTCGCCGACCCGCTGCCGGGCCTGCTCGGCCACGGACTGAGCGAGGCCCAGCAGGCGTCCGGGGCGCGGATGCTGCGGGTCTTCGCGCCCCAACTGCCGCTCTACGGCGTGGGGATCGTGCTCACCGGCGTGCTCCAGGCGCACCGGCGCTTCGCCTGGCCGGTGCTCGCGCCGCTGCTGTCGAGCGTCACAGTCATCGCGGTCTACCTCGGGTTCACCGCCGTCGAGGGGCGGCAGGCCACCATCGGGGCGGCCGGTCGCGGCAGTGAGCTGCTGCTCGCCGGCGGCACCACGCTCGGCGTGGTGGTGCTCTCGCTGTCGCTGCTGATCCCGCTGCGCCGGCTGCGACTGCGGCCCCGGCCGGGCTACCGGTTCCCGGCCGACGCCCGGGCGCGCGTCGGTGGGCTGGTGGTCGCCGGCGTGGTCACCGTGGCCGCCCAGCAGATCGCCCTGGCCGTGACGCTCAACCAGGTCACCTACGGCCGGACCGCGGACGTCGGCGTCTACAACCTGGCCCAGACGGTCTACTTCCTGCCCTGGTCGGTGCTTGCGGTGCCGCTGGCGATCGCCGCGTACCCGACGCTCGTGGCGGCCCGGGCGACAGGCGACGAGCGGACCTACCGCGACACCCTCGCCCCGGCGGTGCGCGGGGTGGTGCTGTTCAGCCTGCTCGGCGCCGCCGCGCTCGCCGGCGCTGCGATCCCGCTCGGGCACTTCTTCTTTCCCGACCCGGTCGACGCGGGCACCGCCGCGGCCGGGATCGCCGGGTTCGCGCCCGGCCTGCTCGGCTACGGCCTGTTCGCGATCCTGACCCGGGCGCTCTACGCGCGTGGCGAGACCCGCTCGGCAAGCGTCGTCACGGCGCTGGGATGGCTGAGCGTGCCCGCCCTCGCGGTGCTGTTCGGCCAGGTGCTGCCGCTTGCCGACCGGGTGCTCGCGGTGGCGCTGGCGACCTCCGCCGGCATGCTGCTGCTCGGCGCGCTGCTGCTCGCCGCCGTCCGGCGTGCCGCCGGTCCGGAGGCGCTGGCCGGGACCGGTCGGGCCGGCGCGGCCGGGCTGCTGGCCGCCGCGGTCGCCGCGGCGGGTGGCGCGGTCACCGCCCGGGGTCTCGGCGGGCTGACCGACGGGACCCCGACGACACTCCAGGCCCTCGCACAGGGCATGCTGTCCGGGGTCGTGGTCGGTGTCCTGTTCCTCGCCGTCGCCTGGCTGACCGACGCCCGCGACCTCCGGCCGCTGCTCGCGGCCGTGGCCCGTCGGCTGCGGCGCGGGCGACCGGCCGCCGGCGCCGACGGACCGCCGCCGGACCAGCACCCCGGCGAGCGGGGCGACGGAAAGGAGACCGTTTCCTCATGACGGATGCCTCGCCGGCACCGCGCTGGCCCGGTTCGGTCGCCCTGGTGCTCGCCTCCAGCACCGGCGGGGTGGGTCAGCACGTCCGCTCCGTCGCCCGTGGGCTCACCGAGGCCGGCGCGTCCGTGCTCGTCTGCGGCCCGAGCGCGGTCCAGGACCAGTTCGACTTCACCGGGGCAGGCGCCCGGTTCACGCCGGTGGAGATCCCGGCCAACCCCACCCCCGCCGACGCCCGTGCGGTCACCGCGCTGCGCCGGGCGCTCGCGGAGACGCCTGTCGACGTGGTGCACGCGCACGGGCTGCGCGCCGGCCTGGTCGCCGCGCTCGCGCGCCCGGCCGCCCCGCTGATGGTCACCTGGCACAACGCCGTCCTCGCCGGCGGGTTGCGCGGCGCGTTGTCCCGGCTTGTCGAGCGCGTCGTCGCCCGGTCCGTCCGGGTCGCCCTGGGCGCCTCCGCCGACCTGGTCGAGCGGGCCGCCGCGCTCGGCGCCGCCGACGCCCGGCTGGCACCGGTCGCCGCGCCGGCGCTGCCCGCGCCACGTCGCCGCCGCGCCGCGGTGCGGGCCGAGTTCGGGGTCACCGGCGACCGCCCGCTGATCCTGTCGGTGGGCCGGCTGCACCCGCAGAAGCGGTACGACGTGCTTATCGACGCCGCCGCCCGGTGGCGTACCCGGACACCCGCGCCGGTGGTGGTGATCGCCGGCAGCGGGCCCGCCTACCTGCCGCTTGCGGCGCGGATCTCGGCCGCCCGCGCGCCGGTGACCCTGCTCGGCCACCGCACCGACGTGGCGGACCTGCTGGCCGGCGCGGACCTGGCGGTGGTCACGAGCGACTGGGAGGCCCGCCAGTTGTTCGCGCAGGAGGCGCTGCGCGCCGGCGTACCGCTTGTCGCGACCGCGGTCGGTGGCCTGCCGGAGCTGGTCGGCGACGCCGCGGTGCTGATCCCGGCGGGCGACGTCGACGCCGTGGACGCGGCGGTGCGCACGCTGCTCGACGACGACGCGCGCCGCGCCGAACTGGGCCGCCGGGGCGCGGTGCGGGCCGCGAGCTGGCCGACGGAGGCGGACACCGTGGCCGCCCTCGCCGAGCTGTACGCCGAGCTGACGCCGCAGCACTCGCCGGGGAACCGCTGATGCTGCGCAGGCTGACTCCGGTGCTGCTGACCCTGGTGGTGGTGGCCCTGGGCATCACCGCGCTGGCCGCCCGTCCGAACGACGGCGGGGCCCGGCGCAGCGCCGACTTCGTGGTCCTGGTCGGCGCCGCCGGCCTGCGGTGGGACGACGTGGACCCGCAGAACACCCCGACGTTGTGGCGGATGGCCGAGCGGGGCGCGATCGGTTCCCTCTCGGTACGCTCCGCGCACCGCCCCACCTGCCCGGTCGACGGCTGGCTGACCCTCGGCGCCGGGAACTTCGCGGCCTGGAACGGCACCCGCCCCGGCGGTGGCTGCCCGGCCGGCCCGGTGACCATCGAGCGACCCGACGGGATCGGCGCCAACCTGCCCGACCAGCCGGGCGTCGTCGCGCACAACCAGAACAAGCTGGCGTGGGGCGCCACGCCTGGTGCGCTTGCCGAGTCGGTGCGCTGCTCGGTGGCGGTCGGCCCGGGCGCCGCGGTGGCCGCCGCCCGCCCGTTCGGGCGGGTCGACAGGTACGAGGCGACGCTGCCCGACGACCCGGCGGAACTGCTCGGCTCCTGCGTGCTGAGCATCGTCGACGTGGGCACTGTCGACGACGACGACCCGGCCGTGCGGGCCGCGCAGGCGCGCCAGGCCGACACCCGGCTCGCCCGGGTGCTCGCCGCCCGGCCGCCGCACTCGCTTGTGCTTGTCGCCGGCGTGTCCGACACCGACTCGCCGGCGCGCCTGCACGTCGCCGTCGCGGACGGTCCCGGTTGGGACGGTGGCTGGCTGATCTCGCCGAGCACCGCCCGGGCCGGTTACCTGCAACTTGTCGACCTGGCCCCGACCGCGCTCGCCGCGCTCGGCCGGCCGATGCCGGAGCGGCTCTTCCTCGGCCGGCCCGCCGTGACCGTCGACGACCGGCCGGACGACCTGCGGACCGCGATCGGGTCGCCGGCCGACGCCGACCGGGAGGCCGCCGCCCAGCGCACGGTCGCCGGCTGGTTCTTCACGCTGCTGGCCGCCGCCCAGATGGCGCTCGCGGTGGCGGTGCTGCCGCTGCTGCGCCGGGCCCGCCGGCTCGCCGGTCCGCACGGGCCCGCGCCGGTGTCCCGGCGGGTGGTGGCGGTGGTGGAGCTGCTGCTGATCGCCGCGGCGCTGGCCGTGCCGGCGGCGCTGCTGGCCGACGCCGTGCCCTGGTGGCGCGGGCAGCACGCCGGCTGGTGGTTCGCCTCGGTGACCGCGCTGCTGATCGTCGGTGGCACGGCCGCGGTCCGGTTCACCCCCGGGCACGACCGCACGCTCGGGCCGCTTGGCGCGGTCGCCGGGCTGGCCACCCTGGTGGTCGGCGTGGACGTGCTCACCGGTTCCCGGCTGCAACTCAACGGCGTGGTCGGCTACTCCGCGCTGGAGGGCGGCCGGTATGCCGGCCTGGGCACCGTGGGGCTGGGCGTGTTCATCGCCGGGTCGCTTCTGACCGGCGGCTGGCTGGCCCAGCGGGTGCGCCGGGGCTGGCGGCCGACCGTCATGGTGGCGGTGGGCGGCACCGCCGTGGTGATCGTGGGCAGCCCGTACCTGGGCGCCGACTCGATCGGCGCGATCGCGCTCACCGCGGGTGTGAGCGTGGCGGCGGCGGTCTGCTCCGGCGGCTGGCTCACCGTCAGCCGTCTCGCCTGGGCGACCATGGCCGGGCTGGCGGTGACCATCGGTTTCGCCCTGGTGGACCTGGGGCGGCCGGCGACCGAGCGGGGCAGCCTGGGCCGGTTCCTGGCCGCGCTCGGCGACGGCACCGGCGGGCTCACCGTGCACCGGTCCAGCACGTCGAACTTCGAGACGTTCGTGAACAGTCCACTCACCGTGCTGGCCGTGGCCGGGGCCGCGTTGGTATGGCTGGCCCTGCTCCAGCCGTGGGGCGGGCTGTTGCGGCTGTTCGGCATCTATCCGGCGATCCGGGCGGCGATGGCCGGCACCGGGGTCGCCGCCGGGCTGGGCGGTGTGCTGGGCGGGTCGGCGCTTGACGTGGCCGGGGCGGCGGGCGCGCTCGTGGTGCCGATGGCGGCCCTGGCCGCGCTGCGGGTGCTCGACCACTCCACCGACCGCACCGTGCCCGACAGCGGACCGCCCGGGGGAGAGGGCGGCGCGGCGCCGTCGGACGGGCCCGGTCCCGGTGGCGCGGACCCGTCGGGCGGGCCCACGACGCGGGCGGAGGGGGCCTCACGTGCGCCGACAGCGGGTGCGACGGCAGCTCACGGTCCGAAAGGTGTTACCGTGGAGTCCCGTGGATCGCGTGATCACTTGGCTGATCGGCACGGCGGTTCGCACGACCGCTACGGACGACACGGGAGCAGGCCTTGGCCCCTTCAGCACGGACGACCAGGCACATTTTCGTCACCGGGGGAGTCGCCTCCTCGCTGGGCAAGGGCCTCACCGCCTCCAGCCTCGGCAACCTGCTGACCGCGCGCGGGCTGCGCGTGGTCATGCAGAAGCTCGACCCCTACCTGAACGTCGATCCCGGCACGATGAACCCGTTCCAGCACGGCGAGGTCTTCATCACCGAGGACGGTGCCGAGACCGACCTCGACGTCGGCCACTACGAGCGGTTCCTCGACCGTGACCTTTCCGGCAAGGCGAACGTGACCACCGGGCAGATCTACTCGGCGGTGATCGCCAAGGAGCGGCGCGGGGAATACCTGGGCGACACCGTCCAGGTCATCCCGCACATCACCAACGAGATCAAGGCCCGGATCCTCGGCATGGCCGACCCGGACACCGACGGCCAGGTCCCCGACGTGGTGATCACCGAGGTCGGTGGCACCGTCGGCGACATCGAGTCGCTGCCGTTCCTGGAGTCGATCCGCCAGATCCGCCACGATCTCGGCCGGGACAACTGCTTCTACCTGCACGTGTCGCTGGTGCCCTACCTGGCGCCGTCGGGCGAGCTGAAGACCAAGCCGACCCAGCACTCGGTGGCGCAGCTACGCAGCATCGGCATCCAGCCCGACGCGCTGGTGCTGCGCTGCGACCGGGAGATCCCGGACAAGGTCAAGGAGAAGCTGTCGCTCTACTGCGACGTCGACCGGGAGGCGGTCACCGCCGCCCCGGACGCGCCGAGCATCTACGACATCCCGAAGGTGCTGCACCGCGAGGGCCTGGACGCGTACGTGGTGCGCCGGCTCGGCCTGTCCTTCCGCGACGTCGACTGGACCAGTTGGGACGACCTCCTGGAGCGGGTGCACAAGCCGCGTCACACCGTCACCGTGGCCCTGGTCGGCAAGTACGTCGACCTGCCGGACGCCTACCTGTCGGTGAGCGAGGCGATCCGGGCGGCCGGGTTCGGCCACCGGGCCCGGGTGAAGCTGCGGTGGGTGCCGAGCGACGAGTGCGTCACCCCGGCCGGCGCCGCCGCCGCGCTGGCCGGCGTCGACGGCATTGTGATCCCCGGCGGGTTCGGGGTGCGCGGCATCGAGGGCAAGGTGGGCACCGCCCGGTACGCCCGGGAGAACGGCATCCCGCTGCTCGGCCTCTGCCTCGGCCTCCAGTGCATGACCATCGAGGTGGCCCGTGACCTGGCCGGCCTCGACGGGGCCAACTCGCTGGAGTTCGACGAGGAGGCCGTGCACCCGGTCATCGCCACCATGGCCGACCAGGAGGACATCGTGGCCGGGCGCGGCGACCTGGGCGGCACCATGCGGCTCGGGGCGTACCCGGCGACGCTCGCCGAGGACTCGATCGTCGCGCAGGCGTACGGCAGCACCGAGGTCAGCGAGCGGCACCGGCACCGGTACGAGGTGAACAACGCCTACCGTGACCAGCTCGCCAAGGCCGGCCTGATCGTCTCCGGCACCTCGCCGGACGGCCGGCTGGTCGAGTTCGTCGAGCTGGACCGCGGCCTGCACCCGTTCTTCGTGGCCACCCAGGCGCATCCGGAGCTGAAGAGCCGCCCGACCCGCCCGCACCCGCTGTTCGCGGCGTTCGTGGGCGCCGCGGTCGCGTACTCCGAGGCCGACCAGCTCCCGGTGGACCTGGACGGCGCGGCGGAGGCCGCGAGGAAGCCCGGCCGCGCGGCGAAGGCCACCGCGAAGTGAGCGGCGTGGAGCACAGGTACGAGGTGACGGCGCGCCAGGACGTCTGGTCCGGCCGGATCTTCTCCGTGGTCAGTGACGACGTGACCATGCCCGGCGGCGGCACCGCGGCCCGCGACTACGTGCGGCACGTGGGCGCGGTGGCCGTGGTGGCGCTCGACGACGCCGGTCAGGTGGTGCTGATCCGCCAGTACCGGCATCCGGTCGGCCGGCACCTGTGGGAGCTGCCCGCCGGGCTGATGGACGTGCGCGGGGAGGACCTGGCCGCCGCGGCGGCGCGGGAGCTGGCCGAGGAGGCCGACCTGACCGCGGACCGCATCGACGTGCTCGTCGACCTGCACAGCTCGCCCGGCTTCACCGACGAGGTGGTCCGGGTCTTCCTGGCCCGCGACCTCGCCGACGTGCCGGCCGGGCAACGGCACGACCGGCACGAGGAGGAGGCCGACCTCCAGGTGGTCCGGGTCGACCTCGACGAGGCGGTCCGGATGGTCCTGGCCGGTGAGATCACCAACGCCTCCTGCGTGGCCGGGCTGCTCGCCACCGCCCGGGCCCGGGAAACCGGCTTCACCGAGCTGCGCCGGCCCCAGGCGCCGCTGCCCCGCTGATCGGGAAGGGACGACGGAGGGGCCGCGCGGCGTGTGCCGCGCGGCCCCTTTCCGTGCCCGCCGCTCAGTCGCGCAGCGGG
Source organism: Micromonospora marincola (assembly GCF_056150385.1). Taxonomy (NCBI): domain Bacteria; kingdom Bacillati; phylum Actinomycetota; class Actinomycetes; order Micromonosporales; family Micromonosporaceae; genus Micromonospora; species Micromonospora marincola. Next base: position 26,688 of record NZ_JAXCFT010000030.1, on the reverse strand, counting down.
CGGCCCTGGCCGTCGACGCCGCCGTTGACCAGGATCAGGATGCCGTCGACGAGGCCCCAGATCGCGCCGAAGCCACAGGTCACGAGCGTGACGACGAGCTGGATCACGCCGGTCTTGGTGTCGCCCATGTAGAACCGGCCGATACCGAAGCCGCCGAGGAGGATCTGGAGGATGCCCGCGACAACCTTGCTCTTGTCCGAGACGCCCTGCGGGTACTGCTGGTAAGGAGTGGTCATGAGCGGACACCCTAGTGATCGACTCTCGTCCTGTCCGCCTCGCCGCCCAGCCGGTGGGACGATGTTCACCGAAGTGTGTCCTGTCGGCTGAGGGCCGCCTCCACCGCCCAGCCCGGTCCATGCCTGACACTCCGTCAGCACCACCGGGCACCGGATGTCACAGTGTCGGCGCTCCCGGGCGGTCCGCGCGCCTAGACTGCCGCCGGCGGGACCGGTGGACCGCGTCGGCAACGGAGCCGTCGGGGCGCCGCGCTGCCGGGGTGAGCCGCCCCCGAGGAAGGTGTCAGCATCGTGAAGGTCGGAATCCCCCGCGAGGTCAAGAACCACGAGTACCGGGTGGCGATCACGCCGGCGGGCGTCCACGAGTTCACCCGCAACGGCCACGAGGTCTGTGTCGAGACGGGCGCCGGAGTCGGATCGAGCATCACCGACGACGAGTTCGCCGCCGCCGGCGCGAAGATCCTGGCCACCGCCGACGAGGTCTGGGACACCGCCGAGCTGGTTCTCAAGGTCAAGGAGCCGATCGCCGAGGAGTACCACCGGATGCGCGCGGGGCAGGTGCTCTTCACCTACCTGCACCTGGCCGCCTCCCGCGAGTGCACCGACGCGCTCGTCGACCGCGGGGTCACCGGCATCGCGTACGAGACGGTCGAGCTGCCCGACCGGTCGCTGCCGCTGCTCGCCCCGATGTCCGAGGTGGCCGGCCGGCTCGCCCCGCAGGTCGGCGCGTTCTACATGATGCGCACCGGCGGCGGCCGGGGCGTGCTGCCCGGCGGCGTCTCCGGCGTGTACGCGGCCAAGACCGTGGTCATCGGCGCCGGCGTGTCCGGCCTGAACGCCGCCGCGATCGCGCTGGGCCTGCAGTCCGAGGTGCTGCTGCTGGACAAGAACGTGGCCCGGCTGCGCTCCGCCGACGCCATCTACCGCGGCCACCTCCAGACCGTGGCCTCAAACGCGTACGAGATCGAACGGGCCGTGCTCGACGCGGACCTGGTCATCGGCGCGGTGCTGGTGCCCGGCGCGAAGGCCCCGAAGCTGATCTCCAACGAGCTGGTCTCCCGGATGAAGCCGGGCAGCGTGCTCGTCGACATCGCCATCGACCAGGGTGGCTGCTTCGAGGACTCGCGCCCCACCACGCACGCCGACCCGGTCTACAAGGTGCACGACTCGATCTTCTACTGCGTGGCGAACATGCCCGGCGCGGTGCCGAACACCAGCACCTACGCGCTCACGAACGTCACCCTGCCGTACGCCCTCGAACTGGCCAACCAGGGCTGGCGGGCGGCGCTGCGCGCGGACCCGGCGCTGGCGCTGGGCCTGAACACCCACGACGGCAGGGTGGTCTACGGCCCGGTCGCCGAGGCGCACGGCATGGACATGCTGCCGCTGGCCGAGGCGCTGAGCTGAGCGAGGTGCCGAGCTGACCGAACCCGCGACGGACCGGGCCGGCGCGCAACCCGCGCCGGCCCTGCGTCGCGCGGTCCGGGGCTACCTGGACCACCTCACCGTCGAGCGTGGACTGTCCGGGAACACGCTCGCGTCGTACCGCCGGGACCTGGACCGCTACCTGACCACACTTGCCGCCGCCGGGGTGACCGACCTGGCCGCCGCCGGCACCCGCGAGGTCGAGACCCACCTGGCCCGGCTGCGCGCCGGCGACGACGACCACCCGCCGCTCGCCGTCTCCTCCACCGCCCGTGCCGCCAGCGCGGTACGCGGCCTGCACCGCTTCGCGCTGCGCGAGGGACTCACCGGCGCCGACCCCGGCCGCGACGTGCGCCCGCCCACGCCACCGCGCCGGCTGCCCCGGGCGCTGCCGGTCGACGACGTCCGGCGGCTGCTGGAGGCCGCCGGGCCGACCGGAGCCACCGGCGACGCGGCACCCCGCGCGCTGCGCGACCGGGCGCTGCTGGAGTTCCTGTACGGCACCGGCGCGCGCATCTCCGAGGCGGTCGGCGCGGCCGTCGACGACCTCGACCTGGACGCCGGCGCCGTGCTGCTGCGCGGCAAGGGCGGCAAGACCCGCCTCGTCCCGGTCGGCGGGTACGCCGCCGACGCGACGCGCGCCTGGCTGGTCCGTGGCCGCCCGGCGCTCGTCGCCGCCGGCCGGGGCACGCCGGCGCTGTTCGTCAATGCCCGCGGCGGACCGCTCACCCGGCAGGGCGCCTGGGGCGTGCTGCGCGCCGCCGCCGCCCGCGTCGGGCTGCCGGTCGACGGGCCCGACGCGGTCTCCCCGCACACCCTGCGCCACTCCTACGCCACCCACCTGCTCGACGGCGGCGCGGACGTGCGCGTCGTGCAGGAACTGCTCGGCCACGCGTCGGTGACCACCACCCAGGTGTACACGCTGGTCACTGTGGAACGGCTGCGCGAGGTGTACGCCACCGCGCACCCGCGCGCCCTGGGGTGAGTGGTCGGTGTCGCCGGTCGCGGACCGGGCCACCGACGGGCGGCCGACACGCCGACCCGCTACCGAACCTGCTGCTGGCCGGTGGCGTACAGTCGGCATCGGCGCGGGCCTCCAGGTGCGATGGACCGGAGGTGCGCAGCGGCGCCGCGAGGGACGTCGGACGGCTCCGACGCCGGGTGGTCGTCGGGAGGGGGCAACGAGGACATGGCAGGAAACGGTGACCGTGCCGAGACCTGGACGTCGGAGCTCCGTGAGCAGCAGGCGACGCTCGGCGCCGACCTCGGCCCCGCCGACCCGGCCGCGTACACGATGCGCAAGCCGATCCCCGAGCCGATGCCGACCGACCGGCACGGCCCGGCGCGGATCATCGCGATGGCCAATCAGAAAGGTGGCGTCGGCAAGACCACGACCACCATCAACCTGGGCGCCGCGCTCGCCGAATACGGCCGCAAGGTGCTGCTCGTCGACTTCGACCCGCAGGGCGCCCTCTCCGTCGGCCTGGGCGTCAACCCGCACAACCTCGACCTGTCGGTCTACAACCTGCTCATGCAGGACGACGTCACCGCCGAGGACGTCCTGATCAAGACCGACGTGGCGGGGCTGCACCTGCTGCCGGCCAACATCGACCTCTCCGCCGCCGAGATCCAGCTCGTCAACGAGGTCGCCCGGGAGATGGCCCTGGCCCGGGTGTTGCGCACCATCCGCAAGGAATACGACTTCATCCTGATCGACTGCCAGCCCTCGCTCGGCCTGCTGGCGATCAACGCGCTGACCGTCGCACACGGCGTGCTCATCCCGCTGGAGTGCGAGTTCTTCAGCCTGCGCGGCGTGGCGCTGCTGCTGGACACCATCGACAAGGTGCGCGAGCGGCTCAACTTCGACCTCGAACTCGAAGGCATCCTCGCCACCATGTACGACAGCCGCACCACCCACTGCCGCCAGGTGCTCCAACGGGTGGTCGAGGCGTTCGGCGACAAGGTCTACCAGACCGTCATCACCAAGACGGTGAAGTTCCCCGAGTCGACCGTGGCCGGCGCGCCCATCACCACCCTCGACCCGGCATCCTCCGGCGCACGCAACTACCGGCAGCTCGCCCGAGAAGTGATCGCCGCCCAGTCGGACCGGTAGGGGCCACGCCACCCGCCCGCCGCGTCGACTACGGTTTCCCGGTGACCGCACCGCCCCTCGACCCGCCGCACGGCGACCCCGCCGCCGCCGAGGTGCTCCTGGGCGACCCGACCCCGGTGGGGGAGACAAGCGGCTTCACCGTCCGGCTTGACAACTTCACCGGCCCGTTCGACCTGCTGCTCCAGCTCATCAGCAAGCACAAGCTGGACGTCACCGAGGTCGCCCTGCACAAGGTCACCGACGAGTTCATCGCCTACCTGCGGGCCATGGGCGACAAGTGGGACCTGGACGAGACAAGCGAGTTCCTACTTGTCGCCGCGACCCTCCTCGACCTCAAGGCGGCCCGGCTGCTGCCCTCCGCCGACGTGGAGGACGAGGAGGACCTGGCGCTGCTGGAGGCGCGGGACCTGCTCTTCGCCCGGCTGTTGCAGTACAAGGCGTACAAGGAGGCGGCGGCGCACATCGCCGAGCTGGAGGCGGTCGGCGGTCGGCGCTACCCGCGGGCGGTCACCCTCGAACCCCGGTACGCCGAGGCGCTACCCGACCTGGTGCTCGGCATCGGCCCGCAGCGGCTGCTCAAGCTCGCATTGAAGGCGATGAGCCCGAAACCGGTGCCCGAGGTGTCCATCGCGCACGTGCACATGGTCCGGGTCAGCGTCCGGGAGCACGCCGGCGTCATCGCCGAGCGGCTGCGCCGCGCCGGGATCGCCACCTTCTCGCAGCTCTGCGCCGACTGCGAGATGACGCTCGAGGTGGTGGCCCGGTTCCTGGCGCTGCTGGAGTTGTACCGGCAGGGGCTCGTCGCGTTCGTGCAGGAACAGGCGTTGGAGGAGCTGACGGTCCGGTGGACCGGCCCCGCCGACGGCGACGCCGAGCTGACCGTCGACGAGTACGCCGGCGCCCCGGACCCGACCACCACACCCGTCGACTCGTCCGCCGCCTCCGGTGTCGCCGCTGCCGGTGTCGCCGCTTCCGGTGTCGCTGACGTCGCTGCCGGTGTCGCCGCTGCCGGTGTCGCTGACGCCGCTGCCGCACACACCGACCCCGCCATGGCCGACGCCGACGCTGCCGCCTACGCCGACGCCGACGCCGACCTCGCCAAAGCTGCCGGCGACGCCGACCCCGCGAATGCCGTTGCCTACCCCGCGACCGCCGCCGCCGCTGACTCGCGCCGCGAAGCGGCGGACACGACCGCACCGACGCAGGAGTGACCTGATGAGCGACGAGGAGCGCCGCGACTCGCTGGCCGACCAGGCCGCCGCCTGGATCCCCCCGTGGGAGCGCCCCACTCCGCCGACACCCGGCCCCAGCGATGAGGACCCGGCCCAGGCCGACCGTCCCGAGCCCGTGGACTCTGTCCAAGATCTCGACCCCTCGGCAGATCTTGGAAGCGATGGGCCCCCAGAGGGGCCGATTCCTTCCAAGATCGCGTCTTTGGGCGAGACGAGTGGGGATCTTGGTACGGAAGCGCCCCTGAAGGGGCGGGACGGTACCAAGATCTCGGGGGAGACCTCGGTCGGCGATGACGAGGGCGGCGGCGACGAGGGCGGCGACGAGGGCGGCGGCGACGAGGGCTGCGACGGTCGGCCGGGCGATGGCGGGCCGGGCGTTGGTGGGCCGGGCGGCGGTGCAGGGGGCGGTGGTGCACAGGGCGGTGGCGCGGGGAGTGCCTTCGGCGTACCCCCCAGGCGGGGGAAGCGGCGGGCGGCGCCGGAGCCGGCGCCCGCGCCGGTGTTGGACGACGCGGAGCTGCGCGGCGCCCTGGAGGCGATCCTGCTGGTGGTGGACCAGCCGGTCAGCGAGCTGGTCCTGGCCGAGGTGCTGGAGCAGGCCCCGGAGCGGGTGGGGGCGATGCTCGACGACATCGCCGCCGGCTACACCGTCGCCGGGAACGGTTTCGAGCTGCGCCGGGCGGCGGGTGGCTGGCGTCTCTACACCCGGCCGGAATACGCCACCTACGTCGAGCGGTTCGTGCTGGACGGGCAGTCGGTCCGGCTGACCCAGGCCGCGTTGGAAACCCTCGCCGTGGTCGCCTACCGGCAGCCGGTGACCCGTTCGCGCATCTCGGCCATCCGGGGTGTCAACTGCGACGGGGTGCTCCGTACCCTGGTGGGTCGCGGCCTGGTCGAGGAGTGCGGCACCGAAGCGGACAGCGGCGCCTTCCTCTACCGGACCACCATCATGTTCCTGGAGAAGCTGGGGCTCAACTCGGTGGACGACCTGCCGCCCCTGGCCCCGTTCCTTCCCGACGACGTAGAAGAGCTTGCCGATGCGACGCGATGACCGTGCCCCGAAGACCGATGCCCCCGTGTACGAGGGCGCCGAGCGCCTCCAGAAGGTCCTCGCCGCCGCGGGGGTGGGCTCGCGGCGGGCCTGTGAGGACCTGATCTTCCGGCGGCGGGTCACGGTCAACGGGCGGGTGGCGCAGCTCGGCGACAAGGCGGATCCGGCGCGCGACGTGATCCACGTCGACGGCGAACGGCTCCAGGCCGACGTCCGCCTGGTCTACGTGGCGATGAACAAGCCGCGCGGGGTGGTCACCACCATGGCTGACGAGAAGGGCCGCACCGAGCTCGCCGACTTCATCGGCGCGCGGCTGGAGCAGCGGGTCTACCACGTCGGGCGACTGGACGCCGACAGCGAGGGCCTGCTCCTGCTCACCAACGACGGCACCCTCGCCCACAAGCTCATGCACCCGTCGTACGAGGTACTCAAGACCTACCTCGCCGAGGTGGCCGGGCCGATCCCGCGCAACCTGGGCAAGCGGCTGGCCACCGGCGTCGAGCTGGAGGACGGACCGGTGAAGGTCGACGGGTTCAAGGTGGTCGACACGCTGGGCAAAAGCGCCCAGGTGGAGCTGACCCTGCACGAGGGGCGCAAGCACATCGTCCGGCGCCTGATGGCCGAGGTGGGACACCCGGTGTCCCGGCTGATCCGTACCTCGATCGGTCCGATCAAGCTTGGCGACCTGCGCACCGGGCGGTTGCGGCGGCTGACAAACGCGGAGGTCGCCGCCCTGTTCAAGGCCGTGGGTGACTGACCGGAGACGATCGGGGTACGGCTCCCGGTAGGCTTCGACGCGGTCCGCGGGCCGGCGCGCACGCGCCCCCGGCGCCCGCGCGGCGCGGGCATGATTGACGACGACACACATCCGCTCAACGGCGCCGGACAACGGCGACCCGCGAGGTACGGGCTGAGGAGGACAACGGTGGAGGAAAACGTACCGGCCGGGCGCTGCGTGGTCGCTGTGGACGGGCCGTCCGGTTCGGGAAAGTCCACCGTGTCGCGGCGACTGGCGGTGAGCCTCGACGCCCGCTACCTCGACACCGGCGCCATGTACCGGGCGCTGACCTGGGCGGTGCTGCGCTCCGGGGTCGAGCTGACCGACACCGAGTCGGTGGCCAAGGTCGCCGGCGAGGCCGACCTGCGCATCGGCACCGACCCCCGGGGGTACGCGGTGACCGTCGACGGCACCGACGTGTCCACCGACATCCGCGGCGCCGAGGTGACCGCCGCGGTCTCCGCGGTCTCCGCCGTCGGTGCGATCCGTGAGCTGCTTGTCGACCGGCAGCGGCGGGTGATCGCCGAGGCGGGTCGGATCGTGGTGGAGGGCCGCGACATCGGCTCCGTGGTGGCCCCCGACGCCGACCTGAAGGTCTACCTGACCGCCTCCGAGGCGGCCCGCGCCCGGCGGCGTAGTGCCGAGGACGCGGCCGATGTCACGGCGACCGCCGCCGACCTGGCCCGGCGGGACCGGCTCGACTCGACCCGCGAGGTCAATCCGTTGCAGCAGACCCCCGACGCCGTGGTGCTGGACACCACCGAGCTGGGCATCGACGAGGTCGTCGCCCGCCTGCGTGACCTTCTCACCGAGCGGGGCGTCGCGTGAGCGGGGTTCCGTGTGCGCCGCGGGCGCTGTTGGCTCCGTGGGCGTCGCTGGCTCCGTCGGCGCTGCCGGCTCCGACGAAGGGTGGCCGGGCGTGAGTGACGACGACTTCGGTGGTTGGGTGGAGTTGCGCGAGCCGGAGGCCGACTTCGACGAGCCGACCGGCCCGCAGCCCGTGGTGGCCGTGGTCGGCCGCCCCAACGTGGGCAAGTCCACGCTCGTCAACCGCCTCATCGGCCGTCGACAGGCGGTCGTCGAGGACGTTCCCGGCGTCACCCGGGACCGGGTGCCCTACGACGCGCAGTGGAACGGCCGGGCGTTCACCGTGGTGGACACCGGCGGTTGGGAGCCCGACGCCAGGGACCGGGCCGCGGCCATCGCCGCCCAGGCCGAGACGGCGGTGGTCACCGCCGACGTGGTGCTGTTCGTGGTGGACGCCATGGTCGGTTCGACAGATGTGGACGAGGCCGCGGTGAAGATGCTGCGCCGCAGCGCCAAGCCGGTGATCCTGGTGGCCAACAAGGCAGACAACACCACCATCGAGATGGAGGCGACGTCACTGTGGTCACTCGGTCTCGGTGAGCCGTTCCCGGTGTCGGCGCTGCACGGCCGCGGCTCCGGTGACCTGCTCGACGCCATCATGGCCGCGTTGCCCGAGGCACCGAAGATCGTGGAGAACCGCCCGCGCGGCCCGCGCCGGGTGGCCCTGGTCGGTCGCCCCAACGTCGGCAAGTCCAGCCTGCTCAACCGGTTCTCCGGCGAGGACCGGGCGGTGGTCGACTCGGTCGCCGGCACCACTGTCGACCCGGTCGACAGCCTGGTCGAGATCGGCGGCGAGACCTGGCAGCTGGTGGACACCGCCGGCCTGCGCAAGCGGGTCGGGCGGGCCAGCGGCACCGAATACTATGCCAGCCTGCGCACCGCCTCGGCGATCGAGGCGGCCGAGGTGGCGGTGGTGCTGCTGGACTCCAGCGAGGTGATCAGCGAGCAGGACCAGCGGATCCTCACCATGGTGGTGGAGGCCGGCCGGGCCCTGGTCATCGCGTTCAACAAGTGGGACCTGGTGGACGCCGACCGCCGTTACTACCTGGACAAGGAGATCGACCGGGAGCTGCGGCGCATCCCCTGGGCGATCCGGCTGAACCTGTCCGCGCAGACCGGCCGGGCCGTCGACAAGCTGGCTCCGGCGCTACGCAAGGCGCTCGCGAGCTGGGAGACCCGGATCCCCACCGCACAGCTCAACCAGTGGCTCACCGCGCTGGTCCAGGCCACCCCGCACCCGGTACGCGGCGGTCGCGCCCCGCGGATCCTGTTCGCCACCCAGGCCGGGGTGGCGCCGCCGCGGTTCGTGCTGTTCACCACCGGCCCGCTTGACGCCGGCTACCAGCGGTTCGTGGAGCGCAAGCTCCGCGAGGAGTTCGGGTTCGAGGGCAGCCCGATCGACATCTCGGTACGGCCGCGCAAGAAGCTCGGCCCCGGAGGTCGCGGTAAGGCCCACGGCTGAGTCATCCGGGGTGGAAGCCGCCGGGCCATGTGCTCGGCGGCTTCCTTCCTAGGACGCTCTAGGGGGAGTGGCGGAGGCCGCGCTGGGCGGAGGGGCCTGTGCGTGCCGTGCGAGGATCTTGCGCTAAGCTGTACCGGCTGCCGCGGAGAACGTCGCGCGGGGCATCGGGACGTGGCGCAGTTTGGTAGCGCACTTGACTGGGGGTCAAGGGGTCGTCGGTTCGAATCCGGCCGTCCCGACAGTAAAAGAGCAGGCCAGGGCCTTGATTCACTTCGGTGGGTCGAGGCCTTCTTGCTGTTCCGTCTCACAATTCATCACGTACGCGCGTACTGCTGGATTTCGTGTCACGGGTGTCACCCGAACAGGCCCGATTCCAGGTGCTCGGCGGCGACCTTGAGGTGGCTGTTGTTCGGGTGGACGTAGACCCGCTTGGCCAGTGTGCCGCCGTCCGCATGGCCGGCCCAGGCCGCCAACACGACGTCGGGCACGCCGGCGCCGGCGAGGTAGGTCAGGCAGGCGTGACGGGCGTCGTAGGGCCGTACCTTCCGCACGCCGACCTTGGCCATCAGCTTGTAGACCCGGCGGCGCAGCCAGTCGGTGCGTTGTGGGCGGCCGAGTTCGTCGACCAGGACATAGCCGCTGTCGACGTAGGCCTCGCCTGCCTGCAGGCGTTCCTTCTTCTGCTGGGTCTGGAAGGCCTTCAGCGCCTTCGCGACCGTGGCGGGCATCGGTAGCCCGCGCTTGCCGGCCGCGGACTTTGCCTCCTTCTCCTCGACCTCGCAGTCGACAAGCGTCCGAGTGTTGTCGCCGGCGGCAATCGTGCCGGCCTGGAAGTCGACATCGGACCACCGCAGCCCGCACACCTCGGCGGGGCGCAGGCCCATGAGTGACAGCAGGCAGGGGGCCTGCAGGCGTTCGCCGGCGATGCCGGCCAGGAACGCCTTCACCTCGTCCTGGGTCCAGGGCTTGCGCTTCGCCTTCTCCTCGGCGGCGGCCTTCGCGGCAGCCCGGGGAATGGTGACGAACGCCGCGACGTTGCGCACCACGAGTTGGCGGCGGACCGCGACGTTAAGCGCAGTCCGGAGTCGGCCGAGAGTCAGGCGGACCGATCGGACGCCCAACCCGGTTCCCGGCTTGCCGCCACGGCGCCGTCCCTCCGTTAGCATCCAGTCGATCAGCGCCTCGATGTCGGCCTCAGTGACGTCCTGGAGCGGCTTGGTGCCGAGGCGGACGCGGACCGGCAGGAGCGCGTCGCGGTAGTTCGCCGTGGTGGCCTTCTCGACATCGCGGGTGGCGGACGCCAGCCACTCGTCGAGGAACTCGTCGACGGTGATCTTGCCCGGCTTGACGTACGTGCCGCGGTCGGTCTCGTGCTTGATCCGGGCGTACTCCGCCTTGGCCTCCTTCCTGGTGTCGAACGTGTAGGTGCGTTGGTCGCGACGTCCGTCCGGCTTGCGCCCGACGTCGAGGACGAACCGGTAGCGGGTCTTGCCGCTGCGAAGGGTGACCTTCTTGATCGGGTCCGAGGCACTCACGTGCGTCCTGTTCCTTCCATGAGGGATGGGCTGCCGCCCTGCTTTTCGTGCGTCAAGCTACTGCGTACTTGACTCGATGGTACCTAAAAGCGGTACCCATTCGCGGTCCCGTCGGGCTCGTGGGTTGGTGATTGGTGATAGGCGGTGTGGGATGTGGCAACCTCGACTCGTCACCTAGCCGTTCTGACCGTTCGAGGAGTTGAGGCATGCCGCGACAGCGTCCTGTCGCCGAGAACCTGCCGCCGCTGCCGACGCGGGAAAGGCGGGATCAACAGGTCAAGATCCGCCTCACACCTTCGGAGTTGGAGAGGCTGACGGCGATGCGGCCTGATCTCACGCCGTCCGGGATTCTCGCGCTGCTCGTTGACGACGTGCTCGCCGGGCGCTACCGGCCGGGATGGGCTGTGCCGGAGGAGGCAGGAAACGCCGACTGATCACTTGCCCGTAGGTGCGGATGTGCGCTCCTGATCGGCGCCGTGCCGGTAGATGCCGACCAGCCTCAGCAGGTCCGCGGTCCGGACGCGGTATGTCGTGCCGATCCGGAGCACCGGGCAAGGAAACGTGTCCTGCTTTGCGAGCTCGTAGGCCTTCGTCCGTCCGACGCCCAAGGCGCGAGCGGCAGTGGAGAGGTCGACAATCGCGGGAAGTCGCAGCAGTTCCTCATGGGTGAGCGAGCTGGTGATCATTGGCCCATTCCTCCAGGGGTGTGAGGGGAGTGGACGCCGAGGCGACCGGCTGTCGAGGCACTGAACGGCATGCCCTGACACGACGATTGCGGCCGGCCGTTCTCCGGTGCGCTACCGCCACAGCGGTAGCGGGCCGTCGGCGGCACTGGTAGCGGTTGGCTGGGGCTCGGCGGAACCCTGCAACAATTCACCAATGCTGACCTTGCCGGACACGCTCTGCACGCTGGTGCTCCGTACCGACTTCTCCGACGAGGCAGCTTGGGAGGCAGTGTGCTCGGCGAGCATCGCGCCCTCAGCGGATGGGTTCGCGGCGAGTCTGTCCTTCGTCAGCGATCGAGCGTTCGCGGGCCTGGCTCCTGAGCAGGTGGCGGCGCTGCCGACGGCGACCTATCGCAGCTTCCTGTTCCTTGTCGACAGCGTCACCGTGACCAACGTGGAAACGCCGCTCGTTGCGCTGGACCTGCTCCACCAGCCAGGTCGCTGGTTCCGTGTGGTGCCGGCTGAGATGTGGAGCGTTGAGAACAACCTCTCGATCGCCAACATGGACTTCTTCGAGTTCGCCGACGCAGTGGGTTCAGGCGGAGTGTTCCGCGGATTCCCGGCGTAAGGGCGTTGCTGCCTGGCAGGGCGTCTGAGGCGATTTCCGTCGCGTTGCCGACAAGAGGCTCTGGGCAGACCGCTACCCGGCCACTTACCGCTGTTGCTAGTCATCAGCCTCAGTAGCGCGGCGGTAGCCCCGACGATCTGTGGTTGGTAGCTCCGTACCGTTCGGCTCCTGGCGGCGCATCCGTGGTCCGCCTCAGCAGTCGATCGATCAGCAGGGCGTTGTGCGTGTCCACCCGGCGTGGGCGAGCGCGGTCCGGGCGGCGAGCAGGTCCCGCTGCAACGCCGCCAGCTCGGCCCGGTTGATCCCGCCGGTGTCGGGCTCGCCCTCGGCGCTCACGCCCCGCGCGGTCGCCAGCGCCGCCTCCCCGACGTACCCGGTCGTGGTCAGTGCCGCCAGCGCTGCGGCCGCGGCGAGCTCCGCGTACTCCTCAGCGGTGAAACGCACATGGACGCCGTGGTCTCGCCCGGGAGAGGCGTACCGGCGAGACCGTCCCGTCAACCGCGGGATTGTGCCCGCACCTCCCGCGCCGCCGCGCGGCGGCCCGGGCTGCCAACGCGACCATGCCGTAGTCGCTCGATAGCCCCCGGCTGAACCCCGTGCGGGCGACAGGGCCCGTGCGCGACTCGCTAACAAGATCGTGTCCCACCTCGATGCGCTCGGCTTGAAACGCGGACGGGCCGCCTCCCCATTGGGGAAGCGGCCCGTCGACAAGCTAGATCAATAGCGCTAGTGGGCGCCTCCACCGGTGATCGCCATCCACCAGATTCCCGCTGCGTAGCAGACGGTTGCCGTCGCGTGGACGATCTCGACAACCAAGGCGACCCGGTCGCGGTTCGGTGCCGCCTTGCTGGAGTCTCCGGACGGCTCGGGCTGTGTACCAGTACCGTTCTCTTCACGCACGGTGCACTCCTTCGAATCTTCCAACTCGGTTCTCGGAGTGAGGCGGCCCCCTGTTCACGCAGGGGGCCGCTGTTCTTCAGCGGCTGGACGCCTCGCTCCGATGCACTCATCGTCACCCCGCCTCCAGCGGTCCCCTGTCAAGCAACCTTGACGCCGTGGAGCTAGCGTCGTGGTATGGCCAAGCCGTCCAAGCGCGTCGCGAAGACGTCCAAGCAGCGTGTCGCTGAGGCCCAGTTCGAGCGGTGGCTGAGGGAGATGGTCGAAGACCGCAGGTGGGCGTGGGCGCTGTCCGCGAAGGACAGGGCGTGGGCTTGGCAGGACAGCATTCCTATCACCCGCGTGCGCGAAGTCATTGCCGAGTTGTCCGAGAAGTACCGAACCGAGCCGCCGGTATCGGAGATGCAGAACCTCACTGACGGCCGGGCTGCCGCCCTCGCGCACCTGGTCGCAGCGAAGTCCGTGATGAGCATGGCCGAGGACACCGTGGTCAGGTTGGTGGCCGAACTTCGTGCTCGCGGCGCTTCGTGGGATGCGATCGCCCGCTGTCTTGGCTGCACCCGGCAAGCTGCGCATGCCAAGTACGGCAAGACGAATCACAAGATGAACGATCGGTTCCTCGGACCCTGGCTCGCATTCGAACTCGACGCAGCACGCCGCGTCGCAACCGAGATTGCTCAGTCTCCCGACTCGACCGACGAAGAGGTTGCCGACGCGAACGCGTTCCTGGCCGAGCACGACGACCGCGATTGGCGCGAGACGCTTCGCCGTGAACGGGGAGCACCCCGAAGGTACCGATAGCCAAGATCACCGACCGGCTCAACCCCACACGCGCTCCGCTCGTCGATGCCGTCTCGACAGCGCCCACGACCCATCCGAAAGGTAGGTCCGGACTCCGCAAGATCATCCGAAAGCCATGTCCGGACTCCGAAGCGTTCGAGCGGACGGGACAGTTGCGGTGCACGGCTGCCGCACCGGCTGCGCCCGCTTGCCACCGTCGCGTCCGGTTCCAGGTTGCGAGTAATCAAGGCGCAGACCAGTGGCTCGCAAGGTGGGCTCGGAGGTCGACAAGTCGAAGTCTCCGGGCCTACCTTGCGGTTTCCTTTGCCGGGTCACCCATTCGAGAACCAGAACGGTCGCTTGCAAGGGCGATGATCACCGCCCTGTAGCACTATGCCCCGTTGGAGCTGATCGGGACATCGACTATGTCCCGTGCGACCACGATCCCGTCCTTGATGATGTAGCACTCGACAACGTGCTCCCCCCGGAAGACGGTTCGCTCGTGCCTCACGCTGGGGCGGTTCGAGGAGATGATCTGGCCGCGGATGTTGTTCCGGCGCTCGGCCTCGTCCCCTCGGTTCAGCACCTTCCACTTCACGTCATACGGCTTTGGGACGCTGCATTCGGTGATCTTGAAGTCGAGGCTCTTGTTCGCGAGGAGTGGGGTCCCGTTGCCGAGCATCCTTCGCAGCAGGGTCGGTCGCCAGCCGTTCTGCGTGACCTCGCAGTCGATCGTGACCGAATGACCGATGTCGACGGGGAACGAGTTCTCGATGAATTCCTCCGTGTCCTTGAACGAAAGGGCGGACTTGGTGGCTTCGAGCGGAACCGCCTTGCCGAAGACCTCGCGCCACTTCTTGTTCGCAGATGCCTTGCCCTCGTTGGCGATCGCCTCGACGCAGCGGTTGTATGCCTTCTTCGCTTTCGGCTGGAACCGCTTTTTCACCGTCACGCGTTGGTTGCTGCCCAGTGCGAGGTAGTAGTCCTGGTCGGGCTCGTCCGCCAGGAAGTTGAAGAAGTCCCGGACCATGTAATCGAACCAGAGAGAACTCTTGTCGTCGTACTCGGTGGTGGTCGAGAAAAATCGATGTACCAGCGTGTCGATAAGCAGGCCGCCCATGACCACGCCGTTCGTGTCCTTCCACGCCCGCGCCATCCGAGCGAGGTGACGCATGTTCTTCGACGTGCGATCGTTGCAGTTCTTGGTCGCCGTGATCTCTTGGCGCGGCTTGGTGACCTTCCAGCTCTTAGATTTCGTGTCCGGGTAGTCGAAGCTGCCGTCAGCGTTCTCGAAGGCTGGCTGAACCTCAAACTTGAACTTGTTGCTGGTGAACTGCACTCCCACGACGCACTGGTCGACCCGGATCGTGGTGTTCGGATAACGAGCCTTCAGATCATCCCGGACGCGGTTGAGGATCCTTTCCGGCCCAGTCTCGCTGTTGTAACTCGAGCGAAGGTTTGCCGGGAGGATGTAGATCATGTCGAGATCGGATACCCCACGGATGGCCGTGTGTCGCCCGTAGGAGCCCACCATGAGCCGATGCAAGGTGGATCCCTCGACCGACCTGAAATCTTTGTTCAGCGCCTTGGTGATCTCATCCCGACGCGCGGCGATGGTGGTGCTGGCGTCGCCAACCTTCAGGTTCTCGAGAAGGGTGTCGAAGATCTCCTGGACCTTCATGCGGCCGCCTCGCTCTTGTTGAGCCGGAGTGCCTCCGGCAGAAAGAGGTCGATCTCGCGGGACGTGAACGTCAATTCCTCGTTGTTCTTAAGCCCGTCCTGCGCCTTGCCATATGCCTTGGACGTGGTCCTAATACTCCAGCAGGAGATCCGTTTCAGGGCTCGGTGAGGGCTTGTCGGGCGTAGTGGCTGGTCTTGGCGTCGGCTTGATGGCGGCGTCGGAAGATGGACCAGGCGATGACGTCGGCGGCGCGTCGGGCGGGTTCGAGGACCAGCGCGTGGAACAGCCGTCGGAGTTCGTTGACGGTGATCGGGATCAAGCCGTTCGGGCTGGTGGTGCTGGCGGCTGCGGCGGCGGCGAGGAATGCGTGTGCGGCGATGACGAGGGTGGTCCAGCGGTGCCAGGCCCGCCAGCGGCGGTGTTGGTGCTGGTCCAGGCCGAGGCCGGTCTTGGTGGCCTGGAACGATTCCTCGATGCTCCACCGTCGGCCGGCGACGGTGACCAGGTGGTGCAGCGGCACGAGGTTGGGTGACCAGCAGCGGTAGAACGCCAGCTCGCCGGTGGTGCGGTTGCGGCGGATCAGCAGCCAGTGGTGACCTCGGTGCTGGTCGGCGGCCGCCCGGCTCGGCGCGAAGTTAAACCGCACCTGACCCGTATGCGCCACAACGCCACGATCCCGGTGTCCAGGGACAACGACATGACGTGTCGCGGAGCCGGACGATGCGACTCGCCACCCGCCCTAGCGACTCCTCGAGCCTCGGCCTCGGCGGTTCATGGAGCTCAGGTGGCGTCCGGATCTGCCGATGTGCGGGCGTCGAGCCGGAGTGGTGCGGTAGCAATGCGTGACTTGGCCGTCGCCTCGAATGCCCGGCTCGATCTTGCACGTAGACGTATACGCCTATAGGTT
Organism: Micromonospora marincola; assembly: GCF_056150385.1. Lineage (NCBI taxonomy): Bacteria > Bacillati > Actinomycetota > Actinomycetes > Micromonosporales > Micromonosporaceae > Micromonospora > Micromonospora marincola. The sequence continues at coordinate 10,431 of NZ_JAXCFT010000030.1, read as the reverse complement.
GCCGGGGTGCCTCTGAACGCGTCACGGAACAGCCTGGTGTTGCCGATCCTCGGACTCCTCGTCGAGCAGCCGGCGCATGGCTACGACATCACGACACGCCTACGCGAGCGATACGGACACCTATCGGTCACCCGCAGCACCGTCACGTCCCTGCTGAAGGCGCTCGAGAAGGCAGGCATGGTCTCCTCCCGGCTCCCCGAGCGAGTAGGCAACCGGCCACCACGTACGGCCTACGAGTTGACCGCCGCAGGTCTCGCCGACTTCCGCCTCAAGGTCGAGGCTGGGGTGCGCGACACCCAAGCCGCGTCCGTGGACTTCGTCATGGCGGTGGCCTACGTCGGAGTTCTTCCGATCGACCAGGCGGCGTCCATCCTGCTTGGTCGAGCCGACCGGCTCGACCAAGAGCTGGCTGTCCTTTCGGAGCTACTCGACGGCGACGTACTCGAAGTGCACATGCTCGAAGTTGCCTACTGGCGCACCATCGTCGCCGCCGAAGCCACCTGGATCAGGACCCTGGTGCGCCGGATCCGGTCACAGGAGATTGGCTGGCCGACCCAGCAAACCGACGAAAACAGGAGAACAGAAGCGTGAAGTTCGGTATCTATCCGGGCGGACGGGCCGGCACCGTCTGCTCCCACCCACCCGATGTCGCCGCGATCCGCCACCTCGTCGAACGACCTCTCGGGCGGTCGCCCCTTCGTCATCCGCGAGTACGTGCACTTCTTCGGCGACGCGACGCCGCCGGACGTGGTCACCACACTCGGCGCCGAACACGAACTCGCGCACCTCACGATGCCCGACGAGTGGTACGTCGAGGGAAACCGCGAGCTGGACCTCGTGGTCAGCTACATCCCCCGGGCCGCTGACGTCTCCGGATGGCTGACCTTCCTCGACACCGTCATCGACCGCTACGGTCACCTGACGCGGTACCTTCAGGTGACGCTTGAGCCGAACTTCCCCATCCCGCTCATCGACGGAAGCGCACCCGGCGTCCTCGAAGCCCTGACCCTCGGCATCCCACACGCACGCACGACACTGGACCGGCAGGGGCGCCAGCACGTGCGAATCGGCTTCTCCGTCGCCGAACCACCCGAATGGTTGGGCGGCGACGACCAATTCTGGTCGTACCTTGCCTCAATCCCCTACCAGGACTTCGCGGCCCACGTCGACTACGTCGGCCTGGGCCTGTACCCCGACGCCTTCTCTCCCGTCGCCCCGCGGGGCAACCCGGGAGACACCGCATCCCTGACCACCCACGCCCTGCACCACTTGCGGGACGGGTCGCTGCCCCGCGCGCACATCCCGCCCACCACACCCATCCACATCGTGGAGAACGGCACCCCGAGCGGGTCACCGCGCACCGAGCAGGCACAGAGCGATTCACTGTCGGACATGCTCAGCGTCATCCTTACCGAACAGGACTCTGTGAACATCACCCATTACGAACTGTTCAGCCTCAGGGACGCCGACAGCAGTTCCACGGAACCCACCGGGACACTGGGCATCGTCACCGACACCTACCGGCCCAAGCCCGCTCTCACCGTCTACCGCAACATCGTCCACGGCACTGGCCAGCCTCCCGTGACCAGACAACCCTGAGCGCGGCAGACCGAACCGGAGCAAGGCGGGCCGACGTCAACTATCGGCCCACCTTGCCGCGGTCCGAATGCCGACGTACCGACGTGCTATCGACCGCTCGTGTCGCTGACGCGGTATGCCGATCAACGTCCGCACATGCCGCCGTTGGTGTGTTGCTCCTCGGTGGCAACCTTGGAGGGTGACGTCGACACTCAGCGTCACATGGCGAGCGGACGTCCACTATCAGCGGCGACGAGGAGTGCGTTGGTGCCTGGATTTCTCCACGTCGTGATGGCGCTGCTGGAGGTGGGCAGCACGGTGCGGGTACCGCCCTCCTCTGCGTTGAGCACGACGACAGCACCGTCGAGTCCCACCGCGATAGCGTTGTGGTCCGCTATCGACACGGGCGTCGTGAAGTAGCCCATGGGTGAGCCGGCCACTTCTAGCGATGTCTCCTTCCCGGTGACGTCGGCGTCGATCGAGCGTTCCCACACCATCCGGCCGTCGGAGACGTCGACCACTACCAGATTTCCTCGCCAGCCAACCGGGCGCCGGTCGTGATGAATCGCCGACGTCTCCCAGATCGCCAGCCGGCCGGCCGGGGTGAAGGCAAGACCGGAGATGGTGTCGACGAAGCGCTCGGAAGCGGTGTCGTAAGTGGCGCGGTCGATGTCCACGTGGTGCTCCAATCGACCGTTGTCGTCGACCCAGTCGAGCCGGACGTACGCACCGCCCTGAAACGAGCAGGCGGTAGCCAGCAATGTGCCGTCCGGGGAGAAGACCACACAGTTCGTCCGCTCGCCGGCGTCGGCCTCAGCGATGATCTGCCCCGTACTCGCCTCGGCGACAAGTACACGTTCGTCGGGTGTAGCGGCGGCCAACCACCGGCCGTCCGGACTGAAATCCAGCGCAGTCGCGCCGACGAGTTCGGGCATGACGCCGATGACGGTAAGGGTGTCGCCGTGGCGAATCTCCACCGAAGCTCCGGTGGGCGCGACCGCGACCAGTGAGCGACGCGGATGACAGGCCAGCGCCACCAGCGCAGTGTGCTCTGTCGCGACGACCACTTCGGGGACTGATTGTTCACCATGTCGCCAGCGCACCAGCGCTGCGTCACCCATAACGCTGAAACCGAACTCCACCCGGCCGGAGGCGCCCAGCAGCGACACGTCCTTGCCCAGCAGTCGCTGTACCGCAGTCAGGTCGCCGTTACGAGCCGCACGGACCACCGCAGCGTCATCTCTGCCGAGCACGACGCCGACAGTAGCCGGTTCTAACGCCGCCGCGCTCCGCAGCCGCTGAGCCCGGGTCTCGTCCCGGGGACAGCAATAGAAGCGATTCGACACAGCGGAAGGCCATTCGTCCGGCGACATCCTCATCTGCCGCTGATAAAGCGCGGCAGTCCTGAGCAGGTCCGGTCGACGACCGGGCCGTGGGAGCGGGCCGGAAGCGATTGAGCCGCACGGTCGCTGGCCGGGCGTCGGCGTTCGCCAGTGCCGCTCGGGCAAGTAGCCAAGATCTCTAACGATCGACCTGTAGGACGGTCCGTCTCAGCGTGGGGCCGGCGGGTCGAGGTCTGCCGACGGTGACCTCGCGCTGTTTCCGGTGGCCGACGACCTCGTCGGCCAGGACGCGGGAGTGCCAGGCCTCGGCGAGGCGGAGCAGGCCGGCGGCGCCGTCGGCCGCCTCGTACACGCTCTGCATGGGTCGAGGGTGCCAGACCGACGCCGCCGCCGCATCGGATTCCGGGCCCGGCCGGCGGCTCCGCGCGCCGGCGGCCGGTCCGACGCGGGGTCAGCGGCGCCGCGGAAGCCGTTCCGCCAGGGTCGCGCGGAGGCCGTCGGGCAGCCCGTCGAGCGCCAGCAAGCCGGGCAGCAGGCGCGGTGCGGTGAGGTACGCCTGGAACGCCCGCGCGATCGTCACCCCGTGCGCCGGACGGTCCTCCACGGTCACTGGATCACCTGCGCAGATGTCACCCGGCTCCAGCACCCGCAGGTACGCGCCCGGCCGGTTCGCCCGGGTGAAGGTCTTCACCCACCGCGGCTCGCCCATCCGGTGCTGGAACGTGACGCAGGGGATGCGGCCGAACGTCTGCTGGAGCACCAGCCGCGGGCCGACGCGCCACCGCTCGCCGATCACCGCGCCGTTGACGTCGACTCCCTCTGTGGTCAGGTTCTCGCCGAAGAGCCCGTCGGCGAGCGGGCGGTTCAGCCGTGCCTGCCACCAGTCGTAGTCCTCCCGCGCGTACGCGTAGACGGCCTGGTCGTCGCCGCCGTGATTCTCGACGTCGAAGATCTGGTCGCCGACCAGGCCGCTGTGCAGCCCGGTGGTCTTCGGCCCCGGGGCGCGTACGTGGACCAGACGGTCGACCGGCCGCTTGTCGGCGCCCGTGAACCCGACGCCCTTGGCGGGGTTCGGCTGCGGCACCGCCAGGTTGATCGACAGGATCCTGCTCACGCTCCGCAGGGTAGCCACGCCCGCCGTCGTACGTCGCGCCGTTTCTTGGGGGAGCGAGATGGGAGCAGGCGGGCGCACTGAACGGCGTTCAACAGCGTCCAACGGCAGTGAACGGCATCCAACTGCACCACCACGATCTGGACGTTCTCGTTTCCGCAGGTCAGAGTCGGTGCGGCGTCCTGCTTCACACGGAGTGCTCCGCGGCTTCGAGTAGAAGTCGACCGCCTCCTATCTTCCCTGGCTGGGAAGTATGCGCAGGTCACAGCGGTAAGGGGCTGCTGGATAGTCTGGCCTTGCAGGTGGGAGCAGATTGGGCGCACCTCGGCGAAGAGGTCACCGCGCACGAAGAGCTCACCGAACCCGGGCGGGGCGAAAGGGCTTTGACCTGCGGAGGCGTGGGGGAGCGGTCTGGTGTGACCTCCCAGAGAAGACCGAAGTGGTCAGCGCTGGCTGCTCCCCGCTTGGCTGCCGTGGCGTGTCGTTCTTGGCCCGCTGACGCCAGTCACCGGGCCATCACCCATCGACGTGCGGCTCTAGATCCGCCGTGGCGGAGCCTTGTCGGGGTTCCCGCAGTTGAGCCTCGAATCCCACGAGCACCCCTCTGACCAGGGTTTCCTGGGCGCTGACCTCTTCGGCGTACCCGACGGCGTCAGCCGCGCTCTGCTGCCGCTTGTCGGGAAGCGCCCTCCGCCGAGGTCGATGACAAGACGTCTTTGGATCATTGAAAGTCGATGAGACACGAGCCGGGGACCGAATGCGGTTGGTGTGTGGGTCGTCGTGATGGATGATGCCGGATGTGATCACCAGGGAGCGCGCTGTGGCGCTCGTCGAGGCCTTGTTGATCAGGCAGCGACGCGAGGGGCGGCCGGCCGATGTGCCCGAGGTTGCGGTCTGCGGTGTGGAGAAGCACGCGCTCGGGTGGTTGGTCGCCTGGCAGTCTGTGGAGTACCTACGCTCCGGTGACTTCGGAAGGATGCTGGTAGGGCAAGGCCCTTACCTCGTAGATGGAGAAGACGGCAGCATCCATCAGATACCAGTTGCGATATCTGGCTCGGGCCGGTGGGCTGAAGTGTATCTGCGGCAGCACAGGGGCGTCGCGCCTCCGGATCAGCTGCTCGTCGAGGTCCGTGCCCTTGTGAAGCGTGGGGACAGAATGGCGGCGCTGCGGCATGTCCGCCGGCAGGCGCCGCGGATGGGCCTGCGGGATGCCAAGGCGTACGTCGACGCGGTATGTGAGGAAGTTGAACCCTCGGACTGCTTGGCGAGCCTCACGCGGGAGGAGCGAGGGCCGCTGCCGTTAGCGATCGAGACGCTTGCGGGCCCGTGTGACGAGGCTGGGGCATGGGCCAACAACTGCGGGTTGGGGATGCCGCCAGCTCAAGCAGGAGGGACGGCTGTCGAAGGTGACTTGGAGTCAAGGCCGGGTTCCAAAAAGGAGTGACGGTGTGGACCGCTTCGAGGGCCGCTGCTGGCTGGACTGGTGGGCCAACGCCTCAACTCTGCTCGGCAGTGTCGACGTGGCCGTCGTGATCACCATCAGCGATGCCGGCTGGGGCGGCCATGGCCACCTCGTCAGCGACACCGACGAGGATCGCGACGGCTTCGCGTTCCTCTGCGACCAAGATCCCGTCTTCACGCTTCGCTTCGAAGACCAAAGCATCATCGCCGTCACTGCCCACCCCACCGACGACCAACGCCGGTTCACCCTCACCGAATACTCTGGGCCCAGAGGTCGCTCAGTCGAGCACCACAGCGATCTGACCCCAACCATCAGCTGAGACGGAAATATCATGCGCCAGGCAGGACTCTGCAGGGCTCCCACTCGCTCGTGCGGAGCCAGGTCTGCCCACCGCTAAGGCCGGATCCGCACGGAGTCCCCGACGTCCACGGTGGCGAGCACCCCCGAAGACGGCGTTCAGGACGGCTTGCCTATCCACTGTCGCGAAGATGTCGACGTCGAGGTGAGAGGCCCGCCCACTCGTTTCGGCGCCCGTCACCTCGCCGCGTCCGAGGAGAGCGTTGTTGAGCTCATCTTCGAGGTCGCCGCGATCGAGGGCGTCGTAGCGACCGCGATGGTGCTGATTTCGCCAGCTGGGACTCTGATCCCACCTTCAACCCTGTGGGCAGATCTTCCTTAACGCTGACCTCTTCGGCGAGCCGAGAAGCGTCAGCACCGAAGACTCCGCTTCATGGGTCGGCGGCATCCGCTCATGCCGATGAAGGTGCGTAGTCAGAAGGCGACGACGGCGAGATGAGGCCCGCGCGGGGGCGGGCCTCATCTACGACCTGGGTGCAACCGATAACGGTTGCAGGGACACCTCGTACCGCCACGAGTTTGGGCGGCCCCAGGAGTTGCAGGTGCAGTATAGCCTACGCGAGTAGTTCGCTCCCATAATGGGAACATGACATCGATTCTGGTCTGGGCCGCTGTGGACACACGTGGAGTAGCCTCTGTATACATCGCTTCGGACAGTCGAATCTCATGGGGCAAGCAACACTGGGATCAAGGGCGTAAGACCTTCGCCTGCGCCGCGCAGCCGCACATATTCGGCTACTGGGGAGACGTGCTATTTCCTGCTCTGGCCCTTCCGGTAATCACCGATCGAATAGATCGAGCCACTTCCCCATCAACCCGAGGCGCTGTTGACGTAGAGCAAGCCGTCCGACGCTTATGGAGCAGTTATCCCCAAGGGCAGCGTCGAGACGTTGGCATAATCCACGCGGCCAGACTGGGTGACGGTATGACTTCCAAGTTCTCGGTCTCCATTCTCACGTACGAATCATCATCCGACACATGGGCTACCACGAACTTCGGGTTGCCTGACCACTCAGCCATTCTGCGTATAGCGGGAAGTGGATCAACTGCAGTACGCATGGCCCATCGGGCTTGGCAGGGGACTCCGGCGCGGCGCACCAGCAGGGCAGTCTTCAGCGCCTTCTGCGAAGCGCTGAAATCTGGTAGCGACGCCTACAGCGGCGGCCCTCCCCAGCTTGTCGGGCTCTATCGCATCGGCGCGGGACGAATCTACGGTATCGTCCACGACGATCAGCGTTACTTGGCTGGATCACATCTACCAGGAAGTGAGATACCGCAGGAAGTCGAATGGCGCAATGAACTCTTCGAGCGAGTTCACGGGCACACGAAGAGGCTCGTGGATGGCGCGCAGCGGCACAGCCCTCGATGATGTTCAGACGCCGGGCACCATGGTGCACTCTCATGCCGCTGACTGTGCGCGGATCTGGCCGATGAGCGTGCGCCTCCTCGGGCTCCGCCTATGATCGCGCGCATGTTCATCGAGGTCATTGGTAATCATCAGTTGCCCGACGATGTCGATCGCGATGACGTTGAGGACCTACTCGCGGTTGCGCTACGCGCGGATGGCGAAGTATCCGGAGCGGGTAGCGGGTCGGGGCGATGGCATCTTGACGTTGAGGTCTCGGCCGATGCGGATCAGTTTCCACGCGTGCTTCGAAGGCTGGCCACCGCGTTGGTCGGCCAGGATCTTGGATGGGTGGTGCTCCGACCTGAGGGCGAGGAGACGGGGAAGTCGGCTCGCGAGCTTGCCTGAGGTCGCTCACGACATGTCCCTATCTGCCGCGCAGCGGGCGTGACGGGCGGCCCGACATGTGTCGCCTCTTCGCCGGCCGTGCCGTGGGCTTGTCGGGGATACGCGTCGTGGTGCCTGCTGGCGTTCGACGCTGGGGTGAGCTTCTCGTACAGTCCCGGTGTGCTCGATCATGTGGCTGGTTGCTCGTGCTGCGGTGAGCCTCTGGATGGTGTTGACCTTGACATCCGGTCGTCGTTGCCGGACGCGATCCTGGCGCTGCCTGCCGAGCAGCGGGCGTCGGCCTGGGGAAACTCCGATTTCCAGCGGATCGAGGGCGTAGGCGGTTTCCTGCGCTGTCTCATGCCGGTGCACCTGACCGGTGGCGCAAGCGTGACGTATTCGGTCGGGCTGAAGCTCGACGACGAGCAACTGCGCCACGCCAACGCGGTCTGGACCACACCCGAGTACACCGATCTCACGCTCCGGGGTGAGGTCGCGAACGCGATCAAACCATGGCCCGGGCTGCTCGGTGAGATTGCCAGGGCGGAGGTCCGCGATGCCGGAACCTTGCCGTATCTGGTCGCGGAACGGAACAGTCTGTTGTCGCGGGTGCTGACCGAGGCGTGGGACCGCGACGATGTGCTCAGTCGGATCTGGCACCCGCTGCCGCTCTCGGTCCGCCAGCAGATCACCGCGAGCTGGTCCGTGGAACGCACCGCCGGACTGGGCTCGCGAACGGCCGACGGCATCATGATGTTCGCCGGACGCGGCCGGACCGTTCACATCGAAGCATTCGATACCTCGATAGGCATGACAGCCGACGCTGCGATCGCCGAATTCAGCGGGGACTTGCCCGAACGGTGCGACGGCGAGTTGTCGGAGCAACACGGCGAGGTGGTGCGACGGGCATTCTGGCTCACAGTGGTCGTCGACGGTAAGCCGCAGCATGAACTCTACGGTTATGCCGCGACCTCCGAAGGCATCCTCTGTGTCACGTGCATGCACGACGACGCCTCCGACCAAGCGTGGGCTCAAAAGGTCTGGCGATCGGCGCGGTACGACAATACCGAACAAGACGCAGGTCCCCCTGTGTAATCAGCGGCAGAGTCACCCGGGAAAGGGCAGCGCACGGACTTGCTGCAGACCGCGCACGTTGGCTGCCCTGCTTCGAGCCGCTTCGCCTCCGCCTCCGCCTGGGAGATCATGTCGGCATGGCCAGCATCGTCGAGATCCACGTTCCGTTGGTACCAACTCCGGGTCTTGACCCGGGCGCCTATGCGTTCCCCTCGATCGATCAGGTCGAGGACTTCCTGGTCGACTTGGAAGACGAAGGCGTGGTCGAGGTGTACGACGACGGCGAGGAACTCGGCGACGTGTATGTCTTCTTCATCGCCGGAGCGACCGAGGCCAGCTTGCTGACCGCCGCGTCACGGGTAGCGACTCTCGACGGAGTGCCGACCGGCGCGTTCGCCATAGTCACCGATGACGGGAATCCGGACGGAACCGGACGACGGATCGACCTCCCGGTCGCCTGAAGTGCTGGCTATACCCGCCCGCACCTGAGCCCTATTCCGAGGGGGAACGACAAAGGCAGCGCGGGGCCCGGCACCCTAATCTGCCGCTGGCCGCACGCCCGATCAGCGTCCGCTCGTCTCGACGATCGGAGCTGATGGCTCGGCTGGTGGTTTCAGTCCTTGAGTGGATCCCAGTGGTTGCTGTAGCGAAGCAGTGATTGGGCCAGGTCGGGGTGAGCGGCCGCCCACACGGTGTCGAACAGGAACCACTGCTGGTACCCGAATGACTGGCCACAGTGCATGGTGACTTGGGCGAGATGTTCGTCGACCTTGATGCGCGATGCGTCGGGGCATCGGCCGTCGACGTATCGGCCCGTTGTGAGAAGCTCCATGGCTTCGCCGTGGGCGGCGCCGTGCTCCTTGGGCAGGTTGGGCCACGGGTCGGCGTTGAGGTTGAAGCCGGGCCATCTGTTACACCGGTCCAGCGCCGGGGTGATGGCGTCTTCTTCGGGCGCGATGAGCGTTCGCAGGACCAGCAGCTCGGGTGGCCATGCTGCACCGCTGTCGGGGTCCGCGGTCCGGAGATGTCCGGCCAGTTCCCACAACCCGACCCCTGGGAATACCAGCGGCTGGGAGCAGGCGAGGCTTTCGCCGTCGTAGAACGTGAGGAACACCGCGTACGTGCTGGCGTCACCGGTACGGGCGGGCGTAACGACTGTTACCGGCACATCGGCGACGAACGACGTCAACTCACCTTCCCCAGCAGGCAACGGCCACGACTGGAACAGGTATGCCAACCGGTCGGGGGCGGTCGCGACCACCTCGTCATCGAGGAAGAAATAGGCCAGTTCCACCTCGTCGTCATCGGTCCGTACCCGAAGGCTGTGATCGTCGAGGCGGATGAAGTCCTCGTCACCCTCGACGTACAAGTGCTCATGCAGGAGCTCGCGCAGCTCGCTGGTCGTTGCCGGCCGAGACAGGCCGTGCTTCCGTGCCGCCTCGAAGACCGAATCGAGGCCGTAGACGTCACCGCCCAGCTCGTTCTCGACCCAGGACTCCGGATCGTCGCAGTCCCAGCCTCGCCGGAACCAATTCAGCACGGTTTCGTCCGGCAGCCGCCGGACCCGCTTGCTCAAGTGGCCCTCGTAGTGGGAGCGATACACGAAATGCACGGCATGACGGTACTGCAGCCGGTCACGCAGATGTGGACGGCCGGAGCCAAACTTCTGCCGCTGCTAGTACTCCAACGTCACTTGGCTTCGGCGTTGGGCGTGGCGTGGGCATGAGGGCGGCCACCGCGTTGATCATCGATGGTTTGTGAGGACAACCGAAGA
>NZ_JAXCFT010000029.1:0-47004 GCF_056150385.1 Micromonospora marincola | reverse complement strand
GGTAACGGGTTCAGTTGACCGGTACTAATAGGCCGAGGACTTGACTACCAAGCTGCTACGCGTCCACTGTGCAACTCTGAACAAACACCACCCGCAGGGGAGCTTGTGGGGTTGGTTGATATGTTCATAGAGTTACGGCGGTCATGGCGGAGGGGAAACGCCCGGTCACATTCCGAACCCGGAAGCTAAGCCCTCCAGCGCCGATGGTACTGCACTCGGGAGGGTGTGGGAGAGTAGGACACCGCCGGACAAACATTCACAGTTCAGGGCCACCCTCCGGGGTGGCCCTGAACTGCGTTCGGCGGGAATCACCACGGCGGGCCGCTGCGTCTCGTACCGTCGAGCCGGGACCGCCCGGCGCGTCCTCCGCCGGCCTGGCGGTTTCGGAAACGTGACATGGCGTACGGCAGGTTCGTGATCGGGACGGACCTGCCGGGGTACAGGAGTGGTCATGGAGATCGGAATCATCGGGTCGGGGCACATCGGGGGCACCCTCACCCGTCGCCTGAGTTCACTCGGCCATGACGTCGTGGTAACCAACTCCCGCGGTCCGCAGAGCCTGACCGACCTCACCACGGAGACCGGCGCCCGGGCTGCCGGTCTGGAGGAGACGGTCCAGGGCGCGGAGCTGGTGGTCGTCGCGATCCCGCTGAAGGCGGTGCCGCAGCTCCCCGCGGCTGTCTTCGACGGCAAGCTTGTCGTCGACGCGAACAACTACTACCCGCAGCGGGACGGCGACGTCGCCGAGCTGCTGGACCGGAGTCTCAGCTCCAGCCGGTGGACGGCCGACCACCTCAAGGGCGCCCGGGTGGTGAAGGCCTTCAACAACATCCAGGCCGCGCATCTGATGGACGAGGGCAAGCCGGTGGGCTCGGCGGGCCGGATCGCCCTGCCGGTGGCCGGTGACGACGCGGACGCCAAGCGGGTCGTCATGGGGCTCGTGGACGAGCTGGGCTTCGACGCGGTCGACGCCGGCACGCTTGACGAGAGTTGGCGGCAGCAGCCCGACACGCCTGTCTACGGCACCGACCGTGACGCGGACGGCGTGCGGGAGGGACTGGCCGCGGCGCGACCCTGAGCGGGTCGCGCACCGAGCGACGATCAGGGGAGAAGTCCCCGCCTGGCGGGGACTTCTCCCCTGTCCGGGGTCAGGCGCCGGGGTCCGGGGCGCAGATGAAGCGTGGCTCGGCGTCGTAGCGCCAGCTGAACTTCTCCCGCTTGACCACCTTGCCGTCCTTCTTGATCACCCGGAACGCGTCCTGGGCGAATCCGATGCCGCCGGCCGCGGAGATGCAGCTCGGGCCCGGCTTCAGGTAGACGGTCTTCGGCTGGGTGACGTTGCGGCGGGGACCGTACTCGGTCTTGACACTGTCGTAGATCTTGGTGCTCCATATCGACACGGTGATCGAGCTGGCCGTGTACGAGGTGTCGATGAGGACGCCGTGCGGGGTGTTGTTGCGGAACTTGAAGTCGAGCTGCGGCCAGTAGATGGTCGACTCGATCACGGCCGGGTAGCGGCTGAAGTAGAACGAGTGCGGCTTGTGCTCGACGTCCTCCATCCCGGCGTAGTAGGTGGCGTTGAACAGCGTGGTGGTGAACTGCGAGACGCCGCCGCCCACGCCCGGCACCAGCTTGCCGCCGACGATCGTGGGCGCGTCCTGGTAGCCCTGGTCGTAGCCGCGCTCGCCGGTGTGGGCGTTGAGCGAGAAGGTCTCGCCGGGCCGCACGATCGTGCCGTCCACGTCCTTGGCCGCCTGGACGATGTTCTGGCTGCGGGGGGAGGAGAGGCCACCGGTGAACCGGGTGGTGAAGGTGGAGACCCTCTCCTTGATGCCCAGCTCGGCCAGCTTGGCCTCGGTCAGTTCGGGGGCGGCCGGCTTGAGCTCGGCGGTCACCGTGCGATCGCCCGTCTTGGGCAGCACCGCCAGCAGCGCCGGGCCGAGCGCGGCGGCGTCGACCTGGCGGCCGGCGCGGCTGGGGACCGCCTTCGGCTTGCCGCCGCTGATGGTCAGCCCGGCGTCGCGCGGCTCCACCTCAAGCTTCGTCAGCTTGTCGCCGAGCGCGGTGCGCAGCCGCTTGACGTCGACGCGCGGGGTGACCTTGCCGGCGTCGTCGGTCGAGAAGCGCAGCGACCGGGCGATGGCGGCGGGTGGGATGGTGACCGAGCCACCGCCGGTGGTGAGCGTGACGGGCGCGGCGACGGCCGGCCGGGCCAGCTCGGTGACGAGCCGGTCCACCTCCTCGCGGCTGGTCGCCGGCCACTTCTCCACAAGCGGCACGGTGACCGGCCGGGCGGCGAGCCACGCGGAGGTGACCGCCTGCGTGGTGCCGGCCGGGTCCACGGTCAGCGCCGGCTTCGGATAGACCGGCTTCGGCGTGGTGCCGGTCCAGATGATGGTCGGCATGGTCATCTCGCGGCCCTGGTCACCCATGACCTGGCGCAGGGCGGCGTTAAGCCGGTCGGCGTCGACAGTCACCACCGGCTCGACGGTGCGCGAGCCGACAAGTCGGCTCACCGCGTGCGCGTCGGCGTCGGCGGCGGCCGACACGGTGGCCTCCACGTCGATGGCGAGCCCGACGTCGGCCGGTTTCACCTCGGCCTTCTTCTCGCCGACCGTGACCGGGATCGGGGCGTTCAGCGCGTCGGCCCGGCGCTCCAGCTCGGTGCGGAGCGCCCGGGCGGCATCCGCCCGGCTCCGGCCGCCCAGCTCGGTGCCGAGCACGGTGGTGCCGCGGGGGACGTCACCGGCGTACGCGTAGGCGCCGACGCCGATGCCGCCCGCGAGCAGGGCGGCGGTGAGCCCGCCGGCCATCAGCAGCCGGGCGCGCCGGGAGCGCGTCGGCCCGCCGCCGTCGGCGGGCGGTGTGGCGACCGGCTCCAGCTCGACTCCGGGCCAGCTCACCGCCGCTACCTTGACGGTGGGCCGGTCGTCGGCAGCCGGCATCTTCTCGCCGTGCATCGTCACTCAACCTCGATCGGAAGTGCGTGTGCGGGGACCGCTTCCCCCGCGGGAGACACCTACGGTAACCAACGCTCGGGCCGGTCGGGAGTCTCCGGCCGGGCGGTCGTGTCGGGTGGGCGCCGGTGTCGCACCTATCACCCGTTTCGGGTCCCCGTTGCGGTGCTGATCGTGACACGGTGGGCGGGTGTTGGCGTACGGCGGCGGATGGTTGGACCGGGCGGCGGCGCTGCGCGGTGACCCGGGGTGGCTCGCGGAGCGGCGGGCCGATCCGGCGAGCGTGGTGCTGCCGCTGTGGCGTGATCGATGCCTCGTCGACGCGGAACGGGCGCCGGTGCGACCGGCGGTGGTGGCCGCGGCCGGGCTGCTCGCCGGTGCGGACGAGGCGGTCTTCCTCGGGCTGGACGAGGGGCGGGCGGTGTTCGCCGCCGACCTCTCCGGCCGGGCCGAGGTCGAGGCGTGCGAGCTGGCCGGCGCGGTCGGGGCGGTGGACGTCCGGGCGCTCGTGGGCGAGCTGGGCGCGGCCGAGTCGGCCGTCCTGGCGTACGCGAAGGGGTTGTTGCACTGGCATCGCGGCCAGCGGTTCTGCGGTGGTTGCGGTGCGGCGACGGTGGCCGGGTTGGGCGGGCACACCCGCTCCTGCGCCGGCGCGGGCTGTGGCCGGTTGTTGTTCCCGCGGATCGAGCCGGCGGTCATCATGCTCGTCGAGGCGCCCGGTGAGCCGGAGCGTTGCCTGCTGGCCCGGCATCGGGGCGCGGCGGAGGATTCCTGGTCGACGCTTGCCGGGTTCGTGGAGATCGGCGAGAGCCTGGAGGACGCGGTCCGGCGGGAGGTCGGCGAGGAGGCCGGGGTGGCCGTGGGTGAGGTGACCTACCAGGGCTCGCAGGCGTGGCCGTTTCCCGCTGGGCTGATGGTCGGCTTCCGGGCGACGGCGGCGTCGACGCGGGTCCGGGTTGACGGCGAGGAAGTCGTGGAGGCGCGTTGGTTCACCCGGGCGGAGCTGCGCGCCCGGGTGGCCGCTGGGCGTCCCCTCGGCCGGGTCGACTCCATCGACCGCCACCTGCTGCGGTCGTGGTTGGACGCACGGACCTGACCCGCCGCCGGTCGGCGGCCGGGCCTGACCGGACGGGTGATCGTCTCCTCACGCCCAGCGCCTTGCCAGCGTGGCGTTATCAAACTGAGACGTTTGGGTGCGACGGCTACCGCTGGTGAAACCTCCCCGCCATCCTGTCGTAATAGTGCGGGTTTGCCCTGGTCGCCGTGTCGTCCCGAGGTTAACCGTTGGTAACCACAAACGATCTTGATACCACAGGTGTGTTACCCGCGAGTAGCAAGGCCTTGTGAGGTCTGTCGCTTCGCGAGAACATCCAATCCGCGACCGCGCGCCCCGTTCGGCACAACGGCTTCCCGCGCCGCCCCGCAGCTTTCCCGTCCCGCGTCGCGACCCGCGTCCGGTGACGCACCCCCGTCGAGGAGGACTTTGTGAGTGACCAGATGAGTGGTGGCACCCGCTGGCGGCGTTTCGCCGCGATGATGGTGCCGGCGACCGTCGTGGCCGGCGGCATCGTGCTGGGCATGGCCAACGGCGCCATCGCGGCCTCGTTCGCGGTGTCGGGACAGACCTTCAAGGTCGGCGCCTCGACGCTTGAGGGCAACGGCTTCAAGCAGTACGGCGGCCTGGTCGAGGAGAAGAACGGCAGCCAGCACCCGGTGGCCGTCTCCGAGATCGCCGACGCCAAGCTCTACGACCTCTGCCAGTCGGTGAACGCCAGCCTCCCGGGCGTGCCGATCGTGCTCACCATCAACGCCGGTGGCGGCGGCAAGCCGGCCACCGCGACCAACCTGCTGATCGACATGGACTCGCTCGAGGGTGACGCCACGTTCGAGAACATCCAGATCGGCCGCGACGCGAACGACCTCAACCCGAAGAAGGGTCAGCCGGGCTCGTTCGGGCAGAGCGCCGACACGGTGACCATCAAGGGGCTCAAGCAGGTGGCGCGTTCGACGAGCGCCGGCGTCTTCACCCTCAACGGCCTGAAGCTGAAGGTCAACGTGGGCAAGGACGCCAAGGAGTGCTTCTGATCTGATGGCGAGGCCCGCGGAGGGCGCCCTCCGCGGGCCTCGACCATGTCTCAACCCGTCAGCACCGCCAGGAGGAGTACGTGACAACCGCCGAAACGCGGCAGGCCCGGCCCGGTCGGCTCGGCCAGGCGTGGCGTGGCTTCCGCCGGTGGCGCCGGGAGCGGCCGTTCTGGGGTGGACTCTTCACCGCCCTGGCCGGCCTGGAGATCTTCGGCACCACCCAGATGAGTTTGAACGGCCTCTCGTTCCAGATGGGGCCCACCGGCTTCCTGTCCTGGCTCATCCCGACCATCCTGGTGGCCTGCGGCATGCTGCTGTGGTTCAGCCCGCCCCAGCGGATGTTCTACGCGGTGGTCGCGGCGATCACCGCGCTCTACTCGCTGATCGGGGTCAACCTCGGCGGCTTCTTCATCGGCCTGCTGCTCGGCATGGTCGGCAGCGCGCTCGGCTTCGCCTGGGTGCCGAGCAAGAAGGCGAACACCCCGGCGACGCCGTCGGAGCCGGTCGACGAGCCGGCGGCGGAGCCGGTCGACGACGAGCCGGAGCCGGCCCTGGTCGACGAACTGCTGCCCCGGCAGCGGGAGGACGACACCACCGGAGTCCTCACCGACACGCTGCCCGCGCCGCGCAACCCGCTGCGCGAGGCCGCGCCCGCGGAACCGGCCGTCGATACGCCGCCCGCGGACACCCCGCGCGGCCCGGGTCACCCGCCCCGGGCGTACGCGATCCTGCTCGTCCTCGCGGTCACCGCCGCCGGGTTGCTCACGGTCCGCGACCAGCGGCCGGCGGTCGCCGCGCCGGCGGCCTGCCCGACCGCGTCGGCACCGGCGCCGAAGCCGACCCCCTCGAAGACCGCCTCGGCGTCGCCGTCGGCCAGCCCGAGCGCCACCGCCCCGGCCGAGCCGGAGGAGGACTCCGACGGCAACCTGCTGACCGACATTGTCGACGGCATCACCGGCCTGTTCACCGGTGGGAAGGACAAGGCCGACCCGTCACCCTCGCCCTCGGCCGCCGCCGCCGCGAGCGGAAGCGCCACGCCGAAGCCCGGCGGCAGCGCGAAGCCGTCGACCCCGGCGAAGCCGGACGCCGACTGCGGCGACGCCGACCCGACCCCGACCAAGCCCAAGCCGGTCGAGGAGGGCAAGCCGCTGCCCAAGCTGGCCGCCGACCCCGACCTGCCCCTCGTCGCCGACCCGCCCTCCCTGCTCACCGGCTCCAAGGTCACGATGACCGGGCTGCGCTTCGAGGGCGTCATCGACCTGCCCACCTACCGGGGCACGCTCAAGTGCCTGAAGTTCACCATGGACAAGGCGGTGACCAACGACTTCATGCTGCGGGCCAGCGGCCCGGCGGGCAAGGAGCAGCGGTACGTCACCGACAAGCTCACCGTGGAGGGCGACGTCGCGTTCTACGCCACCCGGTTCGTCGGGCACGTGCTCGGCATCAAGATCACCCTGACCCCGGACCTGCCGTTCCCGGACGGCATCCCGGTCACCTCGCCGATTCCGCTCAGCTTCGACGACCCGGTGATCACGCTTGCCTACGAGCACTCGAAGACGCTCACCGCCACGCCGAAGCTCCGGGTCGACCTGGCCTGATCGCGCGACGAAACGGCCGGGGTCGGAGGTTCCTCCGACCCCGGCCGTCGCGTTCGGGGGAACTCAGATACGGGCCAGCGCCCGGCGCAGCGGGTCGAGCCCCAGCGCACCCAGGTCGAGCGCCTGGCGGTGGAACTCCTTCAGGTCGAAGTCGGCGCCCTTGCGGGCCTTCGCCTCCTCGCGGGCCTGCAACCAGATCCGCTCGCCCACCTTGTACGAGGGGGCCTGCCCCGGCCACCCCAGGTAGCGGTTCAACTCGAAGCGCAGGTTCTCGTCCGGCACCCGGCAGTGGGCCCGCATGAACTCCCAGCCCAGCTCCGGTGTCCAGCGCTCGCCCGGGTGGAAACCGAACGGGTTGTCCTTCGGGATCTCCAACTCCAGGTGCATGCCGATGTCGACGATCACCCGAGCGGCCCGCAGCGCCTGCCCGTCGAGCATGCCGAGCCGGTCGCCCGGGTCGGCCAGGTAGCCCAGCTCGTCCATCAGCCGCTCGGCGTAGAGCGCCCAGCCCTCGCCGTGCCCGGACACCCAGCAGAGCAGCCGCTGCCAGCGGTTGAGCAGGTCGGCCCGGACGGCGGTCTGGGCGACCTGGAGGTGATGACCCGGCACGCCCTCGTGGTAGACGGTGGTCACCTCACGCCAGGTGGAGAACTCGGTGATGCCCTGCGGCACCGCCCACCACATCCGCCCCGGCCGGGAGAAGTCCTCGCTCGGCCCGGTGTAGTAGATGGCGCCGTCGCTCGTCGGCGCGAGACGACACTCGATCCGGCGGATCTGCTCCGGGATGTCGAAGTGGGTGCCGGCCAGCTCGCTTATCGCGTTGTCGGCAAGCGCCTGCATCCAGTCGCGGAACGCCTCCTTGCCCCGGATGGTCCGTGCCGGGTCGGCGTCGAGCGCGCGGACCGCGTCGTCGATCGTGGCGCCGGGGCCGGCGATCCGCCCGGCCACCGTCCGCATGTCGGCCTCCAGACGGGCCAACTCCGCGAAACCCCAGGCGTACGTCTCGTCCAGGTCGACCTTCGCGCCGAGGAAGTACTGCGAGGCCAGTTCGTAGCGCTCCCGGCCGGCGGCCTGCTTCTGCCGTCCCTCGGGGGCCAGCTCGGTGCGGAGGAAGTGCCCGAACTCGGCGGTGGCCGCGGTCGCGGCGGCGGCGCCCTTGCGCAGCTCGGCGCCGAGCGCGCCGTCGGAGTCGAGCCGCTCCACCAGGCCGTGGAAGAAGTTGTCGCCGTCCGGGTCGACCCAGACGTCGCACTGCTTGGCGACCTCGACCAACTGCACCTGTGAGCTGACCCGGCCGGCCGCGGCGGCCTCGCGGAGCGTGCGCTTGTAGCCGTCGAGCGCCGACGCGAAGCGGTTGAGCCGGGTGGCCACGTTGGCCTTCGCCTCCTCGCCGTCGGTCGGCATCAGGTCGAAGACCATCCGAAGCTCGTGCAGCCCGCTGGCGATCACGTTGACCTCGCTTGTGATCTCACCCGCGTCGTACCGGGCGAGTTCCAGGCCGAGGCGTTCCTGCATCGCTTCCTGGGCGATCCGTTCCGACTCGCTCTCCGGCTCGATGACGTCGAGTTCGCCGAGCGTGCGCCGGGTCAGTTCGGCGCGGGCGGCGTAGCCGTCTGGGGAGAGGTCGTCGAGCTGGTCGTCGTAGCCGGCGATGCCGACGTAGGTGGCGCCGGTCGGGCTCAGCGGAGCCCACTGGGCCACGTATCGGTTGGCGAGGTCATCGATTCGTCCCACGGGGCGACCCTACGTGACCGGGTGGCCCCGGTGTCGACCGTGTTCGCCGTGTTCAGGGCAGCAACTCGGTTGCTGTGGCGGTCGACACCACGTGCGGAATTTCGCGCGACAACGTCGTACCCGAGGGGCAGAGTGTCAGGGGTGAGCGCCGAGACCACTCCTGACCGGGCATCGCTGCGCAGTTGGCTGCCCGGGTTCGTCGCACTCGCCGCGATCTGGGGTTCCAGCTTCCTCTTCATCAAGGTGGGGGTGAGCGAGCTGCACCCCGTGCACCTCACCCTCTACCGGGTGGCCACCGGCGCGGCCACGCTGCTGGTGGTGCTGGCCGCGCTGCGCGACCGGCTGCCCCGTGAGCCCCGGATCTGGGCCCACCTGCTGGTGGTGGCCGCGTTCGGGGTCGCGCTGCCGTTCACCCTGTTCGGCTTCGGCGAGCAGCGGGTCGAGTCCATGCTCGCCGGCATCTGGAACGCCACCACGCCGCTTATCGTGCTGCCGATGGCGGTACTTGTGTTCCGCACCGAACGGCTGACCGCACGGCGGGCGGTCGGCCTGGCGTTGGGCTTCGCCGGCGTGCTCGTGGTGCTCGGTGTCTGGGAGGGCGTCGGCGGCGCCCACTTCACCGGCCAGCTCATGTGCCTCGGCGCGGCGGCCTGCTACGGGCTGGCGATTCCCTACCAGAAGAAGTTCATCGCCGGCAGCTCATACTCCGGCCTGTCGCTGTCGGCGGCACAACTGCTCGTGGCGACCGCGCAGCTCGCGCTTGTCGCACCGTTCGTGGCCGGCGCCCCGCCGGTGCCGACCGGCCTCTCGCCGCGGGTGGTGGCAAGCGTGCTCGCGCTCGGCGCGCTCGGCACCGGGCTGGCCTTCGTGATCAACATGCGGAACATCCGGCTGGCCGGCGCCAGCACGGCGTCCACAGTGACCTACCTGATCCCGGTCTTCGCGGTGCTCGTCGGCGCCGTGGTCCTCGGCGAACGGATGAACTGGCACCAGCCGGTGGGCGCGTTCGTCGTGCTTGTCGGCGTGGCGGTCGCGCAGGGGCTGTTCGGCCGGCGTCGGCCGGCGCCGATGCCGGTCCCGGACGCCGTCCGGGAGGTCGAGCCAGCGGCCCGGCGCTGACCGCTCAGCCCCGGCCCGCCGCCCACCTCACCAGGCGGTCGGCGGTCCAGGTGTTGACCACCCGGTCCGCCGGTACGCCGCAGCGCGCCGCCCGCTCGCAGCCGAAGCGCTGCCAGTCGAGCTGCCCGGGTGCGTGCGCGTCGGTGTCGATGGCGAACCGGCAGCCGGCCTCCAGGGCGCGGCGGATCAGCCGCTTCGGCGGGTCCTGCCGCTCCGGCCGGGAGTTGATCTCGACGGCCACGTCGTGCTCCGCGCACGCCCCGAAGACGGCGTCCGGGTCGAAGTCGCTCTCCTTGCGGGTACGCGCCCGATGCCCGCGATCACCCGGGCCGGTCACGCCGGCCGGCCGGGACGACACCATCCGGCCGGTGCAGTGGCCCAGGATGTCCAGGTGCGGGTTGGCGACCGCGGTGAGCATCCGGCGGGTCATCTTCGCCCGGTCGTCGCCGAGGCCGCTGTGCACCGAGCCGACCACCACGTCCAGCCGGGCCAGCAGGTCGTCGGTCTGGTCAAGCGAGCCGTCGGCGAGGATGTCCACCTCGATGCCGGTGAGGATGCGGAAGCCCGCAGGCAGCGCCTCGTTGACCGCCGCCACGTGGTCGAGTTGCCGGCGCAGCCGGTCCCCGGTGAGACCCCGGGCCACCTTGAGCCGGGGCGAGTGGTCGGTGAGCACCAGGTATTCGTGGCCCAGCTCGACCGCGGCCAGCGCCATCTCCTCGATCGGTGAGCCGCCGTCGGACCAGTCCGAGTGGCTGTGGCAGTCGCCGCGCAGCGCGTCGCGCAGCTTCGCCGCCTCCTCGTCCAGGTCGGTGCCCTCGGTGGCCAGCAGCCGTCGCAGGTAGACCGGCTCCTCGCCGGCGAACGACTCGGCCACGCAACGGGCGGTGACATCACCGACGCCGGCCAGCTCGGTCAGCTTCCCGGTGCGGGCCCGCTCGGCCACCTCGCCGGTCGGCAGCGCGCCGAGCGCGTTCGCCGCCGACCGGAACGCCCGCACCCGGTAGGTGGCCTCGTTGGCCCGCTCCAACAGGAACGCGATCCGGCGCAGGTCGGCGATGGGATCCCGGGCAGTCATGCCCTGGAACCTACGCGCTCCGGCCGCCCGCCGTGCGCCTGCGGAACGCGCGTCGGGTCACCCGCCCGCGCCGGAGCGGCCCGGCGACTTCGGGCAGCCGTGCTTGCGCTGCCAGGCGGTGACCTCGGCGACCGGGGAGCGGTTGCCGCCCTTGCGCCAGGAGTTCAGGTAGGGCGCCGGCCATACCACGCCCCGGCGGATCCACCAGTCGTCGTGGCCGGCGCACTTCGGGGACAGCCCGAAGTGCAGGTGGCACACGTTGTTCGCGTTGCCCGTGTGGCCCACCTTGCCGAGCTGCTGCCCGGCACGGACGCGTACCCCGGCATCCACGCCCGCGGTGATCGCGCTCAGGTGGGAGCCGTAGTAGCGCACCCCGTCGTCGCCGAGCAGCGAGACCGAGAGCCCGCCGTTGTTCGGGCCGAGCGGCCCGCGCTTGTCGAACCGGTCCACCCGGCTCACCTCGAGGACCACCCCGTCGGTGACCGCCACCACCGGCTCGCCGCAGTCGGCGAACAGGTCGGTGCCCGGATAGCCGCCGTGCGTCGGGTGGTAGTCGACGTTGCCGGCCCGGACCGGGAAGACCCGCCGCGTCACCGCGCGGGACGGCGTCGGGGTCGGCGCGGCGGACGAGACGACGGACGGGGCCGGGCTGGCCGTCGGCGCCGCGGGCTGCGCCGCGGTCACCATCGGGCTCGGGTCCTGCCACGCGTCGGCGGGCGCGGCGGGCCGGTCGCACCCGGCGGCGAGCGCCGCGACGAGCAGCAGGACCGGGTACGCCGGACGCGCGCGGCGTCCGATCGATGGCGAGCGCATCCGATCATCCTGGCAGACCACTACCGTAGGGACGAACGCCGAGACCCGCCCACGACGGGGTGTCACTGTGCGTGATTTCGCGGGCGTGGTCCGGGGGAGGGAGCAGGGGTGACGAACGGGTGGCACGGCGGATCCGAGCGGCCCGGCCCGGCGGTGTTCCACCCGCCACCGCGTACCCCGTCGGGCCTCTTCCCGTCCGGCGGGTCGACGCGGCCCAGCTACCGCGAGCCGTACCCGGTCACCGGCGCGGGCGTCGCGATCGGCGCGGTGGCCACGTTCGCCTGGCTGCTGCTGTTCGGGCTGGTCGGCCGCGACGTGGCCGGATACGCCTGGTGGACGCTGCTGGCCGGCGGGCTGGCCTGGGCGGCGTCCGCGGTGCTGGTCCGACACGGCGACCGCGGGGTCGCCACCGGGGTGGCGATCGTCACCGCCGGCGCCTGGAGCATCGCCGCGGCGGTCGTCGCCGTGCGGTGGGCGCAGACCGGCGACTGGCCGCTCTGGTGACCTTGGGTGCCGGTTTCGCTGCGTAGCGAAGACCATCTTGACGTACGGGCGGTGACGGTTCACGCTCCCCGTATGGCCTGGACCACACCGCCGCGGCTCGACCCCGATCGGAGCCGCCGCCGCCTTCAACTCCTCGCCGAGTTGGCCGGTGCCCGAGCGGTTCAGCAGCGCGAACGGCCGCAGCGGGCACACAGCGCGCGCCTGCGCCAACTGATCGCCACCCGCCGGCGCGTCGCCGGCTGACCGGCTTTCTCCAGGAACGGCCGGCCCCTTACGGGGCGTTGACCGGTCGCCCGCCGACCCGACCGGTTAACGTGCATCGCGTGACATGTCGGCGTGCCGCCGAGGCCAATTTGGGGGGACCGTGTCGTACTTCGCTGCTGCCGTGGCGCGCGTCGACGGCGGCTGGACCGCCGGCGAGGTGAGCCTGCGGGGCGTCACCGACATCGAGGAGGTGGCCGACCGGCTGCGCGACGTCGAGCCGGACGCGGACATCTCGCTGCTGTTCGTCGAGGCGGACGACACCTACCTGGTGGTCCTGCGCCTGGACGAGGGCGAGGACCTGCGCGTGTTCGGCTCCGACTCGGGATACGCGGAGGAGTCCCGGCTCGGCGCGTTGCTTGTGGGCGACCTGAAGACCTCGGTCACCGGCCTGGAGGAGGTCGACGAGCCGCGCCCGTCCGGCGACGACGAGACCGAGGAGCAGCCGGCCGTGGACCCGGAGGCCGACCCGGTGGGCGACGCGGACCTCCTCGCCGACCTGGGCATCTCGGCGCAGAAGCTGCTCGCGCTCTGCGCGCACGACGGCAACATGCCGGCCGACGTGACCGCCGAGATCTGCCAGGTGCTCGGCTGCGCGGACGAGGTCGAGGAGTTGCGTGAGGTCTGAGCCCGGCGAGTACGTGACGCCCGGCGCCGCGGAGCCGGCCGACGCCACCGACCCGGCGCTGGAGACCATGGGGACGTCGCGTCCCGGCCCCGGCGCCGACGAGGGGCTGGCCGACCCGGGCACGGTGGGCCGCCGGCAGCGGCACGAGCTGTGGATGCGCCGGGCCCTTCAGGTCGCGGTGACCGGCCCGGACGGCGGGCCGCCCGCCGAGGGCGTCGACGACGTGCCGGTCGGGGCGGTGCTCTACGGACCCGACGGCGCCGAACTGGCGATCGGACGCAACGAGCGGGAGTTGACCGGTGATCCCACCGCGCACGCCGAGGTGCTGGCGCTGCGTCGCGCCGCCCAGCGGCTGGGCCGGTGGCGGCTGGACGGCTGCACGCTCGTGGTGACGCTGGAGCCGTGCACCATGTGCGCCGGGGCGATCGCGCTGGCCCGCGTACCGACAGTGGTGTTCGGGGCGTGGGAGCCGAAGACCGGCGCGGTCGGCTCGCTCTGGGACGTGTTGCGCGACCGCCGCCTCCCGCACCGCCCCGAGGTGTACGGGGGCGTCCTCGCGCCGGAGAGCGCAGCGTTGTTGCGCGCGTTCTTCAGGTAAGGCGGGGGCCCCGCTTAACGCATTCGGTAGAGGCGGGGCCCCCGCTTAACAAGCCGCCGCCCCCGGCACCGGGGCGGTGACGGGGGCGGGTGGAAGGGGCCGGCGGGTCAGGCGATGATGGTGTCGAGGGCGATCTCGACCATCTGGCCGAAGGTCTGCTCACGCTCCTGCGACGTGGTCTTCTCGGCCGTCTTGATGTGGTCGCTGACGGTCAGGATGGTCAGCGCGCGGGCCTTGAACCGGGCCGCGATGGTGTAAAGCGCCGCCGACTCCATCTCCACCGCCAGCACGCCGTAGTCGGCGAGCGTGTCGTAGAGGTCCGGCCGGTCGGTGTAGAAGGCGTCCGCGGCCAGGATCGGGCCGACCCGCATGCTGATGCCGCGCCGCTCGGCCACCTCGACCGAGGTACGCAGCAGCCCGAAGTCGGCCACCGGCGCGTAGTCGATCAACCCGTCGAAGCGCATCCGGTTCATGTTCGAGTCGGTGGACGAGCCGATCGCGGCCACCACGTCCCGCAGTTGCAGATCCTCGGTCAGGGCGCCGCAGGAGCCGACCCGGATCAGCGCCTTCACGCCGTAGTCGTTGATCAGCTCGTGGGCGTAGATGGAGGCGGACGGCATGCCCATGCCGGAACCCTGGACGGAGACGTCGACGCCGTTCCACCGACCGGTGAAGCCCAGCATGCCGCGCACCGTCGTGTAGCAGCGGGCCTCCTCGAGGTAGGTCTCCGCGATCCACTTGGCCCGCAGCGGGTCGCCCGGCATCAGGACCCGCTCGGCGATCTCTCCCGGCTCAGCGCCGATGTGCGTACTCATGACAAAGATCCTGCCAGGCCGGCCGACGGGATACCGGCTCGGCGTCCGTACCGGTGGTCCTGTACCCTCGTCGGCGGTGGCGTGTCCGAGTGGCCTAAGGAGCACGCCTCGAAAGCGTGTGAGGGTTTACGCCCTCCGCGGGTTCAAATCCCGCCGCCACCGCTCGTGAACAGCAAGAACGCCCGGTGTGACCCGTGAGGATCACACCGGGCGTTCCGCGTTCCAGGGTGGTCAGCTCCCGGCGAAGTCCTCGCCGAGCAGCGCGCGGATCCGGGCCAGCGCCCGCGCGTCGCGCATCTTGACCGCCGAGACGGAGATGCCGAGGATCTTGGCGACGGCAGCGACGCTCTGGTCCTCCCAGTGTCGCAGCACCACGATCGCCTGGTCCCGGACGGGCAGCGTCGCAAGCGCGGTCATCAACGCCACGTGCAGATCCGTTGTCGTCGCCGGCTCCGGCCGTTCGGGCGGCTCGGCGCAGACGATCTCGGTGTGGCTGCGCCGGCGCCGCTGGTCGAAGACGGCGTTCATGAGCACCCGGCGGCTGTATGCGTCGAGGTTCGCGGTCCGCCGGATCCGACCCCACGAGGCGTACATCCTGGCGAACGTGATCTGGGTCAGGTCCTGGGCGAGATGCCAGTCCCGGCACATCAGGTAGGCGGTGCGCCTGAGCCGAGACGCGGTCGCCGCGACGAACGCGCTGAAGTCCTCGTCCCGCGTGCTGCGCTCACGCCGCCGGGCGACACCCCACCGGGCCAGCGGGCCGGGCTGGCGTTCGCCGGGCGGCGCGGCGCACACGTCGATCTGCCCGCTCGTCACTCGCCCTCCCCGGACTTCGGGTGAAGGCACGGAGTGCCCATGACCTGGTCGACGCCGCTCACGTCGGAGAAGGTCGCCACGAGCGGGGAGAGGTCCGCCGCCCGCACCAGTCTGACCTGGAAGGCATCGGGTATCTGCTCGACGGCGACCGCGTTGACCAGATCCGGGCTGTCCTTGTACCGCTCCTTGAATCTGGCGTACGCCTCGTCGCGGCTCTGGAACGTCACGCTCCGCACGCGCGGGTCCGCCCGGAGTGCTTCGCCCAGGTCGAGGCGTTGTTGCTCGGTGGCGTCCGGCCGCAGGAAGACGCCGACATCGACCGTCTCGCGTTGCCGGTCGCAGGTGGTCGCCGTGGAAGGCATCAGTGCCCAGGCGGCCATGACCGGTGGCGCCGGCTCCGGTTCTCTCGACGTCGGGTGCAGGTTCAACGCGACCAGCGCGGCGGCGATCGCGACGAAGCCGGCCGCCGTGCCTCCCGCGAGCAGGCCACGTCTGCGCTGCAGCGCGGCCCCGCCGGTCATGGCCTCCCGCGCCAGGTCCCCGGTCGGGGGCACGGGTTCGGTGTCGAGTGCCCGTTCGAAGAGCACGTGCAGGTTCTGATCCACGGTTCGCTCCTGGTGGCCGATGACGTTCTCTCCCTCAAGGACTGGTCGAGGTGTCGTGTCGGTCACACCGGATCGCGGGATCTGTCGGTCAGCAGGGGCCGTAGCCCTCGTCGAAGAGGCGGCGGGCCCAGTCCGCGTACCCGGCGATGATTTTTCGGACGGTGACGCCGTCGTGCAGGAACAGGTATCCGCGGTCGCCGTCGCGGGCCAGCAGCCCGGCGAAGCGGTGGCTGCCGGGCGGCGCCGGCAGCGCGGCGGCGCCGGGGTACGCGGCGCGCACCTCGGCGACCGGCGTGCCGGCGCCGATGCCCTCCGGCGTGGTCATCGGGTCGTCGAGCCAGAGCAGGACGAGCCGGTCGTCGACGAAGATCGGGCTGACCGAGCCGTGGCCGGCAAGCGTGGGCCCGCAGGCGTCCTCGTCGGTGCGCAGCAGGCCACGCCGGGTCAGGTCGTCCTCGGTGGCGCCGAACTCCGCGTTGCGCAGGCCGTTCAGGCTTACCACCTCGGCGGCGCCGACCGGTCGGGCCGCCACGTTCGGCTCCTGTGGACGGACGCCGCTCCCGGCGGCGGAAGCGGCGACCAGCAGTGCGGCTATAAAACCGAATTGTCGTAATTTCATGTAATCCCCCAGTCCCCAACGGGGCCGGGGCGAAGAGGTTGCTGGTGCGGGCCGGATTGGCGCGATTCCCATTCGTCGGCCAGCTCGTCCCAGTAGTCGGCGGACAGCCCCCGCCGGCCGTGCGCCAGCCAACCGTCCGTGTCGCGTTCCAGGTGCAGGCCCAGCTCGGCGAACGGGTCGATCCACGCGCCCGGCTCGACCCCCAGCCGGGCCAGCGCCGCGTTGATCGGCCACTCGGCGCGCGGCCGGTCCAGCGCGCCGTCGTGACGTGGCCCCCAGCTCACCTCGCCGCCCAGCCACACCACCGCCGCCTGGTGGCCGAGCCCGCCGGCGAACTCCGCCTCCAGGTAGGCCACCGGCCCGCTCCTCGACCAGCGGGCCAGCAGCTCCGCCAGCGGCGGGGCGAGGACGAGCCGGAACGGACGTACGGCGCACGGCTCGTCGGTGGCGAAGTCCGGCGGCGCACCGGTCAGCTCCGCCACGAGCTGCGGGGTGACCGGCAGCAACGCGAAGTCCTGCCGGAGCGCGGCAAGCACCGCGTGGTCCAGGTCGGCGGTCTGCTCGCGGAGCAGCTCGACGTCCGCGACCAAGGCGCTGAGCTGGTAACTCATCCGATCCCCCAGGTGCGTCCACAGGCTGTGGATAGAACATGTGTACGACGGGTGTGGTGGAAAACCCCCGGCCGGAGCCGGATGGTTTCCGGCTTCCGACCGTCGGCGGCGCTGCCTAGCGTCGATTGTGTGATCGAACTACGTGAGCTGACCAAACGCTACGGGGGCCGGGTCGCCGTCGACGGCCTGAGTGTCCGGGTCCAGCCGGGCACGGTGACCGGCTTCCTCGGCCCGAACGGATCCGGCAAGTCGACGACGATGCGCATGATTCTCGGCCTGGACGCCCCGGACCACGGCGAGGCGCTTGTCGACGGCGTCCGGTACCCGGACCTGGCCTGGCCGTTGCGGACCGTCGGCGCGCTTCTCGACACCGGGGCGTTCCATCCCGGCCGCAGCGGGCGCGCACACCTGATGGCCCTGGCCGCGAGCAACGACATCCCCGCCGCCCGGGTCGAGCGGGTGCTGCGCGTCGTCGGGCTTGCCGACGCGGCGACCCGGCGCGCCGGCACCTACTCGCTCGGCATGCGCCAACGGCTCGGCGTCGCGGTGGCCCTGCTCGGCGACCCGGGCGTCCTCCTGCTCGACGAGCCGGTCAACGGGCTGGACCCGGAGGGCATCCGCTGGATCCGGGACCTGCTGCGCGGGCTCGCCGCCGAAGGCCGGACCGTGTTCGTGTCCAGCCACCTGATCGCCGAGATGGCGCTGACCGCGGACCGGCTGGTGGTCATCGGTCGTGGCCGGCTGCTGGCCGAGACGACAGTCGCCGAACTCGCGGCCGGCCACGACAACCTGGAGGACGCCTTCCTCCGGCTCACCTCACCGGTCACCGACCATCGCGCGACGGGAGTGTCATGAACAGGTACGGATTCCGGCACGCGGCCCGGATGGAGCTGGTCAAGCTGGGCAGCGTCCGGTCGACGTGGTGGCTGGCGGGCGTGACGGTGGTGTCGATGGCGGCGGCCGGGGTCGGCGTGGGACTCGGCTACCGGTCGCACACCCCGACCGCCACCGCCGCCCAGATCCTCGACAACAGCCTCGGCGGCGCCATCCTGGCCCAACTGCTCCTCGGCGCGCTCGGCGTCCTCGCGGTGACAGGCGAATACGGCACCGGGATGATCCGCTCGACGTTCGCCGCCGTCCCGCGACGTCGTACCGTCCTGGTCGCGAAGGCCGCCGTGTGCGGGGGCGCGGCCCTCGCCGCCGGCCTGGCCGCGAGCTTCGCCGGCTACCTGGGTGGACAGCTCGCGATCCGCGGCACCGCCATCCCGGCCGCCTCCCTCACGGACCCGGAGATCCTCCGCGCGGTGCTGCTGACCGGTGGATACCTGGCCGCCACCGCGCTGATCGGGGTGGGCATCGGGACTGTCGTACGACACTCCGGCGCCGCGATCGGCACGCTGTTCGCGCTGATGTTCGTCCCGACGATCGTGATCGGTCTGTTCGGCGAGAGCGGAATCGCCGTCGGCCGCTTCGTCCCGCTGCTGATGCTGCTCAACTCGGTCGCGGTGACCGCGCCGATACCCGGGCTGTTCGCCGGCTGGGTGAGCGTGCTGCTGATGTGCGGGTACGCGGCGGTGGTGCTTCTGTGCGGCGGCGTACTGCTCCGCCGGCGCGACGCGTGAGCGGCGACAATGGGCTGATGACCGCGCTGCGCGCCCCGTTCACCGGGCCGGCCCTGCGCCGGGCGGTGTTCTGCCTGGTCGGCGTGCTCAGCGCGGGGGCGATCCTGGCCGTGCCGGCGCTCTTGCCGGCCCTGGGCGCGTTCATCCTCTGGGCGACCGGGGGCATGTCCCGGCAGCCCGCGCCGGCCGTCGCGCCGATCTTCCTGGTGCTCTTCCCGCTCACCGTCGCGCTCCTGGTCGTGCTGGCCGCCCCGATCGGGCGCGCGACGGGCGCGGCGCACCGCCGGCTCGCGTACCGGCTGCTCGGCGTGCGTGTGGACGCACCGCCACCCCGGCCCTCGAAGCGGCTCGGCGCCCTGGTCGCCGACGGGCCCGGCTGGCGTGCCGTCGGATACGGCCTGCTCAAGGTGCCCCTGGCCATCCCGCAGGGGTACGGCGTCTTCTGCTACGTGCTCGGCCCGGTCAACCTGAGCTACCCGCTGTGGTGGCCGCTGTTCCGCAACCACCCGCCCGGCACCCGCCTCGGCCCGGTGTGGGCGCTGACGCCGTTCGGCGCGATCGGCGCCCGGACGTTCGCCGGCACGTTCCTCATCGCCGCGGCCGGCCTGGCCATGCTGCTTGTCGCGCCATGGTTGACGCGGGCCGGTACGACAGCGGACGTGGCCGCGATGCGGCGGCTGCTCGGCCCGCGCCGGCTCGCCGAGAGGGTACGCGAACTCCAGGTCAGCCGCGCCCGCGCGATCGACGACGCGGCCACCATGATGCGCCGGCTGGAACGGGACCTGCACGACGGCGCGCAGATCCGGCTGGCCACGCTTGCGATGAACCTCGGCATGGCGACCGAGAAGCTCGGCGCGGACGGCCCGCCACCGGACCTCGCGCAGGCCCGGGAACTGGTCGCGCTCGCCCACCGGGGCGCGAAGGACGCCCTCGCCGACCTGCGCGACCTGGTGCGCGGCATCCACCCGCCGGTCCTCGACAACGGTCTCGGTGACGCGTTGGCGACGCTCGCCACGAGCAGCGCCGTCCCGGTCGCGGTGACAGTCGAGCTGCCCGCCCGCCCGGCGCCCGCGATCGAGACCATCGCCTACTTCTGCGCCGCCGAACTGCTCGCGAACGCGGCCAAGCACAGCCGGGCGACCCGGGTCGGGCTCGACGTCGGCGGATCCGGCGACGGCCTGACGCTCACCGTCACCGACGACGGCGTCGGCGGCGCGTACCCGGACGGCCCCGGCCTCTCCGGCCTGGCCCGCCGCATCGCCGTCGTGGACGGCCGGATGCGCGTGCACAGCCCGGCCGGCGGTCCGACCCGGGTCGAGATCGAACTGCCCACACACGTGTGAACGGAGACGACGACATGCGGGTGGTGATCGCGGAGGACGCCGCGATGATGCGCGAAGGGCTGGTCCGGCTGCTCACCGACCGCGGTTTCGAGGTGTGCGCGGCGGTGGCCGACGCGGACGCGCTGCGGACCGCGGTCGCCGACATCGTGCCGGACGTGGCGGTCGTCGACATCCGGATGCCACCGACGCACACCGACGAGGGGCTGCGCGCCGCCATCGACATCCGGCGCGACCAGCCCGGCGTCGGCGTGCTTGTCTTCTCCCAGTACGTGGAGACCCGCTACGCGACCCGCCTGCTCGCCGACCGGCCCACAGGCGTCGGCTACCTGCTCAAGGACCGGGTGGCCGACGTCGCCGACTTCGTGGACGCGCTGACCCGGGTGGCATCCGGCGGCACCGCGCTGGACCCGGAGGTGGTCGGCCACCTGATGCGGGCCGGGCGGGACACGACCGGGGTGGCGTCACTGACCCCGCGGGAACGCGAGGTGCTGTCGCTGATGGCGGAGGGACGATCGAACGCCGGGATCGCGGCGGCCCTGGTCATCACCGCCGGAGTCGTCGAGAAGCATGTGGCGAACATCTTCGCGAAACTCGGCCTGCCGGCCTCGGACAGCGACAACCGCCGCGTCCTGGCCGTCCTCCGCCACATCGGCGGCTGACCTCACGCGGCGGCGGCGCCGCCGACGAGATATCTCGGACGTCCGTCGGCGAGCGCAGCCGCCGCGTGACGCAACCGCTGCCAGATGTACGGGCGCAGCAGCGCCCGCGCGTCGTCGAGCGCCACGAAACGTGCCTCGGCCAACTCGTCGTCCGCCGGTCGCGGTGGCACCGGGGAGGGCAGCACGCCCCCGTCGAAGACGAACATCAGACTGTCGTCCCACGGGCCGTGCGGGGCCACCCAGTCCACCACCAGCATCGGGCCGACGTGCAGAACCAAGCCGAGTTCCTCGCGAAGCTCCCGCTCGGCGGTGGCGTGGGGCGACTCGTTCGCCTCCGACATACCACCCGGCAGGTCCCAGTCCGGCTTGTAGCGCGGGTCGACCAGCAGGACCTCGCCACGCTCATTGCGCAGCAGCACGTCGACGCCGACCCGTTTCCGGGGCTGCCGCGCGTTGCCCTCGGCGAGGTGGGCCTGCCAGGCTGCCGGATCTCGCTCGTACAGGGGACGCTCGTCGGCCATGACGGCCATTGTCGGCGCTCCTCATCCGGTCGGCAGCGGCAGCGTCAGGGACCAGAACGTGACCGGAACCTCGGGTGGGACGACGATCCGGTCCCGCTCGGCGCGTTGGCATGCGGCGCACCGCCCCGAGACGTTGTCCGCCGCCGGATTCGCCCCGCAGCGTGCGCAACCGGCTCGCCTCGACGTCATCGGCTCATTCAACCGCCTCTGTGGCTGCCGGGTATACGGGCGGCGCATATGGCGACCGGGGTCTGGGCGTACGGCAACGGGGGCCGGCCTTCTTGCGATCAGGTCGTCACCACACGGATACCACCGGGGGCGAAACACCGGCGGGGGTTCTCGGCATAACCAGGGCAGGCAATCGCCAACTGGAGGTCGCGAGCTTATGAACGCACAAGGAACGGAGTGCCGGTGAGGTCCGATGTCGAGTTACTCGAATCGTCCGGGCATGACGCCCGGGCCTTCCGCGAACTGTACGAACGCCACGCACGGGCGATCCACGGCTTCTTCCGCAGGCGGACCGGCGACCACGAGACGGCGCTGGACCTGACGGCGGAAACCTTCGCCCAGGCATGGGAGTCGCGGGGACGGTTCGACGACAAGCGCGCCGGATCGGTGGGTTCCTGGCTGTTCGGCATCGCCCGCAACCTGCTGCTGCGGTCGGTGCGCGAACACCGGTTGGCCATCGAGGCCAGCACCCGGTTGCGGGTCCGCGCGGAACGCGCCGCCGTGGAGCCGGACCAGAGCTGGCTCGACGGGCTGGACGCCGACCTGGAAGCGGCCCTCGCGGCGCTGCCGGCCACCCAACGGACGGCGGTCGAGCTGCGGGTGCTGCACGAGCAGCCGTACGAGCGGATCGGCGCCGCCCTGGACTGCTCCCCGGTCGCGGCCCGCATCCGCGTGTCCCGTGGCCTCGCCTCCCTGCGCACCCTGCTCCGCCCGACCCGGTCGCTCTGACCCGTCCATCGAAGAAGGAGTCCCCCATGACCAGTCGACCGCACCCGGACCTGGCCCGGCTCGGTAACGAACTGGAACACGCCGTCGCACGCAGCATCGGCACGGCCGGCGCGAGCCGGCGACGCTACCGCAGGTCCGGTTCGCGCGTCGGGCTCGTCGCGGCGATCACCGGCGCGGTGATCGCGGCCGGGGCCGGTACGGCCGTCGCCGTCAACTATTTCACCGGGGAGACCGTGGCCCGCGGTATGCCCGGCGCCGCGGTGATCTTCGAGGGCACCGACCCGTCCTGCACCACGACGGACCACGTCGTCTTCGACTGCGTCCTGAGCCGTGCCCCGCAGGTGGACACGCGCCCCAATCCGATCACCGCGAAGAAGCTGGGGTACACGCCGACCCCCAGACCCCTCGACCTCAGCGGCACCAAGGAGGCATTCGTCGACGAACAGCGCCGGATCGCCGGCGGGTGCGTCGGCGTGGACGCCGCCGGGATGCGGTGGACCTGCTACGTGGGCCAGCGCGCGGTGACCGAGGAGATCATCGGGCCGAACCTGCTCGGTCAGTACCTGCCGACGCCGACCGGCGGTTGACCGAACGGCGAAGGGCCGGCCCTGGTGGGGCCGGCCCTGTCGTTTTTCCCGCTCAAGAGAGCGGAGGATACGAGATTCGAACTCGTGAGGGTGTAAACCCAACACGCTTTCCAAGCGTGCGCCCTAGGCCTCTAGGCGAATCCTCCGCGAGCCAGGATACAGGTCCCGCGACGGTGGGCCACCCCACCCTCCCGGAAGATCCACACGGCTTCGGGTAGGCTTGGCGTCACCTCCCGTGCGGCGGTATCTCGTGAACCTCCCCAGGGCCGGAAGGCAGCAAGGATAAGCGAGCTCTGCCGGGTGCACGGGAGGCCTTTTTGTCTCCCAGGCCAGGTAACGTCGCCGTGGGTCGAGGCTCGCCGGTGGTGGGTGGTCACCGGCGGCCGACCGGCGCAGAATGGCTCGGTCGAGAGGAGGCGGGACGGGTGGCACTGGCCCTTTACCGCAAGTACCGGCCCCGTACGTTCGCCGAGATGATCGGCCAGGAGCAGGTCACCGAGCCGCTGTCGCAGGCGCTGCGCAGCGGCCGGCTGAACCACGCGTACCTCTTCTCCGGCCCCCGCGGCTGCGGCAAGACCTCAAGCGCCCGGATCCTGGCCCGTTCGCTCAACTGCGAGCAGGGCCCCACCCCCGAGCCGTGCGGGCAGTGCGACTCGTGTCGCGGGCTGGCCCCCGACGGCGGCGGGTCGATCGACGTCATCGAGATCGACGCGGCCAGCCACGGCGGCGTCGACGACGCCCGCGAGCTGCGTGAGAAGGCGTTTTTCGCGCCGGCCCGCAGCCGCTTCAAGATCTACATCATCGACGAGGCGCACATGGTCTCGACGCAGGGCTTCAACGCCCTGCTCAAGCTGGTCGAGGAACCCCCGGAATACGTCAAGTTCATCTTCGCCACCACCGAGCCGGAGAAGGTCCTCGGCACCATCAGGTCGCGGACCCACCACTACCCGTTCCGGCTGTATCCGCCGAAGGTGGTCCGACCGTACCTGGAGCAGCTGACCGAGGCCGAGGGCGTCAGGGTCGAACCGGCGGTCTTCCCGCTTGTGGTGCGCGCCGGTGGCGGCAGCATGCGGGACAGCCTCTCCGTGCTCGACCAGCTCATCGCCGGCGCCGGGCCGGAGGGGGTCGGCTACGCCCGGGCCGCCGCGCTGCTCGGCGTCACCGACGCCGCGCTCATCGACGAGATGTGCGACGCGCTGGCCGCCGGGGACGGCGCGGCCACGTACGCCACCGTCGACCGGGTCGCCGAGGCCGGCCACGACCCGCGCCGGTTCGCCTCCGACCTGCTGGAACGCCTCCGCGACCTGATCGTGCTCCAGCAGGTGCCTGATGCCGCGGCCAAGGGCCTCATCGACGGCCCGGCCGACCAGATCGAACGGATGGCCGCCCAGGCCCAGCGGCTCGGCCCGGCCACCCTGTCCCGCTGCGCGGACATCGTGCACAACGGCCTGGTGGAGATGCGCGGCACCACCGCGCCCCGGCTGCTGCTGGAGCTGATCTGCGCCCGGATGCTCCTGCCCGGGGTCGACGACTCGTCCGGCGGCCTGCTCCAGCGCCTGGAGCGGATGGAGCGCCGGCTCACCCTCGGCGGCGCCGAGTCACCGCCGGTCGCGCACGCCGGGCCCACCCCGGAGGTACGCCCGGCGGCTTCCGCCCCGGGCGCGGCTGCCGCCGCGATCCACCCGGAGACCGCCGGCACGCCGGCGGCTGCCGATGCCCCGACCGGCGCCGCCGCCGCCCGCGCCGCCGCTCTGGCGGCCGGCTCCCGTTCCGCCTCGCCCACCGGCGCCTCGCCCACCGGCGCCTCGCCCACCGGCGCCCCGCCCACCGGCACCCCGGACACCGGTGGCCCGGACACCGGTGGCCCGAACGCCGGTCCGGTCGGCTCCGGCACGGCCGGCGGTCCGGCCGACTCCGGCGCTGCGCCCGGTGGCCCGGTGGGTGACCGACCCGCCTCGGGAGCGCCGGTCGGACGACCCGTTCCGGCCTCGGCGGTGATGCCCGACCCGGCGACCCCCGAGCCGCCCCGCCCCGGATCCGCCGGGCCCGGCGCGCTGGACGCGGTCGCGGTGCGGCGGGTGTGGTCGGACATCGTGGCCAAGGTCAACCGGATCAAGAAGCCGGCCGCCGCGCTGATGCGGGACGCGGTGGTCCGCGACGTGGACGGCGAGACCCTGGTGCTGACCGTCAAGTCGCCGGTGCTCGCCCAGATGATGGCCGCGCAGACCTCGGTCCTGGCCGAGGCGCTCTACGAGGAGTTCGGCGGGCGCTGGCAGATCCGCTGTGAGGTGGCCGGCGAGCGGGGTGGCGCCTCGCTCGGCGGCCCGGTCCGCCCGTCCGCCCCGGCCCGTCCGGCCACCGGTCCCGACAGCCCGGCCTCCGGTCCCGGCGATGTGACCGGCTCGCCCGGTGCCGATCGTCCGGCCGGTGGCGGCGGCCCCGGGGCCGCCTCCGGTGCCAGGCCGGGTCGGAACGCGCCGCCCGCTGCCGGTGCCGGCCGGGCCGGTGCGGGCGAGAGCGCGAACGGCTCGGCGCGACGGCCCGGCACCCGGCCGGCCGGTGACGTGCCGGCGAGTCCGACCGCGCCGGCCGCCACCGACGACGAGGACTGGCCGGAGGCCGCTCGTCCCGGCGGCGAGGCGAACGCGGCGGACCGGCCGGAGCCGGCGGCCCGCTCGGGTGGCACCGGCGCGGCGGTGCGTTCGGCCGGCGCCGAGGACTGGCCGGAGGCAGCCCGTCCGGGCGGGGCCACGGCCACCGCGACGGCGGCTCCCGCCGTACCCAGGCCGGCCGGACCTGCGGCCACGCCTCCGCCGCCCGCGAAGGGTGCCGGCGGCGGGCCGCGGAACAGCGCGATCGCGGCGGCCCGGGCAGCCGCTGCCGCGGCGGGTAGTGGGTCGGGCAAGGGCCCACGCTCGGCGTCGCCGGGCCGACCGGCCGCGGATGCCGAGTGGGCCGGTGAGCCGCCCTACGACCCGGACTTCGACGGGCCGATCCGGCCCGGCCAGCGCGCCGCGCCCCCGACGGCCCCCGCCTACGAGGGCTTCGACCCGGGTGACGAGCCGTTGGACGAGGTGATCGACGAGCGGACCGCCCGGCAGTCCAGCGAGGAACAGGCGGTGGCGCTGCTGCGCGAGGCGTTCGGGGCCGAGACGATCAACGAGGTCGACGCGCGCTGAGCGCGCGTCGACCTCGAAACAGCGGTGCCGTGCCCCGACTAGGCTGGGCGCGGCCGAGCAGACGAGTGCGAGAAGGAGCGGTCCGTGCGCCCAGGTGGACAGCCGAACATGCAGCAGATGCTGAAGCAGGCGCAGAAGATGCAGCAGCAGATCGCCAACGCCCAGGCCGAGTTGGCCGAGGCGGAGCTGACCGGCACCGCGGGCGGTGGCCTGGTCACCGCCACCGTCGCCGGCACCGGTGAGCTGAAGGCGATCAAGATCGACCCGAAGGCGGTCGACCCGGAGGACGTGGAGACCCTGGAGGACCTGGTCGTCGCGGCCGTGCACAACGCCGCCGAGGCGGCCCGGGAGCTGACCGAGAAGAAGATGGGCCCGGTCGCGGGCGGGATGGGCGGCCTCGGCCTGCCCGGTTTCTGAGCCGGCAGATGTACGAGGGTGCCATCCAGGACCTGATCGACGAGCTGGGGCGGCTGCCGGGCGTGGGCCCGAAGAGCGCCCAGCGGATCGCGTTCCACGTCCTGTCGGCCGATCCGGCCGACGTCAACCGGCTGGCCGGCGCGCTGCGCAAGGTCAAGGACCTGGTGCGGTTCTGCACGACCTGTTACAACGTGGCCGAGTCCGAGCAGTGCCGGATCTGCCGCGACCCGCGGCGTACCGATGAGGTGCTCTGTGTGGTCGAGGAGCCGAAGGACGTGGTGGCGATCGAGCGGACCGGCGAGTTCCGCGGGCGCTACCACGTGCTCGGCGGCGCGATCAATCCGCTGGAGGGCATCGGCCCGGACAACCTGCGGATCCGTGAGCTGATGACCCGGCTGGGCGGCGGCGAGGTCCGTGAGCTGATCCTCGCCACCGACCCGAACACCGAGGGCGAGGCGACCGCCACCTATCTGGCGCTGATGGTCAAGCCGATGGGGATCGCGGTGACCCGGCTGGCCAGCGGCCTGCCGGTCGGCGGCGACCTGGAGTACGCCGACGAGATCACGCTTGGTCGCGCCTTCGAGGGGCGCCGGGCGGTCTGAGCCTGTGGCCTGGTGGTGGGTGGTGTGCCCACCGCCAGGCCATGGTGCGAGGCGGTCTCGGAAGGTGTCGGCTTGATAGCGATTGCCCGGCGCTCTTTCCACTTCTATGTGACATGCCATAACCTCCCGCTCACGGACTGAGTCACAGCTCGGCGTGAATACATGCGCATGACAGAGGTGAGAGATGCAGGCGAGCAGGCTGAAAACGGCCGTGGCCCTCGCGGCCGTGGCCGCCCTGGCGGTCGGTGCGTCCGGCTGCGCCAAGAGCGATCGCGAAGACGGGGGAGGGGACGCCAAGACCGGCGGCACCTTCGTCTTCGCCGGCGCCGGGGACCCGAAGAACTTCGACCCGATCTTCAACGACGACGGTGAGTCGTTCCGGCCGATCCGCCAGATGTACGACACCCTCGTGCAGAACAAGCCCGGCACCGCCGAGCTGCAGGGTGCCCTGGCGGAGAGCTGGGAGCACGACCCGGACGGCAAGGTCTGGACCTTCAAGCTCCGCAAGGGCGTGAAGTTCCACGACGGCACCGACTTCAACGCCGCCGCGGTCTGCTTCAACTTCGACCGCTGGTTCAACATGAAGGGCGCCGCCGCCCAGTCGCAGATGATCTACTACTCGGACACCTTCGGCGGCTTCGCCAAGAACGAGGCCGAGGGCGTCGGCGACCCGGTCTACAACAAGTGTGAGGCGACTGACGACGGCACCGCCGTCGTCACGATGAACAAGTACAAGGGCGCCTTCCCGGGCGCCTTCGCGCTGACCGCGCTGTCGATCGCCAGCCCGGACGCGCTGAAGAAGTACGACGCCGACACGGTCAAGCAGAACGGCGACTCGTTCGAGTACAGCGCGTTCGCCAACGAGCACCCGGTCGGCACCGGCCCGTTCAAGTACGTGGGCTGGGACAAGGCCAAGGGCGAGATCACCCTGGAGCGCAACGCCGACTACTGGGGCGAGAAGGCCAAGGTCGACAAGCTCGTCATCAAGGTCATCAAGGACGAGAACACCCGTAAGCAGGAGCTGCGGGCGGGCACCGTCCAGGGCATCGACTTCCCGGCCCCGGCCGACCGGAAGGCGCTGGCGGGTGAGAACTTCCAGGTGCTCGACCGCCCGGCGTTCAACATCCTCTACCTCGGCTTCAACCAGAAGAACCCGAAGCTGAAGGACCTGAAGGTCCGGCAGGCCATCGCCTACGCCCTCAACCGTGAGCAACTGGTCCAGACCAAGGGCCCGGGTGGCACCAAGGTCGCCGACGAGTTCATGCCGGACACCGTGCTGGGTTACGCGCAGGACGTGCAGAAGTACGAGTACAACCCGGACAAGGCCAAGCAGTTGCTGAAGGAGGCGGGCGCGGAGAACCTGTCGCTCAACTTCTACTACCCGACTGACGTCTCCCGGCCGTACATGCCGAACCCGCAGGAGATCTTCACCGTGCTCGCCAACGACCTGCAGGCCGTCGGCATCAAGGTCAACGGTGTGGCCCGCCCGTGGAACGGTGGCTACAAGGACGACGTGCAGCAGTTCGGCAAGCACGACCTGCACCTGCTCGGCTGGACCGGTGACTACAACGACCCGGGCAACTTCGTCGGCACGTTCTTCGGCCGCGAGAAGGTCGAGTTCGGTGACAAGGGGATGACCGAGATGTTCGACGCCATCACCAAGGCCGACGGCACGGTCGACGAGGCCGGCAAGAAGGCCGCCTGGGAGCAGGTCAACCGCGACATCGCCGCCAAGTGGCTGCCGGCCGTGCCGGTGTGGCACGCCCCGCCGGCCATCGTGGTCACCAAGGACGTCAAGGGTCTCGTCGCCAGCCCGCTCACCGACGAGCGCTTCAACACCGTAAGCGTCGGCTGAGGCGTTACCCACCGCTGACGCGACACGCGGAATCGGCCCGGGCCGGGCTCTCTCTCCCGGCCCGGGCCGACCCGCTGTTCAACGAGAATCTGGTGTGTGAGAGATGTTGCGAGTCATAGTTCGCCGCCTGCTGCAGCTGGTGGTGACCCTGATAGGGCTGTCCGCGCTTGTCTTCATCTGGCTGCGGAACCTTCCCGGCGGCCCGGTCGAGGCGCTGCTCGGTGAGCGGGCCACGCCGGAGCGGCGGGCCCTGCTGATCAAGGCCCTCGGCTACGACCAGCCCGTCCTGGTGCAGTACGCGAAATTCATGCAACGGCTGCTGACCGGCGACTTCGGCAACTCGATCCGGAGCGGCGACCCGGTCACCGAGGTGATCGGCCGCGCCTTCCCGGCCACCGTCGAGCTGGCCGCCGCCGCCATGATCATCGCGATCGGGCTCGGTGTGCCGCTCGGCTACCTCGCCGCCCGGCACCGCGGCCGGCTGCTCGACAACCTGAGCATCGGCGGCACCCTGCTCGGCATCTCGATCCCGATCTTCTTCCTGGGCTATCTGCTCAAGGACGTCTTCACCCAGAACATGCACCTGTTCCCGCCGTCCGGCCGGATCAGCACCGGGGTGGACAACACAGACGTCACCGGCTTCTTCGTGCTTGACGGTCTGCTCACCCGGGAGTTCGACGCCACCGGCGACGCGCTGTGGCACCTGATCCTGCCGGCGCTCACGCTTGCGACCATCCCGCTCGCGGTAATCGTCCGGATCACCCGGGCCAGCGTGCTCGACGTGCTCAACGAGGACTACGTCCGCACCGCCGAGGCGAAGGGACTGCGACACAGGACCATCCGGGGCCGGCACATCCTGCGTAACGGCCTGCTGCCGGTGGTCACCACCATCGGCCTGCAGACCGGCGCGTTGCTCTCCGGCGCCGTGCTCACCGAGCGGGTCTACAACTGGGGCGGTCTCGGCACGCTCATCTACGACTCGATCAGCGGCGGCCGTGACTACCCGGTGCTCCAGGCGCTGATCCTGCTGGCCGCGCTGGTCTTCGTGTTGGTCAACCTCCTGGTCGACCTCTCCTACGCCTTCATCGACCCGAGGGTGCGTGTGCGATGAGCGATCCGATCATCCAGCCCACCGTGGGCGCCCAGCGCGAGAGCGTGGACCCGTCGGCCGTCACGGAGAAGCCGGAGGGCACCCTGCCCCGCGGCCTGGACCGGCTCGGCGAGCGCAAGCGCGCCCGGCTGGAGCAGTTGGCCCAGGCCACCGCCGACAAGGGTGGCGTGAGCCTGGTCCGGGACGCGTTCCGCCGGCTGCGCCGCAACCCGACCGCGATGGTCGGCGCGTCCATCGTGGCGCTCTTCGTCCTGGTGGCGATCTTCGCGCCGTTGCTCGCCCCGCACGACCCGGCGCAGCGGTTCGACGAGCTGACGAAGAACCTCACCGTCGACAACATTCCCGGCGCGAGCAGCGAGTTCCCGCTCGGCTCCGACCCGCTCGGCCGGGACTTCCTGTCCCGGATGATCCACGGCAGCCGGCAGACCCTGTTCGTCGGCGTGCTCGCCACGCTGATCGGGCTGGCCCTGGGCGTGCTTGTGGGCGCGCTCGCGGGCGCGTTCGGCGGTTGGGTCGACAACATCCTGATGCGCTTCACCGACGTGATGCTGGCCCTGCCGGCGCTGCTGCTGGCGATCAGCCTGGTGGCCATGGCCAGCCGGTCCAGCCAGTGGACGGTCATCCTCGCGGTCGCCATCGTCAACGTGCCTATTTTCGCCCGGCTGTTGCGCGGTTCGATGCTCGCCCAACGGGAGAGCGACCATGTGCTTGCCGCCCGCGCGCTCGGCGTCAAGCGCGGGGCGATCGTGCTGCGGCACATGCTCCCGAACGCGATGACCGCGGTGATCGTGCAGGCGACGCTCACCCTCTCCACCGCGATCCTGGAAGCCGCGTCACTGTCCTTCCTCGGCCTCGGTGACCCCGACATCAACCGCGCGGAGTGGGGCCTGATGCTTGGTGTGGACGGTCAGCGCTACTTCGAGGTCCGGCCGGAGCTGGCCTACTTCCCGGCCGTCGCGATCATCGTGGTCGCGCTCGGCTTCACCCTGCTGGGCGAGGGCATGCGCGAGGCCATCGACCCGAAGAGCCGGCGGTGACGGCGGTGTGGACCCATGACCAGCACGGTGAGGAAGTGACCCGATGAGCCTGCTCGACGTACGCGACCTGAGCGTCGTGTTCCAGCGCCGCGGTGAGCGCCCGTTCACCGCCGTCGACGAGGTCAGCTTCAGCGTGGAGCCGGGACAGACGGTCGGCCTGGTCGGCGAGTCCGGCTGCGGCAAGAGCGTCACCAGCCTGGCGATCATGGGCCTGCTGCCGAAGCGCGGCAACAAGGTCACCGGCGAGGTGAACTTCGACGGGGCCGACCTGCTGAAGCTGCGTCCGGAGGACCTGCGGGACCGGCGCGGCCGGGACATCGGCATGATCTTCCAGGACCCGCTGTCCTCGCTGAACCCGGTCATCCCGATCGGCACCCAGGTGGCCGAGGTGCTCGAACGGCACCGCGGCATGGACCGCAAGGTGGCGCTGAAGGAGGCCCGGGAGCTGCTCGACGCGGTAGGAATCCCGGACCCGACGCGGCGGCTCAAGGAATACCCGCACCAGATCTCCGGCGGCATGCGGCAGCGCGCCCTGATCGCCATCGCGCTCGCCTGCAAGCCGCGGCTGCTGATCGCCGACGAGCCGACCACCGCGCTTGACGTGACCATCCAGGCGCAGATCCTCACGCTGCTCAAGCAGCTCGTCGACGAGACCGGCACCGCGCTGATCATGATCACGCACGACCTGGGCGTGGTGGCCGGCCTCTGCGACACGGTGAACGTGCTCTACGGCGGCAAGATCGTGGAGCGGGCGGCCCGGCACGAGCTGTTCGCCCGGCCGCGGCACCCGTACACGCACGGGCTGCTCAGCTCCGTGCCGAGGCTCGACTCGCCCCGGGGCGAGCCGCTGCACGCCATCCGTGGCTCGGTGGCAGACAACATCCCGTGGGCGGAGGGCTGCGCGTTCGCGCCCCGGTGCGACAACGTGGTGGACGCCTGCCTCGACGGGACGCCCCCACTGGAACCCACCGCGAACGGCGGCGACCTGCGCTGCAACAACCCCGTTTCCGAGGAGGTGGCGGTCCCGTGACCGAGTCGACCGAGCGGACCGGACCCCTCGTCGAACTGCGCGACGTCAAGGTCCACTTCCCGATCAAGAGCGGTGTGCTCTTCGACCGGACCATCGGGCACGTCTACGCCGTCGACGGGGTATCGCTCTCCATCAACAAGGGCGAGACGTACGGGCTGGTGGGTGAGTCGGGCTGCGGCAAGTCCACCCTGGGCCGGGGCCTGCTGCGGCTTGTCGAGCCGACCGACGGCGAGATCGTCTTCGACGGCACCGACCTCCGCGCGCTCAAGGACGAGCCGATGCGCCGGATCCGCCGCCGCATCCAGATGATCTTCCAGGACCCGCTGTCCAGCCTCGACCCCCGGCAGTCGGTGGAGTCGCTGCTCGTCGAGGGCCTCAAGGCGCACGGCCTGGCGAAGGACAGGGCGGCCGTCGGCAGGCGGCTGCGGGAGGCGCTCGCCGCGGTCGGCCTGCCCGCCTCGGCGCTCAGCAAGTATCCGCACGAGTTCTCCGGCGGCCAGCGCCAGCGCATCGGCATCGCCCGGGCGCTGGTGCTCGAGCCGGACCTGATCGTCGCCGACGAACCGGTGTCCGCGCTCGACGTGTCCATCCAGGCCCAGGTGCTCAACCTGCTCGACGA
The DNA here is from genome assembly GCF_056150385.1 of Micromonospora marincola. Classification (NCBI taxonomy): domain Bacteria; kingdom Bacillati; phylum Actinomycetota; class Actinomycetes; order Micromonosporales; family Micromonosporaceae; genus Micromonospora; species Micromonospora marincola. The sequence goes on along the minus strand of NZ_JAXCFT010000029.1, from coordinate 14,627 downwards.
CCTGCAGCAGGAGCGCGGCCTCACGTACCTGATCATCGCGCACGACCTGGCGGTGGTCCGGCACATCGCCGACACGGTCGGGGTGATGTACCTCGGCGGTCTGGTGGAGGAGGCGTCGAGCGACGACCTCTACCGGGAGCCGATGCACCCCTACACCAGGGCGCTCATGTCGGCGGTGCCGGTGCCCGACCCGCAGGTCGAGGACCGGCGGGAGCGGATCCTGCTCGCCGGCGACCTGCCGTCACCGGCGAACCCGCCGGCCGGCTGCCGGTTCCACACCCGCTGCCCGTGGGCCCAGCCCACCCGGTGCGTCGACGAGCGGCCCGCGCTGCGCGAGGTGCTCGACGGGCACCGGGTCGCCTGCCACTACGCCGAGGACATCGCGGCCGGCCGGATCCGGCCGCACGAGGTGGAGCCGGAGCTGGTCCGGCCGGACGACGGCGCGGCGCCGGGCGACACGGGCGAACTCATCCCGACCCCGTGACACGAGGACGCGTCGGCCCCGCACCGGGGCCGACGCGTCGCCTCGGATCAACCCTCGGGGCGGTTCAGCAGACCCACCGCGACCGTGTGCACCGCGTCCAGCGCGGCCGGCTCGGCAAGCGGCGCGGTGCCGCCGGTGACCACGTACCACTCGTCGGCGTCCTTGTACTGCACCCGCAGCGTCACCCGGCCGTCGGCGTGCTCGGTACGCAACGTCAACTCGCCTGTCACCACGCCGGCCTCGTCGGTCATCACCCCGCCCGGACCGGCGGTGATGTCGGTGGCGCGGGATGCGGGACCACCCGGCGCCGGGCCAGGCGGCGCACCAGGTGCCGCGTCGGCGGACATGCCCGCCCCGGAGACGTCGGCGGGTGCCGGCTGCCGGCCGTCCGCGGTCATCCCCGCCGAGGCCGGACCGGCCGGGGTCGGGTCACCGCCGGCCGCCGGGGGTTCCCCGGCGGTGGTGTCCGGCGTCGGATCCGGGGCCGGTGTGCCACCCGCCCCGGTCACGGCTTGCTCGCCCATGTGCAGCCCTCCAGCATGTCGGTGAGGGCGGCCTTCTCGGCACTCGTCACCGTCAGCCGCCAGTAGTGCTTGACCGTTACCCAGTCCGCCGCGTACTGGCACCAGTACGACCGGTTCGTCGGCTTCCACTGGGACGGGTCCTGGTCACCCTTTGACCGGTTGGAGCGCGCGGAAACCGCGATGAGCTGCGGTCGGGTCAGGTCGTTGGCGAAGTCGCCGCGCTTCGAGTCGTCCCACTCGTCCGCGCCGGAGCGCCAGGCGTTCGCCAGCGGCACGGTGTGGTCGATGTCCACGTCCGACGGGTCGGTGAGCGCCACCCCGTCGTACACGCTCTCCCAGCGCCCACCGACCACGTTGCAGCCGGAGAGCTTGATGCCCTCACCGTCCTGCTGGAGGACGCTGTCCCGCACGTCACAGTTCTTGCCGGTGTCCCGCCAGTGCGGGAACCGGGAACGGCTGTAACCCTTCATCGACGCGGCAGTGGCCACGGTCAGCTCGCCGAGCTGCTGGTTCACGTTCCCCGAGGCACTCGGCGGCGCGTCCGGCTCGGTGACCGCGGGGTCACAGCCGGCCGCGCCGAGGGCGAGCACCGCGCTGAGCGCGGCGGTCAGCCCGGCTCGAAATCCTGATCTCGTACGCACAGACGACACCTCTCCAGCTTGCGTGCTCCGGGCGAGTCCGCACAGTACCCGGCGGCGGTTTCTGTGATTCGTGGCGTCGACGCGGCAACCCGGGCAGAGTGGACAACCGTGACCTCTCCCGCCGCTCCCGCGCTGCGTACCGGCACTGCCGCCGGACGCGGCACGCTGCTCGCCGCGATCCTCGCCTCCGGCATGGTCTTCCTGGACAGCACCGTGGTCAACGTCGCGCTGCCGCGCCTCGGCGCGGAACTGGACGCCACCGTGTCGGGTCTGCAATGGACCGTGAACGGCTACCTGCTGATGCTTGCCGCGTTCGTGCTGCTCGGCGGCGCGCTCGGCGACCGGTTCGGCAGGCGCCGGATCTTCCTGCTCGGGGTGGTCTGGTTCGCGGTCGCGTCGGTGCTCTGCGGACTGGCCCAGGACACCGGCTGGCTCATCGCCGCCCGGTTCCTCCAGGGCGCGGGTGGGGCGTTGCTCACCCCCGGTTCGCTCTCCGTCCTCCAGGCCAGCTTCCACCCGGACGACCGGGGCCGGGCGATCGGCACCTGGTCCGGCCTCTCCGGCGTGTCCACCGCGCTCGGGCCGCTCGTCGGCGGCTGGCTGATCGACACGCTCTCCTGGCGGTGGATCTTCTTCGTCAACCTGCCGCTGGCCGTGGGCGTGGTGCTCGCCGCGATGCGCTGGGTGCCGGAGAGTCGCGACGAGACGGTCTCGCGTACCGGCGGAGGGCACGGGTTCGACGTGCCCGGCGCGTTGCTCGGCGCGCTGGCGCTCGGCGGCGTCACGTACGCGCTTATCGACGCCCCGGCGCACGGCGCCTCCCCGATCGTGCTCGCCGCGGCGGTCGTCGGAGTGGTCGCCGTGGTGGTCTTCGTGCTCGTCGAGCGGCGACGTGGCGACACCGCGATGCTGCCCACCGCGCTGTTCGGCAGCCGGCTCTTCTCCGTGCTCAACGTGTTCACCGTGGTGGTGTACGCGGCGCTCGGCGGGTTCACCTTCTTCCTCGCCGTCTACCTGCAGAACGTGGTCGGCTGGTCGGCGCTGCTCACTGGGTTGGCCACGGTGCCGATGACGGTGCTGCTGCTTGTCGGCTCGCCGCGGGCCGGCGCGCTCTCCGCCCGGATCGGCCCCCGGCTGCCGCTCACCGTCGGCCCGGTCATCGCCGCGGCGGGCCTGCTGCTGCTGCGCCGGGTCGGCCCGGGCGCTTCCTACTGGACGGACGTGCTGCCCGGCGTGGTGCTGTTCGGCGCCGGGCTGACCCTTGTGGTCGCGCCGCTCACCACGTCGGTGCTCGGCGCCGTGTCGGACCGGTTCGCCGGGGTGGCGAGCGGCTTCAACAACGCCGCCTCCCGGGCCGGCGGCCTGCTCGCGGTGGCGGCGCTGCCGCTGCTGGTCGGGCTCTCCGGCACCGGGTACGAGCAGAAGGGCGCGTTGGCGCACGCCTACCGGGGAGCGTTGGCGTGGTGCGCGGGCCTGCTGCTCGCGGGCGCCCTGCTCGCCGTCGTGCTCATCCACCGCCCCCGGAAGTAAGGCGGGGGCCCTTCTTAACGCATTCGGTAGAGGAAGGGGCCCTTCTTAACACGGCAGGGCTCGCGGGGAGGTGCGGGGTGTTAAGCGGGGCCCCTTCCTATGCGTAAAGCGTTAAGAAGGGCCCCCGCCTTTCACCTCAGCGGGTGCGGTTTACGGCGCTCGTTACCGCCTTGATCGAGGCGGTGACGATGTTGGCGTCCACCCCGACACCCCACACCGTCCGGCCGTCCACCTCGCACTCCACGTACGCGGCGGCTTGCGCGTCCCCGCCGGAGGAGAGCGCGTGCTCGTGGTAGTCGAGCACCCGTACCGCCACGCCCAGCGACTGGAGCGCGTTGACGTACGCGTCGATCGGGCCGTTGCCGACCGAGGTGAGCGGCCGGACGACGCCGCCGAAGCCGACGCGGGCGTCGATCTCGACCTTGCCGTCGACGGTGCCGATGGTGTAGCTGGCAAGCGTGACCGCCGGGTCGACCTGGTGGTCGACCAGGTAGTTGCGGGCGAAGATCTCCCACATGGTGCCCGGGTCGACCTCGCCGCCGTCGTGGTCGGTGACGCTCTGCACCACGCCGGAGAACTCGATCTGGAGGCGGCGCGGCAGGTCGAGCTGGTGCTCGGACTTCATGATGTACGCGACGCCGCCCTTGCCGGACTGCGAGTTGACCCGGATGACCGCCTCGTAGGTGCGGCCCAGGTCCTTCGGGTCGATCGGCAGGTAGGGCACCGCCCAGGTGAACTCGTCGACAGGCACGCCGGCCGCCGCCGCGTCGGCGTGCAGCGCGGCGAAGCCCTTGTTGATGGCGTCCTGGTGGGAGCCGGAGAACGCGGTGTAGACCAGGTCGCCGGCGTACGGGTGGCGCTCGTGCACCGGCAGTTGGTTGCAGTATTCGACCGCGCGCCGGATCTCGTCGATGTTCGAGAAGTCGATCATCGGGTCGATGCCCTGGGAGAACAGGTTCAGGCCCAGCGTGACCAGGTCGACGTTGCCGGTGCGCTCGCCGTTGCCGAACAGGCAGCCCTCGATCCGGTCGGCGCCGGCGAGCAGGCCCAGCTCGGCGGCGGCCACGCCGGTGCCCCGGTCGTTGTGCGGGTGCAGGCTCAGCGCCAGGCTGCCCCGCCGGGGCAGGTGCCGGTGCATCCACTCGATCGAGTCGGCGTAGACGTTCGGCGTCGCCATCTCGACCGTGGCCGGCAGGTTGACGATCAGCTTCCGGTCCGGGGTGGGGTCGACGACCTCGATCACCGCCGCGCACACCTCGAGCGCGTAGTCCAGCTCGGTGCCCGTGTAGGACTCCGGCGAGTACTCGTAGTGGATGTCGGTGTCCGGGGTGTGGATCTCGGCGTACTTCTGGCAGAGCCGGGCGCCCTGGGTGGCGATGTCGGTGATGCCGTCGCGGTCCAGGCCGAAGACGACCCGGCGCTGGAGCGTGGAGGTCGAGTTGTAGAAGTGCACGATGGCCCGGCGGGCGCCGCGCAGCGACTCGAAGGTCCGCTCGATCAGGTGCTCCCGGCACTGGGTCAGCACCTGGATGGTGACGTCCTCCGGGATCAGGTCCTGCTCGATGAGCTGGCGGACGAAGTCGAAGTCGGTCTGACTGGCCGACGGGAAACCGACCTCGATCTCCTTGTAGCCCATCTGCACGAGCAGGTGGAACATCCGGCGCTTGCGTTCGGGGGACATCGGGTCGATGAGCGCCTGGTTGCCGTCGCGGAGGTCGACGGCGCACCAGCGGGGCGCGGCCTCGACGCGACGGGTCGGCCAGGCACGATCCGGCAGTTCGACCCGGAACTGCTCGTCGTACGGGAGGTAACGGTGGACCGGCATCCGGCTGGGGCGCTGCCGGGCGAACGGATCGGTGTCGGTGACAGGTTGAGCCATCTCGGATTGCTCCCTGGGAACATGTGGCGTCAGCAGATCGGAAGGTGTCGGCGGGGTGCCGGGCGACGGTGCGCGGCGGTGCCGAGGAGAAGTTCGGATTGCTGGACGGCGCGGTTCAACTCCGCGACGAGGTGCCGGCCGGTCAGGCCTCGTCGCGGCAGCCAAGGAGAAGATAGGCCCGCCACATGTCAGTGTCACCCTACGTGTTGGGACGGGCGGTGGGAAGGCCGGTCCGGACTGTGGGACCAACTTCACCGGCCGCGTCCTCGGACGGTCAGCGGAGCAGCAGGGCGGGCAGGGGCCGGCGGCGGCGGAGCGCGGTCTCCCGGGCGTACAGGTCCGGCGGGAGCGTGGCCGGGTCGCCGAGGCGGCCGACCGCGACCACCACAAGCGGCCGGACGTCGTCGGGCAGGTCAAGTTCGGCGGCGAGGCGGGCGCGGTCGAGCCGGGTGAGCTGGCGTACGTGCAGGCCGAGCGCGGTGGCCTGCACGGTGAGGTGGGCGACCGCCTGACCCAGGTCGTACGCGGTCCGCTCCGGTTCGCCGCCGGCGTGCGCGGCGAGCAGCAGGGCGGCGGCGTGCCGCGCCCAGCCCTGGTCGGCTTCGGGCAGGCCGACGAGGATCCGCTTCCAGGTTTCGTCCTGCCGGTGCCCGAGCGCGAACCGCCACGGCTGGGCGTTGCCGGCCGAGGGCGCCCAGCGGGCCGCCTCCAGCAGGGTGGCCACCTCGTCGGCGGTCAGCTCCGCGTCCGGGTCGAACGCGCGGGGGCTCCAGCGGAAGGCGAGCAGCGGGGTCAGGTCGGTCATGGTCATATCGTCCGCGATGCCCGTTTCGAGCACGCAAATCGGGTGACGAGAATGTGGTCAATGACACCCGTAACCGGACATAGGGCTACGACGGGTCGGGCGTGGGCGTGTCCCGGCCCACCGGCTCGCCCTCGGTCACCGCGCCCGCCAGCTCGATCGTCGCCGGAGCCGGGCCCGGCTCGCCGGTGAGGGTGAGGGCACCGAGGGCGGCGCGGACCGCCACCGGTGTGCCGTCGTCGGCGAAGCAGTAGACGCCCACGTCCAGCGGGGCGTTCAGCGAGGCGGTGGTGGAGTCGACCGCGTAGCACCGCCCGGTGACGCCGGCCGGCGGCGTGGCGAGCGAGACGACGAGCGGTGCGCGCCGGTCGGTGAGCACCTCCAGCCAGTCGGTGAACGGGTGCTGCACCCGCGGGTCCAGCCGGCCGGGCATCGCGTCGTCGGCGTCGCCGAGGCGGACGCAGCCGGCCGGCTGCGTCCACCCGGTCGAGGGCAGGGCGCACTGGAACAGGCCGTCCGAGGTGCCGGCGAGCGAGACGTCCACCGTGCCGTCCCGCCCCCAACCGGGCACGTCGACCCGCCAGCTTCCGTCGTTCGCGCTTGTCACCGCGACCGGTCGGGAGACGCCGCCGGGCGGCGCGAAGGCGTACGTGGCGGTGAGGTGCCGGTCCTGGGCGGCGGCGGCCAGCCCGGCCAGCTCGTCGCGGGCGGCGTCGACAGGCGCCGACACCGGATCGGGGGCGCCGGTCGGCGACGCCTCCCGCCGGTCGGCGACGCAGGCGGCCAGCAGCGCCGGCAGAGTGAGCGCGAGCAGGCCGGCCAGCCGGCCGGCCGCGTGTCGATGAGCGTGCACCAGGTCATTCTGCGACGTCGCGACCCCCGGGTCAGCCCACCGTACGGCTGTACCGTTTGCGGCCCCTGTGGCCCCCGGGGCTGGTGAGCCGCCCCACCCCCGGGCCGGATGGTGGGATCACGGGACCCGGCGGCGTGACCCGCCCGATACCCTGAGGAGGTCTGACACGCGCCGCCGGACCGAGAAACCCGGCGGCGTCGGCACGCTCAGGGCCGTCACTGTGAGGGGAGCGCACCGTCGTGGCACTCGTGGTGCAGAAGTACGGCGGGTCCTCCGTCGCCAACGCCGAGCGGATCAAGCGGGTGGCCGAGCGCATCGTGGCGGCCCGCAAGGCGGGTGACGACGTCGTCGTGGTGGTCTCCGCGATGGGCGACACCACCGACGAGTTGCTCGACCTGGCCAACCAGGTCAGTCCGCTGCCGCCGGGCCGCGAGCTGGACATGCTGCTCACCGCCGGGGAGCGGATCTCCATGGCGCTGCTCGCCATGGCCATCCACAACCTGGGGTACGAAGCCCGCTCGTTCACCGGTTCGCAGGCCGGCGTGATCACCACCTCGGTGCACGGCCGGGCCCGGATCATCGACGTGACCCCGGGGCGGCTCAAGGGCGCGCTCGACGAGGGCGCGGTGGTCATCGTCGCCGGTTTCCAGGGCGTCTCGCAGGACACCAAGGACGTCACCACCCTCGGTCGGGGCGGCTCGGACACCACCGCGGTGGCGCTCGCCGCCGCGCTCCACGCGGATGTCTGCGAGATCTACACCGACGTGGACGGGATCTTCACCGCCGACCCGCGGATCGTGCCGAACGCCCGGCACATCGAGCGGATCACCTACGAGGAGACGCTGGAGCTGGCCGCCTGCGGCGCGAAGGTGCTGCACCTGCGCGCCGTGGAGTACGCCCGGCGCGCGGGGTTGCCGATCCACGTCCGTTCGTCATACTCGACCAACACCGGCACGATGGTCACCGGATCGATGGAGGACCTTCCCGTGGAACAGGCACTGATCACCGGCGTCGCCCACGACCGCAGCGAAGCGAAGATCACCATCGTCGGGGTGCCCGACGAGCCGGGCGCCGCCGCGCGGATCTTCGACACCGTGGCCGGCGCCGAGATCAACATCGACATGATCGTGCAGAACGTGTCGACCGAGGGCACCGGCCGCACCGACATCTCGTTCACGCTGCCCAAGGCCGACGGCCCGACCGCGATGGCCGCGCTCAGCAAGATCCAGGAGCCGGTCAAGTTCAAGGGCCTGCTCTACGACGACCACGTCGGCAAGGTCTCCCTGATCGGTGCCGGCATGCGTTCGCACCCGGGCGTCGCCGCCGGCTTCTTCGCCGCGCTCGGCACCGCAGGCGTGAACATCGAAATGATCTCCACCTCGGAGATCCGGGTCTCCGTGGTCTGCCGGGACACCGACCTGGACAAGGCGGTCAAGGCCATCCACGACGCCTTCGAGCTGGGTGGTGACACCGAAGCCGTCGTCTACGCCGGCACCGGGCGGTAACGCCGATGGCGTCGCTGCCCACCCTCGCCGTGGTCGGGGCGACAGGTGCCGTCGGCACGGTGATGTGCCAGATCCTCTCGTCCCGTCGCAACGTGTGGGGCGAGATCCGGCTGCTCGCCTCGGAGCGCTCGGTGGGCCGGCGGGTACCGTGCCGGGGCGAGGAACTGACCGTGCGGGCCCTCACCGCCGACGCGTTCGACGGCGTCGACGTGGCGATGTTCGACGTGCCCGACGACGTCTCGGCCGAGTGGGCGCCGGTCGCGGTGGCGCGCGGCGCGGTGGTGGTGGACAACTCGGGCGCGTTCCGGATGGACCGGGACGTGCCGCTCGTGGTCCCCGAGATCAACCCCGAGCAGGTGCGCGACCGGCCCCGGGGCATCGTCGCCAACGCCAACTGCACCACCCTGGCGATGATCGTGGCGATCGCCCCGCTGCACCGCGAGTACGGCCTGCGCGAGCTGGTCCTCGCCTCCTACCAGGCGGCCTCCGGCGCGGGGCAGGCCGGGGTGGACGCGCTGCACCTCCAGCTCGGCAAGATCGCCGGGGACCGGGTGCTGGGCTCCCGCGCCGGCGACGTGCGCCAGGCGGTCGGCGACGAGCTGGGCCCGTTCCCGGCGCCGCTGGCGCTCAACGTGGTGCCCTGGACGGGCTCGCTCGGAGACGGCGGCTGGTCCACCGAGGAGCTGAAGCTGCGCAACGAGTCGCGCAAGATCCTCGGCCTGCCCGACCTGAAGGTCTCCGCCACCTGCGTACGGGTGCCTGTGGTGACCGGCCACTCGGTCGCCGTGCACGCGGTCTTCGCCACCGAGGTGGACGCCGAGGGCGCCCGCCAGGCGCTGCGCAACGCGCCGGGCGTGATCCTGGTCGACGACCCCGCCGCAGGTGAGTTCCCGATGCCGATCGACGCGGTCGGCACCGACCCGTCCTGGGTCGGGCGGATCCGCCGCGCGGTGGACGACCCCCGCGCCCTCGATCTCTTCGTGACGGGCGACAACCTCCGCAAGGGCGCCGCCCTGAACACCGCCCAGATAGCCGAACTCCTGGCCAAGGAGCTAACCCGCTGACCCACCCACCCCACTCGGCGGGGCTAGGCGGCGGAGAGGTGGACGCCGTCCCGGCCTCGGCGCTTCACCGCGTAGAGGGCCTGGTCGGCTCGGTGCAGGGTGCGGTCGGGGGTTTCGCCCTGGCGGGGCAGCGCGACGCCGACGCTTATCGTGCGGCCGGTGCGGCGGGCCGCCTCGGTGAGCCGCTCGGCGATCCCGACCGCCTCCTGCGGATGGCTCACCTCGATCACCGCGACGAACTCGTCGCCGCCGGTCCGGTACAGTTCGTCGCCCTGCCGCAGCGCGCCCTCAAGCGCCCGGGCCAGCCCCACCAGCAACCGGTCGCCGGCCTGGTGGCCGTACGTGTCGTTGACGTCCTTGAACCCGTCCACGTCGATCGCCAGCAGGGCGGTACGCCCCGGCGTGGCGCTGGCGATCCGCCGCCCGAACGGCCCGGTGTGCCGGAGCCCGGTGAGCGGGTCGGAGCTGGCCTGCTCGCGTAGCCGCGCCAGGGTGCGCAGCCGGTCGAGGCAGGTCCACGCCTGCCCGGCCAGCAGCTCGATCAGGTTGACCGTGGTCGGGTCCGGCCGCAGCGGTCGTTCGTCGGCGACCAGCAGGACGCCGCCGGCGGACGGCGCGCCGACCGGCACCGCCACGAGCGTGCCCGCGCCGGCCCGGGTCAGCGGCAGGTATTCCTCGGTCGGCGGGTGCCCCGCCTCGCCCAGGGTGTACGCCGAGCCGTACCGGTGCGCGCGCTCGATCATCTTGTCGAGCACGGCCGGGCCGGCCTCGGCCAACTCGGCCCGGATCCGGGCCTCCAGCTCGCCGGGGGTGTCGGTGGCCGCGCCGAGTCGGGGTCCACGGCGGCCGGTGAGCACCAGCACGGCGGCGGAGAGCGCGGACACGTCCCGGGCCGCGGCGATCGCGGCGGCCATCAGGTCCCAGTCGGTCGGGGCGGCGGTGAACGCGGCGGCGTGCCGGAGCAGCTTCTCGCTGCGGCTCTCGGCCGGCGGGCCGCCGAGCGCCGCGATCCGGGCGCCGAGCCGGTCGGCCAGTCGTTCGGCGGTGGCCCGCCACGGCGCGAGCGTGACCGGTCCGCTCCACTGGAGGTCGAGCACGCCGATCGGGTGGCCGGCCGGGTCGCGTACCGGCACGCAGAGTTCGGCGGTGACGTCCGGGCGGACCGGGAGATAGTCGGGATCGGCGGCGACGTCGGGAACGGCGGCGGTCTCGCCCGAGGTGTAGACCCGTCGCACCACCGACGGTTCGGGCCGGTGGCGGGCCGGCGCGGCGCCGTCGGCCGTGGCCGGCACGTGCGAGAAGACCTGCCAGGCGCCGGTGGCGGCGACGCAGCGGAGGCGGTCGTGGACGCGGAGCAGGACGGTGGCGGTGGCCGGGGTGTGCCGGGCGAGCGCGGCGACGGTCCACTGGCATGCCTCCGGCACGGTCGACGCCGTGGGGAGGCGCACCGTGACGTCGCGGAGGACTCGCTCGTGATCCACGTTGTTCCTGCTGAGAGGGGGGTCGGGTCGCGATCAAGCGTACTCAGCGGGACCGCCGTCGACCTTCGTACACATGTGCTATCCACAGGCTGTGGACGCCGCCTGTGGGCTGCGCGGCGCGGGCCCTCGGCGATACCGTGAAGGCCCCGGGCCCGAGGAGGCGCGCCGATGCTCATCGCCCAGCTCAGCGATCCGCACGTGACCACCGGCCCGCTCGCCGCCGAGCCGGCGGCCGGGCTGCACCGGGCGCTCGCCTCGGTGCTCGCGCTGCGCCCCCGGCCCGAGTGCGTGGTGATCACCGGCGACCTGACCGGCAACGGCCGGCCGGACGAATACCTCGCCCTCCGCGAGATCGTCGGGCGGTTCCCGCTGCCGGTCCACCTGGCCACCGGCAACCACGACGACCGTGAGTCGCTGCTCGACACGTTCGGTGGCACGCCGCACCTGGCCGGCGGGTTCTCCGCGCACTACCACGTCGACCATCCGGACGCGACGCTCGTGGTGCTCGACTCGCTCACCCCGGGCGGCTCCGGTGGGCGGCTCGGCGAGGAGCAGCTCGACTGGCTCGACGGGGTCCTCGCCGGCCGGCCGGAGGCGCCCGCCGTCGTGTGCCTGCACCATCCGCCGGTCGCGGTGGGTATCCCGGCCGCCGACGCGATCCGGCTCGCCGACGCGGACGCGCTCGCCGTCGTCCTCCGGCGGCACCCCCATGTCGTACGCGTCGCCGCGGGCCACCTGCACCGGCCGGTGACGAGCGCGTTCGCCGGCACGGTGCTGACCACCGCGCCCAGCACCTGGGTGCAGGCGAGCCTGACCATGACCGACGAGGATGAGATCGGCCTGGTCACCGAGCCGACCGCGTTCCTGCTGCACCTGGTGACCGACGGCGACTGCGTCACGCACACCGTCCAGGTCAGCCACGCGGCTGGGCGGACCTCCTGGTTCTAACCACGGTGTCGCTGCTCTGGTACGCCGCGTACGGGTCCAACATGCACGCGGCCCGGCTCGACTGGTATCTGCGTGGTGGGCGGCCACCGGGCGGCCTGCGCGCGTACCCGGGGTGTCGGGACTGCCGGCCGCCGCGGCGGACGGTCCCGGCGGTGATCCCCGGCGGGGTCTACTTCGCCGGGGAGTCCCGGGCCTGGACCGGCGGCATGGCGTTCTTCGACCCGGAGCTGCCGGGCGGTGCGGCGGTCCGCGGCTACCTGGTGACGGTCGAGCAGTTCGCCGACATCGCCGCCCAGGAGATGTACCGGCCGCCCGGCGCGGACCTGGCCGGGATTCTCGCGGCGGTCGAGACCGGCCGGGCCACGCTCGGTCCGGGACGGTACGAGACGCTGCTGCGGGTCGGCGCCCGCGACGGCCTGCCGATGCTCACCTTCACCGCCGGCCACCGGGCGGTGGAGGTGCCCTGGACCCGACCGGCCCCGGTCTATCTCGGCATGCTGGCGCGCGGGTTGCGGGAGGCGCACGGCTGGGGCGTCGCGCGGACCGTCGACTACCTGGCGGGCCGGCCGGGCGTCGCCGGGCGGTGGACCCGCGCGGCGCTCCGTACGCTTGTTGCCGCCCCGATCTCCGACCCACCCTCCGGTGGCACGGTCGAGTTCGGACAGACCGCCGCGAATGCCGAACCGTCGGGCGCGATCGACCGTTCGGTTCGCGATGGATGGCCCGGCGGGAGTTTTTCCGGGGAGGAAGGTTGCCAGGGCAAGGTTTTCCGCGTGACATGAGCGTCGACGCCGGCTCCCTGGTCCCTGGGAGCCGGCGTCCTAGGCTCGACCTGCGGCCCGGTGGATGAGAAGCTACCTCGTGCAGAGCGGCGTTCCCCCGAGTGCCGCCCTCGCGATCGACCCCTGTCACGGCACGGATCAGGGCCACCGGGCGAACCATCGCCCGGCCACCACGCGCCGGTATCTCACGAGGAGTTCCATGTCCGTCCCCGGGATGCGCCGCCGGGCCGCCGTCGGCCTGGCCGCACTCGCCGCGACCGCGTTCACCGCGGTCGCCGTCCACCCCGACCAGGCCGAGGCCCACTCGAAGCCGGTCGACGTCCAACTGCTCGCGATCAACGACTTCCACGGCAACCTGGAGCCCCCGACCGGGTCCAGCGGCACCATCGACGGTCAGACCGCCGGTGGCGCGGAATACCTGGCCAGCCACCTGAAGGCCATGCGTGCGGCGGCCCAGAAGCAGGGCAAGGGCACGGTCACGGTCGCCGCCGGCGACCTGATCGGCGCCTCACCGCTGCTCTCCGCCGCGTTCCACGACGAGCCCACAATCGAGGAGATGAACCTCGCCGGGCTCGAGTTCGCAAGCGTCGGCAACCACGAGTTCGACGAGGGCGCCACCGAGCTGCTGCGCATGCAGCGCGGCGGCTGCCACCCGGTGGACGGCTGCGCCGACGGCACCCCGTTCAAGGGCGCCAAGTTCAAGTACCTCTCCGCGAACGCGTTCAAGACGTCCACCGGGCTGCCGCTGATGCAGCCGTTCGGCGTCAAGATCGTCAAGGGCGTGCCGATCGGCTTCATCGGGATGACCCTGGAGGGCACCCCGAACATCGTCAGCCAGCAGGGCGTCGCCGGGCTGCGCTTCACCGACGAGGCGGACACCGCCAACAAGTACGCCAAGATCCTGCGACTGCTCGGCGTCAAGAGCATCGTGGTGCTGCTGCACGAGGGCGGCGTGCAGAACGGCGGCGGCATCAACGACTGCACCGGGTTCAGCGGCCCGATCGTCGACATCGCCAACCGGATGGACCCGGCCATCGACGTGATCGTCAGCGGGCACACCCACGCCGCGTACAACTGCAACATCAACGGCAAGCTGGTCACCAGCGCCAGCTCGTTCGGTCGCCTGGTCACCGACATCAACCTGAAGATCGACCCGCGTACCCGGGACGTCGTCAGCGCGTCGGCGAACAACGTCGTGGTCACCCGCGACGTGGCCAAGGACCCGGCCTCGACCGAGCTGATCAACAGGTACAAGACCGCGCTCGGCCCGGTGGCCGACCGAGTGGTCGGCGAGACCACCGAAGCGATCACCAAGACCCAGGAGAACCTGTACCAGACCGGGGTCGACGCCAACGGCAAGCCGACCTACCAGACCGGTGAGTCGCCGCTGGGCAACCTGATCGCCGACTCCCAGCTCGCCGCCACCGACAACGAGCAGAACGCGGTCGCCGCGTTCATGAACCCCGGCGGCGTCCGCGCCGACATCGACGCCGGCCCGGTCACCTACGCCGAGGCGTTCACCGTCCAGCCGTTCGCCAACAACCTGGTGACGCTTGATCTGACCGGGGCGCAGCTCTACTGCATGCTGGAGCAGCAGTTCACCGTGGCCCGGGTGCTCTACGCGTCGTCGAGCGTGCACTACGTCGTCGACGTCGACGGCACCACCGCGCCGGTCGCCACGCCGTGCGCCGGCTCCCGGGTGGTCCGGGGCAGCCTCACCATCAACGGCACCCCGGTGACCGACACCGCGACCTACCGGGTCACGGTGAACAACTTCCTCTCCGGTGGCGGCGACGGCTTCAGCGTCCTGACCGGCGGCACCAACGCGGTGACCGGCCAGATCGACCTGGACGCCCTCACCGCGTACCTGACCGAGAAGTCGCCGGTGTCCGCGCCGGCGCTGGACCGGATCCAGACCACGGCGGAGGTCCCCGCCGCCTGACCCGCACCGCCAACGGGCCCCGGAGCGATGCTCCGGGGCCCGTTACCGTCCGCTGCCTTCGGCGCGGACTCCTTGATCGGTGAGCCGGGGGAGGGGATGCTCCTATGGATGTCAAGGGGTGGTGAGGGCGGTGTAGTCGGCGAGGAGGGCGGTGTGGACCTCGCGGATGATGTAGCGCTTGAGGCAGCGGAT
>NZ_JAXCFT010000028.1:0-53147 GCF_056150385.1 Micromonospora marincola | reverse complement strand
CATCCGCTGCCTCAAGCGCTACATCATCCGCGAGGTCCACACCGCCCTCCTCGCCGACTACACCGCCCTCACCACCCCTTGACATCCATAGGAGCATCCCGCGCACCGCAGCCGTCGGCCCGGTCGCCCTCGCGCGGCCGGGCCGGCGCTGCTGCTGACCTGCGGCGGAGGACTCCGAGGTGCCCTGTTTCGGTGGTCCGGGGCGCGGGTACGTCCGTAGTCCTCCGACGAGTTGGAAACGAGGGCCCGATGTCGACCCGGATCAGGTGCGAGGTCCGCGACGAGTCCCCGGTCACGGTCGTGCGGCTGGCCGGTGCGCTCGACCTGGGCACGACGCGTTCCGTGCACGAGGTGCTGGACCGCTGCCTCTCCGCGCAGCCGGACGCGCTCGTGGTCGACCTGGAGAGACTCGACGTCCTCGACCCGCTGGCGTTGTCCGTCTTCGCCGCGGCCTGCCGGCGGGCCGCCGACTGGCCGGCCGTACCGCTGGTGCTCTCCGCCCCGCCGTCGGCGGCGGCCCGGTTGAACGAGACGATCGCCTGCCGGGTGGTGCCGGTCCGCCGGGACTGCACCGAGGCGACCGCGCTGGCCGGCACGACCGCGTCGCCGCGGCTGCGGGCCCGGTTCGAGCCGGTCGCCGGGGCCTGCCGGCGGGCCCGGGAGCTGGTCACCGAGGCGTGCGGCAGATGGAACGTGCCGGAGCTGGCCGGGCCGACCTCGCTTGTGCTCAGCGAACTGGTCGGCAACGTGGTCCGGCACGCCGGCACGCCCATGCGGGTCACGCTCACGCTGCGCCGGCCGTACCTGCGGGTGGCGGTGATGGACGGCAGCCCGGCCGCCGCGCGGGCGGCGACCGGCCACGACCTGGCGGCCGAGGGGGGCCGCGGATTGATGCTGGTGCGGGAGCTGACCCAGCGGTGGGGCAGCACGCCTGTCGGCACCGGCAAGGTCGTCTGGGCCATGCTCCCGGCGAACTGACCGAATTCTCCGCTCTCGCCTGGTTTCATGGGCAGAGGGGTCGGGTACGCGCGCCCGTCCTGTCTGTCGTCACACGGGGTGAGATGCCATGCCCAAGCGGGTAGTCACGGATCCGGTACGAGACTCAGGGCCCGCGATCCTCGCGCCGGCCCGGTTCGGGGGGTATCCCGGCCCGGTCCGGGAGGCGACGAGGGGCAACTCGCTGTGGCGGTTGCTGCGGACCACTGACGCCAAGCTGATCGGCCTGCTCTACCTGGGCACGTCGTTCCTGTTCTTCCTGGTCGGCGGCGTGCTGGCGCTTGTGCTCCGGGCCGAGCTGGCGCGGCCCGGAATGCAGTTCCTCTCGCCGGAGCAGTACAACCAGATGTTCACCATGCACGGCACGATCATGCTGCTGCTGTTCGCCACCCCCCTGGTCTTCGCGTTCGGCAACTACATCGTGCCGTTGCAGATCGGGGCGCCGGACGTGGCGTTCCCCCGGCTCAACGCGTTCGCCTACTGGCTCTACCTGTTCGGCGGCACGATGGTGGTGGCCGCCTTCGTCACCCCCCAGGGCGCGGCGGACTTCGGCTGGACGGCCTACACCCCGTTGAGCACCGCCCAGCACAGTCCGGGCGTCGGCGCCAACATGTGGGTGGTCGGCCTGGCCCTCTCCGGGCTGGGCACCATCCTCGGCGCGGTCAACCTGATCACCACGGTCCTGACCCTGCGCGCGCCCGGCATGACACTGTTCCGGATGCCGATCTTCACGTGGAACCTGCTGCTCACCAGCCTCCTGGTGATCTTCGTGTTCCCGCTGCTGGCCGCCGCGCTGTTCGCGCTCGCCTCGGACCGGATCCTGCACTCGCACGTCTACGACCCGACGACCGGCGGGCCGATGCTGTGGCAGCACCTGTTCTGGTTCTTCGGGCACCCCGAGGTCTACATCGTGGCGCTGCCGTTCTTCGGCATCATCACCGAGATCATCCCGGTCTTCTCCCGCAAGCCGATCTTCGGCTACACCGGGCTGGTGCTTGCCACGCTCGCCATCACGGTGCTGTCGATGGCCGTCTGGGCGCACCACATGTTCGCCACCGGCCAGGTGCTGCTGCCGTTCTTCAGCATCCTCAGCTATCTGATCGCGGTGCCGACCGGCGTCAAGTTCTTCAACTGGATCGGCACCATGTGGAAGGGGCAGCTCACGTTCGAGACGCCGATGCTGTTCGCGGTCGGTTTCCTGGTCACGTTCCTGCTCGGCGGCCTGACCGGGGTGCTGCTGGCCAGCCCGCCTGTCGACTTCCACGTCACCGACTCGTACTTCGTGGTCGCGCACTTCCACTACGTGCTCTTCGGCACCATCGTGTTCGCGGCGTTCGGCGGGGTGTACTTCTGGTTCCCGAAGATGACCGGCCGGCTGCTCGACGAGCGGCTGGGCAAGATGCACTTCTGGACCATGTTCGTCGGCTTCCACGCCACCTTCCTGGTGCAGCACTGGCTCGGCGCCGAGGGCATGCCCCGCCGGTACGCGGACTACCTGCCAAGCGACGGTTTCACCGGGCTGAACGAGATCTCCAGCATCGGCTCGTTCGTGCTCGGCGCGTCCACGCTGTTCTTCATCTACAACGTGTGGCGGTCGTGGCGCTACGGCGCGCTTGTCACCGTGGACGACCCCTGGGGCTTCGGCAACTCGCTGGAATGGGCCACCACCTGCCCGCCGCCGCTGCGCAACTTCGACCGGATGCCACGGATCCGGTCCGAGCGCCCGGCGTTCGATGCCAAGTACGGCCCGCTCGTCGCCGATCTCGGCCGCGACCTGCCGCAACGCACCACCAAGCCGCCGCAGCGCCTCAGCGAGGAGTTCCACCACGTCACGCAGGAGCCGGAGTCGCCGGCCGCCGAGGGCGCGCACGGCGCCCGCGAGGCGGTCGACTACCAGCCCGCGCCGCAGTCCGGCGCCCGGCCGGTGGAGGTGCCGGAACCGGAGGAGGTGCGCCGCGCCAGCTTCGAGGAGACCGACGAGCCCGAGGAGCGACCCAACGACCGCTGGCGCCACCCGCGCGGACACGGCGACACCTGAAAGGAGGGGCCCCCGGTTAACGCCTCCGGTAGAGGAGGGGGCCCCGCTTAACACCGACGCCGAGGCGGCGGAAGCGCGGCGGACCGCTCAGTCGGCGGCCGGCAGGCCCGCTGCGGTGAGCGAGCGGCGCACCGCCGGCTGCACCCGGGTCAGCCGCAGCGGCACCCCGGTCCGGGCGGCGGCGTCCCGGCCGGCCATCAGCGCGGCGATCCCGCCGGCGTCGAAGCCGCCGGCGCCCACCAGGTCGACCACCACCTCGCGGGGCTGGCCGGTGACCGCCTCCAGCATCGCCCGGCGCAACTGGTCCGCTCCGGCCCGGTCGACCTCCCCGCCGACCTCGACGACCACCCGGTCGCCGTTCTGCTTCACCGAGATCCGGGCCTTGGCCGGCTCGGTCTCGGCGGCGCCGTTCTGCCACGGCGGCGGCGCGTCGGCGAGCATCGCCTGGCGCAGCCAGGTCAGCGCCCGGGACAGCAGGCGGGAGACGTGCATCTGCGAGATGCCGAACCGGGCCGCGATCTCCGCTTGGGTCTGGTTGCCGTAGAAGCGCATGGCGAGGATCCGCCGCTCCCGCCACGGCAGCCGGTGCAGCAGGCCGCTGATCGTCACCCGGTCGTCGACGGACTCCAGCGCGTTGTCGGACTCGCCCACCAGGTCACCGAACTCGGCCGAGCTCTCCCCGCCCACCGGCGCGTTCAGCGAGGCCGGGCTGTAGCCGGCGGCCGACTCCAGCGCGGCGAGGATCTCCTCCTCCGGTGTCTCCAGCCGCGCGGCCAGCTCGGCGACCGAGGGGGCCCGGGACAGCTCGCTGGTGAGCGTCGCCGTCGCCTGGCCCACCTCGAGGATCAGGTCGCGCAGCCGGCGCGGCACGTGCACGCCCCAGGTGCGGTCGCGGAAGTGCCGCTTGATCTCGCCGACGATGGTGATCGCCGCGTACGCGGTGAACGAGCCGCGCTCCGGGTCGTACCTGTCGACGGCGTTGACCAGGCCGAGGCGGGCCACCTGCTCCAGGTCCTCAAGCGGTTCCCCGCGGCCCCGGTAGCGGCGGGCCAGCCGGCCGGCGAACGGCAACGCGAAGCGGACCAGGTCGTCCCGCGCCTCCTGCCGCCGCTCGGGTGGCAGGCCCGCGATCCGGGCCGCGTACGCGAGCGCCGCCGCGTCCAGGTCCTCCAGTCCCCGCTCGGTGGTCGGTGGGGTGGGTGTGGTGGTCTGGCCGAACATCCGCGCCTCCCTCGCCGAAGTCCCCCGCCCGGTCGGAACCGGTGACGCGCGTGGTCGGACCACGCACCGGGTGAGGAAGTTGGGTTACGTGACGGAATACGTCGGAAGCGGTGGCTGCCCGCCGCGCGGCGTCGTGGGCCGTTTCGCGGCGAGCGGTCTTCCCGCTCCGTAGGTACTCAATCACGGTCCGGCGGATCGCGAGGATGTTTCGCCAGGTTGCCCGGCCGTCCGGGTCAGCAGACCAGCAGCCCCTGGTGGGCGCCCGCGTCGCGGAGCGCGGCCAGCGCCTCGGCCATCCGCAGCGGGGGCGGTACGGGCAGGTCGCAGGGCTGGTTGCGCAACACCTCCGTGACACGTCGGGTCGGTACCGAGGTGACCGGGTAACCGCGTGCCGCGCCCCGGTCCAGCGCCCGCCGCCGGCGCCCGAATCCGGCCACGGCCAGCCACTGGGGCAGGCCGGCGAGCGCCGGCGAGCGCAGCCCGGGCGGTTCGGGCAGCACGTCCACCGAACTGAACGGCTCGCTGCCGGCCAGCCACCACTCGGCCCCCTCCACCCGGCGGCGGGTGGCGTTCTCGCACCAGTAGGGCACCAGGCCGGCGCGAAGCACCTGCCCCGGGTCGAGTAGCCGGCCGCACTCCACCACCAGCCGGTTTCCGGTTTTGCCGGCCCGGCGCAGCCAACGCCGGTAGAGGTCGGCGGTGGCCGCGCTCAGCGCGTCCGGCTGCGGGACGACCACCCGGTGCAGGGGATGCCCGTGCTCGTCACCCCACTCCCGCGCGCCGTGCTCGAAACCGGACTCCACGCCGTGCTCGGCGAACGCCGCCGACACCGTGACCTCGGGCGACGTCCAGCGCGTCTCGTCGCCGCCGGCCGCGCGCAGCACGTGGCGCAGCGCGCGGGCGTCCGGGTGGAAGTCGACCGGGTCGAGGCCGCTGGCCGGGCAGCCGGCCTGGAAGCTGTGCCCGGCGCCGTCGTCCCGCACCGGCCACGTGCGCGCGTCGTGCAGCAGCAGCACCGGCGCCGCCGGCTCCAGCCGGTCGGCCAGGAACCGCGCGTACGCCCCGGGCAGAGCCCGCCAGCGCGCCGCGAGGGTCACCGTGGCGCCTGCCGCCACGCCCCGGCTGGCCGGGCAGTGCACCTGCCGTACGTGCACCCGGGGGTTGCCGGCGAGCAGCCGGCCGGCGAGCGCCGCCCCGTGGTCGAGCGCGGCGTCCGGGCGGTCCACCGCGCCCCGGCCCCACTGCGCGGTGAGTTCGAAGGCCGCGGGCAGCCAGGGCATGCCGAGCGCCACCGCGAGGTGGGCCGCCGCGCCGTGCGGAGAGCCGAGCACCGCTCCGGGCCAGTGGCGCTCCGGATACTGGCCGACGAACCATTCGGCCACCCGCTCGGCGTCGACGCGGGCGACCTGGGCGGCGGTGAGCGCGGCCCGGCCGGCGGCGCGGGCGGTGGCGGCGCGGCGCACCGGCTCGGGCGTACCGGCGAGGCGGGCCAACGGGCCCGGGTGGCCGAGGTCTCCGCAGTCGTCACCGCGCAGCGCCCGGGCGGTCGCGGCGACCAGGATCCGGGCGGCGCTGCCCGCCGTCACCACCCGTTCGCCGGGCAGTCCGGCGTCGACCGCCGGCGCTCGCTTGCCTCGTTCGCTCACCACGCGGCCCGGCTTCCCGTCCCTCTGGGGTCTAAACGGGGCATCTCCCCACGGCGCGGACCAATGCCTGGTCGGGTGTTGTCGCGCCGCTGAACCGCCGTCGCGGGCGCAACGGCACGGCGGTGCGGGTTCGGGTCGGGGCGGGACGGGCCGCTGTGCCGGTGCGCGCAGTTAAGGAGGGGCCCCCGCTTAACGCTCTCGGTAGAGGAAGGGGCCCCGCTTAACACCTCAGGCGGCGAGGATGCGCTCGGGCGGGCGCAGCGAGGACCCGCCGGCGGACCAGGCGGACAGCACGTGGGTGGCGAAGCGGCGATCGGTGGTGGACAAATCGGGACCCCCGGGACGGACGCCTGGTCGCAGTGCCCCGTCCGGGTCCGGCTAGACGAGGTCCTCCGCCGCGATGGCCTCGGTCTGACTCACCCGCTCCCGCACCCGGCGGGCCGCCTCCCCGTCGACCATCAGGCCGCGCAGGTCGGCCAGGGCCGGCTCGGGCACCTCAAGCGGCACGGTCGGATCCACCACCGCCTCCAGCACGCTGGGCCGGTCGGCCGCGAGCGCCTCGTCCCAGGCCGCGCCGATGAGGTCCGGCCGGTCCACCCGGACGCCGTGCAGCCCGAGCAGCCGGGCCCACCCGGCGTACGGCACATCGGGCCGCCGGTCGACAGGCAGGCCGGGCGGGCGCCCGTCGCCCACGCCGGACTGGTCCCGGTTGTTCAGCACCAGCACGACCAGCCGGGGATCGGGCCACCTGGTCCAGTGGTGCGCCACGGTGATCAGCTCGGTCAGGCCGTTGAGCTGCATCGCCCCGTCGCCGAGCAGCGCGAGCACCGGCTGGTCCGGCTCGGCCAGCTTGGCGGCCACCGCGTACGGCAGGGCGCAGCCCATCGAGCCGAGCGTGCCGCAGAGCCGGGCCTGCACGCCGGGCGGCAGCTCCAGGTGCCGGGCGTACCAGTAGACGACCGAGCCGATGTCGACGGCGACCGCGGCGCGCGCGGGCAGCCGGGCGGACAACTCGCGGAGCACCAGTTGCGGGTTGAGTGGCTCGGCCGGCGCGGCGACGCGGTCGGCGGCGACGGTCCGCCACCTGTCCACCGCGTCCTCCACCACGCGGCGCCACCTGGCGTTGGGCCGGTCCGGCACCCGGGCCAGCAGCGCCCGCAGCGTCTCGGCGGCGTCGCCGACAAGCGGCACGTCCACCGGGTAGCGGGCGCCGATCCGCCGGCCGTCGACGTCGATCTGGATGGTGCGCACCTGCCCCGGCATCGGGAACCAGTCCGTCCAGGGGTCGTTGGTGCCGACCAGCAGCAGGGTGTCGCAGCCGCCCATGAGCTGCGCGGCGGCCGGGGTGCCGACCTCGCCGAGCACGCCGGTGTGGAACGGCAGCCGCTCGTCAAGCACCGGCTTGCCGAGCAGCGACGTGGCGACGCCCGCGCCGAGCCGGTCGGCGAGCGCCACGATCTCCCCGGCCGCGCCGTGCGCGCCCTGCCCGACAAGCATGGCCACCCGCTGTCCGCCGCCGAGCAACGAGGCGGCGGCGTCCAGGTCGGCGTCGTGCGGCAGCACCCGGGCCAGCGGCTCGCCGGGCGTGGCGGTGACCACGCCCGCGGTCTGCGGCAGCAGGTCGGGCACGGGCATCACCTGCAACGCCCGCGGCAGCACCACACAGGTCGGGCTGCGGGTCGCCACCGCGGTGCGGAACGCCTGGTCCAGCAGCGCCGGCACCTGGTCCGGGCGGCGACCGTAGCGGAGGAACTGGTTGCACACGTCGCCGAAGAGCCGGCTCAGCCCGATCTCCTCGTGCGCCCCGCCGAGCGGCCCGTCGATGTCCTCGCCGATGATCGCCACCACCGGCTTGCTGTCCAGCTTGGCGTCGTAGAGGCCGTTGAGCAGGTGCACCGCGCTGGGACCCTGCGTGGCCAGGCACACCCCGACGCCGCCGGTGAACTTGGCGTGCCCGGTGGCCATGAAGGCGGCGGTCTCCTCGTGCCGGGCCGGCACGAACGCCGGATCGCCGCCCGCGTCGACGAGCGCGGACACAAGCGGGGCGAGCGCCGCGCCGGGGTAGCCGAAGGCCCGCGGCACCCGCCAGGCCCGCAGCCGCTCGACCACCAGGTCGGCGACGGTACGGTCAGCCATCGTCCCGCCCCGGGGTGCCGGCGTCGACGTAGCGCAGCACCGCGCCCACCCCGTCGGTCAGCTCCGGCGCCTCCTCCGGCGCGAGCACGGTCAGGTCCGCGTCGGTGCCGATCAGCGCGCGCAGCAGCGCCGCGTCGGCGCGTACCCGCTGGGGGTCGGCCACCGACATGTCCGCCAGTTGCGTCCGGTCGGTGGCGATCTCGGTCGGCTCGGGGCCGACCCACAGCTCGCCGTCGGCGGACGGGGCGTCGACGAGCAGCATGGTGTCGACCTGGTTGCGTTGCAGCGCGGCGACCACCGCGTCGAGCCCGGCGCCGACGTCCTCCTGCACGCCGAACCGGTCCAGCGCGGCGGCGACGCGCCGGTCGGCGACCTCGGCCACGGTCTGCACGGTGAGGTCGTCCATCAGGGTGTCCTCCGCGCCGCCGGCCCGGGAGCCGGCGTCGGTGCGGACCAGCACGTCCTGCCAGCGTTCCGGCAACTGGGCGGCGATCATGCCGGTGGCCCGGATGTCGCCGGCCACCACGACCACGTCGGCGCCGACCCGCTCGGCCAGGTCGGCGGTGGCCGCGGCGGCGTCGCCGGCGTTCTGGTGCCACGCCTCCATGGCGGCGCGCTGGTAGCGCGACTGGGACCAGCCGCCAGGCTGCACCCGGCGCAGCCGGCGGCTCTGCCGGCCCTTCACCGTGGCCCGCCGGGGCACCCCGCCGGCGCTGACCGCCATCGCGTCCGCGCCGGCCCGGTCGGCAAGCACCCGCACCCAGGCCACCTGCTCACCGCGCTGGGCGACGAGCGGCATGGTGTGCGGCAGCGCCGCCCAGGTGCCCAGGTCACGCAGCGGCGGCGCGGAGAGGTACTCGGTCAGCACCACCCGGCCCCGGCTGGCGAAGACCGCGATGCCGTAGTCGCCGGGCATCGGCTCGTGCCGGCGGACCACCTCCTCCACCGCCTCCACGGTGACCTGGTCGGCGCCCTGGGCCAGCAGGTCACCCTTCAGTGCCCGCCAACGCAGGTCGACCTGCGGTCGGGAGTCGTGGGTGTCACGGGAGGCGTCCAGGTAGACCGAGCACCAGGGCCCGGGACGGTCGTAGAGCGGGCGCAGGAAGGACAGCTGCATGCTCGACCCCTTTCCAGCTCGGCCGCACGCATACCCGCGCCCCGGCCGATGTCACCTTCCGCGCGCCGGGGCGTGACCGCCGTTCATTCACGTCGTTCAACCCGAAGGATCGATACCATCTGTGCACGGAACGGAACTCTCGGTGGTGAACATGGACACGGAGCTACAGGCCCGGCGCGTCGCCCGTCCGACGGAACGCATCGTCACCGGGCGCCTGGTCCGGCTGATGGAGGGCTACGCCCGGGAGGTACGCGTGGGCCAGCCCGTGCTGGTCGCGGTGCTGACCGCCGCCGGTGTGGTGGGGCTGCTGCTGCGGGTGGTCCGCGCGTTGCTCAGCAGCGGCGGCGGGGGCGCGAAGCGCAGCTTCAAGGAGTTGAAGAAGGGGCCCGAGTTCCTGGTGACCCCGGTGCGGGTGCGCGACACCGTCGACCGGCTGGTCGAGGTGGAGCTGCACGGCCACCTGCCGCAGAGCGCCCTGCACCCGGGCGACCACGTCCAGCTCACGCTGCGGGCGCAGCGCGACCCGGACCTGCCGCCCCGGATCGAGCGGATCGTGAACCTGACCACCGGGCAGTTGCTCACCCCGCGCACCGCGACCCTCTGGTCGCACCTGGGCCCGGCGCTGCTGCTCCAGGCGATGCTGGGCGCCGTCCTGCTGCTCGCCGTCGCCGCCTGCTCCGCGTTGACGTGAAAGGCGGGGCCCCCTTTTAACGCTTTCGGTAGAGGCGGGGCCCCCGCTTAACAACCACCGACGCCGGTGAGCGCGCGCTCGGCGGGGGCGGCTACGGGGGTGGCGAGCAGGCCGCGGCGGCGGGCCCAGCGCTCGAAGACCACCGTGGCGAACGGCGGCACCGCGCTTACCAACGCCAGCCCGGTCTGCGCCAGCGACCACCGGCACCGCCGCGCCACCACGAGGACCAGCAGCCCGTACGCCACGAAGAGCGCGCCGTGGATCGGGCCGAACACCTGCACGCCGATCTCGTTGCGCGGCGGGCCGTACTTGACCGCCATGCCGGCAAGCAGCGCCGCCCAGGAGCATGCCTCGGCGATCGCCGCCGCCACGAACGCCCGAATCCACCCGTCGCGCATCAACCACTCCCCGTACGCCGTCGGCGGCCATGGTAGCCGGCCGGTCGCCGGCCAGGTGTTAAAAGGGGGCCCCGCCTATGCCGGAGGCGTTAAGCGGGGGCCCCTCCTTACGCCGCAGGCGTTGGCTGGGGTGGGACGGGGTACAGGAAAGGTCCTTCGGACCTTTTCCCGGCCGGCCGCTCCGTGCGAGGTTGGGGGAACCAACGGTGACAGGGCGGTGACCATGGGCGAGGACGTCGGCGTACGCACCTTCAGCCGGGAGGATCGGGTCCGCTACCGGGAGAAGGTACGGCGGTGCCTGGACGTCTTCGCCGAGATGCTGCGGGAGTCCCGGTTCGACGTGGAGCGGCCGATGACCGGCCTGGAGATCGAGCTGAACCTGGTCGACGACAGTTTCGACCCGGCCATGCGCAACGCCGACGCGCTTGAGGCGATCGCCGACGAGGCGTTCCAGACCGAGCTGGGCCGGTTCAACGTGGAGATCAACGTCGCGCCGCGCCGGCTGGCCGGCACCGGCACGGCCCAGTTCGAGGAGCACGTCCGGGCCAGTCTGAACGCGGCCGAGGCCAAGGCCCGTACGGTGGGCGCGCACATGGTGATGATCGGCATCCTGCCGACGTTGCGCCCGGAGCACCTGACCGCCGCCACGCTCTCCACCAACCCCCGGTACGCGCTGCTCAACGAGCAGATCCTCGCCGCCCGTGGTGAGGATCTGCCGATCTCGATCAGCGGGGTGGAGCGGCTGGCGACCACCGCCGACTCGATCACGCCGGAGGCCGCCTGCACCAGCACCCAGTTCCACCTCCAGGTCTCCCCGCCGCAGTTCGCCGACTACTGGAACGCGGCCCAGGCGGTCGCCGGGATCCAGGTGGCGCTCGGCGCGAACGCGCCGCTGTTCTTCGGCCGGGAGCTGTGGCGGGAGACCCGCGTGCCGCTGTTCCAGCAGGCCACCGACACCCGGGCGGAGGAGATCAAGGCCCAGGGGGTACGCCCGCGGGTGTGGTTCGGGGAGCGCTGGATCACGTCGGTGTTCGACCTCTTCGAGGAGAACGTCCGCTACTTCCCGGCGCTGCTGCCGGTGTGCGACCCGGAGGATCCGGCGGCGACGCTCGCGAGCGGCGGCGTGCCGAAGCTCGCTGAGTTGCGCCTGCACAACGGCACCATCTACCGCTGGAACCGGCCGGTCTACGACGTGCTGCGCGGCCGGCCGCACCTGCGGGTGGAGAACCGGGTGCTGCCGGCGGGTCCGACCGTGCTGGACACGGTGGCGAACGGCGCGTTCTATTTCGGCCTGGTCCGGGCGCTCGCCGAGTCGGACCGTCCGCTGTGGTCGCAGATGTCGTTCAGCGCCGCCGAGGAGAACTTCAACGTGTGCGCCAGGCACGGCATCGACGCCCAGGTGTTCTGGCCCGGGTTGGGCTACCTGCCGGTGACCGAGCTGGTGCTGCGCCGGTTGCTGCCGATGGCCCATCAGGGGCTGGACCGGTGGGGCGTGGACCCGGCCGAGCGGGACCGGCTGCTCGGCGTCATCGAGCAGCGCTGCCTGACCGGCCGCAACGGCGCGACCTGGCAGGTGGAGACGCTGCACCGGTTGGAATCCGCCGACCACCTGGACCGGCCGGCCGCGCTGCGCGAGGTGGTCCACCACTACGTCGATCTGATGCACAGCAACCGCCCGGTGCACGAGTGGCCGATTCCCTGAGCGGGCCGCCCTTCCGTATCCGAAATAACCGGCATATCACCCGCACCGCGGAGGGTCAACCGCCGACAGCGCCGAACACCACAACGCCCAGGGCGGCAAGCGGGAGCGCCACCGCCGCCGCCTGCACCCGCACCCGGGCGGAGCGGCCGACCAGCACCAGCAGCAGCGCGGCGAGCCCAAGGTCGATGGCGACGTTCCACCACGCCCCGGGGTAGTAGCCGGTGCGGGCCCGGTCGGCGAAGCGCAGCGCCTCCTCGACGAACACCGCCGCCGGCAACGCGATCGCCACCACCCGCCGCCACCCGGTTGACCGCGCCCAGACGCCGGCGACGCCGAACACCACGCCCGCGAGCACGCCGAACGCCATCCAGACAAGCGAACTGGGCGCCCAGATCACGGCCAGGTCGTCGCCCTGGAGGAGCGTCGCGGCCAGGTAGTAGCTGGGCACGGCGACGACCAGCAGGACCACGCCCGCCACGGCCGCCCGCAGCGCGCCCGCCCGGACCCACAAGCCGAGCGCGAACGCGGCGACCGCCCAGGTGGCGGTGGAGTTGCCGAGTTCGGCGAACGGGTACGGCACCCGCGTGATCCAGACGAAGTCGAGGAAGCCGAGCAGGAAACCGGCGACGGGGGCGACGAGCGCCAGGACGCGACGTGCGGGCGGCATGACGGCGAGCATACTCAGTATGCGGTCCCGCGCGTCAACGGACCCCGACGGCACGGTCAAGCCGGCGCGCAGCGCTCCCGCAGGATGGACACGCCGGGCCCGGTGAGGTCGTCGCAGTACGCGGCCCGCCCGGCCATCGCCATGGTCAACGCCAGCGTGGTGCCGCTGACAAGCGGGCCGGTCCCGGCGTGGAACGGCCCGTCGGTCGCCTCCACCCGCAGTCCCGCCACGGCGGTGCGCCCGGCCACCGTGAAGTCCCGCGCCGCGAAGAGGCGGGCGACAGGCGTGACGGCCTCGACCGGCGGCGTACGGTCGAGGCCGAGTGGCCGCCGGATGTCCTGCGCGTGCACGACCACCTCACCGAGCCACGCCTCGGTCGGGCCGAACGTCGACGTGGTGCTGCGCACGATCCGGCGGAACCGGGCCAGGGTCTCCCCCGGGTCGGCGCCCCGGTGCTCGGCCAGGCGGCGGTCGTTGTGCCTGTCGAAGTCGAACCGTGCGCCCAGCACGCTTGCGAGCCAGCGGGCCCGGCCGAGGCTCGCCGCCGCCGTCAGGTGCGCGACCACGTCCTCCACCGTCCACCGGCCGCACAGCGAGCGCCGCGCCCACTGGGCCGCGTCGAGTCCGGCCAGGTCGTCGGCGAGGGCGGCCCGCTCAGCGTGCGCGAACCCCCACAGTTCCTCGGACATGCACCCTCCAGATATTCGAGCCGTCCCCCCAAAGACCACCCCAACCCCACAAACTCATCGCCCCCGGCCCACACCCTCAATGCCGTGATCATGAAGTTGACGGCGATGTTGATCTCCGCCGTTGCCGCCAACTTCATGATCGGCGCCGGGGAGCGGGGTTGGGGGTGGGGGTGGGTGGGCCACGTCGGGGGGCGCGGGCGATCTCGGCGACGACGGTACGCGCCACCGGCCGTAGCCGAATCTCGGCCGGCGCGATCCCGTCCGCCTCCACCACCGCCCGGCCGGCCCCGCGCAGGTCACCCGCCTGGAGGTACGCCCGCGCGGCATCCAGCAGGTAGGCGGCCCGAAGTTCGGCCGGCAGCCGCCGCCACGCCTCCCGTCGGAGCATCCGCTCATGTCGGTACACCGCCTCCTCCACCTCGCCCGCCTGTGCCGCCGCCACCACCCGCGCCAGCTCGACGGCCATCGACCCGAAGCCCGCCCGCTGCGACTCGTCCCCGAACGTTCGCCGCGCGGCCACCTCGGCGGCCCGATCCAGCAACTCGCCCGCGCGACGGGACTCGCCACAACCGGCGGCGGCGAGCGCGGCCTGGATCAGCACCGGTCCGCACGTCCCATCCACCGACACGGCGGAGACCGTCACGGCGAGCGCCAGCCGATCCCGGCCGAGCGCCCGCAGCGCCTCCCCCACCGACGCGACGGCGGTCGCCACCAGCACCGGATCGCCGCCCGCCCCGGCCACCGCCCGGTCGGCGGCCAGCCAGCCCAGGTCCGCCTCCCCCAACTTGACCAGCACCGATGAGGCGGCCCGATACGCCTGCACCAGCAGCTCCGGCCCGGCGCCACGTAGACCCCGCGCGGCGTCGAGCAACCCCGGCAGCAGGAGCACCGCCTGCGCGTAGTGGGCGTGCTGGTAGGTGAGCCACGCGTACGTCACCTGCCGCCGCATCTCGGCGGGCGTCAGCACGTGCCGGCCGACGTCGTAGCGGGCGAGCGCCGCCCAGATCCCGTCCACCCCGACCGACGCACCCGCCGACGGAGGGGCGGCCTCGCCGAGCAGGACCGACGGCTCGACCCGCAGCACGTCGGCGATCTGCCGGATCATCGAGTACCGGTCCAGCCGACGTATTCCCCGCTCCACCTTGTCCACCCAGCTCTTCGACCTGCCCAGCCGGTCGGCAAGCATCTGCTGGGTCAACCGGCGGCGCACCCGCCACCGGGCGACCCGCCTGCCGATCGGTTCACCGGCCACGCCGCCACCGCCGGTCCGGCACCGCCCGCGTGGTGTCGTCGACGGGTACGCGCTCCGCCTCGGCCTGTTCCAGCAGCCGCCGCCGCGCCGCCTCCCGCTCGGCCGCCTCAATCTGCTCGCCCCGGCTCGCCGGTTCATCGACCCGATCCCGCATACTCACCTCCGTCGACAGGCGACGGAGACCTCACACGAATGGGTCGCCATCGCATCCGACCCCAGCGAAGTCGCCTACGGAAAGCCAGAACAGCCGGTGGCACAGGTGCGGCATTGCCTGCCCGACCACAAGGTTGCGCAGGGTTGCGCAGGACCAACGATGACGGTGCCATCTCATAGGCTTGCCGCTAACGGCATTGGTTCGATATCCGGAGGTAGAAACCATGGCGCGGCCTGTCACCAATGCAGCACTCGACAGGCTGCTGCATGCCGCGAACTACGGCCATGCTCACGCAGCCTTCGCGCGCCAACTCAATCACGCCGGCAGCCGGTACGGTGCCTGGCGTTACGACGCCGCGAGCGTCTACTGGTGGTTGCGTGGCCGACGTCCCGCCGACCACGTCCAAGTGACCATGGCCAGCGTGATCGCCCGGAAGGTCGGCCGTCCCGTGGCCTTGACGGAGTTGGGATTCAACGACGCCTCTCTCGCCGTGAGCACCACGTACCCCACGTCCGCTGAATCCGCGATCGATTCCGTCCAACGGCTGTAGGCAGTCCTCGCCATTCGATCCGAATCCCCATCCGGCGAAGGCTTCGAAGGTGGTGCCGCTCTCCAAGCGGCGCTCGCCTGGCGATACGACCTGCCGGACGAAATCGTCGTCGGCACCGGCCAACAGCCGGTCACCGCGGCCGATATCCAGATGCTGCACGTTCTTGCCGACCACTTTCTCGATCTCGACCGCCGTAACGGCGGCGGCTCCGGCCATGCCCGAGCGCTCATGGCCGATCTTCTCGTGCGCCAGGTCACCCCTATGTTGCGCGGTACGTACACCGACGCAGTCGGTCGCGACTTCATGCGTGCAGTGGCGACGCTCTCCGGGCAACTCGCATTCATGTGTTACGACGCGGGCGATCACGGCGTTGCCCAGCACCATCTGACCCTCGCTCTACGGCTCGCCAAGACCACCAACGATCGGCTGTTCGGTGCCCACCTGCTGGCCAACCTCGCCACTCAGGCCGTTTATCTCGGACACGCACGGGACGCGGCCCGGCTCGCCGAGGCGGCAATCGATGGCGCAGGCCGCGCCCCTGCCTCCGTCCGTGCCCGGCTCTACAGCACCGCTGCGAGCGCTTACGGCGGGTCGGGAGAGAAGCGTGCGTGTCAGAACGCGCTCGCCAAGGCTGCACGCGCCATCGATCGCTCGGGCTCAGCGGGGGAGCCTCGTTGGGTCGGTTACTTCACCCCGGCCCATTTCGCCGGCACCGCGCTCCGGTGCCTGAGCGACCTCCGCCTCTATCGCCAGGCGTTGCGGCATGCCCCGGACGCGATAGCCCTCGCCGCGCCAAACGCTCGCACCCGCGCCCTGCACGCCGCGCTCATCGCCACCACCCATGCCCGCGCAGGAGATCTGGACGCGGCCTGCGACTGGGGCCGAGAACTGGCCCAGCACGCCCAAGGCGTTCAGTCGGCACGTGTCGCGCGTCGCGTCAGTGAACTCACGCATGCGCTCAGCCAGCACCGGGCAAGCCACGAAGTCACACAGCTTCTACTGACTCTGAGGGCTTCCTCGCCCAACTAGCGCCCCGTCACATCGAGACACCTCCGCTACGGTCATTGGCGTGACCTGGACGGACCCCGCCACCTGGTACGCGACTCTGCCCGCATTTCACGCCGCCGCAGCCGCCCTCATCACCGATCCTGTGGGCAGAATTCTCCTCGTCAAGCCCACCTACCGCGACCACTGGGTCTTCCCGGGGGGCTACGTGGAGGAGGGCGAGTATCCGCACCACGCATGCGCACGCGAGGTGCGGGAAGAGCTGGGCCTCTCTGTCCTCGTGGGCGATCTGCTCGTCCTGGACTGGGCACCTCCCAGCGGAAGCCGGCCACGAGCGATCATCAGCTTCACCTTCGACTGCGGTGACATAACCGGCACGGACGACATCACCCTTGCCAGCCAGGAGTTGGAAGATGTCGCCTTCGTTTCTCCCGACGAGGCCGAGCAGCGCCTGCCCACCAACGTCGCTCCCCGAGTCGCAGCGGCCAGGACCGCCCGCACTCGGCACACCCTGGCCTACCTCGCCGACGGTGCCCCACCGCGGCAGCGGGAGAACTCCGCGGACGATTGACCACCCTCAGGGATTCGTCGCCGCACGGTCGGACTCGCGCGGAGCGCGCAGAAACCGCCGGACCTCACGCGGTTCGCGGGTGGGCGTCAGGCGAGCCGGGTGAGCAGGATGCGGCCTCCCTCGAACACCCCGCCGTCGATGGCGACGACCCGACCGTCGGCATAGCGCAGCGCCTCCCGGACATCCGACGGCGCCACCCCGAAATGCTTGGTGAGCGTGCTGTGCCCGTGCACGAGCACGTCGCCGCCGAGCGCGCGCAGCATCGCCGACACCGCGTCGTCCGGCCGCGCCGGCTCGGCCCCACGAAACGCGCCCCGATCGCTCATCCGCCCGCAGAACTCCCGCCACTCTGCGCTGTCGGAGGAGGTCATGGACACCGCCACGGCCGCGTTGATGGCCTCGACGTCCGACCCGAACTCCAGGTAGCGCGCGGTGTCGGAGTGGACGAGCACGTAGCCGTCGACGACCGCGACGGCGGGCAGGCTCATGATCCAGTCGACGTGCTGCGGGGTAAGCCTGGCGAGGTCGTCCTCGCGTCCGCCGAACCGCGCCCAGCCACCCCGGAAACCTC
The DNA here is from genome assembly GCF_056150385.1 of Micromonospora marincola. Classification (NCBI taxonomy): domain Bacteria; kingdom Bacillati; phylum Actinomycetota; class Actinomycetes; order Micromonosporales; family Micromonosporaceae; genus Micromonospora; species Micromonospora marincola. The sequence goes on along the minus strand of NZ_JAXCFT010000028.1, from coordinate 35,743 downwards.
CGGGCTGGTCCCAGCCGCTGACCGGCGCGGCGCCGAACCGGTGCGCGGCGAGCAGTTGCGCCTCGTGGTTGCCCAACAGCGCCCGAACCTCGCCGCCGGCCGTTGCGGCGGCGGCGATCAGCCGCCGCACGTCGTCGATCACGCCGATGCCGTCCGGGCCGCGATCGACGTAGTCGCCCAGGAACCACAGTCGGGCCGGCCCCGCGGACCACTGCCCGGCACGGTCGACGAGCCCTTCGTCGCGGAGCGCGCTGCGCAGCTCGGACCGGTGCCCGTGGACGTCCGCGACCACGTACAGCGGAGTCTTCGATGGCGGCATCGGCCAACCCTATCCGCGGGGCTGCCCGCCCGGTGCCCCGTGAACTCGCCGCGCTCGCACGGTTTCTGGCCCGAGCCGCGCCGTCACTGACGGGCACGCCCTCCCGTTGCTGGCGGACCAGCCGACGGTAGGGCCGGACCGGCCGTGGCGCCCACCCGGGGCAGAACCTCGTGGGCCAGCCACTCCGACACCTCGCCCATCAGGCGACCGTCGACGGGAATCCACAGCGAGCACATCGACACGCCGGCCTCGGCCAGTTCGCACAGGTCGTCGACGATGGCGTCGGCGGTGGCGTCGGGTCCGCCGAGCAGCCGGCCCGGCGCGGGCCGGACCGCCGGCATTCCGGGTGGCACCAGGAACCCGACCGTGCTGATCTCGATCGTCGCCGGGTCACGACCCGCGCCGGCCGCCACTTCCTCGATCCGGCGCCGGACCCCACGCGCCTCGTCGTGGCTGATTCCGGAGCCGTGCCAGCCGTCGCCGAACCGCACCGCACGCCGCAGGGCCGCGTCGCTGTGTCCGCCGACCCAGACCCGGGGGCCGCCGGGTCGGTACGGCGAGACGCCAAGGGTCACGTCACGGAGAGCGGCGAACCTGTCGTCCAGCTCCGTGGAGGCACCGGACCAGAGTGCCTTCATGATCTCAAGGCTCTCGTCGGTCCGCCGGCCCCGCAGCCGGATCGGCACCCCCAGCGCGTCGAACTCCCGTGGGTTCCACCCGGTGCCGACAGCCACCGCCAGCCGACCCGCCGACAGGACGTCAAGCGTCGCGAGTTGGCTGGCCAGCACGACGGGCTGGTAGTACGGCAGGACCAGCACGCTCGTCGCGATGCCGATCCGGGTCGTCGCGCCGGCGACCGCCGCCAGCAGCACCACCGGATCGAAGCCGGCGCCGTTCGGGTTCGCCAGGACGTGGTTGGCCATGAGCACGTGGTCCAGGCCGATCCGTTCGGCGTCACGCGCCACGCTGAGCATGGCGGCGCCGGCGGCGCGCGGCCACGACTGCGGTTCGAGGGAGAGCCCGAATCTCATGACCCCGCACCGCCGTCCGCCATCGCCGTCCGGGTCGCCTCGACCTGTCGGACGAGCCGCCTCCGCAACTCCTGCAAGGCGGCGATCCGCCGGTCGAGGGGGACCGCCATCGACTCGTCGTACTCCCGATAGCCGTTGACGGCACGACGCGCGGCGATGAGGCCCCGCTGTTCGTAGTAGCGCACGGCGCGGGCGCTGACGCCGCACCTGCGAGCCAGTTCGCCGACGCGCATCTCGCTCATTCCTTCACGCACGGGGTGAGGCTAGAACGTTGACACCTACGTCAACGTCAACCCGGCGGGCTCGGTCAGAGTGAGACGATCGCCGCGCTCTCGGCCGGCAGTTGGAGGCCGTCGCGCATCACCGTGACCCCCTCGGAGGTGGCGAGCAGCACCCGGCGCACCACCCCGGGCAGGTTGACCCGTTGCGGCCGGTCGGCCAGGTTGGCCACCACGAGCGTGTCGCCGCGCCGCATCACCAGGAACTGGTCGCCGTGGCGCACCTCGACCCGGTGCAGCCGGGGGTCGGACAGGTCGGGTCGGGACTTGCGCAGCGCGATCAGCCGCCGGTGGAACTCGTACATCTCGCGGTGTTCGGGTTTGTCCAGCTCGGCCCAGTCGAGCCGGGACCGCGCGAACGTCTGCGGGTCCTGCGGGTCGGGCACGTCGTCGGTGGCCCACCCGTGCGCGGCGAACTCACGCCGGCGGCCGGTGGCCACCGCGACCGCCAGCTCCGGCTCGGGGTGGCTGGTGAAGAACTGCCACGGCGTGGTCGCGGCCCACTCCTCCCCCATGAACAGCATCGGGGTGAACGGCGCGGTCATCAGCAGCGTGGCGCCGACCCGCAGCATCCCGGCCGAGAGGGTGGCGGAGATCCGGTCGCCGGTGGCCCGGTTGCCGATCTGGTCGTGGTTCTGGAGGTAGGCGACGAACCGGTGGCCGGGCGTGCGCTGCCGGTCGACCGGGCGGCCGTGGCTGCGGTGGCGGAAGCTGGACCAGGTGCCGGCGTGGAAGAACGCGCCGGTCAGCACGTCGGTGAGGCATTCCAGCGAGCCGAAGTCGGCGTAGTAGCCCTGCCGCTCGCCGGTCAGCAGCGTGTGCAGCGCGTGGTGGGCGTCGTCGTTCCACTGGGCGTGCAGGCCGTAGCCGCCGGCCTCGCGCGGGGTGATGAGCGTCGGGTCGTTCAGGTCGGACTCGGCGATCAGCGACAGCGGCCGACCCAGGGCGGTGGACAGCGACTCGACCTCGGCGGCCACCTCCGCCAGCCAGTGGGTGGCGCGGCCGTCGGGCATCGCGTGCACGGCGTCCAGCCGCAGCCCGTCGATGTGGTAGTCGCGCAGCCACATGAGCACGCTGTCGACGATGTAGCGGCGCACGCCGTCGGAGTGCGGGCCGTCCAGGTTGACCGTGCGGCCCCAGGTGTTGCTCTGCTCGGCGAGGTAGGGCGCGAACCGTGGCGCGTAGGCCCCGGAGGGCCCGAAATGGTTGTAGACGACGTCGAGGATCACCCCCAGGCCCTTGGCGTGGGCGGCGTCCACGAACCGTTTCAGCCCGTCCGGCCCGCCGTAGGGCTCGTGCGGCGCATACCAGCAGACCCCGTCGTAGCCCCAGTTGTGCTCGCCGTTGAACGCGTTGACCGGCAGCAGCTCGACCAGGTCGACACCGAGGTCGACCAGGTGGTCGAGCTTGGCGACGGCGGCGTCGAACGTGCCCTCCTGAGTGAACGTGCCGACGTGCAGCTCGTAGAGGACACTGCCGGGCAGTTGCCGGCCGGTCCAGGCGCGGTCGGTCCAGGCGAACGCCGACTGGTCGTACACCCGGCTGGGGCCGTGCACGCCGGCCGGCTGCCAGGCCGACCGGGGGTCGGGCAGCGCCTGCTCGTCGTCGTCGAGCAGGAACGCGTAGTCGGTGCCCGGCCCGGCGTCCGGCGCCTCGACCCGCCACCAGCCGTCGCGCCCGGGACGCATGTCGTGGTCGGCGGCGCCGGGCCGGCGCAGCCGCACCCGGGCGGCCTCGGGCGCCCACACCGTGAATTCGGTCATGCGGCGACCTCCGCTGGGTCGGTGGGTGCGAGGAGGGCGACGGGACAGGTGCTCAGCAGATCATCCAGGAGCAGCTCAGCACCACTGTAGACCCGACCGGTGAACACGTCTGTCACACCGTGAACGGGAAGTGACAGGGCCGTGTCCCGCCAGCCGCCGGCGCGGGCCAGCCGCAGCGGCAGCCGGGTCGCCACCGCGATCGCGCCGCCCCGGTCGAAGGCCACCGCGTGCGCGGCGGCCGGGCCGCGCGCCGGCGCCGGCCGGTAGCCGGTGAACAGCTCCGGGTGGTCGCGGCGCAGCCGCAGCGTGCGGGAGACCACGAGCAGCTTGGCCGCGCCGTCGGCGGCCACCGCCGGCTGCCAGCCGGCGTCGAGCCGGGCCAGCATGTCCCGGCGTACGGCGAAGTCGACCGGGCGGCGGTTGTCCGGGTCGACGAGCGAGTTCTCCCACAGTTCGGTGCCCTGGTAGGTGTCCGGCACGCCGGGCATGGCGAGCTGCACAAGCTTCTGCCCGAGCGCGTTGGACCAGCCGGCCGGGGTGATCTCGGCGGCGAACGCGGTGATCTGGGCGTGCAGCTCCGGGTCGTCGTACATCCGGTCGACCAGGGCGTGCATCTCGTGCTCGAAGGCCGGGTCGGGGTCGGCCCAGCTCGTGCTCACCGACGCCTCCCGGGCGGCCTTCTCGGCGTACCCGTGCAGGCGGTCCCGCTCGATCGGCCAGGCCCCGACGGCGGTCTGCCAGAGCAGGTGGGCCAGCGCCGGGTCGGCAAGTGGCGCCCGGGACATCCAGTCGGCGACCCGCTCGGCCCAGCGGCCGGGCATCTCGCTCAGCACCGCCAGCCGGGCGCGGACGTCCTCGCCGCGTTTGGTGTCGTGGGTGGAGAGCGTGGTCATGCTCGCCGGCCAGCGCACCTGGCGGGCGGTGGCGAAGCGGTGCAGCTCGGCCGGGGGCACGCCGAAGTGGGCGGGGCTGCCGCCCACCTCGTTGAGCGCCACGAACCGGCTCCACCGGTAGTAGGCGGTGTCCTCCACCCCCTTGGCCATCACCGCACCGGTGAGCTGCGGGAACCGGGCGGCCAGCTCGTGGCCGGGGTCGCGGAGCCGGGCGGTGACCTGGTCCAGCACGCCGGTCAGGTCGGGGCGGCGGCGGCCGGCCTCGCTGCGGGCGGCGGCGAGATGCCGGGCGCCCTCGGGCGGATAGCCGCGGTAGACCGGGAAGCAGGCGGCCAGCTCGGCCAGGGCGGCGCGGACCTGCTCGGCGGGCAGCTCGGGCACGAGCGCGGCGAGGCGGGTCAGCTCGGCGGCGAGCAGCCGGGTGGCGGCTTCGAGCTTGGTGGCGTGGGTCAGGTCCTCCCAGGAGGTGTGCCGGCCGGTGAGCCGACCGTCGAGCGTGGTGAAGTCCGGTTCGGCGGCCGGGTCGACGAAGAGCCCGCTGACGGCGGCCAGCGCGTCGTAGCCGGTCGTGCCGTCGACCGGCCAGTCCGGCAGGTCCTCGCCGTACTCCAGGATCTTCTCCACCACAAGCCAGTGGTCCGGCGCGGCGGCGCGCACCCAGGCCAGGTAGCCGGCGGGGTCGCGCAACCCGTCCGGGTGGTCCACCCGGATGCCGTCGACGTCCCCGGCGTCGACCCAGCGCAGGATCTCCGCGTGGGTGGCGTCGAAGACGCCCCGGTCCTCCACCCGCAGCCCGGCCAGGTCGGAGACGGCGAAGAACCGGCGGTACGTCAGCTCGGTGTCGCCGCGCCGCCAGTTCACCAGCTCGTAGCGCTGCCGGTCGTGCACCTCGCGGGGCGTGCCGTCACCGGTGCCGTCGGCGACCGGGAAGCGGTGCTCGTGGTAGCGCAGTTCCCCGTCGACGAGTTTGAGGTCGTCCAGGGCGTCGGGTGCGTCGGCGAGGACCGGCAGCAGCAGCCGGCCCCGGTCCCAGTCGACGTCGAACCAGTCCGCGTACGCCGAGTCGCGCCCCCGCCGCAGCACGTCCCACCAGGCCGGGTTGGCCGCCGGCCGGGCCACCCCGGCGTGGTTGGGCACGATGTCCACGACCAGCCCCAGCCCGGCCGCGCGCAGCGCCCGGACAAGCCGCTGCCGGCCGGCCTCGCCGCCCAGCTCCGGGTTGACCGCGCGGTGGTCGACCACGTCGTAGCCGTGCGGCGAGCCGGGGGTGGCGGTGAGCAGGGGCGCGGTGTAGAGGTGGGTGACGCCGAGCGCGGCCAGGTAGTCGGACAGGTCGGCGGTGTCGTCCAGGTCGAAGCCGGGGCGCACCTGCACCCGGTAGGTCGAGCGGGGGGTTTCGGGCATGGTCAGGGCGTCCTCTCCAGGACCAGCAGCGAACGGTCCGGTACGCAGACCGTGCCGGCCGCCTCCACCACTGTCGTCTTCTCCGGATCCGGTTCCGCGGTGCTGATCACCAGCTCCCACCCGGGGCCGAACTCCGCGCCGGGCAGCGTGAAGTCCAGCGGCGCGTCGTGCGCGTTGAACAGCAGCAGGAAGGAGCTGTCCCGGTGGCGCTGGCCGTACTGGCCGCGCTCCGGGATGCCGTCGCCGTTGACGAACAGGGCCACCGAGCGGCCGAAGTCGTTGCCCCAGTCCTCGCCTGTCATCTCCCGGCCGTCCGGGGTGTACCAGGCCAGGTCGGGCAGGCCGGAGTCGGCGGCCCGACCGCCGACCGGCAGCCCGGTGAAGAACCGGCGGCGGCGGAACACCTGGTGCCGGTTGCGGAAGTCGGTGAGCCGCCGCACGAACCCGAGCAGTTCGTCGTCGGCCCGTTCCCAGTCCACCCAGGCCAGCTCGCTGTCCTGGCAGTAGGCGTTGTTGTTGCCGCCCTGGGTGCGGCCCAGCTCGTCGCCGTGCCCGAGCATCGGCACGCCCTGGGACAGGATCAGGGTGGCCAGGAAGTTGCGCCGCTGCCGGGCCCGCAACGCCCGCACGCCCGGGTCGTCGGTGTCGCCCTCGACGCCGCAGTTCCAGGAGCGGTTGTGGCTCTCCCCGTCCCGGTTCTCCTCGCCGTTGGCCTCGTTGTGCTTGTCGTTGTACGACACGAGGTCGGCGAGCGTGAAGCCGTCGTGGCAGGTGACGAAGTTGATGCTGTGGAACGGGCGGCGACCGTCGTCCTGGTAGAGGTCGGCGGAGCCGGAGATGCGGGACGCGAACTCGGCGAGCGTGGCCGGCTCGCCGCGCCAGAAGTCGCGTACAGTGTCGCGGTACTTGCCGTTCCACTCGGTCCACTGCGGCGGGAAGTTGCCCACCTGGTAGCCGCCGGGCCCGATGTCCCACGGTTCGGCGATCAGCTTCACCCGGCCGACCACCGGGTCCTGCTGCACCACCTCGAAGAAGGTGGAGAGGCGGTCCACCTCGTAGAACTCGCGCGCGAGGGTGGCCGCCAGGTCGAACCGGAAGCCGTCGACGTGCATCTCGGTGACCCAGTATCGCAACGAGTCCATGATCAGTTGGAGCGAGTGCGGGCTGCGCACGTTGAGGCTGTTGCCGGTGCCGGTGTAGTCGACGAAGTACCGCCGGTCCTCCTCCGACAACCGGTAGTAGCTCGGGGTGTCGATGCCCTTGAAACTCAGCGACGGCCCGAGGTGGTTGCCCTCGGCGGTGTGGTTGTAGACCACGTCGAGGATGACCTCGATGCCGGCGGCGTGCAGCGCCTTGACCATGCCGCGGAACTCCTGCACCTGCTGACCGAGCCGGCCCAGCGCCGAGTAGCCGTGGTGCGGGGCGAAGAAGCCGATCGTGTTGTAGCCCCAGTAGTTGCGCAGTCCCAGGTCGACGAGGCGGTGGTCGTGCACGAACTCGTGCACCGGCATCAACTCGACCGCGGTCACCCCGAGCCGCTGGAAGTGCTCGATCATCACCGGCGAGGCGATCGCCGCGTACGTGCCGCGCATCTCCTCCGGGATGTCCGGGTGCCGCATGGTCAGCCCGCGCACGTGCGCCTCGTAGATCACCGAGTGGTGGTATGGCGTGCGCGGCGGCTTGTCGTTGCCCCAGTCGAAGTACGGGTTCACCACCACCGACTTCGGCATGTGCGGCGCCGAGTCGGCGGTGTTCATCAGGTCCGGGTCGCCGCCCACCTCGTAGTCGTAGACCGCCGGGTCCCAGGAGACCTCACCGTCGACCGCCTTCGCGTACGGGTCGAGCAGCAGCTTGTGCGGGTTGCACCGCAGCCCGTTGGCGGGATCCCACGGCCCGTGCACCCGGTAGCCGTAGCGCTGGCCGGGCTCGATGCCCGGAATGTAGGCGTGCCACACGTACGCGTCGACCTCACGCAGCTCGACCCGACGCTCGGTGCCGATGTCCCACTCGTCGAACAGGCACAGCTCGACCTTCTGCGCCACCTCGGAGAAGATCGCGAAGTTGGTGCCCATCCCGTCGTAGGTGGCGCCGAGGGGGTAACTCTCGCCCGGCCAGACCTGCATGTCGCTCCTTCGGGCCATGATCATGAGCGCACCGGACGGGCGGCCGGCACGCACGCCGATGATGCCCCGCCGTACCCGCCACCAATCCACCCGTTCGGACGGTAAACCGAAACGCCCCGGCTGTCGTCCGTCACGATCGTCGGATTCGAGATGCGCCCGCGCGCCCGATGCACTTTCCTGAAGCGCGGACCCGCGCCCGCGCGGGACCGCCCCCGGCCGTTCGGCCACCCTCACCGCTGTCCCCCGCCGTCACCGACGCCGGCGTGTCCCCCCATGCATGGACGGAGATCGAAGTGACCTCTCTGCGGGCCGGCGCGCAGACCGCCACCGCGACGGACCGGCGCCACCGGCCCACCCTCACCTCCCGCCCGACCGCGCCGCCGCACCCCGGCGTCGCGCCCCGGGCCCGGCGCATCCTGATGCTGTCGTGGGAGTACCCGCCGGTGCTGGTCGGTGGCCTCGGCCGCCACGTGCACGCGCTCTCCGTCGCCCTGGCCGCCGCCGGGCACGAGGTCACCGTCGTCACCAGGCACGCCGAGGGCGCACCCCTGGAGGAGTACGCCGACGGCGTCCGGATCGTCCGCGCCGCCGAGGATCCGGTGCGCTTCCCCCTCGCCACCGACTCCCTGCTCGCCTGGACCATGGCGTTCAACCACAGCCTCACCCGCGCCGCCCTGCGCGCCGCCCAGTCCGGCGCGTACGACGTGATCCACGCCCACGACTGGCTCGTCGCGCACACCGCGATGACGCTGCGCGAGCACCTGGACGTGCCGCTCGTCACCACCATCCACGCCACCGAGGCCGGGCGGCACCAGGGCTGGCTGCCGGCGGAGATGAACCGCACCATCCACGGCGTCGAGCACTGGCTGACCGGCGAGTCCGGCCGGGTGATCGTCTGCTCCGGCCACATGCGCGACGAGGTCGGCGCGTTGTTCGGCGTGGACCCGTCCCGGGTCGACGTGGTCCCCAACGGCGTGGACGCGCACCGCTGGCGGGCGCCCGCCTCGGCCGTCGCCGCCGCCCGGGCCCGCTTCGCCGCCGACGGCCCACTTGTCACCTTCGCCGGCCGGCTCGTCTACGAGAAGGGCGTGCAGCACCTGCTGGCCGCGCTGCCCCGGCTGCGGGACCGGCACCCCGGGCTGCGCGCCGTGATCGTCGGCGACGGCCCGTACCGGGCGGAGCTGGAGGCCGAGGTGCGCCGGCTCGGGCTGGGCGACACGGTGAGCATGCCCGGGTTCCTCGGCGGCACCGACCTGCCCGCGGTGATGGCCGCCTCGGACTGCTTCGCGGTGCCCAGCATCTACGAGCCGTTCGGCATGGTCGCACTGGAGGGCGCCGCCGCGGGCGCTCCGCTTGCGGTGTCGCGCACCGGCGGGCTGGCCGAGATCGTCGAGCCGGGCGTCACCGGGATGACGTTCGACCCGCAGGACCCGGATGCGCTCGGCGAGGCGGTGCACGCGGTGCTCGCCGACACCGACCGGGCCCGCGCGCTGGCCCGTCGCGCCCGCGCCGTGGTGCACGAGCGCTACGGCTGGTCGGCCATCGCGTCCCGCACGGCCGCCGCGTACGCCGCCGCGGACCCGACCCGCACCGCCACCCGCGCCAAACAGCGCATCGCCGGCCTGAGGTGAAAGGCGGGGGCCCCGCTTAACGCATTCGGTAGAGGCGGGGGCCCCGCTTAACGCCCCGTACCCCGGAGCACGGGAAAGGCCGCCGACCCCTGCACAGGGTCGGCGGCCTCACTCGTCGGCGGTGGTTAAGAAGGGGCCCCGCCTATACCGAATGCGTTAAGCGGGGCCCCCGCCTTACACCCTCAGCGGTTGGCGGCGGGGAGGTACTGCCGCTCGGGGGCTCCGGTGTAGAGCTGCCGCGGACGGCCGATCTTGGTCTCCGGGTCGTTGATCATCTCGCGCCACTGCGCGATCCAGCCGGGGAGCCGGCCCAGGGCGAACAGCACCGTGAACATCTTCGTCGGGAAGCCCATGGCCTTGTAGATCAGGCCGGTGTAGAAGTCCACGTTCGGGTAGAGCCGCCGGGAGACGAAGAAGTCGTCGTCGAGCGCGATCTCCTCCAACTGCATCGCGAGGTCCAGCAGCGGGTCCGGCTTGGCCATCCGGTCGAGCACGTCCTGGGCGGCCTTCTTCACGATCGCGGCGCGCGGGTCGTAGTTCTTGTAGACCCGGTGCCCGAAGCCCATCAGCTTCACGCCGTCCTGCTTGTCCTTCACCTTCTGCACGAAGGAGCGGACGTCGCCGCCGTCGGCCTGGATCTTCTGGAGCATCTCCAGCACGGCCTGGTTGGCGCCGCCGTGCAGCGGGCCGAACAGCGCGTTCACGCCGGCCGAGACCGAGGCGAACAGGTTGGCGTTGCTGGAGCCGACCAGCCGCACGGTCGAGGTGGAGCAGTTCTGCTCGTGGTCGGCGTGCAGGATGAACAGCATGTCCAGCGCCCGGGCGACCACCGGGTCGACCTCGTACTCCTCGGCCGGCACGCCGAACGTCATCCGCAGGAAGTTCTCGACGTAGCCGAGGGAGTTGTCCGGGTAGAGCAGCGGCTGGCCGATCGCCTTCTTGTAGGCGTACGAGGCGATGGTGGGCACCTTCGCCATCAGCCGCACCGTCGACATCTCCACGTGCTCGGAGTCGAACGGGTCCAGGCTGTCCTGGTAGAAGGTCGAGATGGCGCTGACGGCCGAGGAGAGCACGGCCATCGGGTGCGCCTCGCGGGGGAAACCGTCGAAGAAGCGGCGCATCTCCTCGTGCAGCAGCGAGTGCCGCCGGATCCGCTCACTGAACTCGGTGAGCTGCGTCTGGGTCGGCAGTTCGCCGTAGATCAGCAGGTAGGAGACCTCCAGGAAGGAGGACTTCTCGGCCAGTTGGTCGATCGGGTAGCCGCGGTACCGCAGGATCCCCGCGTCACCGTCGATGTAGGTGATCGCGGACGAGCAGGACGCGGTGTTGACGAAACCGGGGTCGTACGTGGTCATCCCGGTTTCCTTGAGCAGCTTGCTCACCCCGATGCCGGCGGGGCCTTCGACCGCGGACTGCACCGGCATCGACAACTGCCCACCGGGGTGGTCGAGCTTGACTTCCGTCATCTGTTCCTCGCTTCGCCGGCAAGATCTTCGTTGAATTGCCTTCGCTTCTACCGTAATCACGGTGCGGGGGACAACGCCCGGCGTGGTTTCGGGGTGAGGTATGCGTCACCTCATTCCCGACTTGCCGGGTCGGAAACCGGTGCGGGCCGGGTCGGAAACCGGTGTGGGCCGGGTCGGGAACCGGTGGGGACGCGGTCAGGAGAGCGTGAGCCGGCGCAGCGCGCCCCCGGCGTCGACCCGGTAGAGGTCGAGGCGGTTGGCGCCGGCGGCGAAGAGCCGGTCGTCGGGGAGGAACGCGGCGAACCGCCGCCCGCCGACGTCAGGTGGCACCACCGGCACCACCGCGCCGACCGTCCCGTTGACCGCGACCGCGAGCCGGGTGCCGTCCGGCACCGAGTCGGGCACGGTGCCCCAGACCAGCGCGGGCAGCCCGCGCGACGGGTCGACCGTGTCGAACGCGGCGCGGTTCGCCACGGTGGCGGATCCGCCGGCCGGCGCGGTCCCGACCCGCCTGCCGACAAGCGGGTCGGCGGGGGGCAGCGGCACCGGCGCGGGCACGCCGCCGGTGATCGTCACCGGCTGCCCGGGGCGGTCGTAGAAGCGTTTGTCGGCCCGCTGGCGCGGGGCGGCCTTGGCCGAGACGCCGTCCATCCGCCAGGGCACCCGGATGTGGGTCTCGTCGGCGATGGTGGGCAGCAGGTCGACGTGCTCCCAGTTGCGGTCGTCCACCCGGCCGGCGCGCTGGCCGGGCTCCTTGACGAACATCGGCACCCAGGCCACCTCGTTCGCGGCGTGGTCGATGGCGCCCATCCCGCGTCCCTGCCAGTCCCGGCGGAAGCTGACCCCGTGGTCGGCGGTGACCATCACCAGCGCCTGGTCGTAGAGGCCGGTGGCGCGCAGCGTGCGCAGCGTCTCGCCGATCAGCCGGTCGGTGTAGCCGAGTTGGGCCAGGTGCCGGGCCCGGGCCAGGTCGTCCCAGCCGGCGCCGTCGTTGGGCAGGTCCTCCGGCGCGTCGTAGTGCGCCCCCGACGGCAGGTACGCCCACGGCGAGTGCGGCATCAGCAGGTGCAGGAAGTGCAGCGTGGGCTGGTCGGCGGGGCGCAGCCCGGCGAGGAACGAGGTGAACCGGGCGGGCTGGTTGTCGTCGAGGGTGTCCCAGCGGAACTTCGGGTCGTCGGGCACGGGCTCGGCGGCGTCCAGCCCGGCCTCGGCGGCGGTCTGTTCCCGGTAGGAGTCCTCCGGGTCGACCCGGCTGTCCACCGGCGCGGCGAGTTGGCGCAGCAGGTTGCCGCTCTCCCGGGCCAGCACCCCGAATCCCTGTGGCGGGCTGGTCGGCTGCTCGCATCGGCTGGGCGGGCAGAGCCGGGTGATGCTCTCCTCGGCCTTGATCCGGTAGAGGCCGCCGAGCGCGGTGAACAGGTTGTCCGGGTACTGCGAGTAGTGCGGTGCCACGCCCCGTTCCGGGTACCGGCCGCTGAGCATCGCCGGCAGCGCGTATGGCGTCCAGCCACTGACCCCGGTGGCGTTGCGGTACCAGGTCGATCCGCCGGCCAGCGCGGCGAAGTTCGGATAGCGGGTGGCGTCGATCCGGCCGTCCGGGCCGAGCAGCGACACCAGCGGCAGTTCGTCCAGCACGATCATGACCACCGGCGGGTGGGCGCCCGCTCCGGCCACGCCGGCCGCGCCGCCGTCGCCCCTCGGGAGGACGACCGCGGAGGCCGGCGACGCGAACAGGAACAGCCCGACGAAGACCGCCGGGCCGACCGCGGCCACCCGCAGCACCCGGCGCAGCGTCCGCCACCGCCGGTGTGCGACAGTCGCGGCGGCGCCCGCGCCGCCGGCCACGAGCAGCAGCGGTACGCCCCGGAGCGGCGTGAGGTGCCGGCCGACCTGGACCGCGAGCGCGGCGAGCAGCAGTCCGACGAGCACGGTGTGCGCCGCGGTCCGGGTGGCCCGGCCGCCGAGCAGGGACAGCGCGCCGAGCGCCGCGACCGGAAGCGTGGGCGCCACCGCGATCAGGGCGACCAGGAGCAGCACGTCGGCCCGGGAGGCCCGGTGGAACAGGAAGAAGTCGGGGCTGCGGCCAAGGACGTCCAGCAGCGGCTGGGTGACCACCAGGCCGATAAGCGCCGCCACCTCCGCCAGCCGCGCCGCCTCGGCCCGCCAGGCGGCCCGCCGCCGGGGCGCGTCGGTGCCGGCCGGGCGCTCCCGTGGCGGTGCGAGGGTGTCCTCAGCCACCCACCACCACCTGGTAGAGGGTGCGGGTGCCGGACGGCAGCCCGGCGCGGGCCACCACCCGTCCGTGCCGGGCCAGCAGCGCCTCGAACACCTCCCGCCGGTAGTCCGGGAAGAGTCCGTCCGGCTTGTTGGCTAGCAGCCGGCGGGCCATCGGGTCGTCGGGGTGGACGAACTCCACCACCAGACTGCCGCCGGTCTCGGTGAGCGCGGCGAGGTGATCCAGCACCTCGGGCAGCGGCACGTTCCGGCCGATCGCCAGGTGGTGCGTCACGGCCAGGGCGAGCACCATGTCCGCGCGGGCCCGGTCGGCGAACGCGGCCCGTTCGACGCCGCGCCAGCCGCCGCCCGGCGACGGGTCGGCCAGGTCCATCACCAGCGGCAGGATCCGCTGCTCCCCCTCGTCGCGCAGGGCGCGGTAGAGGGTGTCGACCACGGCCGGGTCCTGCTCGACGGCGACCACGTGCGCGGCGTGCCGGGCGGCGATCCGGGCGTACCGGCCGTCGTTGGCGCCCAGGTCCAGGGCCGAGCCGGGCGCGGTGGCGGCCACCGCCCGGTCGACGAACGCCTCCTTGACCTGCCGGTCCGGCACCGAGTACGCGCAGGTGCGCTGGTAGTCCGACCAGTGGCTGTCGCCGGGCCGGTGGTCGAGCCGGCGGATCAGCCGGATCAGCCCGCGTACCGTGGCCAGGGCCAACTCCCGGGAGAACCCGGCGGCGCGCAACTGGGCGCGGACGTCGCTGGTGCTGGCGCGCGAGTTGCGGGCCTGCATGGCGCCGTGCAGGTGCACGTGGGTGGGCACACCGGCGCGCCAGCGGCGGGCCCCGGCGAAGAGCCGGCGCATCTGGTCCGGCTCGACGCCGTCGATCCGGGCCCGCAGGAACGGCTGGAAGTCCAGCCCGAGGTGGGCCTGGATGAGCAGCGGGTAGAGCAGGCTCTGGCAGAACTGCCGGTAGCCGGCCCAGGGCTCGCCGTCGCGGTGCGCCTCGAACGAGCCGACGTCGATGAAGACCGGTCGGGCGCCGCGCCACTGCACGTTGTAGGCCGACCCGTCCTTGGTGGTGAAGCCGGCGTCCAGGGCGGCGCCCAGCACGTCCAGGTGCAGCAGCGCCGCGTCGCGCAGCATCGCGTACGACCATTCGTAGGGGTGCGAGACGAACGGGATCCGGTCGTGTCGCAGCACCGCGGCCCAGGGCGTGTCGACCGGGGTCGGCGTCAGCTCCTCGGTGCCGACGACGTGGCCGGCGGCGGTGAGGTCGCGGTAGAAGTCGGTGGCGGAGAGCGCCCGCCACTCGCGGGCGGACCGCTCGTCGAGCCCGCGCAGCACGTCCGCGCCCCGGTGGAAGACCTGGTTGCCGGGGTCGCGGAACGAGCCGGGGTCGACGCGGACGCCGGTGTCGGGGACCGTCACGCCGTCAGCCCTGGTCGGTGGGCTGGCGACGGAACCGGGTCACCAGGCGCCGCCAGTAGAGCTTGGCGGCCACGGCCACTCCGGCCACCCCGCCGACCACCGCCTGCACGATGAGACTGCCGGATCCCGCGTCCAGGTAGGCCAGGTGCGTCACGGCTACTTTCCCTTCCCTCGCCGGTTCATCGCTGTGCGCCCGGTATGCGAGCTTCATTCCTCAAAGCCGGACTCATCCCCTACCGTACGCGGTCGACCGAATACGCGCGGGCACACCGGGCACACCTCGCCCGTCCGATCCGTTCAAGACGGCCGGCGCCGTGTGGACCTAACGTGGCGGGCATGACACCGCAGTTCGATCTCGTCGGGACGGTCGTCACCGACATGGCCCGCTCTCTCGACTTCTATCGCCGACTGGGGCTGCCGGTGCCGGCCGGCGCCGAGGCGGACCCGCACGTGGAGATCACCCTTCCCAACGGCGTCCGGCTGGCCTGGGACACCGTCGAGACGATCCGGAGTTTCCATCCCGGCTTCACCGCGCCCGCCGGCAGCCCCCGGATGAGCCTCGCGTTCCGCTGCGCCGACCCGGCCGAGGTGGACCGCTGGTACGCCGACCTGACCGCCGCCGGCCACCACGGGGAGTTGCCGCCGTGGGACGCCGTCTGGGGACAGCGGTACGCGGTCCTGCACGACCCGGACGGCAACGGCGTCGACCTGTTCGCGCCACTCCCCACCGACATGAGCCGGGGGCCGGGAGGCCGCACCTGTCAGTCGACGGGCGGGGCGAGCAGGTGGGTCGGCGGCACCCCGGCCAACTCCCGCACCTCGCGGGCGAGGTGGGCCTGGTCGGCGTACCCGGCCCGCGCGGCGACCTCGGCGAGCGGCACGCCGGCACGGGCCAGGTCCAGCGCGCGGCCCATCCGCAGGATCCGGGCGAGCGTCTTCGGGCCGTACCCGAAGAGGATCTGGCTGCGCCGGTGCAGGGCGCGCGGGCCGAGGCCGACCTCGGCGGCGGTCGCGGCGACCGTCGCCCCGGCGGCCAGCCGGGCGGCCACCCGGGCGCCGAGCGGGTCCGGCCCACCGGCGGCCCGCAGCCGCGCGCCCGCCACCTCCTCCAGGATCGCGGCACCGGCCGCCGACCAACCCGCCACGGTCAGCGCGGCAGCCGGAGCACTCGGGTCAGCCGCCGCCTCGTCGACCCGTTCGGCCAGGTCGGAGGCGGCGCGGCCCCACAGGTCGGCAAGCGGGACGCGGCGATCCCGCAACTCCTCGGCGGGCAGCCCGAACACGGCCGGCCCGACCCCCGGGGGCAGGCGCAACCCGATCCACCGCTCCCCCGGCACCGAACAGCCCACCTGCGCGGTGCGGTCCGGTCCCGCCACGAGCAACCCCACCCGGCTGGACCAGAGCAGGTCCAGGCAGCCGTCCGGCAGCACCCGCACCGCCCCGCCCACGGACGCGACGCTCGCCCATCGCACGGCCCGTCGGACCCCTGCCGCCTCCCGTTCCCGGTACACCCCACCCACCCTGCCACTCACCGTCGATCATGAGGTTGGCGGCACGACACGCCGTGGCGCATGCCGCAAACCTCATGATCGACAAATGCGGTGTCAGCGGCGGTGGTGCATGGCCAGGCGGAGCAGGAGGAAGCGCAGGGCGGTGGCGGTCAGGTTGGCCGTCACCAGAACGGCCAGTTCGGCGGCCCGGGGTGGGGTCGTGGTCGCGTGCAGGACGGCCAGGGCGCCGGAGGTCAGGGCCAGGCCGAGTGCGAACGCGAGCATCCCCTGGAGGTGGTGCCGCCCGGCGTGCCGGCGACCGGTGACGCCGAATGTGAGCCGCCGGTTGGCCGCCGTGTTCGCCACCGCGGTCAGCAGCAGCGCCAGCAGGTTCGCCGGTTGCGCCCCGAGCGGGCCGCGGGCCGCCACGAAGAGCAGGAGGTACGCGAGCGTGCTCGCCACCCCCACGGCGGCGAAGCGGGCGAGCTGACCGGGCAGCCCGACCGGCACCTGCGCCGGTGGCGCCGGAAGCGGCGCACGGCCGAGCTGGGAGCGCAGCCGGGCCAGCGGCAACGCGCCGGTGAGCAGCGCCCGGCCCAGCCGTCCGATGCCGCGCAGGTCGGCCAGGGCGGTGGCGACGATGTCGACCCGGCTGTCCGGGTCGTCCACCCAGTCGACCGGCACCTCATGGATCCGCAACCCGGCCCGCTGCGCCAGGACCAGCAGCTCGGTGTCGAAGAACCAGCCGGTGTCCTGGACCAGCGGCAGCAGCTCCGCCGCCACGTCGGCGCGGATCGCCTTGAAGCCGCACTGCGCGTCGGAGAAACGCGCCGCGAGCGCACCGCGCAGCAGCAGGTTGTAGCCCCGCGAGATCACCTCCCGCTTGGTGCCCCGGACCACCCGGCTGGCCCGCGCCAGCCGGGTGCCGATGGCCAGGTCGGAGTGGCCGGACAGGAGCGGGGCGACGAGCGGCAGCAGCGCGGCCAGATCGGTGGAGAGGTCCACGTCCAGGTACGCGAGCACCGGCGCGGGCGACGCGGACCAGGCCGCCCGCAGCGCCCGGCCGCGCCCCTTCTCCGCCAGGTGCAGCACCCCCACCTCGGGCAGCTCGGCGGCGAGCGCCTCGGCCACCGCCCGGGTGCCGTCGACGCTGGCGTTGTCGGCCACCGTGATCCGGAACGGGTACGGGAAGTGCGCGGTCAGGTGCGCGTGCAGCCGCCGCACGCAGGGGCCGAGGTCGACCTCCTCGTTGTAGACCGGGACCACCACATCCAGCACGGCGGTGGCGGCGGTGGGCCGGGCGTGCACCGCGGCCCGGGGCTCGGGCGTCCGGGTCATGGCTCAGCCCTCGCTGCTCAGGTCGTAGACGGTGGCCCCGTCGACGGTGGTCGCGGTGAAGTTCTCGGCCACCCAGGCGGCGATCTCGGCGGAGGCGCTGCTGCCGCCGTTGGCCCGGAACCCGCCACCCCCGATGAAGTAGTGGATCTTCCCGGCGGCTACGTACCGCTGGAACTGTTCGAGCGTCGGCGACGGGTCGCTGCCGTTGAAGCCGCCGATCGGCATCACCGGTTCGCCGGTGGCGAGCTGGTAGCCGGACGCGTTGTTGGAACCGACAGTGGCCGCCACCCAGGTGTAGTCCGTCGCGTCGGCCTTGAGCAGCGCCGTCATCTCGGCGCTCGGCTCGCGGGCGTCCAGCAGCCCACCCATGCCACCGCCGCGCGACAGGCGACCCCCGTCCTGACCCGCGCCGTCGCCGTCCTGACCCGCGCCGCCGGGGACACCCGGAGCCTGGCCGCCGCCCGGAAAGCCCGGAACCCCGCCGTTCTGACCGCCGCCGTCCTGGCCGCCGCCGTCCTGGCCGCCGCCGTCCTTGCCGCCGCCGTTCTGGCCGCCGCCGTTCTGACCGGCGGGGAAACCGGGGAACGCACCGTTGCCGCCGCCGGGGAACCGCGGAAACTCCCCGCCGCCCGCGTTCCGCCCACCGGGGAAGCCGCCCCGCCCGGCGGGACCGAAGCCGCCCGCCGCGAAGGGCCCCGCGCTGGGGATCGAACCGGTGTGCGGGGTAGCAGCGGTCTGCCACGCGTACGCCGCCGGCCCGGCCAGCGCCACTGCCACCCCTACCCCCGCAACCCCGGCGACCGCCCACCGCGTCCACCGCCGCCGCCCGGCGCGGCGCGGGGTGTGCAGGGAGTTCGCGTCGCCGTGCGACTCTCTTCCCGGCGCGAACTCCCTGGTCACCGGAAGGGGCCGAGGGGTGCGGAGGGTGCGGAGGGCTGGGGCGTCGAGAAGGGCCAGGAGGGCGGCGGTGGTGAGGGCGGTGGCCAGGACTGTGGGGCGCAGCCACGGGTGCCAGTCGGCGGTGCGGCCGAGCAGGCGCCACGACCACCAGGCGGTGATCGCGAGCGTGACCGCCAGGACCAGCGTGGCGGCGTATCCGCGCCACCTGCCGGACGCGGTCCGGGCCCGCCAGAGCAGGGTGACCCCGATGCCGACGAGCGCGCCGACCGCGGGCGCGAGGGCGACCGTGTAGTACGCGTGGAAGATGCCGGACATGAAGCTGAAGATCAGCCCGGTGACCAGCAGCCAGCCGCCCCAGAGCAGCAGGCCGGCCCGTTGCCGGTCGGTACGCGCCGCCCGCCCGGCCAGCCACAGGCCGGCCACCAGCAGGATCAGCGCGGCCGGCAGCAGCCAGGAGATCTGCCCGCCGACCTCGGTGTCGAACATCCGCAGCGGGCCGGCCTGCCCGGAGAACGGTCCCCCGCCTCCGCCGCCCGGCCGGCCGCCCCCGCCGACGCTGCCCACCTCGTCACCGGTGATCCGGCCCAGGCCGTTGTAGCCGAGCGTCAGCTCCAGGATGCTGTTGTGCTGCGAGCCGCCGATGTACGGGCGGGCGCTCGCCGGCACCAGCTCCACGATCGCCACCCACCAGCCGGCGGAGACCAGCACGCCCAGACCGGCCAGCAGCAACTGGCGGATCCGTCGTCCGAGGCCGGTCGGCGCGGCCAGCAGGTAGACCCCGGCGAGGACCGGGATCACCAGGAACGCCTGGAGCATCTTGGTGAGGAAGCCGAAGCCGACAAGCACGCCGGCCAGCGCGATCCACCTGGTGCTCGCCGTCTCGACCGCGCGGACCGTCGCGTACGCGGCGGCCACCAGCAGGAACACCAGCAGCGCGTCGGGGTTGTTGAACCGGAACATCAGCGTCGCCACCGGGGTGAGCGCGAGGATCGCACCGGCGAGCAGTCCGGCGGCCGGGCCGTACCAGCGGCGCACCGAGGCGTACAGCACGCCCACCGACGCGACGCCGAGCAGCGCCTGCGGCACCAGGATCGACCAGGCGCTCAGCCCGAAGACGCGCACCGACAGGGCCATCAGCCAGAGCGACGCCGGCGTCTTGTCCACGGTGATCGAGTTGGCCGCGTCCGAGGAGCCGTAGAGGAACGCCGTCCAGCTCTCCGAACCGGCCTGCGCGGCGGCGGAGTAGAACGCGTTGCCCCACCCCGAGGCGCCCAGGCCCCACAGGTAGAGCAGCCCGGTGCCCACCAGCAGGGCGAGCAGGGCCGGGCGGGCCCAGCGCGGGTCACGGCCGGGCGGTCCGGCCGGCGGGTCCGCCGCGGTCGGCGTCGGCTGGGGTACGGGGTGGGCCGCCGGATCGGTCGCGGGCGGACCGGTCTCGGGGGCGGTCGCGGGCGGGCCGCCCGGGCCACCGGTCAGCAGGCTCTCGGTTCTGTCCATGCCGGCAAGCTTCGGAGAGCCCGCTGGCCCGCTACCGTGAGCGACCTATGCGTCGGCTGTGGATCGCGGCAGCCATACGGTGAACGCGGTGCGGCCGGCACGGCTGGCCACCTCGACCCGGCCGTGGTGCGCCTCCACCACCGCCGCCACGATGGAAAGGCCCAGGCCGGTGCTGCCGTGCGCCCGCGAGCGGGAGCTGTCACCGCGGGCGAACCGCTCGAACACCTCAGCCTGCAACCCGGCCGGGATGCCGGGCCCGTCGTCGGTGACGCGGAGTTCGACGCCGTCCGGGACCGCCGCGAGGCGGGTGGTCACGGCGGTGCCGGCCGGGGTGTGCACCCGCGCGTTGGCAAGCAGGTTCGCCAACACCTGGTGCAGCCGGTGGGGGTCGCCGGTGACGGTGAGCGGCTCGTCGGGCAGCTCGATCTGCCAGCGGTGCTCCGGTCCGGCCACGTGCGCGTCGCTCACCGCGTTCACCACCATCGCGGTGAGGTCGACCGGCTCGGCGGTGAGCGGACGCCCGGAGTCCAGTCGGGCGAGCAGCAGCAGGTCGTCGACGAGGCTTGTCATCCGGGTGCTCTCCGACTCGACCCGGCGCAGCGCGTGCGCCACGTCCGGCGGCACTTCCTGCCGTCCGCGCCGGGCCACCTCGGCGTAGCCCCGGATGGCCGCCAGCGGCGTGCGCAGCTCGTGGCTGGCGTCGGCGACGAACTGGCGTACCCGGGTCTCGCTCGCCTGCCGGGCGGCGAGCGCGGCGGCGACGTGGCCGAGCATCCGGTTGAGCGCGCCGCCGACCTGCCCGACCTCGGTGCGCGGGTCGGTGTCGGCGGCCGGCACCCGGACCGACAGGGCCACCTCGCCCCGGTCCAGGGGCAGCTCGGTGACCCGGGCGGCGGTCGCGGCGACCCGGTTCAGCGGGCGCAGCGTGCCCCGGACGATCAGCGCGCCGAGGCCGCCGGCGATGACCAGGCCGGCGCCGATGACCCCGGCCTGGGCCACGAGCATCCACATCACGGTGTCGTCGACCTGGGCCATCGGGATCGCCAGGACCAGCACGTCGCCGTCACCGCGCGGGGAGGTCACCGCGATCGCCCGGAAGTCTCCCCGGTCCCCGACGTCGACGGTGCGGGGACGGTCGTCGGGGGTCACCGTGGCCAGGTCGGCCAGGTCGGCCGCGGACACCGACTCGGTGGCGCCGCTCTCGGTCCGGACCTGCCCGGAGCGAGCACCGGTGGGCGGCACCCGGGCCGCGATCGAGCCCGGCGGGAAGCCTCCCGGCGGGGCCGGCGCCACCTCGCCCGCGGGTGGGACGGACGGGCCCACCTGGTTGGTCCGGGTCGGGTCGCCGCCACGGCGGGCCCAGCGTTCCAGGTCGGCCGGCCGGCGGTCGCCGAAGGTGAGCTGGTTGTCGATCTGGCCGATCAGGAAGTGCCGCAGCGCGACCGTGGTCAGGCCGCCGATGCCGACGCTCACAAGCGCCAGCAGCGCCACCACGGAGAGGACCAGGCGGCGGCGCAGTGACCAGCCGGCCAGCCGCCCGCGCAGCCGTCCGGCGACGTCACTGTGCGGGCTTGAGGACATAGCCCGCGCCACGCAGCGTGTGGATCATGGGCGTCCGGCCCGCGTCGATCTTCTTGCGCAGGTACGAGATGTAAAGCTCGACCACGTTCGCCTGGCCGCCGAAGTCGTAGTTCCACACCCGGTCGAGGATCTGCGCCTTGCTGAGCACCCGACGGGGGTTGCGCATCAGGTAGCGCAGCAGCTCGAACTCGGTGGCGGTGAGCGTGATCAGGTCGTCGCCGCGGCGTACCTCGTGGCTGTCCTCGTCGAGGCTGAGGTCACCCACGGTGAGCACCGCCTCCTCCCGGGCGGCGACCGCGAACCCGGAGCGGCGCAGCAGGGCGCGCAGCCGGGCGATCACCTCCTCCAGGCTGAACGGCTTGGTCACGTAGTCGTCGCCGCCGACGGTGAGCCCGGCGATGCGCTCCTCCACCGCGTCCCGGGCGGTCAGGAAGAGCACCGGCACGCTCGGCGACTGCTCGCGCAGGCGGCGCAGCACCTGGAAGCCGTCCAGGTCCGGCAGCATCACGTCGAGCACGACGGCGTCCGGCCGGAACTGGCGGGCCGCGCTGATCGCCGCCATCCCGTTGCCGGCGGCGGCCACCTGCCAGCCCTCGTACCGCAGGGCCATCGAGAGCAGGTCGGTGAGCGTCGGCTCGTCGTCCACCACAAGCACCCGCACCGGCTCGCCGTCCGGTCGGCGCAGCTCGATGCGGCCCTGTGCGGCCTGCCCGTTCATGACCATGCTCCCCATCGTGGGCGCACCCGCTGTACCGGCGCTGTCCCGATCCTGTGTACCAGCTGTGCCCGCGGCGCGCGGCGGATCCGGGCGGGTCGGTCGCCGTACACCCCTTGCGGTTTGCACAGCTCGGGGCGTGGGTAGCGGATGCGGGGGGATCGGACGAGGCAGGGAGTGGGTCGATGAGGACGCTGGGCGGGCGGTACGAGCTCGAACAGCGAGCCGCACTTGGTGGCATGTCCGAGGTATGGCGGGCACACGACCGGGTGTTGGACCGCACGGTCGCGATCAAGCTGATCTCGCCCGGCCTGGACGGCGACGCCGGTTCGGTGGAGCGGATCCAGGCCGAGGCCCGCTCGGCGGCGCGGCTGGTGCACCCGAACGTCGCTAGCGTGCACGACTTCGGCACCGCCATGCTGCCGGACGGGCGGCCGGTCCCGTACATCGTGATGGAACTGGCCGAGGGTGAGACGCTCGCCGCGCACCTGCGCGCCGGCCCGCTGGACTGGGGCATCGCGGTGCGGGTCTGCGCCGAGGTGTGCGCCGCGCTGGCCGCCGCGCACGGCCACGGCATCGTGCACCGGGACGTGAAGCCGGCGAACGTGATCCTCACGCCGTCCGGCGTCAAGGTGCTCGACTTCGGCATCGCCACCCCGGCCGGCGCGCCCGACCGCACGCCGGAGGGGATCGTCGTGGGCACCCCGGCCTACCTGGCCCCGGAGCAGCTCGACCGGCAACCGGCGACCCCGGCGGCCGACATGTACGCCCTGGGCGTGCTGCTCTACTACTGCCTGACCGGCCGCCTGCCCTACGACGCCGACAGCACCACCCAGTTGCTCGGGGTACGCCGCCGCCGGCCACCCCGGCCGCTGCCGGAGGTCCCCGGGCTGCCGTCGGAGGTGGCGGAGCTGTGCGAGCGCTGCCTCGACTCCGATCCGACCACCCGCCCGACGAGCGCGATGGCCGCGCTGCTGCTGGCCGAGGCGGTCGACGCCCGCATCTACGTGCCGATGACCGTGGTGCTCCCCCGACAACGCGCCCCGGAGGTGTCGCCGTGGACCCGCCGGGCCGCCGCCGAGGCGACCGAGGCGATGGCCCTGGAGGCGGCCACAAGCGGTCGGGTGCGCTGAGCATACTCCCTGATCGGCTGCGGTTTCGCCGGTCGGCGGCCGGGAACGCCTGCCGGTGAGTGACGGGAGGAACGCGATGCCGGATCCGAGTTCCTGGCTGGCCGAGACGGCCACGGCGACCGCGGCGGGCGGTCACGTACGCACCGACGACGGCGGTCTCTCCTCCGCCCTGGCGTCCCCGCTGGCGCCGCACTGCACCGGTCTGACGCCGGAACAGCTCCTGGCCGCCGCGTTCGCCTCCTGCCTGCACCACGCCGCGGTGGAGGCGGCCGGCAAGATCACCGACGAGGCGCACACCGTGCAGGTGACCGCCGAGGCGAGGCTGGGCCGCGACGACGACGGCCGCTACCGGGCCGACGTGCACGCCGAGATCTCCTCGGCCGGGCTCAGCCGCGAGCAGTTGGCCGACCTGGTCGCGAACGCCGATCGGCTCTGGCCGTTCTCCAGCGGCGACCCGAGCCGCCATCGGCTCACGGTCACCCCGGCCGAGAACGGGCGGCACTGAGCGGGCGGCTCACCAGCGGAAGCCGGCGGTCACCGCGCGATGGTCGGTGTCCGGCGTGTGCACCACGCCGGCCCGGGTCGGGGTGAGCCCCCGGTAGAGGACGTGGTCCGGGCGGGTCACCGGCACCTCCGCCGGCCAGGTGAAGCCGAAGCCCTGCCCGGCCTCGGCCTGCGCGTCGCCGAGCAGCCGGGTCAGCGGGTCGAAGGCCCGGTCGGTGGTCGCTGTGTTGAGGTCGCCGAGCACCACCAGCCGGTCGGCCGGGTCGGCGCGGACGGTGCCGGCCAGCGCCGCGACGGTCTCGTCCCGGGTGGTCGTGTGGCCGGCCCGGGCGGAGCCCAGGTGGACGACGTACACCGTCAGGTCGCCCTCGGGTGCCGCCACCACGGCGCGCAGGGCCCGGTCCCAGCCCAGCCCGGTGTCCACGCCGTGGGCCTCACGGATCGGCCAGCGACTCCACAGCGCGACCGTGGAGACCGCCGTCCGGTGCGGGTAGCGACCGGCCAGCGCGGGCGTCACCCGCGCGTCGTCGTCGACCTCCTGCAACCCGATCAGGTCCGGCGCGTCGCCGGCCAGCGCGCCGAGGGTGGCGGCCGGGTCGGGATTGCCGGCCCGCAGGTTCTGGCTGGCCACCCGGACCGAGGTGGCGTCCGCGACGGCCGGCGGGGGCAGCCAGGCGCGGCCGTAGAGGCCGGCCCAGACCAGCGCCGGCAGCAGCACGACGAGCAGCGCCCGGCGGGAGCGGCGCAGCAGCGCCGCGAGCCCGAGCAGGGGTACGCCGAGACCGAGCAGCGGGATGGCGCTGTCGACCAGGCTGCCCAGGCCGTGCACGTTCGGCACCGCCCGGTGCCCGACGAGGAGCACGGTGAGCAGCAGGGCGCAGGCGATGATGACCGTTCCCCGCCGGCCCCGGCGGCCGGCGGGCTCTCCGTCGACCCGTTCGTCGGCCATCTGCCCCGTCACCGTCCGAATCGTATCGAGCGGTCGGGGAGTCGGTGGACGCGATTCCGGTACGCGGACGGGTCCGCCGCAACTCCGCCGGTTGCGGACCGTGCGACCGGCGCGACCTCGGCCGAACGGACGATGCCTCCGATCGGGGCGGCACCCCCGAACTCACGCCCGTTTTACCACGCCCAATCCGACATGGTTGTCTTTACGGACACACGAGGATCGCCCTTTTCGACCACGCCTGACGGTAATGCGGGGGCTGATTCCGGCAAATTGTGGCGCATGCCACCAAGTAGCCCGATGGCAAACGCCCGCAAGATCTCTAGCCTCGGCGGGTGCAACCTGGCCAGCGACGTGGTGCCCGAGTCCTTCGACCACCCGCACCAGGGCAGCGGCTCCGACCACGACTCGGTCGGGCTGTTCCAGCAGCGCCCCAGCAGCGGCTGGGGCACGGTCGCCGAACTGATGCGGCCGGCGTACGCCGCCCGGGCGTTCCTCGCCGCGCTCGTCAAGGTGCGCGGCTGGGAGGACATGAGTGTCACAGGCGCGGCCCAGGCCGTGCAGGTCTCCGCCTTCCCCGGCGCGTACGCCAAGCACGAGAGGCGGGCCGCCACGGTGGTGGCGGCCCTGGCCTGACGCGGACGTCCCGTCAGGCGTGCTTCGGGAGCACGACCACCCGGCCGAAGAACTCGTCGATGCGGCGCACCACGTCGTTGAAGTCGTCCAGGTCGATCGGCTTGGTCACGTACGCGTTGGCCTGGAGCGTGTAACTGCTCACCACGTCGGTGTCGGCGTTGGAGGTGGTCAGCACCACGATCGGGATGCTCCGCAGGTTCTCGTCCCGCTTGACCTCGCCGAGCACCTGCCGCCCGTCCATCCGGGGCATGTTGAGGTCGAGCAGGATGACGTCCGGCCGCCGCGCCTCGGCGTGCCGGCCCTCGCGACGGAGGAACTCCATCGCCTCCTGGCCGTCGGCGACCACGTCGATGACCTTCTCGACGTCTGACTCCTCGAGCGCTTCCTCGATCATCAGGACGTCACCCGGGTCGTCGTCCACCACCAGGATACGAACGGGGTTCGGGCTGGGCTGACCCATCGGGCTACCTGCTTCGTCTCGAGGAGGGCGCCGGCCGCACGGCCGGCCGCTGGCGGGGAAATCTATCCGATCAGGCGCTTGCCGACCGCGTCGGGTCGATCGTGTCGCGGTCGTGGCGCAACACCTCGGCCAGGCCGGTCACCTGAAGCACCCGGGCCACCCGGCCGGTCGCCCCGGTGAGCCGCAGCCAGCCGCCGTCGGCGGCGACGAGGTTGTCCCCCCGGACGAAGGCCGCGATGCCTGTGGAGTCGCAGAAGGTCAACTCGGTGAGATCGAGCAGCAGCTCACGGCGACCCTCGGCGGCCAGCCGGTCGATCGCCGCGCTCAGCGTCCCGGCCGTGCTCAGGTCGAGTTCGCCGGCGAGCCGAAGGCACGCGACGCCCTCGCCGTCCTGGGCGTGCGTGACGGTGAACGTCACCGTGGCCCCTCTCGCTCCGACCGCAGGCGAACCCTTGCAGTGCAGCAAGTATAGGGGGTGTCCGGCGTCGCGCGACTCAGCGGCCCGCTGCCGCCGCCGACCGGCCGCCCACCACGGCGCGCCCCCGGCCGAGGAAACCGGCGGCGCGGGGGAAGTCGCGCAGTTCGTGTTCATAGTGGTCCAGGGTGAGCCCGACCGCCGCCGCCGGCACGCCGCGGCTGACGAGAATCTCCACCAGCCACTCGACGAACTCCGCGAACAGCGTCCCGTCGTCGACGTAGAGCGCGGCGGCCAGGAAGTCCACGATGTAACCGAGGTCGCCCACTGTCGAGTCGAGCTGCGCCGGGCTGTAGTCGGCCACCGCCGGCACCCGCTCACGCAGGTCGGCGAGCGCGCTGTCGATCAGCTCACCACGCCGCTTGACCAGGCTGGCGTACTCGTCGTCGGCGAGGTGGTCCAGTCGCGCGGGCGGCGTCGCGCGCAGCGCCCGGTCGTCGGCGACCAGATCGGCCGCGGCCGGGGCGTCCGGCGCCCACGCCACCCCGAGCACGCGCGCCCAGCGGCCGTCCGCGCCGAACCCACGCCCACCCACCACCACCGGCACGTCGGAGCGGCGGCACGCCTCGACCATCCGGTGGGCATGCGGCAGCCGCATCGGCAGGGCACACGCCAGGGCCACCGCGTCGGCGTCGTACCGGTGCAGGTAGGACACCAGATGCGCGGCCGGCACGCTGGCGCCGAGGAAGATGACCTGCCAGCCCCGCAGCCGCAACACCTCGGCGACCAGGCGGGCCGGCAACGCGTGCCACTCACCGTCCATGCAGGCCATCACGATCCGGCCGCGGGTCGGCCGGGGATCGGCGTACGCGGCCACCGCGGCCACCACCCGCTCGCTGATGTGGGTGGCGGCATGCTCCTGGGCCACGCTCCACTCGTTGCGCGCCCACCGCTCCCCCACCTCGGCCTGGGCCGGGGCGACCAGGTCGAGCAGCAGCCGCTCGGCCGGCACACCCGCCTCCAACAGCTCCCGGGCCACCGCCACGGCACCCTGCTCGTCGGCCTCGGCCAGGCACTCCAGATAGCCGGGGAAGGCACGCACCGGGTCGGCCCCGGCGGTCGTCGCGGTCACGCGGGCAGCTCCCTCGGTCGGTCGGCGCTCGTCGGACCGGGCACCGCGTGCAGGTGCCGGGACACGCGGCCGGCCGGACCGGTCGCCCGCAGCGCGAGCACCGCGATGTCGTCGTGGTCGCCGTGGTCCAGCCAGTCGCAGGTCAGCTGCTCGACCCGCTCGGCTAACGCCGCCGCGGGCATCCGGTGGCAGCCCGTCACGGCGGCCAGCAGCCGGTCGGCGCCGAACTGCTCGTCGCCGCGCCGCCCACCCCGCGCCTCGGTCACGCCGTCGCTGTAGAGCAGGCACGTCTCCCCCGGCGCCAGGTGCACTGTCACCTCGCCGATCCGCGGGTCCGGCACCACGCCGATCAGCATGCCGCTCAACGGCACCACCTCGACCTCGCCGGACTCGCGCAGCACAAGCGGAGGAAGGTGACCGCCGCCGGCCAGGGTCAGGGTCAGCCCGCCGTCGCGGTGCGGCCGGGTCACGCCGAGCACCATGGTCGCGAAGCGGCCCTGCCCGTGGGCCTGGGTCGTCTCCAGCAGCGCGTCGTTGAGCAGCTTCAGCAACCGGCCCGGCTGCGACTCGACGCGGTGCAGCGCGTGCAGGCACTGGCGGAGCTGGCCGGTGAAGACCGCCGCCTCCACGCCCTTGCCCGACACGTCACCGAGGAAGAAGACCGATCCGCCGTCGGCGAGCCGGTGGGAACCGTAGAAGTCGCCGCCGATCCGCAGCCCGGCCTGCGACGGCCGGTACGCCGTGCCCCACTGCCCGCCCGAGGCCGCCGCCGGCTCGACCGGCAGCAGGCTGGCCTGCAGCGTGTCGGCGACCTCGGCCTGCTCGCGGTAGAGCATCGCGGTGGTCAACGCCGCGCCGGCCCGGGCCGCGAACGCCCGGATCAGGTCGACGTCGGCCTCGTCGTACCAGCGACCGGCCCGCCGGGCCACCAGCAGCACGCCGACCGGTGACTCGCGGCCGGGCAGCGGCACCACCCGGGCGGTCGCGCCGGGCACGTCGAGGCCGGGCAGCCAACCCGCCTCGGCGGCCTGCTCGGCCAGCCAGTCCAACGCGTGCGGCTCGGTGCCGGCGAGACCGGTCTCGATCGCCGTGGGCAGCGCCGCGGCGGGCAGCACGCCGGTGTCCACGGTGGGGGCGTCGTCGTCCGCGCGTACCGCCCGCCACCAGCGGGCCCGGCCGGCACGCGGGGCCAGCACCAGCACCGCCACGTCGGCCACCGCGGGCACCGCGAGCCGCGCCACGGCAGCCGCGGCCCGGTCGGGGTGCAGCGGGTTGCCGAGCTTCTCGCCCACCACGGCGAGGAACAGCGAACGAGCCCGCTCGGCGAGCAGCGCGTCGGCCCGGCTGACGCTCTCGGTGACGTCCTCGACGTACCAACAGCGCCGGCCGTGGGAGAGCGGCACCGGGCGCAGCCGTAGCCGCCGCTGATGGTGGGTGAACTCGGCCGGAGCGTCGCCGCGCAGGGGCGCCACCGCGGCAGCGGCGAGCACCTCGCCGGGCACCGCCTCGGGGACGAGACGTTCCGCGACCGGGCTCACCTGACGCACCACGCCGTCGGCGTCGCAGACGATGAGGCCCTCGCGGAAGTGCTCCACCACCTCGGACCACCCGGGCACCGTCGCGGGGTCGGGATCGGGGGCCAGCGGTGGGAGGTCGGACGTGGTCGCGGCGGCGGACCACGCCGGAAACCGTGCGGCACTCGTCGTGGAGATCCGTCCGTCGCCCGGGTCGGAGCCCCTGACGTCGGAAGCAGTCACCAGCTGAGCCCCACTCTCCTCGTCGCCATTCCCCGGAGCCGAAACCGGCACCTGTGGTCACATCTCGACCCCACCCTACGCCGGTCCGGCCGCGACGCCACCCGAGCGCGCCGCCGGGTGGCGGACGCGCGCCGAGCGGTCCGGTTACCGGGTTGTTACGATCCGGGCGAACGGCAGCCTGCGGAAAGGCGTGATGGTGGTGGCCCAACGGAGAAAGCCCGACGCGACGCCGCTGAGCCTCACCGTGGACGGGTCCGATCCCGCCGCCCCGGTGGTGCGCGTCGGGGGTGACCTGGCCTACACCACCGCCGCGCCGCTGCGGGCCGAGGTGGACCGCCTGCTCGCCGCGCGTCCGGCCACGCTGGTGCTGGACTTCGGCGGCCTGGTCTTCCTCGACAGCACCGGCCTGTCCGTGATCGTGCACGCCTGGCGGGAGGGGCAGCAGGCCGGCACCGTGATCGAACTCCTTGCGGTCCCGCGTTTCCTGGAGACCATCCTCGACCTGACAGGCGTCACCGCTCTGCTGGAGCGCCCCGCGGGGGGCGGCCGGCAGGTCCCCGGCTCGATCGCGTCCGCGTGACCTCGGGGGTGGCCCCGAGCGCGGGCGGCTGGGACCATGAGGCCGTGCGCGCACCACTGCTTTCCATCGAGGTGGACCGGATCGACCCCGTCCGCGCCCGGCTGCGGCTCGCCGGCGAGCTGGACTTCGACACCGCGCCGGACCTCGTCGAGGCCGCCGCCGAGCTGCGCCGCGACGGTCACCAGGAGCTGTGGCTCGACTTCACCGGCGTGACGCTCTGCGACTCGTCCGGCCTGGGCGCGCTCGTGGTCGTCCACCGCGGCGGCGCCGGCGCGGTGCGCCTGCTCGACGTGAATCCGCGGATCCAACGGCTGCTCGACCGCACCGGCCTGGCGGAGGTGCTGGCCGTCGCCCCTCGCTCCGTGGCCGGCGACGCCCATGACGTGGCCACCTCGCGGGCGGCGGCCGGCGAGGTGGGCTGAGGCCATCCCCCGGACAGGGGTGGCCCCCGACCCTGGGACCAGGGGTCGGGGGCCGGGAGGGGTGGCTCAGGCGGCGGGCACCGCCGCGACGCGCGGCCCGGTGTCGGGGGTCTGCCCCGCCGAGGGCGGTTCGGCGTCCTCCGGCGTACCGGAATCGGGTGTCTGAAACAGATAGCGGACGAAGTCCGCGGTCCCGTCGTCGTCCGCGCCGGGCCACTGGCCCACGCAGTCGACGCCGACCACCTCGCGTCCGCTGCCGTCGTGGCGCTCCAGCAGCGCCCAGAGGGTCACCGGATAGCACCGGGTGGCGTCCGGGCCGAGGCGCCACCGGGCATACCAACCGGGACGAGCGGGGACGATCTCCACGATCCGTTTCATCACGACCTACCCTTCCGCGTGCGTCGGAAGTTGTCCGGTCCGCCCCGATCCTGCGGCGCGACCGGGTGACCGTTCCTCACCCCCAGCGGATGAAGCGCCCCGCCCCGAAGCCGCCGTTAGCTTCCCGCCTGCGCCGGGAACGCGACCGGCGCAGGCGCAACCGACCAGGAACGAGGTGCGACGATGCGCAAGCAGATGGAGGGCGACAACCAGCGCCGCCGGGCCCTCGCCCGACAGGCCCGCGAGCAGGGGCGGCGGCCCAGTCAGACCGGCGCCACCCTGAGCGCGTCCAAGCAGGTCACCTCGCTGGACCGGAACAACCGGTCCGGCCCGCCGCCGGCCGGCCGGCACAAGCCGGACAGCACGCGCGGCGGCCCCGCGCCGCCCGCGGTCGGGGTGGCCGAGCGGTCACGCCCGCTGCCGGATCCGCCCGCCGACCAGGCCACCACGATGGGCTACCGGGATCTCGTCGACGACGTGAGCCGACGCGCCGGCGTCGACTTCACCGAGGCGAAAATCGCGGCGGAGGCGACGGTGCTCGCTCTGGCCTGGGCGCTCGACGAGAGCGAACGGGAACGGCTGCTCGACGCGGTGCCGGTGAAGCTGCACGACGTGGTGCCGGTGGACGGCATCGAGCGGCGGCACGACCTGCCGGGCTTCCTGGCCGAGGTCGGGCGACGCAGCCGGCTCACCCCGGAACAGGCGCGTTACCAGGCCGAGGCTACCCTGGCCGCGCTCGCCGACGCCGACGCCGAGCTGGTCGGCTCGTTGCGCGTACCCGACGGGTTGCGGGACCTGCTCGCGCCTGCCGACTACGGCGGCGGCCTGGTGGGCGCGTCCTCGGCCACCCCGCCGCTTACCGAGCCGGAGCTGCGGGACGCGCTGGCGTCGCTGCCCTACTGGTCCAGCGACAGGCGGTCGCTTGTGCGCACCATCGAGCTGCCCGGCGGCGACCTGGACCGGATGCTGGACCGGCTGGACCGGCTCCGGGCCGAGGGCGGGCGTGGTCCGCAGATCGGCCGCCCCGATCCGGACAACGCCGTGCTCACCGTCCGGACCCAGCACGCCGACGGCGTGACCGCGGCGGACGTCGAGTTGGCCCACCAAGTCGACGCCACCATCGACACCGCCGCCTGAGGTGCAAGGAGGGGCCCCCGCTTAACGCCTCCGGTATAGGCGGGGGCCCCGCCTATACCGCGCCCGCGGCGGTAGCGTTGCCGCGGTGGAGAGCGACGCCGAGGCGCTGGAGATCGTCGTGGACCCGGCCCGGCCCACCGGGCGCACGCTGCTCGCCGACGGGGTGGAGCAGTCCTACGTGGACGTGGCCGACGCCCGCCACCTGCACTTCGAGTACGTACGGCGGATCGCCACGGTGATCGACCTGAGCGCGCCGGCCGGTCACCCGCTGGCCGCCCTGCACCTGGGCGGCGGCGCGCTCACCCTGCCCCGCTGGCTGGCCGCCACCCGCCCCGGCTCGGCCCAGCGGGTGGTCGAGCGCCATCCCGGCGTGGTCGACCTCGTCCGCCGGAAACTGCCGCCGCTGCCGCCGGAGGTGGTGGTGACGCTCGGCGACGCCCGGGACGCGGTCACCGGGACGCCGGACGGGACGTACGACCTGGTGGTGGGCGACGTCTACCGGGCGGCCCGGATGCCCGGGCACGTGGCGGCCGTCGAGTTCGCCGCCGAGGTGGCCCGGGTGCTCCGCCCGGACGGTGTGTACCTGGTCAATCTCACCGACCTGCCGCCCCTGGCGCACACCCGCGCGCAGGTGGCCACGCTGCGCGCGGTCTTCGCCGACGTCTGCCTCGTCACCGACCGGCGGATGCTGCGTGGCCGGCGGTACGGCAACGTGGTGCTCGCCGGCGCGGCGCGCGCCGGGCGGCTGCCGGTGCGCCGCCTCGCCGCCCGGGCCGCCGGCGACCCGGTGCCCGGCACCGTGCTGCACGGGGCGGCGCTCGACGCGTTCGCCGCCGACGCCTGGCCGGTCACCGACGCCGACCTGGGCTGAGCCCGGGTTTTCCGGCCGGCAGGGCGGGTAGCCGCGCGGATGAGCGTCGCCGACGACCGGACCACCGCCCGCCGGACGTTGATCGTGATCTCGCTGGTGCTGGCCACCGTGGTCGGCTTGACGCTGATCTGGGCGACCCGGCGGGTGCTTGTCTGGGGGCTGGTCGCGGCGTTCCTCGCGGTAGCCCTCAAGCCGCTCGTGGACCGGTTGGAGCGACGGGTACGGCGGCGGGCGCTCGCCACCCTGCTCGTCTTCCTGGCCACGTTCGTGCTGGTGGCCGCGCTGGGAGCGTTGATCGTCCTGCCGCTCGTGGACGAGTTGGGCCGGCTCGCCGACCGGGCGCCGCGCGTGGTGCACGAGGCCCAGGCCGGGCGGGGGCCGATCGGCCAGTTGCTGGACCGCCTGCACCTGCTCCGGTACGCCGAGCCGGGCCATCTGCGCCGGTACGGGTCCCAGCTCGGCGAGCCGACCGTCGGACTGGTCCGGAGCGTGGCGCAGGCCGTCGCCGCGCTTGTCACGGTGGTCGTGCTGGCGTACCTGATGGTCCTGGAGGCCCCCCGGATCGTGGCGGCCACGTTGCGGCTGGTCGGCGACGGCCCGGCGGAGCGGTTGCGGCGCATCGGCCGCGACTCGTCCCGGATCGTCACCGGTTACCTGAGCGGCAACCTGGTGATCAGCCTGATCTGCGGCGGTCTGACCTTCGCCGTGCTGCTCCTCCTCGGTGTGCCGTTCGCCGCGGTGATCGCCCTGGTGGTCGCCGTGGTGGACCTGATCCCGCTGGTCGGCGCCACGCTGGGGGCGATCGTCGCGGCCGGCGCGGGTTTCGCGCGTTCCCCCACCGCCGGCATCGTGGTGCTTGTCTTCTTCGTGGTCTACCAACAGGTGGAGAACCATCTGCTCCAGCCGGTCATCATGGCCCGCGCGGTCCGGCTGAACCCGTTGACGGTGTTGTTCAGCGTACTGCTGGCGGCCGAGCTGGCGGGCCTGGTCGGCGCGCTGCTGGCGATCCCGGCGGCCGGCATCGTGCAGGTGCTGCTCCGCGAGTTCGTGCCCGCCGGCCGGACGGTCCTGGCCGCGCCGGCCGACGGGGAACGGAACGACGGTGCCGTGGACTCCCCGCCGGCCGGCGGGTGACTGTCGGTCAGGCGCCCCGGCGTACCAGCTCGGGCGACTCGCTCTCCAGCGGCACCGCGTTCGCCGGCACGAGGCCGAGCTGCACCGCGGGTCGGGGCAGGGCCGCGTCGAGCGCCCAGTCGGCGGCGACCCGCGGACGGTTGCCCGGCATGGCCAGCAGGTGGTAGCCACGGGTGACCGCCTTGGCCGGCAAGCCGGCCAGCGGCACCTTCAGCGGGTTGGCCGCCGCGTCCTTGCCGCCCAGGTCCACCACCCAACCCAGATCGTGATGCTTGTACGACTTGCGGGCGCCCTGCCCGTACGAGGCGGCGATGTTGTGCGCGGCAAGCTTTCCCTGCCGTTGCGCGTGCTGCGCGGTCATCGCGCACGCCTGGCCGGGACGGGTCGGGTCCGGGACGGCGGCGGCGTCGCCGCAGGCGAAGACCTCGGGGTAGCCGGGGACGTTGAGGTACTCGTCGACCACCAACCGCCCCTTCTCGGTGCGCAGCCCCAGGTCGGCCACGAACGGGTCGGGACGCACCCCGACGCACCAGATCAGGCTGCAGTTCGGCACGTACTCGCCGTCGGTGAGCATCACCCCGTCCGGGGTGGCCTCGGCGACCGAGGTGCCCATCCGCACGTCCACGCCGCGCCGGCGCAGCACCCGGTCGGCGGTGACGGACATCCGCCGGTCCAGCTCGGGCAGCACGCGCGGGGCGACGTCCAGCAGCATCCACCGCGGACGGATCTTGAGGTGTGGGCGCTGGGCCATCAGCCGGTCGGTGAAAAGCTGCCCGTGCGCGGCGACCTCGGTGCCGGTGTATCCGGCGCCGACCACCACGAACGTGGTGCGGGCCCGCTGCTCGGCCGGGTCGTCGGTGACCTCGGCCAGCTCGACCTGCCGGACCACGTGGTCGTGCAGGTAGAGCGCCTCGGGCAGGCCGCGGAAGCCGTGCGCGTACTCGGTCACGCCGGGGATGGGCAGCAGCTTGTTGACGCTGCCCACGGAGAGGATCAGCCGGTCGTACGCGAGCTGCCCGTGGTCACCCTCGGCGGAGCGGTAGCCGACCCAGCGGTTCTGCAGATCGACCCGGTCCGCCTCGCCGACGACCACCCGCACGCCGTCGAGCGTGCCGGCGAGCGGCACCGAGATCCGGGTCGGCTCGACCACGCCGGCCGCGACCTCGGGCAGCAGCGGCAGGTAGAGGAAGTAGTCGGTCGCGTTCAGCAGGACGATCTCGGCCCGGTCGCGGGCCAGTCGGCGCAATGTCTTGGCCGCGTGGTACCCGGCGAACCCGGCCCCCACGATCACCACACGTGGTTTCGTCATGTCTGCTCCCGTTCCCGGGCAGACCTGCGACAAACGTTTCGACCCACCGCCCACCGCCGCCGATCTGGACATTTCAGCCCGGTCGCGTTCCCAAAACCGGGCAACTGAGACGCCGGCTCAGCGCGTCGGCGGCGGGGCGGTGAGCGCCCAGCGCTCGTGGTCCCGCCACGCCCCGTCGACGAACAGGTAGTCGGGCGAGAAGCCCTCCAGCCGGAAGCCGAGGCGTGCGGCCAGCCGCTTCGACGGCTCGTTGCCCGGTTGGATGTTCGCCTCCAACCGGTGCAGCCCGAGCGCGTCGAACGCGTGCGCGACCACCAGCCGTACCCCGGCCGAGGCGTGGCCGGTGCCCGCGTAGGGGCGGAATGCCGCATAGCCGAGGTAGCCGCCACGCAGGGCGCCCAGCACGATGCCACCGATGTTCGCGTACCCGGCGATCTCACCTGTGACGCGGTCGCAGAAAAGGAAACCTTCGCTGTCCCACCGCCGCATCTTCCGCAGGTACGCCGCGTACCGCTCGTCGTCGTCCGGCGCGGACAGCCAGGGGTGGTGCAGGTCCCGGCTGCGCCGGGCGGCGGCGACAAACTCCGCCTCGTCGGCGGGTCGGGGCCGGCGGATTCCGACCCGCTCATCGCTACGCAGATATCGCACGAATCCCACTCTCGACCACCGCCCCCGCACGGCCCGAGCCGGGTGCCACCCGCGCCCGTCCAGCCCGTGAGTGGAACGTTCTGGGCGGTTGGGGGATGCGGTCGAGGCGGGTGTGTCCGGTTGTGGGCGGGTGGGGCGTGGTCGGTGCCACCGCCACGACGGAATCGCCGCCAGGGGTCAGGCGTTATACCCGGCAGACCGCGCGG
>NZ_JAXCFT010000027.1:0-54249 GCF_056150385.1 Micromonospora marincola | reverse complement strand
GGCAGGTCACAGAAACGTACGTCGACGAACTTCACGTCCTCGTTCTTGAGGTATCGCAGGAGTTCCTCGGGATTGGCGAACACACGTCCTCCTGGCAGGTCCACTCCGGTGGCTGACTTTTGGCGACGCTATGGCCGGCCGGTTGCCCGGCGGTGTCTCCTCTGTTTCCGCCGTGTTACGTCGCTCGCGGAGCGTCAGTGCCCGTACCATATGTTGGTTTTTGGGCATCTTGTCGGATTTCTCGGTGCGTGTCGAGGCGGCGTTACCCTGGCCGCTGTGACCGATACCGCCGCCGCACCGGTGCCGCCCGCCACCGACCCCGCCTTCACGCCCCCGGGCCTCGGCCGCCGCTTCGGCGCGCTCGTCATCGACTGGGTGCTCTGCCTGCTGCTCGCCCGGTCCTTCGCCGACCCGGTCCGCGACGGCTGGCCGCCGGTCCTGGTGCTGATCCTGGAGTACGGCTTCTTCCTCGGCCTCTTCGCCCAGACCCCCGGCATGTACCTGACCCGGCTGCGCTGCGTGGCCTGGGCCGACGGGGGCCGGATCGGGCTGGCCCGGGCACTGCTGCGCGGACTCCTGCTCGCCCTCGTCGTGCCCGCCCTGATCATGGACCAGCACCGGCGCGGCCTGCACGACCGGCTCACCGGCGCGGTCGTCACCGACGCGCCCCGCCGCTGACCCACCCGACGGCAAAGCTGACCCACCCGAGGGAAAGGAGCCGGCCCCGCGGGGGACCGGCTCCTTTCTCCGCGTACGTCGGGAGTCAGCGCCCCCGGGTCTGCCGGAACGCGCCACGCGGCGGACGCATGTTCTTCGGCACCGCGCCCTTGGGCATCTGCGGTCGCGCGGTAAGCGCCTTTAGCCGCTTGTCGAGGGCGTTGACGTCCTTGGGGGAGAGCGTGCGGGGCAGCCGCATCAGCGTCATCCGCAGCTTGCGGACCGGCAGCTCGCCCTCGCCCTGACCGATCACGTAGTCGTGCAGCGGGGCCGTGCCGATCACCTTGGCCAGCCGGCGCTTCTCCTGCCCGAGCAGGCCCCGCACCCGCTGCGGGTTCCCCTCGGCCAGCAGGATCACGCCGGGGCGGCCCAGCACCAGGTGGATCATGTCCATCTGGGTGGTGGAGCTGACCGCCGGGGTGACCCGCCAGTCGCCGCGCATGCTCTCCATGATCTGCGCCGCCGCGCCGGGTTGCCCCTCGGCGGCGTTCATCATCGCCTTGTTGGACCGCAGGTTGAGCACCACCAGCAGGGCGAGCAGCGCGAGCAGGATGCCGATCGGCAGCCAGATCCAGCCCCAGGCGATCACCGCGACCACCGTGAGCGCGAGCGGGATCAGCACCGCCGCCGCGGCCAGCGGCGCGAACCACTTGTCCTGCTTGGCGGTGAACTTGAACACCATCCCGATCTGCTTCAGCCGCTGGCCGAACGAGACCTTCTCCTGGGGCTTTGCCATGCCGCAGAGTCTAGTGGTCGGCGTTCAACCCGTTGATCCGTGGCCACCCGTTCCGCCGCGGGCTGAGTACCTTACGGCCGCGCCGGCCCGCCCGGCCGCCGGGTAAGGAGGCGACGCGGGGGAAAGATCAGGCGGCGTACCCATGCGCCGAGGGCTCCTGCACGCGGAAAGTCGACCTCGACAGCGAGCACGACACCGTACGACAGGGGAGATCCGAGATGTTCGGCAACGACGCAGAGTTCCTGCTCAGCATCCACCGCAGCCACGCCGCCGAGATGCAGGCCGACGCGGCCCACGACCGGCTCGCCCGGTCGCTGTCCCGCCGGCACCCGCACGGCTGGCTGAGCCGGCGCCGCCACACCGCCCGTACCAGCGACGCCCGCCGGTGACCGCCCCGCCGGTCACCGGCCCGGCCGCTGCCGGTGCGGTTGGTGTCGGTGCGGTTGGTGTCGGTCCGGCCGCCACGGGGGCGGCCGGACCGGCGGTCACGGCCGGTGCGTTCGGCCCGGCCGGGCCGTCGGACCGCCGTGGCATGCTCGACGGCGTGACCGCACGCGCCGCCAGCACCGTCCTCGTCGGCCGGCAGCCCGAACTGGCCGCGCTGGGCGAGGCGCTGGCCCGGGCCCGGGGTGGTGACCCGACCACCGTGCTTGTCGGCGGCGAGGCCGGCGTCGGCAAGACCCGCCTGCTGGAGGAGTTCGGCGGGCACGTCGCCGCGGGCGGGGCACGGGTGCTCGTCGGCCAGTGCCTCGAGCTGGGCGAGGCCGGCCTGCCGTTCGCCCCGTTCGCCGCCGCGCTGCGCGACGTGCTGCGGCACGACGGCCCGGCCGCCTTCGCCGGCTACGAGACCGAGTTCGCCCGGCTGCTGCCCGAGCTGGCCCGGATGCCCGCCAGCGCCGCCGCACCCGCCGGGCCGGCCCTCTCCGACACCCCGCGCGGCTACCTGTTCGACCTGGTCGCCGACCTGTTCCGGCGGATCGCCGAGGAACGCCCGCTGGTGCTGGTGATCGAGGATCTGCACTGGGCCGACCGGTCCACCCGGGATCTGATCGGCTTCCTGGTGCGGGCCGCACGCGCCACCCGCCTGCTCGTCGTCTGCACCTACCGCACCGACGAGCTGCACCGGGGCCACCCGCTGCGGCCCTTCCTCGCCGAGCTGGACCGGGTCCGCGGGGTGGACCGGATCGAGCTGGGCCGGCTCGACCGCGACGGCACCGCCGCCGTCCTCGCCGACCTGCTCGGCGTCGAGCCGTCCGCCCGCGCCGTCGGCGACGTGCACGAGCGCACCCAGGGCAACCCGTTCTTCATCGAGGAACTGGCCGCGGCCGGTGACCCGGTCGGCTGCGCCGTCCTCCCGGAGACGCTGCGCGACCTGCTGCTCGCCCGGGTGGACCGGCTGCCCGAGCCGGCCCAGCGGGTGCTGCGGATCGCCGCCGCCGGGGGCACCCGCTTCTCCCACCAGCTCGTCGCCGAGGTGGCCGGGCTGCCGGAGGCCGAGCTGGAGGACGCGCTGCGCGCCGCCGTCGCCGGGCAGCTCGTGGTCGTCGACCCGGAGGGCGACTACGAGTTCCGGCACGCGCTGGTCCGCGAGGCGGTGCACGACGACCTGCTCCCCGGCGAGCACGCCCGGCTGCACGCGCGATACGCCGCGGCGATCGAGGCGCAGCCGCACCTGGTGGCCGCCGGCCGCGCCCCGGCCGAGATCGCCCACCACTGGTACGCGGCACACGACCACCCGCGCGCCCTCACCACCGCCCGGGCCGCCGCAGCCGCCGCGGCGGAGCGCTGCGCGTACGCCGAGCAGAGCCGGCTGCTGGAGCGCGTCCTCGAACTGTGGGAGCTGGTGCCCGACGCCGCCGACCGCCTCGGCATGGACCACCTGCGCGTGCTGGAGGAGACGCTCACCGCGGCGGTCACCGCCGGCGACCTCGGTCGGGCGCTCACCCTCACCCGGGCCGCGCTGGCCGAGGTCGACCCGGCGGCCGAGCCGCTGCGCGCCGCCGCCCTGCTCGACCACCGTGGCCGGCTGCTCGCCCTGCTCGGCAAGAGCGACGGCGCGGTCGAGTTGCGCGAGGCGTACCGGTTGGCGGCCGGCGCGCCCGGCGGCGCGGAACGGTTCGGGGTGCTTGCCGACATCGCGGCGCACCTGATGAAGGTCGATCCCCGGGAGGCCGCCTCGGTCGCCGCCGAGGCGATGGCCGGCGCGTCCGAGATCGGCACCGACCTGGTGCTGCTGCCCACCCGGATCGTCCTGCTGCACCGCATCGACGACACCCCGGATCTCGGGCTGGCCGAGCTGCGCCGGGTGCAGGAGCGGGCCCGGGCCGCCGGTGACTCGTGGGCCCTGGTCAGCGCGCTTGTCTTCCTCTCCGACGTGCTCTACGAACTGGGCCGGTACGCCGAGTCGGAGGAGGCCGCGGCGGCCGGGGTGAGCGAGGCACGCCGAGCCGGGATCAGCCGGTCGATCGGGGCCTACCTGCTGTCCAACCGGGCCGAGGCGCTGATCGCGCTGGGCCGGTGGGACGAGGCCGACGCGACATGCGCCGAGGCGGCCCGGATCGATCCGCCTGGCGTCTCCGGGCTGCACTGGCTCCAACTGCGCGCCGGGTTGCGGCTGGCCCGGGCCCATCCCCGTGCCGGCGAACTCGTCGGGCGGGCGCTGGCGTTCCTGGCCCGGCCCTACCTCTGGCCCAACCACCGGCTTCCGCTGCACGAGCTGCGCGTCGAGGCCGCCCTGGCCGCCGACGACAGGGTGGAGGCGGTACGCGCGGCCCGCGCCGCCCTGGCCGACCCGCACCTGGCCGACCTGCCCCGCGAGGGCTGGCCGGTGCTCAGCGCGGTGGCCCGGGCCGCCGTGCTTGCCGGTGACCCGGCGCTGGCCGCCGAGGTGTCCACGGTGGCCGCCGTGCTGCCGGCCCGCCATCCGGCCGAGCGGGCCCACGCCGCCCAGGTCACCGCGCTCCTGATCGGTCTCGGCCCCGTCGACGCGGCTGGCGGCTGCGGGCATGCGGTGGAGACAGGGCCGGCGGGTTCCGGGCGGGCGGTCGGGGCGCGGCCGGCGGCGGCCGGTTCCGGGCGGAAGGTCGAGGCGCGGCCAGTGCCGGACGGGGCGTTGGACGGGTGGCGGGCGGCGGTGACGGCGTGGCGGGCGGCCGGGCCGCCGCACCCCCTGGGGCGGGCGCTGCTCGGGCTGGCCGAGGTGGCCGCGGCGGCGGGCGAGCGGGACGAGGTGGCCGCCGCCGTGCGGGAAGTGGTCGAGCTGGCCGCCCGGCTGGGCGCCACCACGCTCGGCGGGCAGGCCACCACCCTGGCCCGCCGGGTCGGGCTGCGCAACACCGGGCGTCCCGGGCCGGACCTGCTGACCAACCGGGAGCAGGAGGTGCTGCGGCTGGTCGCCGAGGGGCACAGCAACAGTCGGATCGCCGACCAGCTCTTCATCTCCCCGAAGACGGCAAGCGTGCACGTCTCCCGGATCATCGCCAAGCTGGATGTGACGAACCGGGTGGAGGCCGCCGCGCTTGCCCACCGCCTGGGCCTGCTCGACCCGCCGTCCGCCCCGGCTCAGCGGCGGGGCAGGTAGATCCGCCAGCCGGCCACCGTGACCAGGTCGAGCGCGCCCGGTTCGGGGCCGAGCCGCCGGTCAAGCCGGGCGGCGAGCGGCGAGTCGTCCGGGGCCACCCAGGCGGCGTCCGGGTCGGCGGCCACCTCCCGCCGATATTCCGGCAGCCGGTCGAAGCCGGGGCGCAACTGGTCGTCCACCACCGCGCAGACCACGTCCTCGCCGGTGGCGAACGTGAGCCGGTTGCAGGTCCAGTAGCCGCCGCGCGCGTGCTGGACGCCGAGCGCGCCGAGCGTGTCGACGAGCGCCCGGTGCCGGTCGGCCTCGGCGTGCACGGCCGGCGCCGCCCGGATCGCGTCCACCGTGGCGCTCGCTCCGGTGCCGAGCATCCCGGCGAGCACCAGGACCGCCAGCACGGCCGCGCCCCCTGTCCCGGCCGTCCGTGCCTCACCCGCACCGGCCGTCCCGGAGTTGATCGACTCCAGGTCGGTGAGATCGCGGTGTCCTGGCCGGTCCGATACCGCCACCTCGCCGAGCTGGCGTCGCCCGCCGGGCCGCGGACCGAGGCGGGCGGCCAAGCGGCGGGCGGCCTGCCACAGCGGCCAGAGCAGGGCGGGGACGGCTACCGCGAGGCAGGACAGGTAGCGACCGCTCTCGGTCGGCGTGCGCCCGGCGGCGTTGCTCGACGCGTACGCCGCAAGCACCGCCGCCGCGCCGGCGAGCAGCGCCAACCGCACCCCCGCCGACACCCGGCCGGCAGGCGGACCGGCCCGGCGCAGAACCCGCCACGCGGCAAGCGCGGCGAGCAGCAGCAGGACGGGGAAGGCGAGCGCCCACCAGAGTTGCCACGGGGCGCAGTGCCCCGGCGAGCAGAAGCCCGTGGCCAGCGGCGGGCCGATCACCAGACCGCCGTGCAGCCGCTCGGCCCAGCCCGCCGCCGCGCCCGAACCGCTTGCCGCGAGCACCGCGGTGAGCGGGTCGCGGCCGTGGCGGAGATTGTCGAGCACCATCGGGGCGGCGCCCAGGAGTAGCGCGCCGGCCAGCACGGCCCCGGCCCGGCCGGCCAGCTCCCGCCGCCGCCACGCCAGCAGCAGCGGGCCGAGCGTCAGCACGTACGGCAGGATCAGCGGATCCACCCAGAGCAGCACGCCGGCGACCAGCCCCCAGGCCGCCCAGCGGGGCAGCCGCGCGCCCGGTCCGCCGGTGCACAGCCCGACCGTGAGCAGCGCCAGCGCCGCCCCGGCCGGGTTCAGCTCGGGATAGCCGCCGCCGGCGATGAGCTGGTTCTTCACCACCCGGTCCGCGCCCAGCGCGAGGACGGCGACGACGAGCAGCGCATACCAGCGGTCGCCGCCGAGCCGGCGGGCGAGCCGCCACGACAGGAGCAGGAAGAGCGCGTACAGGGCCAGGGTGGGCAGCCGCAGCGCGAGCACGGACGGTCCGGTGACCGCGATCAGCGGCGCGGCCAGGTACGCCTCGAGCGTGCCCATGTACGCCTGACCGTAGAACCAGACCGGGAAGGCGTCACCGCGGGCGATGTGCAGGGCGGCCAGCCCCATGGTCGCCTCGTCGCTGTTGGTGGGCGGCGCGTCGGCGAGCAGCAGCGCCAGCCGGTAGGCGATCCCGGCGGACCCGACGAGCAGGGCCAGCAGCGTCGGCAGCCGGGGACGCCGGAGCGTACGCGGGCGGTCGGCCTCGCGTGGCTCCTCGCGTACCCCGGCGGTCATGCCTGGGATCATGGCATCCGGCGGGTGGCCGGCGGTGGGCGACGCGGTCGGTGGCCGGCTCAGCCGGCGACGGCGACCTGCTCGCGGTCGGTGAGCGCCTGCTGGTAGAGGCGGCCGGCGCGGTAGGACGAGCGGACCAGCGGGCCGCTCATCACGCCGGCGAAACCGATCTCCTCGGCCTCCTCGCGCAGCTCGACGAACTCCTCCGGCTTGACCCAGCGGGTGACCGGGTGGTGCCGGGGGGAGGGGCGCAGGTACTGCGTGATGGTGATCAGCTCGCAGCCGGCGTCGTGCAGGTCGCGCAGCGCCTGGGAGACCTCGGCGCGCTCCTCGCCCATGCCGAGGATGAGGTTGCTCTTGGTGACCAGGCCGTCGGCGCGGGCCTGGCGGATCACGTCGAGGGACCGCTCGTAGCGGAACGCCGGGCGGATCCGCTTGAAGATGCGCGGCACGGTCTCCACGTTGTGCGCCAGCACCTCCGGGCGGGAGCCGAAGACCTCGGCGAGCTGCTCGGGCACCGCGTTGAAGTCGGGGATCAGCAGCTCGACGCCGCAGCCGGACCGCAGGGCGTGGATCTGCCGGACCGTCTCGGCGTAGAGCCAGGCGCCGCCGTCGGGCAGGTCGTCGCGGGCCACGCCGGTGATGGTCGCGTAGCGCAGGCCCATCGCGGCCACCGACTCGGCGACCCGGCGCGGCTCGTCGGCGTCGAACTCGGCCGGCTTGCCGGTGTCGATCTGGCAGAAGTCGCAGCGCCTGGTGCACTGGTCGCCGCCGATGAGGAAGGTGGCCTCGCGGTCCTCCCAGCACTCGTAGATGTTGGGGCAGCCGGCCTCCTGGCACACGGTGTGCAGGCCCTCGCGCGAGACGAGCCCCCGCAACTCGGTGTATTCCGGGCCCATCTTGGCCTTGACCTTGATCCACGGCGGTTTGCGCTCGATCGGCGTCTCGGCGTTGCGCGCCTCGATCCGCAGCATGCGCCGCCCCTCCGGAGCGACAGTCGCGGTGGGCGCTGGCTGCTGAGCCGTCGGCGCGGAATGCTCGATCGTCACAAAATCGAGCCTACGCCGGTCGGCGGCGGTCGATGAACGTCGGGCGACCGCCGTCACGCCGGAAAGGTTGTGACACCGGACACGAGCGGCCAAAAATCGTCGTCACAGTGCGGCGGTCGTGGTGCTAGCGTGCCCGGCAGAGCTGCGACGGAGCCGAGTAGCGGACCGACCCGCCAGCCCAGAGAGCCGCCGATGCTGGAAAGGCGGCCTGGCGCCGGCCCGCGAAGACCCTCCCGAGCTGCGGGAGGAACAGCACGATGTGTAAGGCGGGGCCCCTTGTTAACGCCTCCGGTAGAGGCGGGGCCCCCGCTTAACACCCGCGCCAAGTAGAACCCGCCCGGCTGGCCCCGGTGAAAAGGCGACGAACGAGGCTCCCGCTCCGGCGGGGGCGAAGGTGTGGTGGCACCGCGAGGCTCCCGCTCGCCCACACCTCCCGGGGATCGCGTTGCGATTGATCGAGGAGGTAACCCGCCGTGCAACGCATCCTGTCCCACCAGCTCCCCGCCCACGTCGGCGCGACCGTCCGGCTCGCCGGCTGGGTCCACCGCCGCCGACTGCTCAAGTCGGTGGCGTTCCTGATCGTCCGGGACGCCGCCGGGCTCGCCCAGGTGGTGGTCGCCGCGCCCGACCTGCGCGCGCAGGTCGAGGCGCTCACCGAGGAGACAGTCGTCGAGGTGGTCGGCACGGTGGTCGCGAACCCCGCCGCGCCCGCCGGGGTCGAGGTCGTCGAGCCGACGGTACGACCGCTCGGCCCGCCCGCCGTACCGTCGCCGTTCGACCTGTACCGGCCGGTGCTCGCCGCGAGCCTGCCCACCCAGCTCGACCACGCGTCGACCGCGTTGCGCCACCCGAGCCGTGCCGCCCCGCTGCGGATCTCGGCGGCGGCGGTGGCCGGGTTCCGCGCCACGCTCGACCGGCAGCGTTTCGTCGAGGTGCACACGCCGAAGGTGGTCGGCTCCTCCACCGAGAGCGGCGCGAACGTCTTCGCGTTGGACTGGTTCGGCCGCCCGGCCTTCCTGGCCCAGTCGCCGCAGTTCTACAAGCAGCTCATGGTGGGTGTCTTCGAGCGGGTGTACGAGGTGGGGCCGGTGTTCCGCGCCGAGCCGCACGACACGGTCCGGCACCTGGCCCAGTACACCTCGCTCGACGTCGAGCTGGGCTTCGTGACCGACCACCGGGACGTGATGGCGGTGCTGCGGGACACCCTGGCCGGGATGCTCGGGAGCGTCGCGGACCGGGCCGGCGACGCGCTCGACACGCTCGGCGTGACAGTGCCGGAGGTGCCCGCCGACATCCCGGCGGTGCACTTCGCCGACGCGCTGACGATCGCCGGCGCGCCTGCCGACGAGCCCGACCTGGCAC
Source organism: Micromonospora marincola (assembly GCF_056150385.1). Lineage (NCBI taxonomy): Bacteria > Bacillati > Actinomycetota > Actinomycetes > Micromonosporales > Micromonosporaceae > Micromonospora > Micromonospora marincola. Next base: position 45,099 of record NZ_JAXCFT010000027.1, on the reverse strand, counting down.
CCGCGCACGAGCGGGCGCTGGGGGAGTGGGCCCGGGCCGAGCACGGCAGCGACTTCCTGTTCGTCACCGGGTACCCGATGGCGAAGCGGCCCTTCTACACCCACCCGGACCCGGCCCGCCCGGCGTACTCCAACGGCTTCGACCTGCTGTTCCGGGGGATGGAGCTGGTCACCGGCGGGCAGCGGCTGCACCGGCACGCCGACTACCTGGCCGCCCTGGCGGCGCGGGGCGAGGCGGTGGAGCCGTACGCCGCGTACGTGGAGGCGTTCCGGCACGGCATGCCGCCGCACGGCGGGTTCGCGATCGGCCTGGAGCGGTTCGTGGCCCGCTTGACCGGCGCGGCGAACGTCCGGGAGGTGACCGCCTTCCCCCGCGACAGGCACCGTCTCACGCCCTGACGCGGTCCGGCCCGGGACGCGCGCGTCCCGGGCCGGTGCGGTGCGGTCGGATCAGGTGAAGTTCACGCAGGTCAGGCGGGTCAGATCTGGGTCAGGGTGGGCAGGTGCCGCTCGACGACCGGCAGCACGTCGGCGACGGTGACCGGCCGGCCCAGCTCGGCGGTGAGCGAGGTGACCCCGGCGTCGCGGATGCCGCAGGGCACGATGCGATCGAACAAGCCCAGGTCGCAGTCGCAGTTGATGGAGAAGCCGTGCAGCGTGACACCGCGGGCGACCCGGATGCCGATGGCGGCCACCTTGCGCGCCGGCCCCCGGTCGTCCTCCGGCACCCACACGCCGCTGCGCCCCTCGACCCGGCCGGCGGTCAGCCCGAACTCGGCGCAGACGTCGATCAGCAGGTGCTCGGTGCGTCGCACGTACGCCACCACGTCGACCGGGTCGGGCAGGCGCACGATCGGGTAGCCGACGAGCTGCCCCGGACCGTGCCAGGTGATCTTGCCGCCGCGGTCCACGTCCACCACCGGGGTGCCGTCCACCGGCCGGTCCCACGGCTCGGTCCGCTTGCCGGCGGTGTAGACGCTCGGGTGCTCCAACAGCAGCACCGTGTCGCCCCGCTCGCCGGCCACCACGGCCTCGTGTAGCCGACGCTGCTCGTCCCAGGCGGCCTGGTAGTCGAGCCGGCCGGCGCGGACGGTGGTCAACCCGGAAGTCGTCACGCTCACCGGTCCAGCCTAGTCCCGCCGGCCGGCCCACCGACCCGTGACGCTCGTCGCGTCCCGCCCGCCGCCGACACCGCGGCCGAGGTCCCGCCGGCCGCCGACACCGCGGCAGAGGTCCCGCCGCCGGCAGGCGTCACGCCGCCGGCACCCGCCACAACCAGACGTCCTCGACCCGCTCTGGCGGGCCGAGCAGGGCGGTGGCGGTGCGGCGCAACGCCTCCTCGTCGACGGCGTACTTGGCGCCGTGCACGCGGTCGGCCAGCACCACCGCCCGCACCCCCCAGTAGCGCAGGTCGGCCCGCGACTCCTCGATGCTGCCCGCGGTGATGATCGGCACCAGCCCGGTGCTCCCGGCCTGGTCCATCAGCGAGTCGAAGGTGCGCGGCACCGGACCGATCCGGCCCCGGCCGTCCGGCCCGCCCGGGCCGAGGAAGAAGCCGGCCGGGATGCGGAACTCACCCTGCCGGTGGGCCAGCGCGTACGCCTGCCAGCGCTGCCCGTCCGGATAGACGTCGACGGTCAGCGGCAGCGGGGTGAGCACCCCGTCGGGCGGGACGTAGCGCTTCCAGGCGCCGCCGGTGATGAACGCCGGAATCGGCTCGCGGACGCTCGTGAGCAGCGGCGTGGGCAGCAGCGGCAGCAGCGCGACGGCGAAGCCGACCGTCCAGGCCGCTCCGGTCACCCGGCGCCGGGGCGGCCGGGTGCGCTCGTCCGGCCGTCCCGGTCGGGCACGCAGCGCGTCGATCGCGTACGCCAGCAGCAGGCCGATCACCGGCGCGACGACCAGGGCCAGCCGGGACGGCAACGCCGCGTTGACCACCGGCAGGTTGTCAAGCACCCCGAACGGCAGCAACTGGTCGGTGCGCCGGCCGTTCCACTTGACCGTCGGCCCCCAGGAGAGCACCGCGAAGACCACCGCGGTCACGCCGAGCGCGAGCAGGGTGGCCCGGAACGCCCGGTCGGCGCGCCGCCACAGCAGGACGAAGCAGGCGACCGCGAGCAGCAGCAGCGGGATCCCGAAGAACGAGTTCTCCTCGGTCGGGTTGGGCGCCAGCGAGGTGCCGAACCCGGCCCAGCCGGCGAGCGACCGGCGCGGGTACGACAGGTACGCGGCGACATCCTCGGAGTGGATCAGCGGGTCGAAGCCGGTGCCGTGGAACCGTTGCGGCCCGGCGAAGTGCAGCCAGAGCGGGTACGCCAGCAGCACGCCGGCCACGAGCGCGGTGACCCCGAGCCCGGCCAGCATGCGCGGCAGCACGGCCCGCGCCTCCGCCCACCGGGCCGGGTGCGCCGCCCGGACCAGCAGGAACAGGGCGACCGCGAGGGCGGTGAAGAACAACCCCTCGGCGGCGATCGAGAAGGCGACCGCCACCAGCAGGCCGAGCACGATCCCGCCGGTGACCGCGCGGCCGGGCCGGCGCAGCCGGAACACGCCCCAGACGAGCAGCGGCACCAGCCAGCCGGCGGTCCAGTTCAGGTGTGCGTTGGCGTGCGACACCATGGCCGGGCAGTAGGCGATGAACAACGCGCCCACTCCGGCGGCCAGCCGACTGCCGACCAGGTGCCGGCTGAGCAGCCAGTACCAGGCCACCGCCGTGGCGGCCAGGTTGAGCGTGAGGATCACCAGGAACGTCGCGGGCGGTCCGATCAGGTACGTCAGCGGCGCGAAGACCGCCGCGTACACGGTGATCGAGGTGTTGACCGCGAGGTTCACCCCGTCCGGGACGTTGATCAGGTGGGTGAAGAACGGGTTCTCGCCGTGGGTGAGCGCGTGCCCGCCGAACGCGAGCAGCCACTCGAACAACGCCTGGTCGCTGGAGTTGACCGTGATCGTGCGGGTGTTCGGGTCCCGCCACATCCCGCTCGTCACCCAGAGCGCCAGCGCCAGCGCCGCGAGCGTCACCAGCAGGTCGGCGCGCCGGTCGCGGGCGGTGGTGGCGGGCGGCGGGCCGGTGACCGGGGACGGGGAGGACGGCACGCAGCGGACGTTACCAACCGGACCCGGGCACACCGCCCGGACGGTGAATGTGTGACCGAGAGCCATTCCGGTCGATGAAACACGCACGTAACGTCGCGGCAACTCGGAGAGTGATTCAGTTCACATTCCATGATCGGGAGGTCCCCGTGTCCCGCTCCTCATCCCTCATCACCCGCCTCGCCGGGGCGGCGGCCGGGGTCGTACTGGCCGCCGCGGGCGTTCTGGTCGCCGCGCTGCCCGCGCAGGCCGCCGCGCTCACCCAGGTCGGCGGATTCGGCTCCAACCCCGGCAACCTGACCATGTACGCCTACCGTCCCGACGGCCTGCCCGGCAACGCGCCGGCCGTGGTGCTGCTGCACGGCTGCACCCAGAACGCCTTCACCTACTTCGCCAACTCCGGCTGGCAGAAGTACGCCGACCAGTGGAAGTTCGCGCTGATCGTGGCGCAGCAACCAGCAGGCAACAACACCAACTCCTGCTTCAACTTCTTCGAGACCGGGGACACCGCCCGGGGCCAGGGCGAGGCGCTGTCGATCAAGCAGATGGTCGACTACGCGAAGTCGAACTACGGCACCGACGCCGGCCGGGTCTACGTCAGCGGCCTCTCCGCCGGCGGCGCGATGAGCGCCGTCATGCTCGCCACCTACCCCGACGTGTTCGCCGCCGGCTCGATCATCGCCGGCATCCCGTACCGCTGCGCCACCAGCATGGTCAACGCGTTCACCTGCATGAGCCCGGGGGTGGACAAGACCCCGGCCCAGTGGGGGGACCTGGTCCGCGGCGCGTACGCGGGATATTCCGGCGCGCGCCCCCGGGTGGCCATCTGGCACGGCACCAGCGACTACACGGTGGCGACGGCGAACGCGACCGAGTCACGGGACCAGTGGACGAACGTGCTGGGCGTGTCGCAGACCCCGACAAGCACGTCCTCGCTGCCGGGCGGCACCAGCCTGGAGGTCTACGGCGACGACCGGATCCGCCTCTACCGGGTCGCCGGCATGGGCCACGGCACCCCGGTCGACCCGGGCTCCGCCGCCGACCAGTGCGGCACCGCCGGGGCGTACTTCCTGGACACCATCTGCTCGACGTACCGGGACGCGCTCTTCTTCGGTCTCGGCGGCGGCGTCACGCCGAGCCCGACCGCCTCCGCCACCCCGACGGCGTCGCCCACCGCGTCACCGACCACCGCGCCGGTCTGCGTCACCGCCAGCAACTACGCGCACGTCGCGGCCGGGCGGGCCTACCAGTCCGGCGGGTACGCCTACGCGCTTGGGAGCGGCCAGCGGATGGGCCTCTACAACACCTTCTACACCACCACCCTGAAGCAGACCGCCCCCAACTACTGGGTCATCAACTGCTGACGCATGAAAGGAGGGGCCCCCGCTTAACGCATTCTGCCTAGGCGGGGGCCCCGCTTAACACCCACCGGCTCAGCCGGCGAGGGCGGCGCGCAGCGCGTCCGGCAGATCCGGGTGCGTCCAGGTGAAACCGGCCTTGCCGAGCACCCCGGGCAGCACCCGGGTGCTGGTGAGCGCCTCGTGCGCGAACCCGCCGAGCGCCACCTTCAACGCCAGCGCCGGGATCGGCATGATCGCCGGCCGGTGCAGCAGGCGGGCCAGCTCGCGGGTGAACTCGGCGTTCGTGACGGGCGCCGGCCCGACCACGTTGACCGGGCCGGCCACATCGTCGCGGGCCAGCAGGAACGCCGCCGCGTCCAGCCAGTCCGGCATCGAGATCCACGGCAGCCACTGCCGGCCGTTGCCCAGCTTGCCGCCGACACCCAGCCGGAACGGCAGCAACTGCGGCTTGAGCAGGCCGCCGTCGCGGTGCAGCGGCAGCCCGGTGCGCAGCCGCACCACACGTACCCCGGCGTCCTCGGCCGGCCGGGTCGCGGCCTCCCAGACCCGGCAGACGTCGGCCAGGAACCCCTCACCAGCCGGCGCGTCCTCCTCCACGATCCGGTCACCGGTGTTGCCGTACCAGCCGACCGCGGACGAGTTCAGCAGCGCCGCCGGCCGATTCGCGGCCGGCAGGCCGGCGATCGTGATGGCGAGCGTGGTGGTGCTGTCCACCCGGCTGGTCCGGATCAGCTTCCGGTAGCCGTCGTTCCAGCGCTTGTCGCCCACCCCCGCGCCGGCCAGGTTCACCACCGCGTCCGCGTCCGCGACCACCTGCGGGTCGAGCTGCGCGGCGGACGGATTCCACCGCCGCTCGTCCGGGGTGCGCGGCGCGCGGCGGACCAGACGGGTGACCTGATGGCCGTCCGCGGTGAGCCGGTCGACCAGTCGGGTGCCGAGGAAGCCGGACACGCCGGCCATGAGGATCCGCATGCTCACATCTTCGGGTACGCGGCGCGATCCGGATGCGTGCAGCGAAATCACTCACTCGTCACGCACGCACGGCTTTCTCCCGCCGGCGGGAGGTCAGTCGATCGGTCTGTCGACCGGGCGAACGGTGATCAGGTCGTCGAGCCCGACGAAGTCGGCCGGGTTGGTGGTGTAGAGGGGTAGGGCAGTGGTGTGCGCGACGGAGGCAATCATGAGGTCAGCGACCCGGCGGCGGGTGCCCCGTCCGGCAGCCCGCACGGCGGCGGAGACCAGGCCGAAGGCCCGTGCCGCCTCCGCGTCGAACGGAAGCGGCTCGAACGTCGACTCCACGTGCTGCAACACGCTCATGCGGCGTGCCCGTTCGCGGGGATCGTCAGTGTGATGCGGGCCGGCTGAGAGTTCCGCCAAGGTGACTGCCGTGATCACCATTTCGTCGGGTAGCTCCGCCGCGCCCAACCTGCTCAGATGGATGACGATGTTCGTGTCGATCAAGCCGCGCTGGAAGCTGTCACCAGTCACGATTCAACAGATCCTGGTCGAACGTGGCATCGAGATCAGCGCGGAGACGAGCCTCGTCGAGCCGGGGGGCGCCGGCGAAGGCCGCAAGCACTTCGGCGCGAGGCACGAAGGTGCGCCGTCGGATCGGGATCAGCCGCCCGATCGGCGTTCCGTTGCGGGTGATCGTGAAGGACTCGCCGCGCTCGACTCCTCGCATGATGGCGCCGGAGTCGTTTCGCAGCTCACGTTGAGTGATCTCCCGATGGGCATGCTCAGGCATGTCGTCAGCGTAGCGAAAAGTGCTACGGTGTGCTACGTGCTGCGCCGTGTGAACATCCGATCTGATCCCGCGCTGCACGAGGTCGGCAGCCGCGCACGCACACAACCGCCGCCGCCCGCGATCGTGTTCGAGGCGCTCACCGACCCCGACCGGGATCCCGCCCGCCCCTGGCTGGTGCTACTCGACGACGAGCAGCGGCCCCGGGTGCTGGAGGCCGCGTACCCGGAGTTGGTCGTCTGGTCGTCGCTCTGGCCCCGCCGGCCGGACGCCCGGGTGCGGTTCGAGCTGGCGCCCGACGGCGGTGCCGGCACCCTGCTGCGCTGGCGGCTGCTGGTCGCCGAACCGCTGCCCGACGCCTCGCTCCTCGGCCACCTGCGCAAGCGGCTCAACCGGCTGGTCAACGCCGACCTCCGCTACACCTTCGGCCAGTAGGCGTACGCGAGGCCGGTCGCCCTCACTCCCCGGTGCGGCCGTCGATGGCCTCGCGCAGGATGTCGGCCTGGCCCAGGTGCCGGGCGTACTCGTCGATCATGTGGGTGAGCACCCACCGCAGCGATCGTTCGGCGCCGGTGCCCGGAGTGCGGCCGACCGTGTCCAGCGAGCGGGTGGCCGCGATCCGCCGGGACGCGGCCACCTCCTCACGCCACAGCGCGAACGTTTCCGGACCGGTGGCGTCGGCGACATCGTGGAACGGCGCGTCGGCGTCGTCGGTCAGGTCGAACAGGTCACCGGGCCAGGGCGCGTCAGTGGTCACCCCCTGGAAATACCAGCGTTCGACAGTCGCGAGGTGCCGGACCAGGCCGAGCAGCGACAACGCGGACGACGGCACCGGCCGCGACCGTAGCTGCCCGTCGGACAGCCCTTCGCACTTGCGCACCAGGGCATCCCGCTGGAAGTCGAGGAACGCGTCGAGCAGAGTCCGCTCGTCGGCGGTGGGTGGCAGCGCGAAGCGCCGGTCGGACACCTCCGGCGCGGCACTCACGCGTTCGCAGGAGCGGTGCGCAGGTCCGCGAGAAGGCGCTCCACCTCGGCGAACGCCGCCTGCGGCAGGGGCCCGTACGCAAGCGCGCCCAGGTTCTCCTCGGACTGGCCGACGGTGCGGCAGCCGGGGATGGGCAGGGTCTGCGGGCTGCGGGCGAGGAGCCAGCCCAGCGCGCCCTGGGCGAGGGTGCGGCCGTCGGCGGTGAGCGCCTCGCGGACCCGGGCCACCCGGTCGGCCCACTCGGCGCGCGGCACCCCACCGGCGAACCAGGTAAGCCACTCGGGCGCCACCCCGCGCACGTCGTCGCCGCCCCGCGCGGCCGGCGCGTCCTGGTACTTGGCGGTGAGCAGGCCCATCGCCAGCGGCCCCCGGTTGAGGCTGGCCAGGTCGAACTCCTCGCAGACCGCGAGCATCGCCGCGTTGTCCCGCAGCACCGACTGGTCGTGCTGGATCGCCGCGCAGTGCGGAGCCGCCTCCGCGAACGCCCGCGCCGACGCCGGGTCGTCGGTGCTCCAGCCGTACGCCCGGATCTTGCCCTCGGCGACCAGGCCCTCAAGCGTCTCCACCAGGTCCAGCGCCTGCGGCACCGGCAGGCCGCCCAGGTGCAACTGGTAGAGGTCGACGTGGTCGGTGCCGAGCCGGCGCAGCGAACCTTCCAGGCTGCGACGCGCGTAGTCGGGAGTGCCGTCCTCGCCGGCGGCCTGCCGGGTCGCCTCATCCGTGGGGTAGCCGAACTTGGTGGCGATCACCGCCTGCTCCCGGCGACCGGCGAGCGCGCGGCCGAGCACCCGCTCGCTGTGCCCCGCGCCGTAGTTGCTTGAGGTGTCGAAGAGAGTCGCGCCCAGGTCGAGCGCCCGGTGAACGGTGCGGACCGACTCGTCGTCGTCCACCTCGCCCCAGCCGAGCGGCTGCTCGCCGGCCCAGAGCGGGCCGCCGATCGCCCAGCAGCCCATGCCGATGGCGCTGACCTCGATGCCGCTGCGGCCCAACCGTCGTGTCGTCGTCATGATCCCATTGTCCTATCTCGAGTGCGCTCTAAGTCCAGTCGTTTCCGGCCAGCCGGGACAGCAGCGGCGCGAGCGCGTCGACGGCGTCGACGCGTACCACGAAGCGGGTGACGCCCCAGCGGCGCCGGTGCCCGGCCACCGCCGCGGCGATCTCGTCGGCGGTGCCGATCAGCACGAACGGGGTGGCCAGCACCTCCGCCGGGGTGAGTCCGGTCTCGGCGGCCGTCCGGGCGGCGACCGCCTCGGCGTCGTCGGTGACGGCGACGTGCTGGACCAGCGCCTCCAGGGCCGGCGGCGCGGACCTGCCGGCCGCGCCGGCCGCCACCTGGGCGAGCTGCGCGTCGAGCTGGTCCGCCCGCCACCGGACCTCGTGCCGGTGCCCGTCGGCCATGGTGCGCCCGAAGCCGGTCAGGCCGACCACGTCGGCGTGCGCGCCGGCCCAGCGCAGCAGCGTCGAGTTGGCCGTGCCCACGGTGAGCGGGATCCGGTCCTGGACCGGCCGGGGCCCGTCGAGGCGGGCGGCGTGCGCGGCCAGCTCACCGGTGTCCACTGTGACCTCGTCGCCGGCCAGCAGCGCCCGTACCGCCTCGGCCACCGCCACGCAGCGGCGGACCCGGCCGGCGACGTCCGGGCGTTCCCGCCCGACGGCCCGCCACTCGCCGGGGGTGTGGCCGGCGCCGAGGCCGAGCCGCGCCCGACCGCCGGAGACCACGTCAAGCGTGGCCACGTCGGCGGCGAGGAGGATCGGCTCCCGAACGCCGGCGTTCGACACGTACGAGCCGAGGCCCAGCGTGCCGGTCACGGACGCGGCGGCGGCCAGCGCGACGAACGGGGACGGGCCGAAACCGGGATGGTCGGCGGCCAGCAGCGCGTCGAAGCCGGCCGCCTCGACGGTGCGGGCCAGCCCGGCCCAGCTCGTCGCGTCGGTGGGCCGGGCCTGCACGGAGAAGATCGCCATTGGCCCAGTCTCCGGCCCGCCGCCGCTCACCACCCACCCCTTCTGCCGAGGGCCGAAGGGTAAGGCGGGGCCCCCGCTTAACGCATTCTGCATAGGCGGGGCCCCCGCTTAACAACGTCAGACCGCGTCGAGGCGCGCCAGGGCCTCAGGGGAGAGGCGGAGCGCGCCGGCCGCGATGTTCTGCTCCAGGTGCGCCGGGTCGCCGGTGCCGGGGATGGCAAGCACGTTCGGGCCGCGGCTCAGCACCCAGGCCAGCCGGACCTGGGCCGCGCTGACGCCGTGCTCCCGCGCCACTGCGAGCACCTCCGGGTGCTCCTCGCCCGCCGCACCGGCCTCCCGTCCGCTGGTGACGATGGAGAAGAACGGCACGAACGCGGTGCCGTGCGCGGCGCAGTCCCGGATCAGCTCGTCGTGGCTCCGGCGGTAGCCGAGACCGTACGAGTTCTGCACGCACACCACCGGGGCGATGGTCCGCGCCTCGGCGACCTGGTGCGCGCGTACCGCCGAGACGCCGAGGTGCCGGATCAGCCCGGCGTCGACCAGCTCGGCGAGCGCGCCGAAGTGCTCGGCCAGCGGCTCCGGCCCGTACACCCGGAGGTTCACCACGTCGAGATGGTCCCGGCCGAGCTGGCGCAGGTTCTCCTCGACCTGGCCGCGTAGCTGCTCCGGCCGCGCCATCGGCAGCCACTCGCCGGACGGGTCCTTGCCCGGCCCGACCTTGGTGACGATGACCAGATCCTCCGGGTACGGCGAAAGCGCCCGGTTGATCAGCTCGTTTGCCGAGCGCAGCGACGAGAAGTAGAACGCGGCCGTGTCGATGTGGTTGACGCCCAGCTCAACCGCGCGGCGTAGCACCGCGACGGCCCGGTCCCGGTCGCTCGGGCTGCCGTCGGCGTTCGCGGTCAGCCGCATCGCGCCGAGGCCCATCCGGTTGACGGTCCGGTCGCCGAGCTGCCAGGTGCCGGCCGTGCCGGCGAAAACGGTGTCGGTGGTCATGTGGTGGGTCCCCGTTTCTCTCGACGGCCCCACGGTGGGGCCGGGAGGTGACACGCGGCACCCGGGCAGCCGGTTCAACGCCGCGGCGGTCACTCGCCTTCATCGCGGTCGTCGGGCTGCTCGTGCCAGCGGGCCCGCCAGGCCGCCTCGTGTGCCTCGTGGCTGGACCGCTCCTCGAAGACCAGCTCGCGCAGCGCACGTCGGCCCTCATCGAAGACGATCACCTCGGCCGCCACCATACCCACCGTGATGACTGTCAGCAGCCCCATCGCGACCAGGCCCGGCACCCGCTGCGCGACGGGGACCGTCGCGCCGAGCAGCAGCACCGCCACCACCCGGGTCCAGCTCAGCGTGCGCAGGGTCCGGGCCTGGAACAGCATGTTGCCGCAGATGTAGCAGGCCACCCCACCGAAGAGCAGCGGTACGGCCGGCCCGTGCGCGGACTCGCCCGGTGGCACGCCGGGACTGGCGATGTCGTGCACGATCATCTCGGCGCCGAGCGCGAACAGGATGATGCCCGCGATCATCGGCAGATACAGGTACGCGTACGCGTCCCGGGCCATCGCCACCCGTGGCCCGTCGCGGGCGGCGTGCAACGCGATCCGGGCGGCCGGCCCGATCATGTCGTAGTGCGCCCACCAGAGCGCGGCGGTGAAGAAGATGCCGAGCACCGCCGCCACCACGGCCGGCCAGGTGGGTGGCTGCCCGAGCAGGTTGCTGCCGACACCCACCGAGATGACCGACTCACCCAGCGCGATGATCAGGATGAGGTCGTACCGCTCCGTCCAGTGTTCGGCCGAGGCGACGCCCCAGCCCAAGGTGCCGGCGAGCATGCCGGTGCCGTACTGGAGCAGGACGACAGTCACCCACAACCCGTCGCGGACCACGGCCGCCGACGCGAGACCGTCGATCCTCGGCGGTATCAGCGCGGCGACCAGCAGCAGCAGGGTGCTGCCGGCCACCTCCGGGGCGAACCGGATCAACTGCCGGCGCTCGTCCGGGTTGTCCCGCACCGCGTGCCGGTAGAGCAGCAGGTGCACCAGTCGCAGCACGGTGTAGCTGATCGCCGCGACGACCGGTCCGGCGGCGTTGCCGCGCGGGTCGCGGAACGCGTTCGGCAGCGACAGCGCGAACGTGAACAACGCCGCCATGCCGACCGTCATGAGCACCGGGACGAAACCCTCGCCGAGCCGGATCCGGGTGGCGACCACGCTGTGCACCACCCACGACCACCAGAGCACGGCGAGGACCAGCAGGGCGTGCAGGAGGGCGCCGCCGCTCACCTGGAGCGCGGTGGCCCGGGTGATGATGAAGAACGAGAAGACGAAGACCAGGTCGAAGAAGATCTCGAACCGGTCCACCCGGGCGCCCGGGGCGACCGGCACCGCCGGCCCGAGGCGCCCCCGCCACCCGTACCCGCCCACCGGCCGAGTCTGTCAGCGTGCGGCCGGCGGCGGGCCGGAAACAACAAAGGGGGTACGCGGCGTCGGCCGCGTACCCCCGTTGCGTCTCGTGCGTCAGAGGCCGAGTTCGGCCTCGAAGTTGCCGCCCTCCAGCCGCTCCTTGACCGCGGTCAGGAAGCGGGCGGCGTCGGCGCCGTCGATCAGCCGGTGGTCGTACGACATGGCCAGGTAGACCATCGACCGGACCGCGATGACCTCGCCCAGATCCGGGTCGTTGACCACGACCGGCCGCTTCACCACGGCGCCCGTGCCGAGCATCGCCGACTGCGGCGACGGCACGATCGGGGTGTCGAAGAGCGCGCCCCGGCTGCCGGTGTTGGTGAGCGTGAAGGTCGCGCCGGCCATCTCGTCCGGGGTGATCTTGTTGGACCGGGTGCGTTCGGCCAGGTCGGCGATCCGCTTGGCGATGCCGCCCATGTTGAGGTCACCGGCGTTGTGGATGACCGGCACGAGCAGCCCGCGCTCGGTGTCCACCGCGATGCCGAGGTGCTCGGCGGCCGGGTAGGTGATCGTTCCGCCGTCCAGGTCCATGCTCGCCTGGATGATCGGGTGGGTCTGGAGCGCCTCGATGGCGGCGAGCGCGAAGAACGGCAGGAAGGACAGCTTCACGCCGTGCTTGGCCTGGAACGAGTCCTTGGCCCGGGCGCGCAGCTTGGCGACCTTGGTGACGTCCACCTCGACGACAGTGGTCAGCTGCGCGGTCTCGTGCAGCGACTGCTGCATCCGCTTGGCGATGGTCGCCCGGATCCGCGGCAGCTTCTCCGTGGTGCCCCGCTTGCTGCTCGGCTGCGGCTTGGCGGCCGGCTGGGCGGGTGCCTGGGCCGGGGCGGCGGGCGCGGGGGCGGCCGGCTCGGCCTTGGCGGCCTTCGCCTTCTCGGCCGCCTCCAGCACGTCCTGCTTGCGGATCCGCCCACCCACGCCGGTGCCGTTTACCGAGCCCAGGTTCACGCCGTGCTCGGCGGCGAGCTTGCGGACCAGCGGGGTCACGTAACCGGCGGCCTCCTCGCCGCCACCCTGGGCCGGGGCGGTCGGACGCTGCGGCGTGGCGGCCGGTGCGGACGGCTGGGCCGCCTGCTCGGCCTTGGCCGGCTCGGCGGCCTGCTCCGCCTCGGCGGACGGCTCGTTGTAGGACATGCCCGGGGTCGGCTCCTCGACCTTCGGCTCGGGCTTCGCCTCGGCCTTGGGCTCGGGCTTCGGCTCGGGCTTCGCCTCGGCGGGCGCGGCGCCTGCCGCACCGACGATCGCCAGCACGCCGCCGACCTCGGCGGTCTCGTCCTCGGCGACCTTGATCTCCAGCACGGTGCCGGCGACCGGCGACGGGATCTCGGTGTCCACCTTGTCGGTGGAGACCTCCAGCAGCGGCTCGTCCACCTCGACGGTCTCGCCGACCTGCTTGAGCCAGCGGGTGACCGTACCCTCGGTGACGCTCTCGCCAAGCGCCGGCATGGTCACCGGCGTGCCCTCACCCGACGACGCGGCGGGCTGGGCCGGCTCCTCGACGGCCGGCTGCTCCGCCTCGGCCCCGGGCTCCGCGGCGGCCTGCGCGGACTGCTCCGGCTCGGGGCCGGTGCCCTCGGCGGCGGCCGTCGGCTCGGTGGCCGGCTCGGCCTCCTCCGTCGGGGCGCTGCCCGCGTCCTCGCCCTCGCCGGCGATGACCGCCAGTTCGCTGCCGACCTCGGCGGTCTCGTCCTCGCCGACCACGATCCGGCTCAGCACGCCCGCCGCGGGGGACGGGATCTCGGTGTCGACCTTGTCGGTCGACACCTCCAGCAGGGGCTCGTCGACCTCGACGGTGTCGCCCTCCTGCTTGAGCCAGCGCGTGACGGTGCCCTCGGTGACGCTCTCGCCGAGCCGGGGCATGGTGACCGATACCGGCATGTTCTCCAGACTCCTTCATTCCCCTGGTGGGATCATCGCCCGTCGCCGGACGCCGCGGTTGTCGTGTCAGGCGTGCGCGTGCAGCGGCTTGCCGGCCAGGGCCAGGTGCGCCTCGCCCAGGGCCTCGTTCTGGGTCGGGTGGGCGTGCACGAGCTGCGCCACCTCAGCCGGGTACGCCTCCCAGTTGTAGATGAGCTGGGCCTCGCCGATCAGCTCACCGACCCGGGCGCCGACCATGTGCACACCGACCACCGGGCCGTCGTCCACCCGGACCAGCTTCACGTGGCCGGCGGTCTTGAGGATCTGGCTCTTGCCGTTGCCGCCCAGGTTGTAGTTGTAGGTCTTGACCTTGTCGGCGCCGTACTGCTCCTTGGCCTTCGCCTCGGTCAGGCCGACCGACGCCAGCTCCGGGTCGCAGTAGGTGACGCGCGGGATGCCTGCCTCGTCGATCACGGCGGGGGTCTTCCCGGCGATCTCCTCGGCGACGAAGATGCCCTGCTGGAAACCGCGGTGCGCGAGCTGGAGGCCGGGCACGATGTCGCCTACCGCGTAGACGTTCGGCACGCTTGTGCGCAGCCGCTCGTCGGTGAGCACATAGCCGCGGTCCATCTTGACGCCCTGCTCCTCGTAGCCGAGGTCGGCGGTGTTCGGGCCGCGCCCGACGGCGACCAGCAGCAGTTCGGCCTCGACCGCGTCGCCACCGGAGATGGTCAGTTTGACGCCCTTGTCGGTCTTCTCGACCTTCTCGAACGGCTTGCCGACCTTGAAGTTGATCTTCCGCTTGCGGAACGCCCGCTCCAGCGCCTTCGACGACTCCTCGTCCTCGGCCGCGACCAGGCGGGGCAGCGCCTCGACGATCGTCACGTCGACACCGAAGGACTTCCATACGCTCGCGAACTCGACGCCGATCACGCCACCGCCGAGCACGATCGCCGACGACGGGACCCGGTCCAGGGTCAGCGCGTGGTCGCTCGTGATGATCCGCTCGCCGTCGACCTCCAGGCCGGGCAGGCTCTTCGCGTACGAGCCGGAGGCCAGCACGATGTTGCGGCCGGTGTAGCGCTTGCCGTCGACCTCGACGACGTTCTTGCCGACCAGCTTGCCGGCGCCCTCGACAATGGTGATCGCCTTGTTGCTCTTGAGCATCCCCTGGAGGCCCTTGTAGAGGCGGGAGACCACGCCGTCCTTGTACGAGTTGACCGCCGCCATGTCGATGCCCACCAGCTCGGCCTTCACGCCGAACTGCTCGGACTCGCGGGTCTGGTCGGCGATCTCGGCGGCGTGCAGCAGCGCCTTGGTGGGGATGCAGCCGTTGTGCAGGCAGGTGCCGCCGAGCTTGCCCTTCTCGATGAGCGCGACGGAGAGATCCAGTTGGGCGGCACGCAGCGCCGCCGCGTAGCCGCCGCTACCACCTCCGAGGATGACGATGTCGAAGGTCGTGTCGTTCGGCTCGCTCACATCCAACTCCCAGGTCGCGTCGCTGCATCGGGGGTTACGGCGGGGTAACAGGCACACCCCACCTCGGTCATCTTGTCACCACCGGCGGCCGAGCGCGTACCGAGGTGCCCAACGACACGTCGGCGACACGTACGCTTGGCACCGTCTTCGATGACGTCCGGGGGAGGAGTGGGTCCGGTGGCGCTGTTCCGACGACGCAAGCGGGTGGCCGCGGTGAGCCGTGACCGCGCTGCCGAACGCGCCGATCTGGACCACCTTGAGAACTTTGTCCGCACCCGGCGGGGCGTCGAAGCCTTCCTGGAGCCGCGGACCACTGTCACCGAGACCACTGTCATATTGATCGCCGACGACGGCGAGTGGACCCGGCGGCGGGTCGGCAGCCCCGAGGACGCCCGTCGCTGGGCGCACAAGACCGCCATCCCGATCTACGACGTCCGCCTGATGGGCTACCCCCAGCGGATGCGCGACTACAACGAGCGCCGCAAGCGCCGCCCCGAGCTGTTCTGAGCGCCGCACGGCGCCAGGTGTTAAAAGGGGCCCCCGCCTATGCAGAATGCGTTAAGCGGGGGCCCCTCCTTACCCCTCAGCCGTTGGCGGCCACGTCGTCCACCAGCGCGAGCAGGGTGCGCACCGGCACGCCGGTGCCGCCCTTCGTCAGGTAGCCGGTGGGCTCGCCCGAGTGGTAACCCGGGCCGGCGATGTCGATGTGCGCCCAGGCCACCTCGTCGGTCACGAACTCGCGCAGGAAGACCCCGCCCTGGAGCATGTGCCCGGCCCGGTCCATGCCGGCGTTGACCTGGGAGATGTCGGCCACGTCGGACTCCATGCCCTTGCGCACGTCGTCCGGCAGCGGCATCGGCCAGGCCGGCTCGCCCGTCGCGTCGCCGGCCACCCGCACCCGCTCGCACAGCTCCGGGCTGCCCATCACGCCGGCGATCCGCTTACCCAGCGAGATCACCTGGCCGCCGGTGAGCGTCGACGTCTCGAACAGGTAGTCGGCGCCGTCGGAGCAGGCCCGGGCCATCGCGTCGGCGAGGATCATCCGGCCCTCGGCGTCGGTGTTGAGCACCTCGACCTTCTTGCCGTTGTACATGGTGATCACATCGCCCGGCCGGTAGCTGGTGCCCGACGGCATGTTCTCCGCCATCGGGAGGTAGCCGGTGACCGTCACGGACGGCTTGAGCGCCGCCACCGCAAGCATGGCCGCGCCGACCGCCGCCGCGCCGGCCATGTCCGACTTCATCTCCCACATGCCCTGCGCCGGCTTGATCGAGATGCCGCCGGTGTCGAACGTGATGCCCTTGCCGACGAGCGCGACCCGCTTGCCGTTGCCACCACCGGCCGGCGTGTACGTGAGCTTCACCAACCGCGGCGGTGCCTCCGAGCCCTGGCCGACGGCGATGATGCCGCCGTAGCCACCGGCGGCCAGCGCCGCCTCGTCGAGCACCTCGACCTCGAGCCCGGCCTCCCGGGCGGCGGTCGCCACCGCGTCGGCGAACGCCGGCGGGCGCAACTCGTTCGGGGCGGTGTTGACCCAGTCCCGGCTGGTCCGCACCGCGCCGGACACCGCCTGTGCCCGGGCCACCTCGGCGTGGGCGGTCGCGTCGGCGGCGTCCGGCACCGCGATCAGCACCTCGGCCACCGGCTCCCGGCGGGTCGGCTGCGGCTTGGTCTTGTAACCGGCGAACCGGTAGCCGCCGAGCAGCGCGCCCTCCGCGACCGCGCGCAACGCGGCCGGGGCGTCGGCGTCGTCGGGCAGCGGCAGGGCGAGGGCGACCCGCGGCGCGCCGGCCAGCGCCCGCACCGCCCCGCCGGCGGCCCGGCGCAGGGACTCGGGGGCGGGCGCGGCGCCGGAGGGCTCCGGGCCGAGCCCGACGGCGACGACCACCGGGGCGGTCACCGTGCCGAGCGTGGCCAGCTTGATCACCTCGCCCGGGCCACCTGTCGCGCCGAGCAGGGCCAGCGTCTCGGTCAGCTTTCCGTCGAACGCGGCGGCGATGCTCTCCGCGCCGCTGGCCAGCAGCAGGGCGGCGGCGGGTGCGCCGGCGCCCGGTTCGGTGATCTGGCTGTGCACGCCGATCACGATCGCGTCGACGGCGAGTTCGGCGGGGTCGGTGTCGACCAGGCTGAGGGTGGTGCGGGGCGATGTCACGAAAGCTACTCCGGGCGGGCCGGGCCGGCCGCGTCGTCGCGTACCGGCGATGAAGGTCTCTCCGGCGGCAACCTACCCGCCGGAGGCGTGGCTGTCCCGCCGATGCGCTCCGACGGGATCCCGCCGATGCTAACCACCAGCGGCCCGGCCGGTAAGTTGCCACCCATGACCGAGGTGACCTCCGCCGCTGCCGAGACCCGGCTGCGCCGCTCCCCGCTGCACGAGCGACACACCGCGCTCGGCGCGAAACTCGCCCCCTTCGGCGGCTGGCAGATGCCCCTCGAGTACGCCGGTGGCGGCGTGCTCAAGGAGCACACGGCCGTGCGTACCGGGGTGGGCGTCTTCGACGTCTCGCACCTGGGCAAGATCCGGATCGCCGGGCCCGGCGCGGCGGACTTCGTCAACGCCTGCCTGACCAACGACCTCGGCCGGATCGCGCCCGGCCAGGCGCAGTACACGCTCTGCTGCGACGAGGCCACCGGCGGCGTGGTGGACGACATCATCGCCTACCTGCACGCCGACGACCACGTCTTCCTGGTGCCGAACGCGGCGAACACCGCCGAGGTGGCCCGCCGGTTGCGCGCCGCCGCGCCGGCCGGCGTGACCGTCACCGACGAGCACGAGGCGTACGCGGTGCTCGCCGTCCAGGGACCGGCCTCGGCGGACCTGCTCACCGCGCTCGGCCTGCCCACCGGGCACGACTACATGAGCTTCTCCACCGCCACGCTCGCCGGCGTCGAGCTGACTGTCTGCCGCACCGGCTACACCGGCGAGCTGGGCTACGAGCTGGTCGTGCCCGCCGAACACGCGGTCGCGGTCTGGGACGCGCTCTTCGCCGCCGGGCCCGACGTGCGCGCCTGCGGCCTGGCCGCGCGGGACACGCTGCGCACCGAGATGGGATACCCGCTGCACGGGCAGGACCTCTCCCCGGAGATCACCCCGGTGCAGGGCCGCTCCGGCTGGGCGGTGGGCTGGGACAAGCCTGCCTTCTGGGGCCGGGACGTGCTGCGCGCTGCGAAGGCCGCCGGTCCGGCACGTACGCTGCGTGGCCTCGCCGCGGTGGACCGGGCCATCCCGCGCCCCGGCATGGCCGTGTACGCCGGTGACCGGAAGGTCGGCGTGGTCACCAGCGGCACGTTCAGCCCGACGCTGAAGCACGGCATCGCGCTCGCCCTGGTCGACACCGACCCGAAGCTGCCCGACGGCGAGGAGCTGGCGGTGGACATCCGCGGTCGCCGCGCCCGGATGCGCCTGACCAGGCCGCCGTTCGTCAAGCCCTCGGTCCGCTGAGGCGCCTGGGTCAGTCCTCGCGCAGGCGTTCGCCGGCGTCCAGGACGGCCTGGGTCCAGCCACCCTCCAGCACGCCGGTGCCGTCCAGCACGGCCCAGTCGACAACGTCGGTCGCCTCGACCACGACCGGCGAGCCGATCCGCACGCTCGGGTCGCTGTTGGCGTCGGTGGCGCTCGCGCCGACGATCCGTTCCGGGGCGTCCCACGAGGTGACGCCGGCCCAGACGTACTCCGGGCCGTCGTCGCCGGGCAGGCCGTACTTGACCACGAGCTGACTCTCCTGCGGCAGCCCGCCGGCGAGGAAACGGGCCCGGATGTCACCGAGCGCGGCCTGGGCGGTCGCGACCGCCCGGCTCATCGCGTCACCCGTGCGGGCGTACCTGACGTCGGGCTGGATGCCGTCGAACAGCGTCGCGCAGGCGGCGGCGAAGTAGCGGCCCGGCGGCCCGGGATGCCCGGGCGGCGGGTTGAGGCTGAGGAACGAGTCGGCGTCCGGGTCGGTGGCCGGGTCCAGCTCCAGGCGCAGCAGCACCGGCGCCGTCGCGCCGTGCTGCTCCGGATTGCCGTACGCGACCGCGATGTCGTGCCCGGTCACCGTGGCCAGCACCGGGAGCTGCACGAACGCCGGCACCTCCTCGCCGGACAGCCCGTCGGTCCAGTCCCGCAGCAGCCGTCGGGCCGCCCCGGTCATCACCGCGCCCCAGGCCCGGGTGAGGTGGTCCGGCACGCCCTGGGCCTGCAACTCCAGCAGCCCGAATCGGCGCAGCCCCTTGGTGGTGAACCAGAGCCCGTCGGCGTCGGAGGAGTAGGGCACCAGCACCCAGTCGACGAGCCGGATCCGGCCGTGCTCGTCCGGGAGCGAGCGCAGCGCGGTCGCCGGGTCGAGGAACTGGAGCCCGAACACGTCCACCACGTCCCCGCCGACCGTCTCGGCGACCGCCGCGGCGACCGCCCGGGCCGCCCACTCGTGCGCCGGCGGCCAGCCCGGCCGGTATTCGGCCTGCACCACCACCAGGTGGGTGGCGGCGGCCAGCCGGGCGAGCTGCTCCTCGGTGGCCCCGAACGCGGCGAGCAGGTCCGGTGGCAGCTCGGGGAACTCGTCGACCGTGCGCGTGTCCACGCTCATCAGGGGGCTGTCGAGCATCTGCCGGGCCAGCCCGAACACCGGGGCGGCGAGCCGGCCGGCCAGCCCCTCCACCGCGGTTTTCGGGCTCACCCGGGGCAGCCCGTCGATCGGCACCAGGTAGGTCGCGTCGAGCGACTCCGGCACCGGTACGGGCAGGAAGTCGTCCGTGATGAGCATGCCGTCTCCCTCGACCACGCCGGTGCACTCACCCGAACGCTACCCGCCCGACCGGGCACGATTCAGGCGGTCAGCACCAGTCCCAGGTAGGACAGCGTGGTGACGACCTCCACCAGGGCGCCGAGGACGTCGCCGGTGATGCCGCCGAAGCGGCGTACCAGGTGCCGCAGGAGCCCGGCCGCGACGGCGAGCGCGCCGAGCACGGCGAGCGGGCCCTGCCACGGGCGGCCCGGCACCGCGGGCGCGGCCAGCAGCGTCACGGCGAGCGCGCCGACCGCCAGGGCGCCCCACCCGACCGTGCCGGCCACAAGCGCGCCCAGCCCGTCCGGTCGGGCCGCCGGCACCCCACGGCGGCAGGCCAGGCCGGCGGCCAGCCGCCCGGCCGACGTGGCCGCGACCACCCCGGCGAGCGCCGCCGGGGCGTCCCGTCCGACCAGCTCCGCCAGCACGGCTGTCTGGAGCAGGAGTACGACGACGAGCGCGACCACCCCGAACGGCCCGACGTCCGGCTGCTTCATGATCGCCAGCGCGGCCGGCCCCCGCCGGTAGGACCCGAGCGCGTCCACGGTGTCGGCCAGCCCGTCCAGGTGCAGGCCCCGGGTGAGCAGCGCGCCCAACCCGACGGTGACCCCGGCGGCGACCAGGGGCGGGGCCAGCGCCCCGGCCAGCAGCAGTGCCCCGCCGAGCGCCGCGCCGAGCAGCGCGCCGACGGCCGGGGCCAGCGCCATCGCGGTGCCGGCCGTGTTCCGGTCGACCCGGCCGGCGCGGACCGGCGCGGTGGTGAACGTGGTGAGCGCCAACCGGATGCCGTCGGCGAGCCGGGGCTCAGTCGGCACGTCGGGGGGGCGTGACCGGCTCGTCGGACCCGACCGTGGTCGGACCCGGCCCGGCCGGCGCCGGCTCGCCAAACGCCGGCTCGGCGGGCTCCGGCTCGGCGAACTCGGGCTCGCCGGACGCCGGGTCGACGAACTCCGGCTCGACGAACTCCGGCTCGTCTGCCAGGGCGGCCGGCTCGGGCTCGGCGGCGCTCTCGTCCTCCACGCCACCGAGCGATGGGTGCACCGGCAGGGTGGCGGCGAGCGTGAGCGCCGAGCGCAGCAGCGGCAGGGCGGCCAGCGCGCTCGCCCCCTCGCCCAGGTCGAGGCGCAGGTCCAGCAGCGGCGTCAGGCCGAGCACGTCGGCGGCGAGCCGCACGCCGGGACGGCCGCCGTGGTCGGGCAGCAGGCACCAGTGCCGCGCCTGCCCGGCCAGGTCGCGGCTGACCATGCCGGCGGCGGTGCCGACCGGACCGTCCACCAGCACCGGAACCCGCCGGGCGGTCGCGCCGAGCAGCACGCCGGTGGCCATCGCGATGTCGCCGCCGCCCAGCTCGGCCAGGACGTCCTTGGCCTCCCGGGGGGAGCGCCGGGTGCGGTGCAGCGCGTCCCGGACGGCCGCGCAGCGGACCATCCAGGCGTTGTCGTCGATCTCGCCCTGCTCGGTCACCACGCGGCCGAGCACCGCAGGCGGCTCCGCGCCGGCGGTGGCCGCCAGCACCGCCGCGGCGGCTGCCTCGGCGCCGGCCCCGCAGGCCGCCAGCACCAACAGTTGTACGCCCGCGTCGGCGGCCTGCTCGGCCAGCCGCCAGCCGTAGCGCAGCGCCGCCTCGACCTGGTCCTCGGGAAGCGCCGGCCCGTCCTCGAACGGCGCCGACGTGGGCGCCTCGACGACCTGGAGACTGGCGCCGTTCTCGGCGGCCAGCCGGGCCAGCGCGCCCCGGCCGGAGCGGGCCTGCCGGGCGCGGCGGGCCGACTCGCCGGCCACCGTGCCGGCCGACGCCCCACCGGAGTGGTCGCCGTGCAGCAGCAGCACCCGCACGGTGTCCCAGGGGCGCGGGGTCGAGGTGCCCTGGGTGGCGGCGGCGAAGCCGACCACCTGCTCCAGCACGCCGAGACCGGCGCCGGGCAGGTCCAGGGTGGCCAGCCGGTCGACCGCCTGCGGGCCGGTGTAGTCGTCGGGCATCGGCAGTTCCATGCCGGGCTGGATGACCAGGCCGGTGGCGATCATCGGCAGCGCCATGGTGGGCGCCGCCCAGTCGCCGGAGCCCACCGT
Organism: Micromonospora marincola; assembly: GCF_056150385.1. Classification (NCBI taxonomy): domain Bacteria; kingdom Bacillati; phylum Actinomycetota; class Actinomycetes; order Micromonosporales; family Micromonosporaceae; genus Micromonospora; species Micromonospora marincola. The sequence goes on along the minus strand of NZ_JAXCFT010000027.1, from coordinate 23,321 downwards.
GCCGGCGCTCGACGCGGCCGGCAGCGGCGTCGCCGCCGGGGTGAGGACCTCCGGCAGCGCCGCGTCGTCGACGCGGTGACGGGCCGGCGTCGCGGCGGCCGTCGGTTGCGTGGCGGTCGAGGCGGCGTGCGCCCCGACCGGAGCCGGGCCGGCTGGCTGGTCCGCCGGGGTGGTCTGGGTCGGCGGGGTGGCCTGCGCCGGGGCGGCGGCGGGCTTGAGCCAGGCGGTCTGCCCGGCCACCACGAGCGCGACCGCGTCGCAGGCGTCGGCCACCGCGCGGTTGGTCGCGCCGAGCGCGTCGGTGAACGCCCGGCCCAGCGGGGTGGTGGGCACCAGGGACAGGCCCACCTCGGGGCTGACCAGCACCAGCCGCGCCTCGCTCGCCCGCACCGCGGCGGCCAGCTCGGCGATGGTGGCGGTGTCGTCGGCCGGCTGGTGCGCCGGGTCGAGCAGCACTGTCACCCAGCCGCCCAGGTCGTCCACGAGCAGCGTGTCGTTCGGGCCGGCGGCGGCGATCACCTCGACCAGCCGGCCCGGGTCCGCCGCGGTCTCCTCGGTGGTCCAGCTCCCCGGCCGTCGGGCCCGGTGCGCCGCGAGGCGGGCCGCCCACTCGGTGTCCTCCGGCTCCCCGGCGGGGGCGGTGGCCACGTAGCGGACCATGGGCGCGTCGGCGACCAGGGATTCGGCGAACCCGGACTTGCCGGAGCGGATACCGCCGAGCACCAGGAGGGTGTGCCACCCGTCAACGGACATGCCCGTACCTTAGTTCTCCCGCTCCGGGTCCGGGCACCTCGCCCCGGGGGCTCGCGACTGGTGCGTCCGAGGGCCATGCGACCGCGATCGTTCGGCGGGCGGTCAGGCGCAGTGTTCGAAGCCGCTGCCGTAGGACGCGCCGCCGGCCGAGCCGCCCCACTTCACGCAGACGCCTGCGGCGGTCGCGCGGACCGGGCCGGCGTAGTAGCGGTAGCCGCCGCTCTCGCTCTGCCGGCCCTCGCCCTTGACCTGTAGGAACGTGGTGACTGTGGTGACCTGCCCGACGTCGGCGTCCTTCAGCGTCACCACGCAGTTGGCCCCGGCCGCGGTGCTGTAGAGCAGGTAGACCCGGCCCTGCCGGACCCGGCCCGCGGTCAGCGTGGCCGAGTCGATCACCCGGTAGCCGTCGCCGCACACCTGGACGGCGGTGTACGGGTTCGGCTGCGGCGCCGCCGTCGAACCCTCGGTCGGCGTGGGCGCGCCGGTGCTCGGCTCGCCTCCGTCCGGTTCGCCGGCCGGCGGCGCGGAACGGTTCGGGGTGGCCGACGGCGACCGGCTGGGCCGCCCGGTGCGGCTCGCCCCAGGCGTCGCCGTTCCGGTGCCGTTCGGGGACACCGGCGCCACGGAGGAGGGGATCGCGGACTCACCCGCGAGCGCGGTCGGCTCCGCCCCGGGGGACGTGTCGTCGGGGGAGCGGAGCACCGCCACGACCACGGCCGTCGATACCGCGACCAGCACCAGGCCGGCCGCTCCGGCCATCGCCATCGGCCGCCGCCCGCGTCGCGCCGGCGCCTCCCGCGCGTCCGGCCCACCATCCGTTTCGGCCGTCGGCCCGGGCGGTGGGAGCGGCGGGCCGCCGGTGGGGGAGCCGGGTGTCGGCGGGCTCGGCGTCGCGGGCGGGCCGCCCGGGGGATCCGTACCCGCTGACGGGCCGCCGGGCGGCGCGGACGCCGACGGTCCCGGCGTGGCCGGGCCGCTCACCGCCCACGGTGGGCGCGGCGGGACCGGCACGCTCGCCAGCGTGGCGTCCCGGGCGTCCCGCGCGTCCTCGGCCAGGGCCGCCGTGGTCGGGAAGCGGTCCCGCGGGCTCTTCGCCAACGCCCGCGCGATCACCTCGACCACCGCCGGGGGCGTGGCCGGTGGCAGCGGCGCCGGCTCGTCCTGCACGTGCCGCATCGCCACCTGGATCGGGTGGTCACCGTCGAAGGGTGGCCGGCCGGCCAGGCAGAAGTACGCCACCGCGCCGAGCGCGTAGACGTCGGTGGCCGGCGAGACGGGTTGGCCGGACGCCTGCTCCGGGGACATGTACGAGGCGGTGCCGAGCACCATGTGGGCGGCGGTGAGGCCGGCCATGGTGTGGGCCCGGGCCAGGCCGAAGTCGACGAGCACCACCGTGCCGTCCCGCTTGACCAGCAGGTTCCCCGGCTTCACGTCGCGGTGCACGATGCCGGCGAGATGGGCGGCGTGCAGCGCCTGCGCGGCCTGTTCGACCACCGACATGGTGGACGCCGGGTCGAGCCGGCCGGCCTGCCGCACCCAGCTCGTCAGCGGGCGCCCGTCCACGTACTCCATCACCAGGTAGCTGACCCGGTTGTCGTCGGCGAGCGTGGCGGAGCCGAAGTCGTGCACCTGCACGATGCCGGGGTGGTGCAGCGCGGCGAGCATCCGGGCCTCGGCGTGGAAACGGGTGCTGAACTCCGGGTCGGCGAGCAGCGACGGCAGCATCACCTTCACCGCGACGTCGCGGCCCAGCAGCGTGTCCGTGCACTTCCACACGGTCCCCATGCCGCCGGTGGCGATGCGTTCGTCCAGTCGGTAGCGGTCGCTGAGCACCACTCCTGAAGTCAGCACCGCGCCACCGTACCGGCCCTGTCGATATGGGCGGCGGGCCGTCGCGCGGGCGGCCGACTAGGCTTGCGGGGGTTTGGCGTCCCACGGGACGACGGCGGCGAGGGGAGACGCGGCATGGCGTGGAGCTGGCGGTACGAGGGCACGAACGGCGACACGGTCGACGGGCCGGGTGAGTCGTTCACGAGTCAGGCGGACGCCGAGTCGTGGATCGGTCAGACCTGGCGGGAGCTCGCGACGTCCGGCGTCACCTCCGTCGCCCTGGTCGAGGACGACCGGGTGGAATACCGGATGAGCCTGCAGCCCCCGGCCGAATGACCGGCTACGACCGCCCGGGCGACCCGTTGGTCCTCGGCGTGCCCCGGGCGGCGTTCCGGCCGAGCCCGATCTTCCTGGCCCTGGTCGCGCTCTTCGTCGCGGGCGCGGTGATGACCTGGAACCGGTACGGCAACGTCCGGTTCGACATCTTCCTCTTCGTGGTCTCCGGCTGGCTGGTCTCGCTCTGCCTGCACGAGTACGCGCACGCCGTGATCGCGTACCGGTTCGGCGACCGGGACATCGCCCACCGGGGCTACCTGACGCTCAACCCGCTGAAATACACAAGCCCGCTGCTGTCGATCGTGCTGCCGGTGGTGGTGCTGCTGCTCGGCGGCATCGGCCTGCCCGGCGGCGCGGTCTGGGTGGACCGGCACGCCATTCCCGGCCGGCTGCGGCACACCCTGGTCAGCCTGGCCGGGCCGGCCACGAACGTGCTGTTCGCGCTGCTGTTGATCTCGACCGTGAACTGGGCGTCGTCGCTGGGCGGGCCGCTGGAGTTCTGGGCCGGCGTCGGGCTGCTCGCGTTCCTCCAGCTCATGGCGAGCGTGCTCAACCTGCTGCCGGTGCCGGGCCTGGACGGCGGCAACATGATCCAGCCCTGGCTCAGTCCCGCCTACCGGCGGATGTACGACCTGTTCGCCCCGTACGGATTCATCCTGCTCTTCGCGCTGCTCTGGAGTCCGCGGATCGGCGGCGCGTTCTTCAGCGGGGTCTTCGCGGTCGGCGACGCGCTCGGCCTGCCGCGTGACTTCTATCAGATCGGGTTCTACCTGATCCGCTTCTGGCAGGGCTGACCGTGGCCGTCCCCGGGCCGGCGTCGCGCCGGCCCGGGGACGCCTGCGTCACGGACGCCGCGCCGGGCTCTCGGTCTTCGCCGGGTCCCGCTCGGTGACCGGCTCGACGATCTCGTCGATCGCCTTGAGCAGGCCGGCGTCGAGCTTCACGCCCGCCGCCTTCACGTTGTCGTGCACCTGCTCGGGCCGGGACGCGCCGATGATCGCCGAGGCGACGTTCGGGTTCTGGAGCACCCAGGCGACGGCGAGCTGCGGCATGGTCAGCCCGGCCTGCTCGGCGATCGGCTTGAGCTGCTGCACCCGGGTGAGCACCTCGTCGGAGAGCCACCTGGCGATGAAGTCCGCGCCGGACTTCTCGTCGGTGGCGCGGGAGCCGGCCGGCGGCGGCTGCCCGGGCAGGTACTTTCCGGAGAGCACGCCCTGGGCCATCGGCGACCAGACGATCTGGCCGACGCCCAGTTCCTCGCTGGCCGGGACGACCTCGGTCTCGATGACCCGCCACAGCATCGAATACTGGGGCTGGTTGGAGATCAGCGGGATGCGCAGCTCGCGGGCGAGCGCGTGCGCCTCGCGCAGCTGCGACGCGGTCCACTCGGAGACGCCGATGTAGTGCGCCTTGCCGGCGCGCACGACGTCGGCGAACGCCTCCATCGTCTCCTCGAGCGGGGTGCTGAAGTCGTAGCGGTGGGCCTGGTAGAGGTCGACGTGATCGGTCTGGAGGCGGCGCAGCGAGCCGTCGATCGACTCCATGATGTGCTTGCGGGACAGGCCGCGGTCGTTGCGGCCCGGGCCGGTCGGCCAGTAGACCTTGGTGAAGATCTCCAGCCCCTCGCGGCGCTCGCCGGCAAGCGCGCGGCCGAGCACCGACTCGGCCCGGGTGCCGGCGTAGACGTCCGCGGTGTCGAAGGTGGTGATGCCGCTGTCGAGGGCGGCCCGCACGCAGGCGACCGCCGCCTCCTCCTCGACCTGCGAGCCGTGGGTGATCCAGTTGCCGTACGAGATCTCGCTGACCATCAGGCCGGAGCGACCAAGGTGTCGGAATTCCATTACTCGACCCTAGCCCCGCGCCGACGCCGGTGCCGTGCGGCGCTCAGCCGGGCAGCCGGGCAGCCGGGCAGCCGGGCAGCCGGGCAGCCGGGCGCCGCCGCCGTCGGGGTCGAAACCGGCTCAGAGCACCGGGCTGGTGTCGGCGAGCAGTCGGTCGATCTCCGCGGCCACCGCGGCGCGGCCCGGGTGCACCGGGTCGATCAGCGGCTCGCCACGCCGGTCCAGCGCGCCCCAGCGGCCCGAGTCGGCGGTGACCAGGAACGCCACCGGGTGCACCACAAGCGTCGGGTACGCGGGCGCCACAAGCATCCGGCCGGCGCGGTCCACCACGCCCCGGCGGCCGGACAGCTCGACCACGGCCAGTCCGTCGGCGGTGAAGCCGTCCAGGTGCCGGCCGTCGGCAAGCGGCGTGCCGAGGCCGTGGTAGCGGGTCGGCACCACGAGCTCGCCGTCCCGGTTGACCGCGCCCCAGCCGCCGTTGCGCCGCACCGCGGCCAGGCCGTTGCGGAACGGCCGGACCTCCTCGTACCCGGGCGGGATCTTGACGATGTTCATCTGGTCGACGGCCATCCACCGGCCCTTGCCGTCCATGGACACCCACGACAGCCCCTCGGTGAAGCCGCCCACCGCCCGGTAGCCGTTGTTCGCCTCGATCAGCGCCGCCCCGGTGGTGTCGATCAACGCCCAGCGGGACGCCTCGGGGCGACGCACCCAGGCCAGCCCATCGTGGAACGGCTGCACCTCGGCGTACCGGTGCCGGATCACCATCTCGCCGTCGGCGTCCGCGTACCCCCAGAGCTGTTCGGAGTCGTCGAACGTCGCCACCGGGTACCGCGGCGTGCCGAGCACCTCCGCCCGGTCCCGCGGCGCCGGACCGAAGCCGTCGCGGGCGGCCCGCGCCGCGACCGCGTCAAGCGCCACCTCGGTCCGCGCGTTCAACGCCGTGTCCTCACCCTGGCGCAGGTCCAGCGCCCGTTCGAAGTGCAGGCACGCCTCGGTCAGCCGGCCCTGGTCACAGCAGGAACGCCCGGCGTGCTCGTGCAGCAACGCGCGCAACCGGTCGGGCAGTTCCGGCGAGTTCGCCTCGGCGAAGAGCCGGTCGGCCTCCGCGTGCTCGCCCCGCCAGCGCAGCACCTCGGCGAGGCGCGCGCGGGCCAGCGAGGTCCGCCGCAACTCGCCGGTGGCCTCCGCGTACGTCAGTGCCAGCCGCGCGTCGGCGACCGCGTCGTCGTGGTCGCCGAGGATCCGGGACGCCACCGAGCGCAGGCTCAGCAGCCGGGCCCGGCTGCGGTTGTCGAGCGCGGTGCCGAGCTTGCCGGTGAGGCCGTCCCGGATCTGGCTCAGCGCCGCCGGATCGGGCGCCTCCTCGCGCAGCGTCTCCGGATGCAGCCGCCAGTCGACGGCGGCCAGTGCCTGCTCCGGATCCACCGGACGCGCCGGTATCCGTTCGGCAGCCGGGTCGCCCGAGCTGTCTGGTCCTTCCGACCCGTTCGGTGCGGCTGATTCGTCTGGTCCGTCCGGTTCGCCAGCCGCGGTGGTGTCTCCGGCCGCCGTCCCCGAATCGGAGGCAGGCGGGCTCGCCGCCCCCTCGGTCCCGCCGGTCGGGTCCGCACCGCCCGACGCCTCGGCGCTCGCCCCCGGCGCCTCATCGACCGCCTCGTGCGCCTCCCGGTCCACCCGAACCGCATCGACCGAATCTTCTTCGTCCGCCGGGCCGCTGGCCGGACCTGATTCGGTTCGTGTCGCGTCGGCCGGATCCAGTTCGACCGCCATCGCGCTGACCGGGTCTGGTTCCGTCGGGGCGGCGCTGTTCGGAGCTGCTTCGGTCGGGGCGGCGCCGGCCGGATCCGGTTCGGCCGGGTGCCTGCCGGCCGGGTTCGCGTCGGGCGGGTTCGTGCCGGCCGGGCCGGGCGCGCTCCTGTTCGCGTCGGCCGGATCCGGTGCGGTGGGCGCGGTGCCGGCCGGAGCCGGTTCGGTGAGTGCCGTGCCGGTCGTCGTCGTGCCGGTCGTGCCGGTCGGACCGGTCGGGCCGTCGTCGGTTGGCGTGGGGCGCGGCGGGGCAGCCCCCAGACGAGTGGTCCCCGTCGGCGCTCCGCCCGGGCCGGCGCTCCGCCCGGTTTCGACCGGCCGTGACGTGCCGCCGGTGGGCGCCGGCGCCCCCGGCGTGCTTGTGGACGACACCTCCCGGGGCGGAACCTCGGGTGGAGCGGCCGGCGGGCGCGGCTCGGCGGGCGGGCGCGGCTCGGCCGGCGGGCGCGCGTTCGGGATCGAGGCTCCGGCCGACGCCGTTGCGGTCGCGGCGGCGGAGGCCGGCGAGTCGACGTCCCGGCGGGATGGAAGCGCATCCGTGCTGTTGCCGGTCCGCCCCGTGGCCGTGGGCGCGGCGGCGACGGGCGTCGCGGGGCCCCGGTCGCCGGCACCTGGACCCGCCGCGTCGCCGTCCGGTCGGCGGGCGGGATCGGGCAGGCCGGGAGCGCCGGCCGGATTCGTCCGGATGGCGCGGCCGGCGGTTGCGCCGGCGGACCGGTCCGCGCCGTCAGCTTCGTCGCGACCGCCGCCGTCAAGTTCGTCGCGGCTGCCGCCGGCAGTCGTCGGGCCGGCGGGCGCACCGACCTGGTCGTCGGGTGCGGCCGGTGCCGGGGGACCGACGCGCTCGGCGGGAGCGACCGGGGAGACGGGGCCCGCCGGGGCGACGGAGGCTGTTGGGGCGACGGAGGCTGTCGGGGCGACGGAGGCTGTCGGGGCGACCGGGCCGGTCGGGGCGACCGGGTCGGCGGCGGTCGCCGGGCCGGCCGCGGCGGTCGGATCGATGGACGTGGTCGAGGTGGGGGACGCCCCCGGACCGGTCGGCTTCGCGGGGCGGTCCGCGTCGCTTGGTGTGGCGTCGACCGCGATCGGCGGGCGGGCGTCGAGGCGGTCCGTGCCGGCCGAGGGCGCAGGCCGCGCCGGCGGGTGCCCGACGTCGGCCGCGCCGCCACCAGCAGCCGGTCCAGCGGTGTCCGGCTCGTGGGCCGCCTCCGCCTGGCCCGGTCGGAACCAGGGCTCCGGGCCGGAGGCCGTCGCCCGTGGCGTCGGGGCCTCCTCCGCCGACCGGCCGTCCACGGCGCGCTCCGGTCGGTCGGTCGGGGCCGGGCGCGGGAAGGTGGGCCCACGTTCCTCCGGTGCCGGTGCCGGTGCCGGTGCCGATCGGGTCGCGGCCGGGTCCCGCGTTTCCGGGCGGCCGGTCTCGGCCGGAGTGGCGTGGCGCGGCCGGCCCTCCGTGGGACCGGTCCGGCCGGGCTGGGTCGGTCCGCCGCCGGGTGTGCGTGTCGGCGCGGGGCCGGGGTAGGCGGGCGGCGGCGCCGGGCGAGCCGGAGCGGCCGGGCCCGGTCCCGGGGGCGCGGACCGTCGCGGCTCGTCCGGGCGGGCCGGCGGTACGGACCGGGGTGGGGCCTCGCCGCGCGCCGGTGGGTGCTCGTCGGGTCGGGCGGGCCACTGCTCCGGCCGGGGCCGGTACTCGGGGGGCGTGGCGGAGTCCGGCCGTCGCCCGACCTGTTCGGGTTGGACCCGGCCGGATTCGGGACGGCCCCCGGTCGTGGGCGGCCGGGTGTCCTTCGGCTCCGGAGGCCGCCCGGCGTGGTCGGGGCGGGTGGCGGGCGGCCCGCTGTCCCGGGGATCCAGGGCGAACCTGCCGGCGCCGTCCCGGTCCGGGCGGCGGCCGTCGGTCGGGTGGACCGGGTATCCGTCCGGGCGGCGTCGCTCGTCGGGCCGGTAGGCGGTCGGCTCGGTGCGTGGCCGCCGCTCGACGACCGGCCACTCGCCCTGCGGAGCGTAGGTCCGGTCGCCGGGTGGGCGCTGACCGTTCCACCGCTGGTCGGCGCCGGGACGCGGGGTGCCCGGCCGGTCGGTCTCAGCGGGACGTGGGGCACCGCGCCGGTCGGTGTCGGCGGGGCGCTGCGGGGCGCGGCCGTGTTCGGGCGGCGGACGGTGGGTCTCGGTGTGGGCGGCGGCGTCCCGGCGCGGCGCCCTGTCCTGCCACCGGTCACCGGCCGGCTCGCGCCGGTCGGCCGGGGGACGCGGAACCGGATCACGCCAACCGTCACGGGTCGACTCACCGCGCCCGGCCGCGCCCTGCTCCGGCGAAGATCCGGCCTGGTCGCGCCGGTCGGAACGCCGCGTCGGGCGGTGGTCGGGGTCCGCGTCCCGCCATCCGCCGTGCGACGGCGCACGCCGTCCGTCGGGGGACGGCTCACGCCGCCACTCCGGCGACAGCTCACGTCGCCCGTCCGGCGAGGACCCGGGCCGTCCGTCGGGGGAGGCGGGCCGCCGGGTGTCGGGCGCCGGGCTCCACCTGACGGTGGAGGAGGCATCGCGTCCGTCCACCGGCGTGCGCCGCCCGTCCGCCGACCGGCGCTCGGACCAACCCGGTGCGCCGTGCGGGGTCTCGTTCGGTTCCGGCGCCCAGCCCGGCTCGGTCGGAACCGGCCGGCGCGACGCCGCCCCGGGGCGGGTCCAGCGCTGGTCGTGACGTTCGGGCCGCCCCTCGGCGGCCGGCCGCTGCCGGTCCTCGGACCGGGGGCGCCGGCCGTCCGCGACGTCCGGATGTCCGCGCCACTCGCCCGGCCGCTGCCCGCGCGGTCCGTCCGGGCCGGCGGGGCTGATCGGGTACGTCTCCGGACCGGCCGGGCTGACCGGGTACGTGCCGCGTGGGCTCGCCGGGCTGACCGGGTACGTGCCGTACGGGCCCGCGGGGCTGACCGGGTACACGCCGGCGTCCGACGCCGGGCTGACCGGGTGCGGGCCCGCCGGGCTGACCGGGTACGCGTCGTCGGGAGCGGGGCTGACCGGGCGTACCTCGGCACGTCCGACCACGGCCCGGCGGCGCGGTGGGGGCGTCAGGTGTTCGAGGCCGATGTCGCCCGGGTAGCGCTGCCCGGGAAACTGCGGCTCCCACTCGTGGGTGGGCTCGAGCGCCCAGGCCGGTTCCGCCGGCTCGCGCCAGCTGCCCCAGCCACTCATCGGCAGCCCCTCCCGCGGCTCGCGCGGCGCGGCCCCGGAACCGGCTCGCGTCGCTCGCTCACGGCGGTGTCACCTCGTTGGAAATTGTCGCGCTCGGGCGGCGGACGTGCCGGTAGAGTCGCCCGGTCCGGCATGTCCTGGCTGCGGAAGGAGGGTAACGGCGTGGGCTCGGTCACCGCCACTGTGACAGCTCCTCCGGACGCACACGTTACCCCATGGTTTCGGACATTCGGCGCGATAGTGGCGGCTGGTTTCCGCCGGCACGCCACCTACCGTCAGGTGGCCTTGGCCGGCCTCGTGACCAACACCGTGTTCGGCTTCCTGCGCTGCTACATCTTCCTCGCCGCCACCGGCGCGGCCGGCACCGTGGCCGGCTACGACCGGGCCCAGCTCGGCACGTTTGTCTGGGCCGGTCAGGGGCTGCTGGCGGTCATCGCCATCTGGGGCTGGACCGAGCTGGCCGACCGGATCCGCTCCGGCGAGGTGGCCGCCGACCTGTTGCGGCCGGTGCACCCGGTCACCAGCTACCTCGCCATCGACCTGGGCCGGGCCGGGTTCGCCTCGCTCGCCCGGCTGGTGCCCCCGCTGGTGATCGGGCCGCTCTTCTTCGCGGTCCACGTGCCCCGGCACCTGGCGACGGTGCCGCTGTTCCTGCTCTCCGCCCTGCTCGCGGTGGTGGTCTGCTTCGGCTGCCGTTACCTGGTCAACGCCACCGCCTACTGGTTGCAGGACGTCCGGGGTCCGATGATCCTCTGGACGCTGGCTTCGGGCGCGCTGGCCGGCCTCTACTTCCCGCTCGGTTTCCTGCCCGGCTGGCTGGAGGCGACGCTGCGGTACGCCACCCCGTTCCCCAGCCTCCTCCAGGTCCCGCTGGACGTGCTCGTCGAGCGGGAGCCGCTGTCGACTGGCCTCGGCCTGGTCGGGTTGCAGCTCGGCTGGGCGGTGCTGCTGCTGGCGCTCTGCCGGCTGGTCCAGCGCCGCGCCGAGCGCCGCCTGGTGGTCCAGGGTGGCTGAGTACGCCGGAGCGGCTGAGCACGTGGGGGTGCTGCGGGCGTACCGGGCGTTGCTCGCCGCGCAGGCGCGTTCGCAGGCGGCGTACCGGACGTCGTTCGTGGTCGACCTGGTCGGTAACGTGGGCGCGACCGTGTTCGACGTGGTCACCGTCCTCGTCCTCTTCGGGGTGACCCGTGAGCTGGGCGGCTTCACGCTGCGCGAGACGCTCGTCGTGGTCGGGCTGTCGTCGTGCGGGTTCGCCGCCGCCGACCTGCTTGTCGGCAACATCGAACGGCTGCCCCGCTACGTCCGCACCGGCCTCTTCGACGCGGTGCTTGTCCGCCCGCTCGCCGCGCTGCCGCAGTTGCTGCTGATGGACCTGCCGCTGCGGAAGGCGTCCCGGGCCGTGTTCGGGCTGGCCGTGCTGCTGGTCGCGTTCGCGTCGGCGGGGATCGACTGGACGCCGGGCCGGGTCGCGTTGGCCGTCCTGGCTCCGTCGGCCGCGGTGGTCTTCTTCGCCTCGGTCTTCGTCACCACCGCCACGGTGTCGTTCTACTGGGTCGACTCCGGCGAGCTGGCGAACTCGGTGACCTACGGCGGGCGTGACTTCACCTCGTACCCCATCACCGTCTACGGCGGCTGGTTCCGCGCGCTGTTCGCGTACGGGATGGGGTTCGCGTTCGTCAGCTACCACCCGGCGCTGGCGCTGCTGGGCCGCGCCGACCCGCTCGGCCTGCCGCCCTGGGTGGGTTGGGCCTCGCCGGGCGTCGCGTTGGTCGCGGCGGCGGTCGCCGCCCTGGCCTGGTGGGTCGGGATCCGTCACTACCGGAGTACGGGGTCATGAGCGTCATCGAGATGGACGGGCTGCGCAAGGAGTTCACGGTCCGGGTGCGGGCCGGGCGGCTGCGCCGCGAGAAGCGGACCGTGACCGCGGTCGACGGGGTCGACCTGCGGGTGGAGCGCGGCGAGATGCTCGGCTACATCGGCCCGAACGGCGCCGGGAAGTCGACCACGCTGAAGATGCTCACCGGCGTGCTGACGCCGTCGGCCGGGCGGGCGCAGGTCTGCGGGCTGCGGCCGGTGGCCGACCGGACCCGGCTGGCGCTGCGCATCGGGGTGGTCTTCGGGCAGCGGTCCCAGCTCTGGTGGGACCTGCCGCTGCGGGACTCGTTCGACCTGCTGCGGCACGTCTACCGGGTGCCGGCCGGCGAGCACGCCGCCCGGCTCACCCGCTGCCGGGGCCTGCTCGACCTGGACGAGTTCCTGGACATCCCGGTCCGGCAGCTCTCCCTCGGCCAGCGGATGCGCGGCGAGCTGACCGCCGCGCTGCTGCACGGCCCGGAGGTGCTCTTCCTGGACGAGCCGACGATCGGGCTGGACGTGGTCAGCAAGCAGGCGGTGCGTGGTTTCCTGGCCGAGCTGGGCCGGGCCGGTGACACCACGCTCGTGCTCACCACGCACGACCTGGCCGACATCGAGCGGCTCTGCCGGCGGCTGGTGGTCATCGACCACGGGCGGGTGGTGCACGACGGCTCGATCGCCGAGTTGCACCACAGGTACGGCTCGCGTCGGATGGTCGTCGCCGAGCTGGAGTCCGCGTTGCCCGAGCCACCGGTGCTGCCCGGCGCGCCGGTGCTGCGGACGGAGGCGGACGGGCGGCGGCTGGTCTTCGCGCTGGAACAGGCGAGCGTCGCCGAGGTGGTGGCCGGCCTGGCCGGCCTGACCACGTTGCGCGACATCTCGATCGTCGAGCCGGACATCGAGGAGGTCGTCGCCCGCCTCTACCGCAGTGAAAGGAGGGGGCCCCTGTTAACGCCTGGCGTATAGGAAGGGGCCCCGCTTAACAACGCTCAGACCTTGTCGCCGACGTTCACCCGGGGAGCGGGGGCGCGCATCTTGCGGAACGTGATCGACCGCATGATCGCGTAGAAGTAGAGCGAGCCCAGCTTCTCGGTGCTCCGGGGGAAGCGCTCGCGGACCAGCTTCTTGATCTTTCGGGTGATCAGCACCGAGTCGACGAGCACGCCGAGCGCCAGCGCGCCCCACAGCACGTTGGACAGCAGCCGCACGATCGGCGGCATGGCCTGGTTGGACCCGATCAGCACGATCAGCGCGCCGCCGAAGAACCAGGTGCCGACCGTACGCCGGGAGTCGACCACGTTGCGGGCCAGCAGGCGCTCCGGGCCCCGGTCACGCGGGCCGCCCTCGCGCCGGAACTCGGCGGCGGACTCGGCGCGCGCCGTGCGACGCTGCTCCCGGGCCTCCTCCTTGGTCAGCGGGCGGGCCGGGGCGGTCGGCCGGCGACCGGCGGCCGGGCGCTTCGGGGTGGTCACCCCGAGCTCCTTCTTGCTGGGCGTGTAGCCCCGAGGGTGGGCGGCGGCGGACTCCTCGTCGGTGGTCACCGTGGTGACGGACTCCTCGACGAGGTCGGCGGGCTTGCGGCGAAACAGCGACGGCACGTCGGCAAGGGTAGCCAAACGGTCGAGCCCGGCGCACATCGCGGTGCGCCGGGCTCGGAAAACGCCGGGTCAGGGGCGCTCGACGTGCGCGCCGAGGTCGGCCAGCTTGGCCTCGAAGTCCTCGTAGCCCCGGTTGATCAGGTCCACGCCGTACACCCGGGAGGTGCCCTCGGCGGCCAGGGCCGCGATGAGGTGGCTGAACCCGGCCCGCAGGTCCGGGATGATCAGGTCGGCCGCGTGCAGCTTGCTCGGGCCGGCGATCACCGCGGAGTGCTTGAAGTTGCGCCGGCCGAAGCGGCACGGGGTGCCGCCGAGGCAGTCCCGGTAGACCTGGATGTTGGCGCCCATCGTGTTCAACGCCTCGGTGTAGCCGAGCCGCTGCTCGTAGACCGTCTCGTGGACGATCGACAGGCCCCGGGCCTGGGTGAGCGCGACCACGAGCGGCTGCTGCCAGTCGGTCATGAAGCCGGGGTGCACGTCGGTCTCCAGGGCCACCGCGTTCAGCTCGCCGCCCGGGTGCCAGAACCGGATGCCGCCCTCCTGGCCCGGGTCGCCGAGCTTCGGCGGCCGGGCGTCGGTGACCTCGTACTCGCCGCCGACCGACCGGAAGATGTTCAGGAAGGTCATCATGTCGGCCTGCTGCGCGCCGAGCACCTCGACGTGGCCGCGGGTCGCCAGCGCCGCCGCCGCCCAGCTCGCCGCCTCGATCCGGTCCGGGATCGGCCGGTGGGTGTAGCCGTGCAGCTTCTTGACGCCCTGGATCTCGATCACCCGGTCGGTGTGGACCTTGATGATCGCGCCCATCTTCTGCAGGATGCAGATCAGGTCGATGATCTCCGGCTCGACCGCCGCGTTGCGCAGCTCGGTGACGCCCTCGGCCATCACGGCGGTGAGCAGCACCTGCTCGGTGGCGCCCACGCTCGGGTACGGCAGCGCGAACTTGGTGCCGTGCAGGCCGTTCGGCGCGGACAGGTGCAGGCCCTCGGGGGTCTTGTCGACAGTCGCGCCGAACTCGCGCAGCGCCTGGAGGTGAAAGTCGATCGGGCGGGGGCCGATGTGGCAGCCGCCCAGGTCGGGGATGAACGCGTGGCCGAGGCGGTGCAGCAGCGGGCCGCAGAACAGGATCGGGATCCGGCTGGACCCGGCGTGCACGTTGATCTGGTCGGTGCTGGCGCTCTCGACGTTCGACGGGTCGAAGACCAGTTCGCCGTCCTCCGTGCCGTCTGTCACCTTCACCCCGTGCAGGCCGAGCAGCCCGCGGACCACCTCGACGTCGCGGATCCGCGGCACGTCGAACAGCCGGCTGGGTGTGTCGCCGAGCAGGGCGGCGACCATCGCCTTGGACACGAGGTTCTTCGCGCCGCGCACGCGGATCCGCCCTTCGAGCGGAGTGCCTCCGTGTACGACCAGGACGTCGTCGGTCAACGCAACCTCCAGCGCGTTGGGTACTGCCGTGTAGGTGAGGGTCTGCAGTGGGTCTCGCTACCCGGATCGCGGCCGTCCGAAAACCCGGCCCGCGGGTGTCGTCGCCCCGGCAGCATAGCCCTCCGTGACGAAAATGGAATCGGTCACATCACCAGTGGGGGCACGAACCGGGGCTTCCGGTGCGTTTCCGTGCCAGGTAGGTCACCAACGGTGATCAAGCACCCGGCAGGGCGAGCATCTGGTCCAGCGCCGTCCGGGCGTGCCCGGCGGTCTCGGGGTCCACCGTGATCCGGTTGGCCACCCGGCCGGCGACCAGTTCCTCAAGCGCCCAGACCAGGTGCGGCAGGTCGATCCGGTTCATGGTCGAGCAGTAGCAGACCGCCCGGTCGAGGAACATGACCTGCTTGTCCGGGTGGGCCAGCGCGAGCCGGCGGACCAGGTTCAACTCGGTGCCCACGGCCCACGCCGAGCCGGCCGGGGCCGCCTCGATGGTCTTGATGATGAACTCGGTCGAGCCCACCAGGTCGGCGGCGGTGACGACCTCGTGCCGGCACTCCGGGTGCACCAGGACGTTGACGCCTGGCACCCGCGCCCGCACGTCGTGCACGCTGTCGAGCGTGAAGCGGCCGTGCACCGAACAGTGCCCACGCCACAGGATCATCTTCGCGTCGCGCACCTGCTCCGGGGTGAGCCCGCCGCCCGGCTTGTGCGGGTCGTAGAGCACGCAGTCGTCGAGTGAGAAGCCCATCTCCAGCACCGCCGTGTTACGACCCAGGTGCTGGTCGGGCAGGAACAGCACCTTGCGGCCCTGCTCGAACGCCCAGTCCAGGGCTCGCTTCGCGTTCGACGAGGTGCAGACCACCCCGCCGTGCCGGCCGACGAAGCCCTTGATGTCGGCGGAGGAGTTCATGTAGGTCACCGGGACGGTGTCCGCCGCGACCCCCAGGTCGGTAAACGTGTCCCAGGCGGACTCGACCTGCGACAGGACCGCCATGTCGGCCATCGAACAGCCGGCGGCGAGGTCGGGCAGGATCACCTTCTGCGCGTCCGTGGTGAGGATGTCCGCGCTCTCGGCCATGAAGTGCACGCCGCAGAAGACGATGTATTCCGCGTCCGGCCGGGCCGCCGCCTCCCGGGCCAGCTTGAACGAGTCGCCTGTCACGTCGGCGAACTGGATCACCTCGTCGCGCTGGTAGTGGTGGCCCAGCACGAACACCCTCGTGCCGAGCGCGGCCTTCGCCGCCGCCGCGCGGGCCACCAGATCGGGGTCGCTCGGCGCGGGAAGGTCACCCGGACACTCCACGCCACGCTCGGTGGCGGGGTCGCTGCCGCGGCCCAGGAGCAGCAGCGCGGTGGCGGTGTTGGAGGGCTCAACCCAGGTCGACGTCACGCCCCCATGGTCCCACAGCCCGGCCGCCGCGCAGCCGCCCGCGATGTGGCCTGCCACACTGCTCGGCATGCGCGTGCTGCTCTGCCCGGACAAGTTCGCCGGCACGCTGCCGGCCCCCGAGGTGGCCGCGGCGGTCGCCGAGGGCTGGCACAGCGTCGCCCCCGGTGACGAACTGCTGCTGAGGCCACTCGCCGACGGCGGTCCCGGCTTCGTCGCGGTGCTCGCCGGGGCGCTCGGCGGGCGACGCCTGCCGGTGCCCACGGTCGACCCGCTCGGCCGGCCCGCCGCCGGTGAGATCCTCCTCACCGACGACGGCGTGGCCTACCTGGAGAGCGCGCAGGCGTGCGGCCTGCACCTGCTGTCCGCCGCGGAACGCGACCCGAAGGCGACCACCTCGTACGGGCTGGGGTTGCTTGTCACCGCCGCGGTCGAGGCGGGCGCGCGGACCGTGGTGATCGGGCTGGGCGGCTCCGCCACGAACGACGGCGGCGCCGGGATGCTCGTCCCGCTCGGCGTCACAGGTCTCGACGCCGCCGGCCGGGCGCTGCCGTACGGCGGGGCGGCGCTGGCCGGGGTGGCCGCGCTCGACGGCGTACCCCGGTTGCGCGGTGCGGCGCTCGTCGCCGCCACCGACGTGGACAACCCGCTGCTCGGCCTGCACGGCGCGAGCAACGTCTTCGGCCCGCAGAAGGGCGCCGACCGGGCGGACGTGCTGCTGCTGGACGCCGCGCTGGAGCGCTGGGCGGCCGTCCTGGCCGGGCTGCCGGGCTGCCCACCGGGGCTCGGCGCGCTGCCCGGCGGTGGCGCGGCCGGTGGGCTCGGCGCGGCGGTGCTGGCGCTCGGTGGCCGGTGCTCCTCGGGCATCGGGCTTGTCACCCGGGCGGTTGGCCTGGACGCCGCGCTCGACGCCGCCGACCTGGTGATCACCGGGGAGGGCTCGTTCGACCACCAGTCGCTGCGCGGCAAGGTGGTCGCCGGGGTGGCCGGGTCCGCCCGGGACCGTGGCGTGCCCTGCGTGGTGCTGGCGGGACGGGTGAGCACCGGCCGGCGGGAGGCCGCCGCGGCCGGCGTCACCGAGGCGTACAGCCTGGTCGAGCACTTCGGCGGCGAGGAGCGCGGGGGAGTGTCGGCGGCGATGGAGCGGCCCGCCGAGGGGCTGCGGGCGCTCGGCGCCCGCCTGGCCGGCCAGTGGAGCCGCTGACCGGTTCCGCTGGTCACGCCGCCGGGTGGGCACGCCGGCAGCGGCGTACGATCGGAGACGGACCACCGGGAATACTGGCGGACGTGCGGCGTTGGCCAGTACGTCCGGACCTCATACCGCGCAGGGAGACTTCCACGTGACCACGCCAGCGCAGACCGAGTCGACCGAGGCCACGCCGGCCCCCAGCACCGTCGTCCTCACCGACGTCGCGGCGCAGAAGGTCAAGGCCCTGATCGAGCAGGAGGGCCGCGACGACCTGCGGCTCCGGGTCGCCGTGCAGCCGGGTGGCTGCTCCGGCCTGCGGTACCAGCTCTTCTTCGACGAGCGGTCGCTCGACGGTGACGTCGTCACCGACTTCGGCGGTGTCGAGGTCGTCGTCGACCGGATGAGCGCCCCCTACCTGACCGGCGCCACCATCGACTTCGCCGACCGGATCGACGCACAGGGCTTCACCATCGACAACCCGAACGCCGGCAGCTCCTGCGCCTGCGGCGACTCGTTCAGCTGAGTCGACACCGCCGGCGCCCGACCTGACGGCGGGGCCATCCTCCCGGGGATGGCCCCGCCGTTTTGTCATGGCCGGTCGGTGTCCGGGCGGTGTCGCCCGGTTGTGCGCCCGGCGACCGACCGCCGTTCGACCGGCCGGGACGACCGGTAGGCTGACCGCGCCGTGCTCCCGACCACGAGGGTTGACATGAAGATCGCCGTAACCGGCTCGATCGCGACCGACCACCTCATGAGCTTCCCCGGCCGCTTCGCCGACCAGCTCATCGCCGACCAGCTCGACAAGGTGTCGCTGTCCTTCCTCGTCGACGAGCTGGTGCTGCGGCGCGGTGGCACCGCGGCGAACATCGCGTTCGGCATGGCCCAGCTCGGGCTGCGGCCGGTGCTGCTCGGCGCCGTCGGAGCGGACTTCGCCGACTACCGCTCCTGGCTGGAACGGCACGGCGTCGACTGCGACTCGGTGCACGTCAGCGACGTGGCGCACACGGCCCGCTTCGTCTGCACCACCGACACCGACATGTGCCAGATCGCCTCCTTCTACGCCGGGGCGATGAGCGAGGCCCGCAACATCGAGCTGGGCCCGGTGGCGCAGCGTCTCGGCGGCCTCGACCTGGTGCTTGTGAGCGCCAACGACCCGGCCGCGATGATCCGGCACTCCGGCGAGTGCCGGGACCGGGGCTACCCGTTCGTCGCCGACCCGTCGCAGCAGCTCGCCCGGATGGACGGCGCGGACGTGCTCGGCCTTGTCGACGGCGCGGAATACCTGATGACCAACGAGTACGAGAAGTCGCTGCTGCTGAGCAAGGCCGGCCTGACCGACGAGCAACTGCTGGACCTGGTGAAGGTGCGGGTCACCACGCTCGGCAAGCAGGGGGTCGAGATCGCCGGCCGGGAGATCGGCGTCATCCGGGTGCCGATCGCGCGGGAGATCCAGGCGGTCGACCCGACCGGCGTGGGCGACGGCTTCCGGGCCGGTTTCTTCGCCGCGCTCGACTGGGGGGTCGGGCTGGAGCGCGCGGCCCAGGTCGGCTGCCTGCTGGCCACCCTGGTGCTGGAGAACTTCGGCGGCCAGGAGTACGAGGTCCGCCGGGACCTGTTCGTGAAGCGGCTCGCCGAGTCGTACGGGGACGCGGCCGCTGAGGACGTCCGGCCGCACCTGTCGTGAGCGAGGCGGGCGGGCCGCTGCTCGTCGCCTTCGCCGGGCTGCCCGGTGTGGGCAAGAGCACGCTTGCCGCCCAGGTCGGCGCCGCGCTGCGCGCCCCGGTCCTGCCGGTCGACCCGGTCGAGCGGGCCCTGGCCCGGTACGGCCTGGTCGGTGACGTGCCCGGGATGGCCGCGTACGGCGCGGTCGCCGGGCTCGCCGAGGTGCAGCTCGACCTGGGGTTGAGCGTGGTGGTCGACGCGGTGAACCCGGTGGCCAGCGCCCGCGGCCTCTGGCACGACCTGGCCGAGCGGGCCGGCGTGCCGCTGCGGTTGATCGAGGTGCACTGCGGGGACGAGGCCGAGCACCGGCGCCGGATCGAGGCCCGCACGCCCGCCGAGCACGCGACCGTGACCTGGGAACAGACGCTTGTGCGCCGGGCCGAATACGAGCCGCTGATCGGACCGCGCCTGGTGGTGGACACCGCCGTGGCAAGCGACCCCCTCCCCGGCATCCTCGCCTACCTGAGCTGACCGCCGACGCCGTGTTAACCGGGGCCCCCTCCTCTACCGGAGGCGTTAAGTGGGGGCCCCTCCTTGCACCCGCACGTCGTAGGCGGGGCCGGCGGTTGGGTGGGACTTGAGAAACTCGTGGCCGCGTAGCCGGCACCAGGCCGGGATGTCCACCGCCGCCGCCGGGTCGTCGGCGAGCACCCGGACCACCGCGCCGGCCGGCAACCCCGGCACCCGGCGGGCGAGATTGATCACCGGGAGCGGGCAGCGCTGGCCACGGCAGTCGAGCACCTCGTCCGGCTCGCTCCGCGCGCTCACAGGTCCGTCACCCCCGCCTGCGCCCGCAGGTCCGCGACGATCCCGGGCAGCTCGGCCAGGAACCGCTCCACGTCCGCCTCGGTCGTCTCCCGGTGCAGCGATACCCGCACGTTGCCGTGCGACAGCACCCCCATCGCCTCCAGCACGTGCGACGGGCGCAGCGTCGACGAGGTGCAGGACGAGCCGGAGGAGACCGCGAAGCCGCGCCGGTCCAGCGCGTGCAGCAGCGCCTCGCCATCCACGTACAGGCAGGAGAACGTCACCAGGTGCGGGAGCCGGTCCACCGGGTCGCCGACCACCTCCACGTCCGGCACCTCCGCCGCCACCCGGACCCGGATCCGGTCCACGAGCGGCGCCAGCCGGGCCGCCTCCGCCGCCGCGTCGGCCGCCGCCGCGCGCAGGCTCGCCGCCGCGGCCACCACCGCCGGCAGGTTCACCACCCCCGGGGTACGCCCCGACTCCCGCTCGTCGGCCGGGTACGGCGACTCCCACCGGGTGCCCTTACGCACCACGAGCAGGCCGACGCCGGGCGGACCGCCCCACTTGTGCGCGCTGGCGGTGAGCACCGACCAGCCCGACGGCAGCGGAGCCCGGCCGACGAGCTGCGCCGCGTCCACGTACAGCGGCACTCCCGCCTCGGCGCACATCTCCGCCGCGGCCGGCACCGGTTGCACCGTGCCCACCTCGTGACTGGCCCCGATCAGCGCGGCGAGCGCCACCCCGGGCGCGGCCACCGCCGCCGCCCAGGCGTCCAGCTCCAGCCGGCCGGACCGGTCCACGGGTACGGAGACCGCCGCGCCGCCGCCGGCGACGTGCCGCTGCGCGGCGTGCAGCACCGCCGAGTGCTCGATCGCCGAGTGCGCGAGCGTCGTACCGGCCCGACGTCGCCCGGCCAGGCCACCCAGCACGGCGGCGTGCGCGGCGGCCGTACCGCTGGGGGTGAAGGACAGCTCGTCGGCGCGGACGCCGAGCGTCTGCGCGGCGGCCTCCCGGGCGGCGTCGAGGAGTTGGCGGGCCCGGCGGGCCGGCGCGTAGAGCCGGGCCGGGTCCGCCCAGCCGTCGTCCAGGGCGGCAAGCATCGCCTGCCGCGCGACCGGATGGAGCGGGACGGCGGTGGCGGCGTCCAGGTAGACCGGCGAGTCGCTCATGACGCTCCACGCTATCGCCCGGGTATGCCCAAGATCCCCCCGATGGGGGCGGACAGTGACCCCAACACGGTCAGGCCGGTCATGGTCGAGTAATCTGCGACCGTCGGTGACGCCTTTGCCGTCGGTGTCAGGGAACAACCGCCGCGGCGCGCTAGGGAGGCAGGACCAGGTGGTCGCAAGGAGTTCGGAGGTACGGCCGTCGGCCGTACGGCACAGCGCTTCCCCGGGGGCCGGCGGGCGTCGGCGTGGTGCTGGGCGGATCGCCGGGCTCGGTCTCGGCGGAGCGGCGCTGCTTGTCGCGCTCACCGGCTGTGACGTCGGCAAGACGTTCGCCGGCTTCGGCTGGCCGCAGGGCGGCATCACGCCCGAGTCCCACCGCATGTACGATCTGTGGATCGCGTCCTGCATCGCCGCGCTGGCGGTCGGCTTCTTCGTCTGGGGCCTGATCTTCTGGTGCGTGATCCGTTACCGCAAGCGCGGCAACGAGCTGCCGGTGCAGACCCGCTACAACCTGCCGATGGAGTTCCTCTACACCATCGCGCCGATCCTCGTGGTCTCCGTGCTCTTCTACTACACGGCGGTCGTGCAGACCGACGTGGTCAAGGAGACGAAGAACCCCGACGTCACCGTCGAGGTCGTCGCCTTCAAGTGGAACTGGCAGTTCAACTACCGCGACGGCCAGGGCCGCGACGCCAACACCGTCGCCTCGGTGCTGGGCACCAGCGAGGTCATCCCGGTGCTGGTGCTGCCGAGCGGCCGGTCGATCCGGTTCGAGGAGCAGAGCCGCGACGTGATCCACTCGTTCTGGGTGCCGGAGCTGCTGTTCAAGCGCGACGTCATGCCGGGCAACATCCGGAACACCTTCGAGGTCTCCAGCATCGACCAGGAGGGCGCGTTCGTCGGCCGCTGCGCCGAGCTGTGCGGCAGCTACCACGCGTTCATGAATTTCGAGCTTCGGGTCGTCTCGCCGGAGAAGTACGAGCAGTTCCTGGCCGCCAAGAAGGGCGGCAGCTCGACCCAGGACGCGCTCAAGGCGATCGGCGTGGACGAGTACGCCACCACCACGAAGCCCTTCGACACGCGGCGCAACACCGCCAACTTCAACCCGTCCGACGCGACGGCCGGCGCGGGAAGCTGAGGGGTCCGGCATGAAGACCGAGTGGAAGATCTTTCTGACCATCGCCGCGTTCCTTCTCGGCGCGACCATCCTCTACGGCGCGTGGACGCACGGCGACAGCGGCGGCAAGATCGAATGGGTCGGCACCGTGGCCCTGCTGCTGTCCTTCCTGCTCTGCGCGATGTGCGGCGGCTTCTTCTGGTTCGTCTCCCGCCGGATCGACCTGCGTCCGGAAGACCGGGCGGACGGCGAGATCGCCGACGGCGCCGGCGAGATCGGGTTCTTCAGCCCGGGCAGCTACTGGCCGTTCGGCCTGGCCCTGGCCGCCGCGATCGCCGGCCTGGGGCTCGTGTTCTGGCAGTTCTGGCTGCTGGGGCTGGGCCTGGTGGCGGTGGTCTTCGCCGCGTGCGGGCTCCTGTTCGAGTACTACTCCGGCACCCGCCGCACCGCCGAGCACTGACCCGCACGTTCGCCGCAGGCCCACGCCCCCTCCGGGGCCGCGGGCCTGCCGCCGTGTCTCTCTCCCTCTCCCCCTGGGGCCGCCCACCCCGGGCCGCCCACCTCGTCGATCATGAAGTTGGCCGCGACAATTCGGACAATCGATGCCATCAACCTCATGATCGACGGCACCGACCGCCGGCAGGTGTGCCCTGCGCTCGTCTCTGCCGGACACCGATCGCTTGATCAAGGGGTTTGTGTCTGCCAGGCCCGCTGGCTCCGACGCGAACTCCTTGGTCATTGGCCTGGCGGGCGGTCGGGGGGCGTGGCGCGGTGGGGTGGCGCGGTGGGGTGGGGTGGGGTGGCGCGGTTGCGGGCACGCGGCGCCGGGAGGCGTGGACGCCCTCGGCCGTAGGGGTGGGACCGGCGCTGGTGACGGTGGGGCTGACCAGAGATCTTGGTACCGAACGGCCCCTCCAGGGGCCAACTCGTACCAAGATCTACGCGTCTCTCGGGTGGCGGGACGTGAATCTCGCTGGGTGGGCTGCCCTGAGCGGCACTTGTCCTACCGCTCCGTCATTTCGCGCTTGTGCGCCCGCTCGCCCTGCTCGGCCTGTCACACCCGCCTTACCCGGCCTGCCGCGTCCGGCGCACTGCCGCCTCGCGCAGCCGCCTCGCGCAGCCGTCCTCGCGCGGCCTGCCTTGCGCGGCTGCCGTCTCGCGGCCGGCCGTCTCGCCGGTTGCGTTGCTCGCTTGGCGGCGTCGACGAGGCGCGGGTGGGCAGTCCGTCGGCGTCGGCCGGCCCGGTGCGGGGATGAGGATGCTCCTATGGATGTCAAGGGGTGGTGAGGGCGGTGTAGTCGGCGAGGAGGGCGGTGTGGACCTCGCGGATGATGTAGCGCTTGAGGCAGCGGATG
>NZ_JAXCFT010000026.1:0-57337 GCF_056150385.1 Micromonospora marincola | reverse complement strand
TCTTGGCGGACGTACCTCTCCTACCGGAGTCCCGCTGCCAGTCTCAGCACCAACACGCCCACTTGACGAACCACCGCCGCGCTTAACTACCCGGCATTGGGGTTAGGCGGGGCCCCCGCTTAACGCCTCGCGGTGAGAGGGGGCCCCTTCTCTACCGAATGCGTTAACCGGGGCCCCCTCCTTACCTGCTGGGCGCGATGGGTGGTTCGCGCACCCCACGGGAGCTGGGGGTTACCTCACCGGGAACAGCGGGAACGCCACCGCGACGCCCCTGGAAGGAGCATCGGATGCGGGAACGCGCCGGACTGACCATCGGCGTGCTCGGCTCGTACGGCGGACGCAACCTCGGCGACGAGGCGATCCTTACGGGTCTCCTGGCCGATCTGCGCCAACACGAGCCGAACGCGCGGATCATCGTGTTCTCCCGCAACCCGGCGCACACCGCGCTGGCGCACCCCGACGTCGAGGCGGTGCCGTGGGAGGGCGTCAGCCGGGTCGACTCCTCCCAGGTGCTCCACCAGCTCGACCTGCTCGTCCTGGGCGGTGGCGGGATCCTCTACGACAAGGAGGCCCGGCGCTACCTACGGGTGGTCCGGGTCGCCCAGGAGCGGGGCCTGCCGCTGCTCACGTACGCGGTCGGGGTCGGCCCGCTCACCGACGGCGTGGACACCGGCATGGTGCGCGAGACGTTGGCGCAGGCGGTCGAGGTGACCGTCCGTGACCAGGAGTCGCGGATGGTGCTGGAGGAGGCCGGCCTGGTCAACCCGATCACCGTCACCGGTGATCCGGCGTTCCTGCTCACGCCGGAGGAGTTCCCCGCGCAGTGGCTGCGCGAGGAGGGCGTGCCCGCGGGGTCCCGGCTGGTCGGGCTGAGCGTGCGCGAGCCGGGGCGGGCCGCGGAACGTCTCGACGTCGACGGCTACCACCGGCTGCTCGCCCAGATCGGCGACTTCCTGGTGCACCGCATCGACGCGTACGTCCTCTTCGTCCCGATGGAACGCGACGACATCCGGCACTCGCACGGGGTGCTGTCGCACATGATCGCCGCGGACCGGGGTCGGATCCTGCACGGCGACTACCGCCCGGCGCAGATCCTCGGCCTGATGCGCCACTTCGACCTCGCGGTCGGCATGCGGCTGCACTTCCTGATCTTCGCCGCCATGATGAACACGCCGTTCCTGCCGCTGCCGTACGCCGGCAAGGTCTTCGATCTGGCCCAGCGGCTCGGCGTGCCGGCGCTGCGCGGCATGGAACGGGAGGTGGAGGGCCCGCTGCTGGCCGAGGTGGATCGGCTCTGGGACGAGCGGGAGGCCCGGGCCGGGGAGACCGCCCGCCGGGTGGCGGAGGTCTGCGACCAGGCGCGGGGCACCTCGCAGGTGACGCGGAGCGTGCTTGACAGCATCCGGGCCCGGACGCTGACCCCGGCGACGTGAGCCACCCGGCGGCCCGCCAGCCCAGCGGCTCGGCGGCGTGAGCCGCCCGGCGGCTCGGCCTGGTCAGGCCGCCGGGCCGCGCCAGGCGTAGACCCACTCGTGCGCCGGTTGGTCGCCCGACTCCAGCTCGTAGATCTGTGCCTCGGCCAGCCCGCCCGGCCCCAGGTGGTGGTGGGTCAGCGGCGGGCGGCCGTTGGCGTCCAGCTCGACCGTGACGGTTTCGCCGTCGGCCGCGCCGCCGACCAGGGGGATGTGCACCGAGGAAGCCATGCGCCCATCCTGCCCCGGCCGGAGGGCACGCGCAGCCGATAGCGGGGCAGCGGGCCGCCCCTCCCGGCGACTAGGGTCCGGACATGGCGACCTCGACGATCGATCCGACACTCGGTCCGGTCCTCGCCCGCACGGGCGACGAACGGGCGATCCTCGACGCGTTCCTCGACTTCCATCGCGCCACCGTGCTACGCAAGGCGCGTGGCCTCGCCGACGCCGACGCCGCCCGTCGGCTGGTCCCCTCGCTGACCACCCTGGCCGGGCTGCTCAAGCATCTCGCCCTGGTCGAGGGCAACTGGTTCGCCCGGCTGTTCGCGCCGGAGCCGGGCGACGTCTACCTCACCTCCCAGGCCGACGCCGACGCCAGCTACACGCTCGGCCCCGACGACACCGTCGAGGCGCTCGCCGCGGCCTACGAAGCGGCCTGCGCCCGCTCCCGGGCCGTCGCCGCCCGCTTCGCCCTCGACCACGTGGTGCCGCACCCGCAGCTCGGCGAGGTCTCGTTGCGCTGGGTGCTCGTGCACCTGATCGAGGAGACCGCCCGACACGCCGGGCACGCCGACATCCTGCGCGAGCTGACCGACGGGGAGACCGGCGCGATCTGAGACTCAGTCGCGGGGCAGGAGCCCGTCCGGATATTCCATCCCGTCGTGGGCGCACGCGGCGGCGGCCACCCGGGCGGCGTACCCGGCCGCGTCCCGGGGGCCGGCTCCGCGCAGCCGGGCGGCGAAGGCGTCCCCGGCGCCGTTCGTGTCCACGACCGGCGCGGGCGGGGTGGCGGCCGGCACGTGCGCCGGCGGCGCGTCCGGGCCGTACACCGTGGCGCCGGCCGTCCCGCCGGTGACAAGCACCGTGCGCGGCGCCAGCCCGGCCACCACCTCGCCGGCCCGCTCACCCAGCTTGACGCCGCTGACGAACACCAGGTCGGCAGCCTCGGCGAACGGCCGGTGGTAGTCGTTCTCGCCGTCCCAGTCGTGCAGGTCGGTGGAGACCGACGCCGCGCCGCGCAGCACCGGCAGCGCGTCCCGGGCCCAGTCCATGATCGACACGTGGGTGTGGGCCGCCCCGGCGACGAGCGCCGCCAACTCCCGGTCGGTGAACGGCGGCGAACCGGACCAGGGTCGCGGGTCGTAGAGCGACATCCGGCGGCCGGCCGGGTCGACCAGGCTCACCGAGCGTCGGGTGCCGGCCGGCGCGTACGCAAGCACGGTCCGCACCGTGGTACGCGCCAACGCGGCCCGCACCACGTCGCCGGCCGGGTCGGCGCCCAGCACGTCGACGAGCGTCACCCGCAGGCCGAGCGCGTGCGCGGCCAGCGCCACCCCGGCGCCGGTGTTGCCGATCCGCAGCTCGACCGGGGGCACGGTAAGCGAGTCGGCGGCGGGCAGCGGCAGCGCGGGCACCCGGGCGCGGACGTCCACACCCAACCCGCCGATCACGAGAAGGTCGACCATGGCGCCGACGATATCCACGCCCGGCCGCCTATCCTGGCCCCCGGGCGTCGTCGAGGGGGAGAGCACGTGCTGGTCATCCACGGGCTGTGGCTGTCCGGCGCCGGGCTCGCCCTGTGGGCCGAGGACAGCACGCTGCCGCCCCGGGCACCCCGCCGGCCCGGCCGCGCACCGCGCGAACGGCCGCACCCCTTCGCCGCCGACCACGCCACCCTGGCCGCCGCGCTCGACGCGCCACCCGGCCAGCCGGTCTCCGTACTGCTCGGCCTGCCCACCCGCGCCGGCTCGCCGGTGGACTCGCCGGAGCTGGTCCGGACCGCCGTCGCCGACCCGGCCCGCGGTCCGGTCACCCGCGCCGGCTGGCGGGTCCCCGCCCTGGCGTACGCCCCGGACGACGCCTACGCGCTGCTGCGCGCGCCCCGGCCGGACCCGGTCGGGGCGAGCCTGCGCCACCTGGCCGAGCTGGCCGACTTCGCCGTCGACCTGGTGACCCGTGGCCGCCTGCTCCCCACCCTGCTCGGTAAGGAGGGGCCCCCGCTTAACGTTTCCGGTATAGGCGGGGCCCCCGCTTATCACTCGGCGGCGGGCGGGCGAGGGCGGCGGGCGGGCGAGGCCGACCCGGTCGCCGCTCACTCGCCGGCCTCCCGGCGTAGGCGGCGGGCGGTGGACGAGGCCACCGCGCTGGCGCTCTGGCGGCCGTTGCTCACCGGCACGGACGCGGCCTGGGCCCGCGACCTGGCGCTGGCCCTGCCCCCGGCGACCCGCGCCGCCCGCGAATGGCAGCCGGCGGCTTTGGGTGCATCTGTTGTTGCCCAGGCGACAACAGATGCACCCAAACCGCCGGGCAGCCCGCGGGTCACGCATCTGCTCGGGGCGGCCGACCCGCTTGCGACAGGGGGTGGGGCTGGGGTGGCGGGTCATGATGCGGCGGCTGGTGAGGGTGCGGCGGCCGGTGAGGGTGCGGTGGCGGGTCAGGTTGCGGCGGCCGGTGGGGCTGCGGTGGCGGGTCAGCCTGCGGCGGCCGGTGAGGGTGCGGCGGGGGGTCCGGTTGCGGCGGCCGGCTCGGTCGGGGGGATCGGGCGGGCGGACGGCGTGGGAGCGGGTGAGCTGGTGGCGGAGGCGCTTGACGCGCTTGTCGACGCCGCCGCCCGGGTGGCCCTGGCCGACACCCGGCTGTCCCGGGGGATGCGCCGCGTCGGCGCGGTGCCGGGCTGGCTGGCCGCGCTCACCGGCCCGGAGCGCGCCGTCACCGCCGAGCCGGCCGCCCTGGCGACGCTGCGCGCCGAACTGGACGCCTGGCAGCGCGACGCCGCAGGTGGAGCGGTACGGGCCACGTTCCGCCTGGTCGAACCGGCCGCCGACCCGGTCGCCGAGCTGGTCGAGGGTGACGCCTGGCAGGTGGAGTTCGGCCTGCACCCGGCCGACGAGCCGGGGCTCGTGGTCGACGCCGGGCACATCTGGCAGCGGCCCGCGCCCGCGCTCGCCGCCCGCGGCGTGGACCCGCAGGAGACGCTCCTGGCCGAGCTGGGCCGGGCGAGCCGGCTCTGGCCGGAGGTGGACGCCGCCCTGCGTACCGCCGCGCCTGAGGGAATGGAGCTGGACGCCGACGGCGCGCACCGGTTCCTGCGCGAGGGTGCGCCGGTGCTGCACGCGGCCGGCTTCGGGGTGCTGCTGCCGTCGTGGTGGCGGCGCTCCTCGTCGCGCCTGGGCGCCCGGCTGCGGGCGCGCAGCCGCACCGCGCCGGGTGCGGTCGCCGCCACCGCCGGCACGTTGGGGCTGGACGCGCTCGTCGACTACCGCTGGGAGGTGGCCCTCGGCGACCAGCCGCTCACCGCCGAGGAGTTGGCGTCGCTCGCCGACCTGAAATCGCCGCTGGTGCGACTGCGCGGCCGGTGGGTCGAGCTGGACCCGCAACGGTTGGAGGCCGGGCTGCGGCTGCTCCGCTCGACGGGTGAGCTGACCGTGGCGGACCTGCTACGGATGGGGCTCTCCGGCGAGGAACGCGGCGGTGAGCTGCCCGTGCTTGACGTGGTCGCCGACGGGGCACTCGGTGAGCTGCTGGCAGGTGAGGCGGAGCGGCGGCTCACCCCGGCCGACCCGCCGCCCGGCTTCGTCGGGACGCTGCGGCCGTACCAGCGGCGCGGGCTGGCCTGGCTGGCCTTCCTCCAGTCGCTGGGGCTGGGCGGGATCCTCGCCGACGACATGGGATTGGGCAAGACCGTGCAGTTGCTCGCGCTGCTCGCCGGTGACCCGCCGGAGGCCGGGCCCACGCTGCTTGTGTGCCCGATGTCGCTCGTCGGCAACTGGCAGCGGGAGGCCGCGACGTTCGCGCCCGAGTTGCGGCTGCACGTGCACCACGGCGCCGAGCGGGCCCGGGGCGAGGAGTTCACCGCCGCCGTCGGAGCGGCGAACCTGGTGCTCACCACCTACTCGGTGGCCGCCCGGGACGCCGTCGACCTGGCCGGCGTCGACTGGCACCGGGTGGTGGTGGACGAGGCGCAGGCGATCAAGAACGCCGCGACCCGCCAGGCCGAGGCGGTCCGGTCGCTGCCCGCGCGGCATCGGGTCGCGGTCACGGGTACGCCTGTGGAGAACCGCCTCGCCGACCTCTGGTCCATCATGCAGTTCGCCAACCCGGGGCTGCTCGGCCCGGCCGCAACGTTCCGCAAGCGGTTCGCCGAGCCGATCGAGCGGCACGGCGACGCCGAGGTCGCCGAGCGGCTGCGCCGGGTCACCGGCCCGTTCGTGCTGCGCCGGCTCAAGACCGACCCGTCGATCATCACCGACCTGCCGGAGAAGCTGGAGATGGAGGTGCTCTGCAACCTCACCGCCGAGCAGGCCGCCCTCTATCGAGCCGTGGTCGACGACATGATGGCGAAGATCGAGTCCAGCGACGGGATCGAGCGCCGGGGGCTGGTGCTGGCCACCATGACCCGGCTCAAGCAGGTCTGCAACCATCCGGCCCAGCTACTGCACGACGGCTCCGCCCTGGCCGGGCGCTCGGGCAAGCTGGAACGCCTCGACGAGATCGTCGACGAGGTGCTCGCGGCCGGGGAGAAGGCGCTGCTGTTCAGCCAGTACGCCGAGTTCGGCGGGATGCTGCGCGGGCACCTGTCGGCGCGTACCGGTCGGGAGGTGTTGTTCTTGCACGGCGGCGTCGGCAAGGCCGAGCGGGACGCCATGGTGGCGCAGTTCCAGACGCCGGACGGCCCGCCGCTGTTCGTGCTCTCGCTCAAGGCCGGCGGCACCGGCCTGACGCTTACCGCGGCCAACCACGTGGTGCACGTGGACCGCTGGTGGAACCCGGCGGTCGAGGACCAGGCCACCGACCGGGCGTTCCGCATCGGCCAGCGCCGGCGGGTGCAGGTACGCAAGTTCGTCTGCGCCGGCACGGTGGAGGAGAAGGTGGCCGCGATGATCGCCGACAAGCGGAGCCTGGCCCGGTCGGTGGTGGGCAGCGGGGAGCAGTGGGTCACCGAGCTGTCCACCGACACGCTGCGCGAACTGTTCACGTTGGAGTCGGGGGCGGTGGTCGAGTGACCACCGGTCGGTTCGAGGATTTCGGGCCGCCGCGCCGGGTCGAGGGCGGGCTGCGGGCGCGCAGCGCCAGGGGCGCGATCGGGCAGTCCTGGTGGTCGCGGCGTTTCCTGGAGGTGCTGGAGTCGTTCGCGCTCGGCTCCCGGCTCACCCGTGGCCGGTCGTACGCGCGCCGGGGTCAGGTGCTCCGGCTGGACATCTCGCCGGGGCTTGTCACCGCCGAGGTGCAGGGGTCCCGGGCACGCCCGTACCCGGTGCGGATCGGGCTTCCGGCGTACCCGGAGAGGGTGTGGCGGCGGGTGGAGGCGGAGCTGGCCGGGCAGGCGTTCTTCAGCGCCCGGCTGCTCGCCGGTGACCTGCCGGCGGAGCTGGAGGAGCTGTTCGACGCGGCGGGCGCGCCGCTGTTCCCGGCCGAGGTCGGCGAGCTGGCGCAGCGCTGCGGTTGTCCCGATTTCGCGGTGCCGTGCAAGCATCTGGCGGCCACCTTCTATCTGCTGGCCGAGGCGTTCGACGCCGACCCGTTCCAGTTGCTGCACTGGCGCGGCCGGTCCCGGGGCGACCTGCTCGACCGGCTGCGTACGCTGCGCGGTGTCCGCTCCGGCGACACGGTTCGGGCCGCGCCGCCCGTGCCGGCCGGGACCTCGGCGGACCCGGTTGTGCCGGCCGGGACCTCGGCGGACCTGGCCGTGTCGGGCTCGACTGCGGCGGCCGGGACGTCGGCGGACCTGGCCGTGTCGGGCTCGACTGCGGCGGGCTCGGCTGCGGCGGGCTCGGCTGAGGAGGCGGGATCGCCGGTCGCGGCGTTGCCGGTGACCGGCGCCGGCCGGGTGCTGGCCGGACTGCCGGCGGTCGAGCCGGCGGAGGAGTTGGACCGGTTCTGGCTCGCCCCGGTGGCGTTGCCCGACCGTCCGCCCACCCTGGACACCGGCTCGGAGCTGCTGCTGCGGCAGCTACCCCCGCCCGGTCCGGAGATCGGCGGCCCGGGCCTGACCGAGCGGCTGCGCCGCGCGTACCGGGAGTTCGGGAGCGCGCCGAACGGTTAATAGGGGGCCCTTCCTCTACCGGAGGCGTTAAGCGGGGGCCCCTCCTTACGCTCACATCAGGCGGCGGCGGAAGCGCCACATCACGGCGGCGTTGGCGACCAGCACCATGGCGCAGATCGCCCCGGCCAACCGCCCGACCAGCACGGTCATCGCCGGCAGCGAGGCCCACAGCACGATTGTCAGCAGCATCATGTACCGGCCCCGGCGGCCCCGGACCCGGTTGTCCAACCGGGCGAAGAACCGCGGATCGCTCTCCCGTAGTTGGCGGGTGATCTGTTCGAACCTGCGCTGATCCTCTTGGCTGAGCATGGCGATGCCTTCCCCTCACGGCTTCAGCGGTTCGGCGGCATACCCGGATTCCCACCCCCTCACGCCCTCCACCCCTCGCGGCATGCGCCCCGTTTCACGGAAAGAGTGGTCATCCGCGCGCCGAT
Organism: Micromonospora marincola; assembly: GCF_056150385.1. Lineage (NCBI taxonomy): Bacteria > Bacillati > Actinomycetota > Actinomycetes > Micromonosporales > Micromonosporaceae > Micromonospora > Micromonospora marincola. The sequence continues at coordinate 49,169 of NZ_JAXCFT010000026.1, read as the reverse complement.
GGCCACTCTTTCCGTGAGCGCGGGCCAAGGAGGGGGAGCGCGGGGCGGAGGGGTAGGGGACGCTTAGCGGCGCCTTAAGTTTCCCTGAGGGCTTGAACGTGGGTGGGCGGGGCGGTGCGGGGCGAAACCGCGCGTTCGGGCGGTCGGCGGGCAGGTCGGCCCTGCTCCGGGGGGTGCCGGCCGGGGTGCGGTCGCAGGATGGCCCGCCCCCGGGCCTGAGCACCGTCTTAAGTGCGCTCACGAGCGGTTTCGGGCCGCCTTGAGCTGCGGCGGAGGCATGGCTACTTTCCCGTAGCAACTCTCCGGCAACCGTCGCCGCCCCTCCCACCCAACCCCCGGGTGGCAGGCGTGCCGGCGCTCGAAGAAAACGGGATAGGTACATGGCCGACCTGAACGTGCCACCGCGTCGACCCCGGGACGACCGCGGCTGGGACGGATACCAGCACCCCCACCCGGACGGCTACCGCGACCTGGACTCCGCCGCGCCGTACGCCGGCGGTCACCCCGCACCGGCGCCGCAGCCCGCCCCGGGTCCGCAGTGGGTCGGACCGAACGGCTTCGCCTCCGCCGGCCCGGCACCCCAGGGCGGCTTCGGTGGGTACGCCCCGGCTCAGGGCGGCTACGCCCAGCCCGCCGGCGGGTACGTGCCGCCGGCCGGCCCGGGACTGCCCCACCTGGGTGACGACGAGGACGACGCCCCGCGCCGCGGCCGGCGTCGTGCCCTCGCCACGATCGGCGGCGCGGCGGTGGTCGCCGGTGGCGCGGCCCTGGCCCTGTCCCCGCAGCTTCGTGGCCTGTTCACCGACGGCGCGGAGGCCGGTGACGCCACCGGCACGGTGACCACCGACGGCAGCCAGGCCCGGCCGAGCGGCCAGCAGCCCAGCACGGTGCGGACCTACACCGAGCAGAACGAGAGCTACATGGGTTCCCGGGCGGGCGCGGCGCTCAAGCGCAACGCCCCGACCGGCGGCCGGATCTTCGGCAGCCCGGCCGCCGCCGCCGCGGCGACCCAGGTGACGGTGAAGACGGTGCTCGCCAAGGACCCGATCCGTCACCTGTTGAGCCGGACCACCTTCGGCCCGACGCCGAAGATGATCTCCGACGTCAAGAAGCTCGGCATCGACGACTGGCTGCGTCAGCAGCTCGAACCGGAGAAGATCGCCCCGACCAAGGGCGAGCTGAAGCTGTCCGAGCTGCCGTCGCTCAAGCTCAGCCCGACCCAGCTCCGCGACCAGCGGGACCAGCTCAACGAGCGCGGCGTCGATCCGGCGCGGGAGACGGTGGACGCCACCATCGCCCGGCAGATCTGGTCCGACCGCCAGCTCTTCGAGGTGATGGTCGACTTCTGGAACGACTTCCTGCACGTGGCGGCCGACTTCGACGGCGGCGAGACCTACCGCAACGCGTTCGACAAGGACGTCATCCGCAAGCACGCGTTCGGCAGCTACCCGGACATGCTCGTCGCCGCGAACAAGCACCCGGCGCTGCTGCTCTATCTGAACCAGGTCGACTCGCGCAAGGACGCGATCAACGAGAACCTGGCCCGGGAGAACCTGGAGCTGTACTCGGTCGGCGTCGACGGCGGCTACACCGAGAAGGACGTGCGGCAGGCCGCCATGCTCCAGACCGGGCGCGGCGTCGCCGACGGCAAGTACATGTTCTTCGGCGACCGGCACTACGTGGGCAAGGTGAAGATCCTCGGGTTCACCCACGCCAACAACTCGAACGACCCGAAGGTCGCCGACAAGGTGATCGACTCCTACATCCGGTACATCGCGCTGCACCCGTCGACCGCGAAGTACGTGGCGCAGAACCTGGCCACCCGGTTCGTCTCCGACACCCCGCCGAAGTCGATCGTGGACCGGCTGGCCAAGGCGTACACCACGAACAAGGGCCAGATCCGGCCGGTGCTGGCGACGCTGTTCAGCTCCTCGGAGTTCTGGGCCGCGGTCGGCCAGAAGGTGCGCCGCCCGATGGAGTACCTGGTGGCCACGTACCGGTCGCTCGGCGTCGGGCCGGACGCGGCGGCCGGGTTCGAGGGCGACAAGCGGCGCACGCCGTTCGCCCAGGGCCTGCGGCAGATCCAGGACAAGATGCGCGAGCTGGGCCACTACCCGATGGGCAAGCCCACCCCGGACGGCTACGCCGACGTCTACCTGGCCTGGACCTCGGCCGGCACGATGGTGGACGGCTGGAACGAGGCAGGCGACCTGCTCGGCGGCTGGCGCAAGCAGTTCACCTACGTCAAGCCGGAGAAGCTGGTGGCGAAGCCGCCGACGACCGCCGGGGCGTACGTGGACGCGCTGGCCCAGAAGCTCGTGCACCAGAAGCTCAGCGCCAAGGAGAAGAAGCTCGTGCTCGCCGTGGCCGGGGTGTCCGAGGGCGCCAAGGTCGACGCCACCTTCAACGGGGCCATCGCCGCGGTCGCGCGGACGATCCTCGCGTCCCCCCAGCACCACCTCCGGTGAGGCATTCGATGGAGATGACCGTGAACCCGTACCCCCTGCACCCCGAATGCCCCGACCTGCGGCGGCTGGCCGACAACCCGGCCGAGGCGCTGCTGCGCGCGGAGGCGGACGTCGTTGCGGCCGAGAACGCGGCCGAGGCGGACCGGTACCGCCGGCTGGAGGAGGTCGAGGAGGCCCAGCAGGACGGCCGGGGCGTCACCCGGCGTACCTTCGTGGCCGGCGCCGCGGCGACCGCGACCGCGCTCGCCACCGCGCAGTTCGTCACCACCTCGGCGTCGTTCGCCGCGACCAAGACCGGCACCCTGATCCACGTCTTCCTGTACGGCGGGCTGGACGGGCTGAGCCTGGTCGCGCCGGCAAGCGACCCGGTGCTCAGCAAGGCCCGCCCGGACCTGCTGCTCGGCAACGACTCGCTGGCCCTGGCCCGTGGGTTCAAGCTGACCAGCGCGTTCGCCCCGCTGGAGAAGTGGCTCAAGGCCGGGCAGCTCGGCTTCGTGCCGGCGGTGTCCGACCCGCGGCTGTCCCGCAGCCACTTCCAGGCCGCCGACGCCTGCAACCTGGGCGGCCTGCCCGGTGAGACCGGCGGCCGGGGCTGGCTGGACAGCCTTGTCGACGCGCTCGGCAAGGGCACCGCGTTCCGCAGCGTCGGCATCGGCAGCACGCTGCCCCGCTCGCTCGTCGGCGTGAACGGCGCGCTCGCCCTCAACAGCGTCGGCGAGCTGCGGCTCAACGGCGACGACAAGTACCGCGCGGCCACCGAGAAGGCGATCCGCGGCCTGTTCACCGGGATCAACCACCCGGTGGAGGACGCGGTCATCGAGGGCATGGGCGCGCTTGCCACCGCGCAGAAGCTCGCCGCGAAGCCGTACGCCGCCGCGGCCGGCGTCAAGTACGAGGGCGTCGGCAACGCGTTCCAGCAGCTCGCCCAGCTCATCAAGGGTGGGGCGAACGTGCGGGTGGCGACCGTCGGCATGGGCGGCTACGACACCCACGAGAACCAGGGCACCGCCCAGGGCGGCCAGCTCTGGCGGCGGCTCAACGAACTGGCCGCCGCCATGGCGGCGTTCTTCACCGACCTGGGCGATCAGGCGTCGGACGTGACGATCATGGTGTCCAGCGAGTTCGGCCGGCGGGTCGCCTCGAACAGCGGCGGCACCGACCACGGGCACGGCGGCGTGGTCACCGTGCTGTCCGGGCGCAAGCTCGCCGGTTCGCTGCTCGGCACCTGGAACGGGCTGGACAAGTTGGACAGCGGCGACGTGCCGGAGTACAACAACATGTTCAACGTCTACGGATCGGTGGCCCAGGGCCGCTTCGGCCTGACCGCCGCCCAGGTGGACAAGGTCTTCCCCCGGCAGAAGTTCACCCCGATCAAGATGTACGCGTGACATATCAGGACACCCAGGCCGCCGGCCGTCGTACCGGGCACCCCGCCCCGTACGGCGGCCGTCCGGCTGCTTCCGTACCACCCGGCCGGCCGCGCCGCGGACCCGGCGGCCGGCGGGCCCTGACGGCGGCCTTCTGGCTCGGCCTGGTCGCCGCCGTCGCGCCGTGGTGGCTGGACACCCCGGCCGGCTCGCTCGCCGACACCGCCGACCTGCTCACCGCCGGTGGCCGGATCACCGGCCTGATCGCCGGCTACCTGCTGCTGATGCAGGTGCTGGCGATGAGCCGGCTCGGCGTGCTGGAACGCTCGCTGGGCGGCGAGCGGATCTCCCGGCTGCACCGGGATCTCGGCGCGACGCTGCTTGTCGCGGTGCTGACCCACATGTCCCTGCTGGTGGTGGGCTACGCCCGGCAGGAGCGCAACTCCGTGTTCGGCGAGGTCGGCGCGCTGCTGTCCGACTACGAGGACATGCTCTCCGCGTTCGCGGCAGCGGGCGTCATGGTGCTTGTCGGGCTCACCGCGGTGCGTGCGGTGCGTCGCCGGTTGCCCTACGAACTCTGGTACGCCCTGCACCTGACCAGCTATCTCACCCTGCTGCTCGGCTACGCGCACCAGTTCAGCAACGGCGCCCAGCTCTACGAGCCCGGGCCGGCGCGCACCGGCTGGATCGCCGCGTACCTGCTCGTGGTGGCCGCGCTGCTGTGGGGCCGGGTGGTCTCGCCGCTGGCGTTCAACCTGCGGCACCGGCTGCGGGTGGCCGACGTGGTGGCGGAGAGCCCGGACACCATCTCGATCTACCTGACCGGACACCGGCTCAACCAGATCGACCTGCTCGGCGGCCAGTACTTCCGCTGGCGTTTCCTCAACCCCGGCGGCTGGTGGCAGTCGCACCCGTTCTCGCCCTCGGCGGCGGCGAACGGCCGCTGGCTGCGGCTCACCGTGAAGGTCGTCGGTGGGCACACCGCCGACCTGCGGGACCTCACCCCGGGCACCCGGGTCTGGGCCGAGGGCCCGTTCGGCACGTTCACCGCGGCGCACCGCACCCGGGAGCGGGCCCTGCTCATCGCCGGTGGCAGCGGCATCGCGCCGCTGCGGGCGATGCTTGAGGAGCTGCCGCCGGGCGCGGCGCTGATCTACCGCGCGCGTCAGCCCGCCGACGTGCTGCTGCACCGGGAACTGGACTGGCTCGCCCAGGCCCGGCAGACCTCCGTCTGGTACGTCATCGGCCGCCGCGACGACCCCGGGCCGCGCCAGGTGATGAACCCGGAGGGGCTGCGCCGGCTGGTGCCCGACCTGACCCGGCGGGACGTCTACCTGTGCGGGCCGGGCGGCCTGGTCGACGAGTCCGTCAAGGTGTTGCGGGCGGCGGGCGTGCCCCGCCGCCAGATCCACCTCACCGCGTTCGAGCTGTAGGAAGGCACCCACCATGCGTCGCGCGCTCCTCGCGATCACCGGACTGGCCGCCGGCACCACCGCCCTGGTGGTGCTCAAGGGCGGCCCGGGCGTCGGGCCGGCCACCGCCGGTGACGTGCCGGCCGCGCTGGCCCCGGTCACCCCGGGCGGCTCACCCGCGCCGGACGGCGCCACCCCCGGGTCCGCCGCGCCAAGCGTCCCGGCGACGCCCCGCGCGTCGACGAAGCCGTCCGCCAACCCGTCCGCCAACCCGTCCGCCAACCCGTCCGCCGACCGGAAGCCGGCCAGCCGGGGCGGCACCAAGACCAGCACCGCGCCGGCCGCGCCGAGGGCCACGACGAAGGCCCCGAAGCCCACCACCCGCACGGTCACCGGGTCGTCGGTCAGCTACGAGTACGGCTCGCTCCAGGTCCGGATCACGCTCAGCGGCAGCCGGATCGTCGACGCCACCGCGACCGGCATGCCGCTCGGCGGGCAGTCCGGGCAGCGCAGCGACGACGTGCAGGCCCGCTACAGCGGCAGCTCGGGCGAGGTGGTGGCCAGGCAGAGCGCCAACCTGAGCACCGTCTCCGGCGCCACCTACACCAGCACCGCCTACAAGCAGTCGCTCCAGAGCGCGATCGACAAGGCCTGACGGCTTGGCCCCCGCCGCCGCTGCCCGGCCCGGCCTGCGCCGGGTCGAGCACATCATGGGTACGGCGATCAGCCTCGACCTGGCCGACGACCTGCCCGACGCCACCCTGCGCGAGTTGGCCGCGCACACGTTCGACTGGATGCGCGAGGTGGACGCGCGGTTCAGCACCTACCGGGACGACAGCGAGGTGTGCCGGCTGGACCGGGGCGAGCTGCCGCTGGCCGAGGCGTCCGCCGACCTGCGGGCCGTGCTGGAGCGCTGCGCCGACCTGTGGACGGCCACGGACGGCTTCTTCGACGCGTACGCCACCGGCCGGCTGGACCCGTCCGGTTACGTGAAGGGCTGGGCGGCGCAGGTCGCCTCGGACCGGCTGGTGGCGGCCGGCGCCCCGAACCACTGCGTGAACGCCGGCGGCGACGTCCGGGTACGCGGCCACTCGGCCACCGGTGAGCCCTGGCGGATCGGCGTGCGGCACCCCTGGGACCCGTCGGCCACCTGCCTGGTGCTGACCGGCACCGACCTCGGGGTCGCCACCTCCGGGGTGTATGAGCGCGGGCACCACGTCATCGACCCGCGCCGGGGCGCGCCCGCGGTCGGCCTGCGCTCGGTGACCGTGGTCGGCCCCGACCTGGGCGAGGCGGACGCCTACGCCACAGCCGCCGTCGCCATGGGCACCCCCACCGCCCTCACCTGGCTAGACCGCCTCCCCACCCCGTGGCAGCACGCCGCGGTAACGGACGACTCCCGCCTCCTACACTCCCGCACCCTCCCCACTGCCCCCACCCTGCCCCCCACCCAGCCCCCGACCCGGCCCGTTGATCATGAAGTTGGCGGCGATGTCGATCTCTTTCCGCGCCGCCAACTTCATGATCAACGCGGTGGTGGGGTCGGGTGGGGTGGGGGTGCGGTCAGCGGAGGGGGCGGTGGAGGATGGCGGGGCGGGGGCCCGGAGGGCGGGAGCCGCCTGGCGGGCGGGAGCCCCGTGGACGGGTGAAGCCCCACGGGTGCGGGCGGCGGCGGTGCCGCGGTGGTTCGGTGCCGCCGGTGTGGCGGGCCGCGTCGTCCTTAAACATCCTCAACCCCCGCTCTGGCGCGTGCGCGCCCTCGACTGACACAACGAGCCCGGTGGCGGGGAGGTCGCTGTCGGGCAACCGTCGGTCAGCGACCGCGCCGAGGCAGTGGCAGGTGGCCGGGGAACAGGTCCGGGGTGAGCGTGACCCCGGCCGCCCGCAACGCCTCGATCAGCGCGTTCTGCACCAGGTAGGAGTCGGGGAGCTGCCACCGGGCCTGCTCCGGGGCGACCGCCCAGCGCACCGTCCCCTCGGGCAGCCGGGTCGGCGGGGCCGGGATCCACGATCCGGTGCCGTGCCGCACCACGTGGAAGCAGTGCTCCAGCTCCGGCCGCAGCGGGTCGCCGGGACGGACCAGGAACATCCACCGGCCGGTCGGGGTGACAAGCACCGGCCCGCGTACCCCCGGGCCGGCCGGGTGGCTGGCGACCGTCGCCAGCACTCGCCGACCGAGGTGGGCGGCGACCTCCAGCACGTCGAACGCGCGTCCGGTGGGCAGCAGCACCCCGTGCGGCCGGTTGCGCCACCAGGTGGCCACCCGGGCCGGGTCGGCGCTCGCCCCGTGGTCCCAGTCTTCGAGCGCCGGATGGCAGCCGACGGTGGGGCAGCCGGCCCGGCCGCAGACGAAGCGGCTGTTGGCCAGGCACGCGCCGGGCGTGACCGGCCAGCCGTGCAGCGCGTACCGGACGGCGACCCGGCGCAGCCGCACCCGTTCCAGCGGTGTCAGGTGAGCGACGCGCGGTCGGACGTTCCCCCACATGTGTGCCATCCCCTCTCGTCCCACCGAACCGTCCACCGCCACCCCGTCGAGAACCACCACACGTCGAAAACCGTCACTGCCGTAACCCGCAGTCGTTGAGTTGACGAACGGCTGGTGCAACTTGCACGAAAACTATGAGGATTGGCTGGACGGCTGACGCACAACCTGTGCGACCAGGGCAGATCTGGTGGACATCAGGCCGACTGCCGGCGCCGACCGGGGGAGGAAGCACGGATGGACGAACTACCCATAGGCCGGCGGGTCGCCTACTGGCGCAGCCGTCGCAAGATGTCCCAGCAGGTTTTCGCCGACCGGCTCGGCAAGTCGAAGAGCTGGGTGGACAAGGTGGAGCGCGGCGTCCGCCGGCTGGACAAGTTCTCCGTGCTCTACGAGATCGCCGACATCCTCCAGATCGACGTGCAACTGCTGCACGGCAAGGACCCGGAGCGGCGCACCGACGCGCTCAACTGCATCGACCAGGTCGAGGTGGAGGAGATCCGCGCCGCCCTCGAGCGCTACGACGCGATGAGCGCCTACTTCGACGCGGCGCCCTTCCCGCCGCCGCTCGCCGACATGCGCAAGGCGGTCAACCACGCCTGGCTCACCTACCAGTACGGCCGCTACGGCATGCTCACCCGGGCGTTGCCCAAGCTGCTGCGTGACGCGCAGGCCGCGGACGCCGTGTACGGCGGTGACGACCAGGGTCGCGAGGCCGCCCACCTGCTCGCGCAGGTCTACCAGATCGCCTCGTCGGTGCTGCGCAAGCTGGGCGAGTGCAACCTGGCCTGGCTGGCCGCCGACCGCTCGATGGCGGTGGCCCAGCGGGCCGACGACCCCCTGCTCGCCGGCATCGCCACCACCCGGGTCTGCAACGCCCTGGTCGCGATGGGCCGCCCCCGCCCGGCGCTGGAACTCAACGTGCGGATCGCCGACCGGCTCGCGTCCGGCGGCGACCACGCCGGCGACCCCAAGCGCCTCTCGGTTTACGGCATGCTGCTGCTCCAGGGCGCGATGGCCGCCGCCCGGATCGGTGACTCGGCGACCGTGGACGACCTGCTCAGCGGCGCCGCGGAGGCGGCCGTCCTGCTGGGCGGCGACCACAACCACTACTGGACGTCGTTCGGCCCGACCAACCTGGAGCTGCACCGTGCCGCCGCGGCGGTCGAGCTGGGTGACGGCGGGCGGGCGGTGGAGACGCACCAGCAGCTCAACGAGCACGCGTTCAACGCGCTGCTGCCCGAGCGGCGCGCGCACCACCTGCTCGACCTGGCCCGGGGCTACGCCCAGATCGGCGACGTGGCGAGCGCCGGCGAGATGCTGTTGCAGGGCGACCGGCTCGCGCCCTCGGAGATCCGCTGCCGGCCCATCGCCCACGAGTTGATGTCGGACGTGCTGCGTCGCACACGGGGTGCGCCGCCGCCGCCGATTGCGGAGTTGGCTGAGCACATGGGAGTCGGAGTATGAGCGCGGACCGGGTCGGATGAGCGGTCCGCGTACCAGCAACGGGCACCGCGGGGTGCTCTACGTCATCGCCTGCGGTTCGCCGCTGGCCCGTCACGTCGGTCGGCTGGTCGACCTCGCCCGGTCGGACGGCTGGATGGTCTGCGTGGTCACCACGCCTGACGGCGCGAAGTTCGTCGACCGCACGGCGTTGGCCCGGCAGACCGGCAACCCGGTCCGTACGCACTACAAGAACCCCGGTGACCTGGATGTGCTGCCCCCGGCGGACGCCATGCTCGTCTGCCCGGCGACTGTCAACACGGTCAACAAGTGGGCGGCCGGCATCACCGACACCCTCGCGCTCGGCCTGCTGGTCGAGGCGCAGGGGCTCGGGGTGCCGATCGCGGCCGTACCGTTCACGAACGCGGCGATGGCCGCGCACCCGGCGTTCCGGGCCAGCCTGGCCCGGCTCGCCGAGTGGGGCGTCCGGGTGGTCTTCGGCGACGATGTCGTCCGCCTGCATCCGCCCGGGACCGGCGAGCGGCACCTGGACGCCTTCCCCTGGGAGGCCGGCCTGGACGCCCTGCGCGACGCGGTCGCGCCTGTCGCGCCGGTCGCCTGAGGTGTAAGCCGGGGCCCCTTGTTAACGCATTCGGTTGTGCCGGGGCCCCCGCTTAACCGCCGTGGACGTGCACGCCGCCGGACGCCGGTAAGCTGGCCGGCCGTGAGCACAACCGGATCGCCGCCCACGGTCGCCGACGTGGTGGCCGCCCTGGACCGCCGCTACCCGCCCGCCTGGGCCGAGGAATGGGACCGGGTCGGCCTGGTGCTGGGCGAGCCGGACCGCCCGGTGCGGCGGGTCGCCTGCGTGGTCGACGTGGTCCCGGAGACGGTGGAGGAGGCGCTCGCCGCCGGCGCCGACATGATCGTCGCGCACCACCCGCTGCTGCTGCGCGGCGTCTCCTCGGTGGCCGCCACCACGTTCAAGGGGCGGATCGTGCACCGGCTGATCAAGGCCGACGTCGCGCTGTACGTGGCGCACACGAACGCCGACGTGGCCGCCCCGGGCGTGTCCGACGCGCTGGCCGCCCGGTTCGGGTTGACCGGGCTGCGCCCGCTGCACCCGCCCCGCCCCGGCTCACCCGCCGACGGGCCGGGCCGGGGCATCGGCCGGATCGGCGAGCTGCCCACCCCGATGACCCTGGCCGGGCTGACCCGGTTGGCCGCCGCCGTGCTCCCCGTCACCGCCTGGGGCGTTCGCGCGGCGGGGGATCCCGGGCGTATGGTTCGTACCCTCGCCGTCAGCGGCGGCTCGGGGGACGGCTTCCTCGCCGAGGCGGCTGCGGCCGGGGTGGACGCGTTCCTCACCTCGGACCTGCGCCACCATCCGGCCGGCGAGCACCTCGCCGCCGGCGGCCCGGCCCTGCTGGACGCCGCCCACTGGGCGACCGAACGGCCGTGGCTGGACGACCTGGCCGCCCACCTGGCCGACGAGCTGGGCGTCGAGACCGTGGTGTCCGACCTGGACACCGACCCGTGGACCGTGCACGCCGCCGCGCCCCGACCGGACGACAAGGAGCCCCGACCGTGAAGGCTGACCCGAAGGTGCAGCGTCGCCTGCTCGACCTGCAGGCCATCGACACCACGCTGGCCCAGCTCGCGCACCGCCGCCGGAGCCTGCCGGAACGGGCCGAGCTGGAGGCGCTCGCGCGCGAGCTGTCGGCGCTTGAGGACGAGCGGGTCCGCGCCCAGGTGGCCGTCGACGACCTGGACCGGGACATCGCCCGCCTGGAGAAGGACGTCGACCAGGTGCGGGCGCGCAAGAGCAAGGACGAGGCCCGGCTGGCCTCGGGCAGCGGTCCGGCCCGGGAGTTGGAGGCGCTCCAGCACGAGCTGGTCTCGCTCAACCGCCGGCAGAGCGACCTGGAGGACGCCGAGCTGGAGCTGATGGAGCAGCGGGAGACCGCGCAGGGCGTACTCGACGGCATCGAGGGGCGGATCGCCGAGGCCCGGGAGCGCCGGACCGCGGCCGAGCAGCGCCGTGACGACGCGCTCGCCGAGATCGCCAAGGAGGAGGAGTTCAAGCGCACCTCCCGCCAGCCGCTCGCCGGTGACCTGCCGGCGGACCTGGTCACCCTCTACGACAAGATCCGCGAGGACACCGGGCTGGGCGCCGCGCTGCTCACCGGCGGTCGCTGCGGCGGCTGCCGGCTGGAACTCTCCGGCGCCGACGTGGCCCGGATCCGCAAGGCGGACCCGGACGACGTGGTCCGCTGCGAGGACTGCCGCCGGATCATGGTCCGGACCAACGAGTCGGGACTGTAGCCGTCGTGGCGGTGCGCGCGGTCGTGATCGAGGCCGACGGCGGTTCGCGGGGCAACCCGGGGCCGGCCGGCTACGGCGCGGTGGTCCGCGACCCGGAGACCGGTGAGGTGCTTGCCGAACGCTCGGCGGGGATCGGCACGGCCACCAACAACGTGGCCGAATACCGCGGCCTGATCGCCGGGCTGGAGGCCGCCGCCGAGCTGGGCGCGGCCGAGGTCGACGCGCGGATGGACTCCAAGCTGGTGGTCGAGCAGATGTGCGGCCGGTGGCAGATCAAACACCCCGGGCTGCGTCCGCTCGCGGCGCAGGCCGCCGGGCTTGTCGGCCGGTTCGCCGCGGTCCGCTTCACCTGGATCCCCCGGGAGCGCAACCGGCACGCCGACGCCCTGGCGAACGCCGCCATGGACGCCGCCGCGGCCGGCGCCGCCGCGCCCACCGGGACCGCGCCGACCGCGACCGCCGGGACCGCGCCGACCGCCGGGCCGAGCGGCCGGCAGACGGCCGTCGCGAAGGCCACCGGCACCGACCCGGCCACCACCCCCGCCTCCTGGGAGCCCCGCCCGACCGAGGAGGGCACCCGGCTGATCCTGGTGCGGCACGGCGAGACCGAGCGCACCGGGCAGAAGCGCTACTCCGGCCGGGTCGACGTGCCGCTCACCGAGCGGGGCCGGGCCCAGGCCCGGGCCACCGCCGCCCGGGTGGCCGAGCTGGCGCCGTCCGTCGCGGCCGTGGTCAGCTCGCCGCTGTCCCGGTGTACGGCGACCGCCGAGGCCATCGCCGCGCGGGTCGGCAACCCGCCGGTACGCCCCGACGACGACCTGGTCGAGTGCGACTTCGGTGTCTGGGAGGGGCGCACCTTCGCCGAGGTGCGCGAGGGCTGGCCGGACGAGTTGGACGCCTGGCTCGCCTCCACCGGGGTCGCTCCGCCGGAGGGCGAGTCGTTCACGGCGGTCGCCGAACGCACCGGCCGGGCGGTGGACCGGCTGCGGTCGGCGTACCCGGGGGAGACCGTCGTGGTCGTCTCGCACGTCTCGCCGATCAAGCTGGTGCTGCGCGACGCGCTCGCCGCCGGCGACGCGTTCCTGCACCGGCTCTACCTGGACACCGCGGGTGTCTCGGTGCTGGACCTGTATCCGGACGGCGGCGTCGCGGTCCGCTCGGTCAACGACACCGCCCACCTCGGCGATCTCTGACGGTACGCCGCCGCTCGGCGCACGCGGGCGGCCGTTCGGCGCATCGACGTCCGCCAGTCGAACGTGACCGCGGTCACAGGGTCGTAGCCTCCGGCCGTCACATGGCTACGACTTCCCGGAGGGTGTCCCATGGCCGCACCGGAACCGGAGGCGCTGGATACGGCGCGTTCCCGGGCGAAGGACAAGAGTCCCTGGAACTGGTTGCTCTTCATCCCGATCGTGGTGCCGCTCATCCCGGCCCTCTTCAACGCCGACTCGCCCCGGCTGTTCGGGTTCCCGCGCTTCTACTGGCTGCAACTGGCCTGGATCCTGCTTGGTGTCGGCACCACCACGCTCGTCTACCAGATGACGAAGAAGAAGCGGGGTGACCGCTGATGTGGCGCGACCACCTCACCGAGATCATCGTCTTCTCCGTGTTGTTCCTGCTGGTCAGCGCCATGGGTTTCGTGGCGGCCCGGTGGCGCCGGCCGCAGGACATGGGCCACCTCGACGAGTGGGGGCTGGGCGGGCGCAGCTTCGGCGGCTGGATCACCTGGTTCCTGGTCGGCGGTGACCTCTACACCGCGTACACGTTCGTGGCGGTGCCGGCGCTGATCTTCGGGGCCGGCGCGGCCGGGTTCTTCGCCGTGCCGTACACGATCGTCATCTACCCGATGGTGTTCCTGGTGCTGTGCCGGCTCTGGTCGGTGTCGCACCGGCACGGCTTCGTCACCCCGGCCGACTTCGTCCGCCACCGGTTCGGCTCGCCGGTCCTGGCGCTGCTGGTCGCGATCACCGGCATCGTCGCCACCATGCCGTACATCGCGTTGCAGTTGGTGGGCATCGAGGCGGTGCTCAAGACCATGGGCGTCACCGGCGACAGCGCGGTGGCCCGGCACCTGCCGATCATCATCGCGTTCGCGATCCTGGCGGCGTACACCTACCAGTCCGGGCTGCGCGCGCCGGCGCTCATCGCGTTCGTCAAGGACTCGTTGATCTACGTCGTGATCCTGGTGGCCGTCATCTACCTGCCCTACAAGCTGGGCGGCTGGGGCAGCATCTTCGACGCCGCCGACGCGAAGTTCCAAGCCAGTCCCGCGCCGGGCGACGGCATCCTGCTCAACGCCAACAACCAGATCCAGTACGTGACGTTGGCGTTCGGCTCGGCGCTGGCGCTGTTCCTGTATCCGCACAGCATCACCGGTGTGCTTGCGAGCCGGAACCGCGACGTGATCAAGCGGAACATGTCGGCGCTGCCGGCGTACAGCCTGTTGCTCGGGTTGATCGCGCTGCTCGGATACATGGCGATCGCGGCGGACGTGAAGCCGCTCCCCGGCGCCAAGGCCGGCAGCGTGGACGGCAACACGGTGGTGCCGCTGCTGTTCGATCAGCAGTTCCCGGACTGGTTCGCGGGCGTGGCGTACGCGGCCATCGGCATCGGCGCGCTGGTGCCGGCGGCGATCATGTCGATCGCGGCGGCGAACCTGTTCACCCGCAACATCTACAAGGAGTATCTGAAGCGGGACGCCACCCCGGCGCAGGAGGCGAACGTCTCGAAGATCACCTCGCTCGTGGTGAAGGTCGGCGCGGTGGCGTGCATCGTCTTCCTCGATCCGCAGTTCTCCATCGACCTCCAGCTCATCGGCGGCGTGATCATCCTGCAGACGCTGCCGGCGGTGGCGCTGGGCCTCTACACCCGCTGGTTCCACCGGGACGCGCTCATCGCCGGCTGGGTGGCCGGCATGGGCCTGGGCATGTGGATGCTCTACCAGATCGGCAACCCGGCGACCGGCAAGAAGCACTTCGCCGGTTCGGCGTTCCCGCTCTCCGAGTTCGGCTTCGACACCAAGAAGACGATCTACGTGGGGATCGTGGCGGTGCTTGTGAACCTGGTGGTGGCCGCGCTTGTCACGCTTGCGCTGCGGGCCGCGAAGGTGGCCGACGGCCCGGACGGCACCACCCCTGACGACTACTTCGCCGACGAGGGTGACCCCCGGGCCTCCGCCGAACGCGCCGACTCCGCGCCGGAACCGGTGGCGTAGAAGGAGGGGCCCCCGCTTAACGCATTCTGCATAGGCGGGGGCCCCTTTTAACAACCGCCTCAGCGGCGGCGGTTGCGGGCGTCGAGCGCCTCGTTGAGGCGGCGCAGCAGCTCCGCGAGGGTGTCGCGGTCGGCGTCGGACCAGGCCGCCAGCATCTCGCCGTAGAGCCGGGTGCGGGCGGCCTGCACGGCCGCCATCCGCTGGAGCCCGGCCGGCGTCGCGGAGATCACCGTGCCGCGCCCGTCGACCGGGTCGGGGGTACGCGCGATCAGCCCGTCCCGCTGGAGCGCGGAGACCTGCCGGGTGACCGTGGACCCGTCCAGGTTCAGCCGGGCCGCGAGCGCGGAGACGTTCTGCGGGCCGGCGTCGTCGAGGTGCCGCAGGATCACGTACGCGGCGCGGTCGAGCAGTCGGTGCTCGACGGAGCCGGTGCCGCGCCGGGTGGCCTCGCCCAGCCGCATCAGCAATGCCACCTCGGTCTCGATCCGACCGAGTGTGATCTCTTTCGCGCCAACGTCGGCGTCATCGCTCATAGCTGTATGATACAAGGAAATTACATGTACGATACAGCTATCTGGGAGGTTGCGGAGTGGATCGGCGATCCGAACCCAACCGCAGTGCCATCTACGCCACCACGCTCGTGGCGTTCCTCGCCATCGCCGGCATCGCCGTGGTGGACCCCATCCTGCCCGCCATCGGCGAGGCCATCGGCGTCACCGCCTGGCAGGTCGAACTGCTCTTCACCGCGTACATCGCGGTGATGGCCGTCGGCATGATCCCGGCCACCCTGGCCAGCGGGAAGTTCGGCTTCAAACCGGTCCTCATCACAGGCGTGTCGGTGGTCGGCCTGGCCGCCATCCTCGCCTCGTTCAGCAACGACATCGTCCAACTCTCCGTGCTGCGCGGCGTCTGGGGACTCGGCAACGCGATGTTCTTCGCCACCGCCATGGTGGTGCTCGTCAATCTCGCCAACGACCGGGAATGGGTGGTCGGCCTCTTCGAGACCGCGCTCGGCCTCGGCTTCGCCGTCGGCCCGCTGATCGGCGGCCTGCTCGGCGAGGTGAGCTGGCGGCTGCCGTTCTTCGTCTGCGGCGTGTTCATGGTGCTCGCGCTCGGCGTCGCCTCCCGCAAGCTGCGCGAACCCACGAACAAACAGGCACCGGTACGCGTCGGCCAGATCTTCGCCACCTACCGCAAGCCCGCGTTCATCACCCTCTGCGTGGTCACCGCCGCCTACAACTTCGTCTTCTTCGTGGTCCTCGGCTACACGCCGCTGTTCCTGCGCCTCGACGTCATCCCGCTGGGCCTGGCGTTCACCGGCTGGGGCCTCGGCCTGGCCGCCGGCATCCTGCTGATCGGCCACCGGCTGGCACACCGCATCGGCGCCGTGCAGACCGTCGGCGTGGCGATCCTCGGCCTGCTGCTCTGCATGGTCCTGTTCGCCACCTCCACCGGCACCGCCATGTCGCTCGTCGTCCTGGTCGTCGCCGGCCTGTTCATGGGCCTGGCCAACGCCAACCTCACCGATCTGGCCCTCGGCCTCGGCTCCGCCGACCGCCGCGTCGCCACCGGCGCGTTCAACCTGGTCCGCTGGGGCGCCGCCGCGCCCGCGCCGATCATCTCCGGCAAGCTCGCCGAACACGGACTCGCGCTGCCGTTCTGGGTCGGCTTCGGAGTGCTCGCCGTGGGCGTGCTCGTCTACCTCGCCTTTGGCCACCTGATGGCGGCCGGCTACGGCGAACGGCTGATCTGGAACCGGGCCGCCCGCACCGCCGAGCACGCCCCGGAGGAGCCGGTGGGGGAGGCGTACTGACCGATCGTCAGGTCAGCGCGCGCCACAGCAGGTAGAGGCCGATCGTCGTACCGAACACCACGATGACCGTCTTCAACACCACCGCCGGCAGCCGGCGGGCCAGCCGGGCGCCCGCGTACCCACCGATCAGGGTGGCCGGCGCCACCACCGCGACGGCCACCCACTGCACCGGGCCGAACAGGGCGAACACCACGAGCGTGGTCAGCCCCACCACGGCCGAGAGCAGGTTCTTCACCGCCGTGACCCGGGCCAGCGTCGCATCCAGCACCAGGGCCAGCCCGGCCACAAGCATCACCCCGAGCGCCGCGCCGAAATAGCCGCCGTACACCGTGCCGAGGCCGACCATGACCTGCACGGTGACGGTACGACGGCGCGGGCTCATCCGCGCCGGATGGCCGACCAGCCGCCGCAGCGGATCCTGGAACGCCAGCACGGCGGTCGCACCCAGCACCAGGAACGGCACCACCAGCTCGAACGCGCGGGCCGGCGTCGCCAGCAGCAGCACGCACCCGAGCACCGTGCCCGCCGCCGCGGTCGGCAGCAGCGACCACAATGCCCGCCCGCGCGGCAGATCCGCCCGGCTGCCCGCCACGCTCGCCGCGTACCCCGGGAAGACCGCAACCGAGTTCGAGACGTTGGCCGCCACCGGCGGCAGGCCGGTCGCGATCAACGCCGGGAACGTGATCAGGGAGCCGCCGCCCGCGACCGCGTTCACCGTGCCCGCGGCCAGGCCGGCGACGAGCAGCAGCGCGACGTCGGAGAGGTCCATGATCCCCCGAGGCTAGTACGCCGTTGGCCTCGTTGCCTGCTTCGCTCGCGGCCTACTTCGCCAGCTCGGCGAGGTGGCGGTATCGCCGACCGTCGGATACCGCCACCTCGCCGACCTGGCGTTGGGTCCCTGCCCACCGGGGTGGAAATGGGGACGGTGGGCGCGTCGTTAGGATGGGGGCGCGACGGACGAGTCGACCGGGCGGTCGCGTCGGCGGGCCCTGCGGCCCGCCGCCGAGGAACGTCCGGACTCCACAGGGCAGGGTGGTTGCTAACGGCAACCCGGGGCGACCCGCGGGACAGTGCCACAGAAAACAGACCGCCGGCCCGTACGGGCCGGTAAGGGTGAAACGGTGGGGTAAGAGCCCACCAGCACCCCGGGTGACCGGGGTGGCTCGGTAAACCCCACCCGGAGCAAGGCCAAGAAAGGGCCGTCACCGCAAGATGACGACCCGCGCAGACGCTTGAGGGCTGCCCGCCCGAGTCTGCGGGTAGGCCGCTGGAGC
This sequence comes from Micromonospora marincola, assembly GCF_056150385.1. Lineage (NCBI taxonomy): Bacteria > Bacillati > Actinomycetota > Actinomycetes > Micromonosporales > Micromonosporaceae > Micromonospora > Micromonospora marincola. Next base: position 31,371 of record NZ_JAXCFT010000026.1, on the reverse strand, counting down.
CTGCCGGCGACGGCAGGCCGAGATGGATGGCCGCCGCCGGCGCGCCTACGGGCGTGCCGGGCACAAAATCCGGCGTACAGGTCGACTCGTCCGTCGCCCACCAGTTCAGCCTGCCAGCTCAGCGTCGTGATCAAGGCGCGTGCCGATGGTCGCTCGACCGCCCGTGTGGCTACGCTTCGCTGATGATCGAGCTTGCGGACATCGAGGCTGCCGCCGACCGGATCACCGGTCATGTGGTGCACACGCCCACCGTGCCCGGCCCCGGCCTGTCCGAGCTGCTCGGCGTACCCGTCACCGCCAAGCTGGAGCTGCTGCAACGTACCGGATCGTTCAAGGCCCGGGGCGCGGCGGCGAAGCTGCTCGTCCTGGACGACGCCGAGCGGGCGGCGGGTGTGGTGGCCGTCAGCGGCGGCAACCACGGCATCGCGGTCGCGGTGATGGCTGGCGCCCTGGGCGTGGCGGCGACCGTGGTGATGCCTTCGACGGCGCCGGCGCGTGCCGTCGAGGTGGCCCGCGCGGCCGGCGCGGACGTCCGGTTGACCGACGGCATGTCGGAGGCGTTCGCGCTGATGAACCGGCTGCGGGAGGACGGCCTGACCCTGCTGCATCCGTTCGACGACCCGGTGGTGCTCGCCGGGCAGGGCACGGTCGGGTTGGAGTTCGCCGACGACGCCGGCGAGTTGACCGATGTGCTGGTCAGCATCGGCGGCGGGGCGTTGATCTCCGGGGTGGCGGCGGCGCTGCGGGCACGCCGGCCGGGGGTACGGGTCTGGGGCGTGGAGACCGAGGGCGCGCAGGCGATGTCGCAGGCCCTGGCGAAGGGCGGGCCGGTCGAGGTGCCGCTGTCGTCGATCGTCACCACGCTCAGCGCGCCCACTGTCTCGCAGCTCACCTACGACCACGTGACGGCGCTGGTGAGTGACGTCCTCGTGGTCTCCGACGCCGAGGCGGTGCGGGGGACGGTGGAGCTGGCCGAGCACGCGAAGGTGTGGGCCGAGCCGGCCGCCGGATGCCTGCTGCCGGCGGCACGCCTCGTCCGCGACCGGGTGGGTGACGATGCCCGGCTGGGCCTGGTGCTCTGTGGCGGAAACGCCACGGTCGCCGACGTCGCGGCGTGGACGGCGCGCCTCGGCGTCTGACATGGGTGGACCAGGCCCGGCGGCGTCTCGTGACGCTCGTCAAGGTCAGGCGGTCGTCCAGGCGCGGAGCTTGTCGGGGTTGAGGATCGTCCAGATGTTCCTGATCCGGTCGCCCGCGATGTCGAACGCCAGCACCGCCCCGACGACGCCGTCCACCTGCGCCACCAGACCGGGCTGACCGTTGACCGTACGCTCCAGGATCGTGACGCCGGCGGCCGTGCGGGCTCGACCGGCGAAGAACCTGGCGATCTGCGCGGCCCCTTCGACCGGGCGGAGTTCGGCTCGGACGCGCCCGCCACCGTCGCCGGTCGCGGTGGCGTCAGGGGCCAACAGGCCGATGAGCGCGTCGATGTCGCTTGCCTCCCACGCCTGCTTGAAGGCCCGGACGAGGCCGGCCCGCGTGGCGTCCGGCACCCCGGGGGTCTGCGCCTCGCGGACGCGGCGGCGGGCGGACGAGGCCAACTGGCGGCACGCCCCCGGCGTACGGCCGACGACCTCGGCCACCTCGGCGAAGGAGTAGCGGAACACGTCGTGCAGGACGAACGCGACGCGTTCGGCGGGGGTTGTCGATTCGAGCACCACCAGGAAGGCCATGCCGATCGACTCGTCGAGGGTGATCCGGTCGACCGGGTCACCATCCGTCCGGCCGCTTGTCCACTCCGTTCGGTCGGGCAGCGGCTCCGGTACCCATTGGCCCACGTAGCGTTCCCGTCGGGCGCGAGCCGAGCGGAGCAGGTCGAGGCAGATCCGGCCGGCGACCGTGGTCAGCCAGGCGCCGGGCGCCTCGATCGCTTCCCGCCGCCCGGGGGCCAGGGCAAACCAGCGGGCGTACGTCTCCTGCACGACGTCCTCGGCGTCGGCGAGGGATCCGAGCATCCGGTACGCGAGATTGATGAGCTGACGCCGCTCGCTCAGCGCTGGATCGGGCCGGTCGAGCCCTGGCCCGGTGGGGTTGGTCATGCTGCCGCCGGCTCCCTTGATCGCCCTCGTCCCGCCGGTCCGACCGACGTGCCCGGGGACCCGAATCTGACGCGCCGCCTGACGTTCGGCAAGGGCTTTTCGTCGTACCAGCATGGAACCAGTGAACCTCGTGATCATCTACTACAGCGCCACCGGCACCGTGCACACCCTGGCCAGGGCCGCAGCCGAGGGCGCGGCGAAGGCCGGCGCGAACGTACGCCTGCGCAGGGTCGCCGAGACCGCCCCGGCCGAGGCGATCAACGCCAGAGCGGAGTGGGCCCAGCACGTCCAGGACACCGCCGACGTCGACGTGGTGGTCGGCGACGACCTGGACTGGGCCGACGCGGTCATGTTCGGCACCCCCACCCGCTTCGGCAACGTGTCGAGCCAGCTCAAGGCATTCATCGATACGCTCGGTCCGCTGTGGTTCCACGGCAAGCTCTCCGACAAGGTCTACTCGGCCTTCACCGCCTCCAACACGCTCCACGGCGGGCAGGAGTCCACCATCCTGTCGCTGTCGAACGTCTTCTACCACTGGGGCGGGATCATCGTGCCACCCGGCTACACCGATCCGATCCAGTTCCGGTCGGGCAACCCCTACGGCACGTCCCACGTGGCCGGCGACGGGCCGCCCGGCGACGTCACCCTCCAGGCGGCCCGCTACCAGGCTCGGCGTGTGGTCGACACCGCAGCAGCGCTGAAGGCCGGCCGTCCCTCCTGACCCGGTCTGGTGATCGGGGCGATGCCGTGCGCCGTCGGCCCTACCCGAGATGGGTCGGGTAGGGCCGGTCGAGCACGAAGCTCTTCATGACGAGCGTGGAGTTCAACCGCTGGACGCCGGGGAGTGCCGACAACACGTCGTCTTCGAGCCGCGCGTACGCATCCAGGTCGGCTGTCCGCACGCGTAGCAGGTAGTCCGGGTCGCCGAACAGGCGCTGGGCCAGCAGGACGTTCGGGACGGCCGCGACACCCTCCTCGAAGGCGAGCAGGGTGGCGCGGTCCTCCTGCCTCATGGTGACGAACACCAGGGCCTCGAAGCCGAGCCCCAACTGCTTCGGGTCCACGATCGCCCGGTAGCCCACGATCGTCCCGGACACTTCCAGGTCGCGCACCCGGCGATGGGTCGGAGACACCGTCAACCCGATTCGTGTGGCCAGATCGGTCAGACTCAGCCGCCCATCTCTTTGCAGCTCAGCAATAATCTTCCGATCCAGTGCATCCATGGTCGAGATTCTTCCACACCTGGTGTTCTATCCCGCAAAAGAGAGAAACACATTCTGTCGACTGGCAGATAGGTTTCTCCCGTCAAAGGGAGGAATCGTGGAACTCGCCGCCGTGCTGGCCTTCTCGGCCATCGCGTTCACGCTCGTCGTCGTCCCGGGTCCCGACTGGGCGTTCGTGCTCGCCGCCGGGACGCGCGACCATGTCGTCGCGCCCGCCGTGGGTGGACTCATGGCCGGCTACGCGCTCATCACGCTCCTGGTCGTGGTCGGCGTCGGTCCGCTCGTCGCCACCCTGCCCGTCGCCCTGACCGGGCTCACCGTGGCCGGGGCTGGCTACCTGATCCACCTCGGGGTCCGCACCCTGCGGGGAAGCGGGCGGGTCGATCCCGTCGACGCGTATGCCCCACCGGCGTCTTCCCCCGGCCGCCACTTCGTGCGGGGTGTCGGCGTGAGCGCCTTGAACCCTAAGGGACTCCTGATCTTCCTGTCGATCCTGCCGCAGTTCACCAGGACCGCCGGCGGGTGGCCGGTGCCGGCGCAGCTCGCGACCCTGGGTGGCATCTTCGTCCTCATCGTCGCCCTGTTCTATCTTCCTCTCGGCTATGCCGCCGATCGCGTGCTCGGTGCCCGGCCCCGCATCGCTCGGATCACGACCGACGTGGCCGGCGCGGCCATGGTCCTGGTCGGAGCGGCCCTGCTCATCGAGCGGATCGTGGAGACGATCCCGTAGGACCGCCGGGCGGATGGGCGCGGAGGGCTTCCCGGCGGGGCCCTGGGATGAGGTGACGCGCCGGTCGCGCCGTACCCCATGGGGGCCGGCGCGACCGGCGGCGCGTCAGGGCGTGGTCGGGGTGACGCCGTCGAGCAGTTCGGCCAGGCGGGCCGCGGTGGTAGGCGCGTGCAGGTGCAGGCGGGCCACGTTGATGCTGTCCGTGCCGACCACGGCGAGCAGCGCCTGCTTGCTCACCGCGTAGACGCTGAGGTAGCCGTTCTCGTTGCGGACCGTGGACTGCTGGAAGTCGCCCTGGCCCAGCCGGTACCCGACCTGACGGCCCAGCCCGAACATGGTGGCGGCGAGCGCGGCCAGATCCTCGGGGCTGGCGTCGTTCTGCAGGTTGTGCGTGATGAGCAGGCCGTCGACGCCGCCGAGGACGCAGCCGTGCACGCCGGGGATCTGGAGCCGCAGCGCGGACAGCTCCTGCCCGATGGCGGGGTACGGCAGCGCCGGGTTGCCCGCAAGTGAGGGTGGCAGGCTGCGCGGCGGGGGCAGGGTGCCCGTCCGGCCCGGGGTACGGCGTGGGAGGTTCTCCACCCGGGTCACAGCTCCAGGCTCTCCTCGATCGCGCGCAGTTGGTGCCGGGCCATCGCAAGGTTGGCCCGGCTCTTGCTCACCATGAGATAGAGGAACAGCCCCTTGCCGGTGCGGTCGCTCAGCGGCCGGATCAGGTGGTACTGGCTGCCGAGCGTGATCAGGATGTCCTCGATCTCGTCGTTGAGCTTCAGCATTTCGATGGTGCGCATCTTGGCGCGTACCACGTCGGTGTTGCCGGCGGCGGCGATGGTCAGGTCGACCTCGCCGTTGCCACCGGCGACGCCGAGGGTCATGCCACTTGTGTAGTCGACGAGCGCGACGCCGATCGCGCCGTCGATGCTCATCGCGTTCTTCAACGCGACGTCGAGGTTGCCCACGGTTTCTCCCCCAGGGGTCGTCCGGGTGGGCCGGTCGCCGCGCGGGGTGTCGTGCGGGCTGACAGCCGGCGCCTCCCGTGAATATGCTGCGTAGAGGCTTGCACACCGAGATGCGGGCCGCATCCGGCCGGCTGGTGATCCACCTGTGCGGTCCCGTCCCACCGGCCGCCGGTCCCATAAGTGGGACTCGCCGGCCGATGGTCGATCGTGGAGCTTCCTGCTAAACGGGTACGCGTGGCACCCTATGTAGAGATGCGATATAGTACGGCGATGCGGCTGACCATACCCGTGATCAAAGTGCTCTCGGCGCTGCTCGCCGAGCCCGACGCGCCCCGCTACGGCCTCGACCTGATGCGGCTCACCGGCCTGCCCAGCGGAACGCTCTATCCGGTGCTGCACCGCCTCCAGGCGGCCGACTGGCTCGCCGCCGACTGGGAGGACGTCGACCCGGTCGCCGCCGGCCGGCCCGCCCGTCGCTACTACCGCCTCACCGGCGAGGGGATCCGATCCGCCCGGCTGGCCCTGGCCGAGCTGCGCGCGCTCGCCCCCGCCGAACGCCCCCACGAGGGCGCCGGCCCGGCCGGAGCGCCGGCGTGGTGACCGGGCGACTGGCCGCTCTCCTGCTGCGCCTGGCGGTGCGCCGCTGGCCGGCCGAGTCGCGGGCCGAGCTGGGCCGGGAGTGGGCCGCCGAGCTGCACGAACTGGCCCGGACGGGGAGGCGGTGGACGATGCTCCGCTTCGCCGCCAGCCTGGCGACCAGTCGCGCCGCCACGCCGGTCGTCGACCGGACCGCGGTGTCCGGGCGCATGTGGCGTACCGCCGGGGTTCTGCTGCTCGCGCCGCCGGCCTGCGTCGGGGTCATCGTGCTCGCCGCGGTGGTGATGAACGCGACCTACGGGTGGCTGTCCTTCGCCGCGGTGTGGCCCACGTCGGCGCAGATGCCGATCTGGTCCGCCGTCGTGGCCGGGCTCGGGGTGCTGCTCGCGCTCGTGGTCACCCGGACCGCGCGCCGGACCGTACGCGTCGGGGCGCTGCCCACGGCGCTCGGCGTGGTGCTGCCGATCGCCGCGACGCTTGCCGTGGTGCTCGGATGGTTCGCCAGCCGGGCCGAGAGCGGCCTGGCGGAGGTGGCGCCCGGGCTGCTGCTCTGGCTGGCGCTGCTCGTGCCGGCCCTCTGGGCCGCCGGGGCGCTGGCCCGCCGGGGGCGGACCCGGTCGGCCTGGCTTGTCGGCCTGCTGGGCGCGCTTGTCGCAGCCGACGCGGCGGTGGTCCTCACGGTGGTGTCCACCATCCCGGCGACAGCGCCCTCCACCGACCTGCCGCCGGACGCGGTGGACCGGATCTCCGCGCCGCTGTGGCTGTTCACCTGCTGGACCGACTCGGCGTTCGGGCTGCCCCGCCCGACCGAGTGGGAACGGTTCCTCATCACCGACCAGGTGCTCGTCGAGCCGATGTTCTACCTGGCCTGCACGCCCTACGCGGTGGCCTACGCCGTCGCGGTGGCGCGTCCGGCGCGGGCCGTCGCACCCGTTCCGGAGCCCGTCCCGGTCGCCACCTGAGCGGCGTCGAGGGTGTTCCGCCGTTCCCCGCCGGAATCGCCCCGAAGAGGTCTAATGTGGAGAACGCGGCGACTATTTGTGGCGTTCCGGTGGCGGCCGGGCGTTTCCCGGTGCACAGTGATCGCATGAGCGACGACGGAAGTGGTGGGCACTACTACTGGTGCACGCGACACCACCGGGTCGAGACCGATGCCGACGTGTGCCCCGCGAAGCACGTTCTCGGACCGTACGCCTCAGCCGCCGACGCGGAGAACGCCCTGCAGAAGGTGCAGGAGCGGAACGAAGCGTGGGAGGCCGAGGACGCCCGTTGGGCCGGGGAGGGCCGCTAGACGGCGCGGGATGGACCGCGTCGAGGTGATCCGTGCTCCGCGAGGGCGAGAGCACGTCCCCAGGAAAGGGAACCGAGATGGCCGTAGCACAGCAGGCCACCCGCCCGGCCGCGAAACGGACGACCGCGAAGAGAACCACCGCGGGTAGGACGACGACGGTCACCAAGGCGTCGCCGAACGCCTCGGGCGCCGGCGCCGGACGGACGCCGGCCAGAAAGGCGGTCGCGAAGAAGGCGGCCACGAAGAAGGTCGTGTCGGCGGCGCGCAAGGCGCCGGCGTCCAGGACCACCGCCAAGAGCGCGCCCGCCAAGAAGGCCACGGCTGCGAAGAAGGCGACGGCGGCCAAGAAGACCACGGCGGCCAAGAAGGCGCCCGCGAAGAAGGCCACGGCGAAGAAGACCACCGTGGCCAGGAAGAGCACCGCGGCGAAGAGCACCGCGGCGAAGAGGACCACGGCGGCGAAGAAGGCGCCCGCGAAGAAGACCACCGGGGCCCGGAAGGTCACCTCGGCGGCGAAGAAGACCACCGCCAAGAAGACCACGGCGGCGAAGAAGACCACGGCGAAGAAGACCACGGCCTCGACGCGTCCCACGGCGCGCAAGGCAGCGGCCAAGAAGGCGCCCGCGCGCAAGACCACGACGGCGCGTAAGACCACCGCCGCGAAGAAGACCACCGCGGCCAAGAAGGCGCCCGCCCGCAAGACCACCACCGCGCGCAAGGCGTCTCCCCGCCGGGCCTGAGTGTTAGGAAGGGGCCCCGGTTAACGCATTCGGTATAGGAGGGGCCCCTTCCTAACACGGTCGGCCTCCGGCCTGACCGGCGGCGCCGCCGTGCCGATGAGCGGAACGTGCGGAGCGCTGTCAGGATTGACCGCGTGGTGATCCGACGCGTACTTGCGCCCCGCATCGACTTCGGCGCGCTGCGCCGCGAGCTGGGACTGCCCGAGAGCTTCCCGGCCGCGGCGCAGCGCGAGGCCGACGCGGCAGCCGCCGCGCCGCTTCCGGCCGTCGCCGACCGGACCGACATCCCGTTCGTCACCGTCGACCCGGCGACCTCCCGCGACCTCGACCAGGCCATGCACCTCGCCCGCCGTCCCGGTGGCGGCTACCGCGTGCGGTACGCGATAGCCGACGTGCTGACCCACGTACGCCCCGGCGGTGAGCTGGAGGCGGAGACGTGGCGGCGCGGACAGACGATCTACCTGCCCGACGGCAACGTGCCGCTGCACCCGCACACGCTCAGCGAGGGGGCGGCCAGCCTGCTGCCCGACGTCGACCGGGCCGCCGTGCTCTGGACCATCGACCTGGACGCCGACGGCGACGCCGTCGCGGTCACCCTCGAACGAGCGCGGGTACGCAGCCGCGCCAAGCTCGACTACGGCGGCGTGCAACGCGACGCCGACGCCGGCCGCCTACCCGAGCCGATCGCCCTGCTGCCCGAGATCGGCGCGCTGCTCACCGCCCGCGGGCTGGACCGGGGCGCGATCAACCTGCCCCTGCCCGAGCAGGACGTCGAACCCGACGGCGACGGGTGGCGACTGGTGCTGCGCGGCCCCGCCGCGATGGAGGAGCACAACGCCCAGATCTCGCTGCTTACCGGCATGGCCGCCGCCGACATCATGCTCGCCGGCGGGATCGGCCTGCTGCGGACGATGCCCCGGCCCAAGCCGGAGGCGGTGCGGCGGCTACGCCTGGCCGCCGACCCACTCGGCGTGCCCTGGCCGGAAGGCACCTCGGTCGGCCGGGTGCTCGCCGGGCTGGACGCGTCGCAACCCCGGGCCGCCGCCTTCGTCGACCAGGCCGCCGAGCTGATGCGCGGTGCCGCGTACACCGCTTTCGACGGCGCGACCCCCGAGCAGCCGGAGCACGGCGGCGTGGCTGCCGCGTACGCGCACGTCACGGCGCCGCTGCGCCGGCTCGCCGACAGGTACGCCACCGAGGCCTGCCTGGCCCTGCACGACGGCCGCGAGGTGCCCGCGCACGTCCGGGAAGCGTTGCCGAAGCTGCCGGAGGTGATGGCGGCGACCGACCGGGTCGCCGGCGCGGCCACCCGGGGCGCGGTGGAACTGGCCGAGGCGGTGCTGCTGGCGCACCGGGTGGGGGAGACCTTCGAGGCGGCGGTGCTGGACGTGGACGAGCCGCGCCCGGCGGGCAACGGCCGCCCCGGCCGGCCGCCCGGCGGCACGGTCGCGCTTGACGAGCCGCCGGTGCGGGCCCGCTGCACGGGTGAGTTGCCGCTCGGCGAGCGCGTCCGGGTCCGGCTGACCGTCGCCGACCCGGCCGAGCGTCGAGTCGCCTTCGAACGAGCCTGAGCGTGCCGGTGCCGGTGCCGGTGCCGGTGCGGCGGCTCGCGCTCGCCGTGCCGGGCGTTGGTTCGCAGTCGGCCGTGCCGGGCGTTGGCTCGCGGTCGGTTGTGCCGGTCGGCGGCTCGCGGTCGGCCGTGCCGGGCGTTGGCTCGCGGTCGGCCGTGCCGGGCGGTGGCGTCCGGACGCCCGGCACGCGGCCCGCCCCGGGTTGCCCGGCGCGGGGATTCTCACAGCGCCTCGACGCGCCACACCGGCCGCGCTTTGCGAGGATGACCGCATGGCTTACGACGCGACCACGCTGCCCGACGTCTCCGGGCTGACCGTCGGCATCATCGGTGGCACCGGCGACCAGGGGCGTGGACTCGCCTACCGGTTCGCCCGCGCCGGGCAGACGGTCCTGATCGGCTCCCGCGCCGCCGACCGGGCCGCCCAGGCCGCCGCCGAGATCGCCGCGCTGCCCGGCATACCCGCAGGTACCGCGGTCTCCGGCGCCACGGTCTCCGGCGCCGACAACGACGAGGTCGCCCGGCGCAGCGACGTGGTGATCGTCGCGGTGCCGTGGGACGGGCACGCCGCCACCGTCGCCGCGCTCGCCGGGCCGCTGGCCGGCAAGATCGTCGTGGACTGCGTCAATCCGCTCGGCTTCGACAAGCAGGGCCCGTACGCGCTGGCCGTGGCCGAGGGCAGCGCCGTGCAGCAGGCCGCCGCGCTGCTGCCCGACTCCCGGGTGTGCGCCGCGTTCAACCACGTCAGCGCGCCGCTGCTGGCCGACCCGGAGGTCGACCGGATCGACCTCGACGTGCTGATCTGCACCGAGGACCGGGAGCTGGTCGGCGTCGTCGCCGCGCTTGCCGCCCGGATTCCCGGCATGCGGGGCATCTACGCCGGCCGGCTGCGCAACGCCCACCAGATCGAGGCGTTCACGGCGAACCTGATCGCGATCAACAAGCGCTACAAGGCGCACGCCGGCATCCGGGTCACGGACCTCTGAGCGGCGCCGCCCCGCGGTTAGGCGGGGGCCCCGCTTAACCGTCGAGTGTTAAGCGGGGGCCCCGCCTATACCGAATGCGTTAAGCGGGGCCCCCTCCTTACACCTCAGAAGGTGTGTTCGGGGGCGGGGAAGTCGCCGCCGCGCACCTCGTCGGCGAAACGCCGGGTGGCGTCGGTGAGCGTGCCGGCCAGGTCGGCGTAGCGCTTGACGAAGCGCGGCGCCCGGCCGGCGCGCAACCCGGCCATGTCCTGCCATACCAGCACCTGGCCGTCGGTGTCCGGCCCGGCGCCGATGCCGACGGTGGGGATGGGCAGCTCACCTGTGACCCGCTTGGCCACCTCGCCGGGCACCATCTCCAGCACCACCGCGAACGCGCCCGCCCCGGCCACCGCCCGGGCGTCGGCGAGCACCTCCTCGGCGGTGTCGCCCCGGCCCTGCACCCGGTAGCCGCCCAGGGTGTGCTCGCTCTGCGGGGTGAACCCGATGTGCGCCATCACCGGGATGCCGGCGCCGACGATCGCCTCGATCTGGGCGGCGCAGCGCCGGCCGCCCTCAAGCTTCACCGCGTGGCAGCCGCCGTCCTTCATGAACCGCACCGCGGTGCGCAGCGCCTGCGCCGGCCCCTCCTCGTACGAGCCGAACGGCAGGTCGCCGACGATCAGCGAGTGCTTCGTGGCCCGCACCACGGCGCGGACCAGCGGCAGCAGCTCCTCGACGGTCACCGGCAGCGTGGTCTCGTAGCCGAAGACGTTGTTCGCCGCCGAGTCGCCGACCAGCAGCACCGGGATACCCGCCTGGTCGAAGATCGAGGCGGTGTACTGGTCGTACGAGGTGAGCATCGCCCACCGCTCGCCGCGCTCCTTGGCGGCGATCAGGTCGCGGGTGCGGATCCGCCGGGTGGCCGGCCCGCCGTAGAGGGCGGTCACATCGGTCGGGGTGGACTCCACCATGACAATCTCCTTCCTCGAGGCCGCGCACGCGGTCCCCGGGTTCCCCGCGATCGTCGCACCGGGCGGCCGGCCGAGGGCAGGTCGGAGTGGAGGAATTCACTCCCGGCCGCCGACGGGCCGGGGAGCGCTCAGCCGTCCTCGCGCCAGCGGTTGGTGATCGGCAGCCGCCGGTCCCGTCCGAACGCCTTCATGGAGATTTTGGTGCCGGGCGCGGACTGCCGCCGCTTGTACTCGGCGGTATCCACCATCCGCAGCACCTTGTCGACGACCGCCGGGTCGTGGCCGGACTCGATCAGACCGTCCCGGCCCAGGTCGCCGTCGACGTAGCCGATCAGGATCGGGTCGAGCACGTCGTAGTCGGGAAGCGTGTCGCTGTCGAGCTGGCCGGGGCTCAGCTCGGCCGACGGCGGCTTGCCGATCGAGTTCTCCGGGATCGGCGGGGTCTCGCCGCGTCGGGGGGCGTCCGCGTTGCGCCACTTCGCCAGCCGCCACACGAGCGTCTTCCACACGTCCTTGACCGGGTTGTAGCCGCCCACCGAGTCGCCGTAGAGCGTCGAGTAGCCCACCGCCAGCTCGCTCTTGTTGCCTGTGGTGAGCACCAGGTGGCCCTCCTGGTTCGACAGCGCCATGAGGATCACGCCGCGTACCCGGGCCTGGAGGTTCTCCACCGCCACGCCGGACAGCGACATGTTGGACAGGAACGTGTCGACCATCGGCTGGATCGGCTCGATCCGGTAGTCCAGGCCGGTGCGCTTGGCCAGGTCCTCGGCGTCGGCGCGGGAGTGCTCGGAGGAGTGCTGGCTGGGCATCGAGACGCCGACCACCCGCTGCGGGCCGAGCGCGTCCACCGCGAGGGCCGCCACCACCGCCGAGTCGATGCCGCCGGAGAGGCCGAGCACCACCGACGGGAAGCGGTTCTTGTCGACGTAGTCGCGCAGGCCCAGCACCAGCGCCTGCCACACCTCGGCGTCGTCGGCGACCGGCTCGATGATCCCGCCGGTGGCCGCCGGGCCGGCCGGCGCGGGCGGGACCGCCGGCACCTCGCGGCGGACCAGCCGCATCCCGTCGGCCAGGTCGGACGCGCCGCCGGTCGCCTCCGGCGCCGCCGGCAGCGTCACGTCGTGCACCAGCAGGTGCTCCACGAACTGCGGCGCGCGGGCCAGCAGCGTGCCGTCCGCGTCGACGATCATGGAGTCGCCGTCGTAGACCAGCTCGTCCTGACCGCCGACCATGTTCACGTACGCGACGGCGGCGCCCGCCTCGGCGACACGCCGGCGCACAAGCGGCAGCCGTACGTCGTCCTTGTCCAGCTCGTACGGCGAGCCGTTGATGCTGAGCACGAGCCCGACGCCGGCCTGCCGGGCCACCGCGAACGGGCCACCTGCCTGCCACAGGTCCTCGCAGATGGTCAGCGCCACGTCCACCCCGCCGAGACGCACCACGGTGAGCGTGTCGCCGGGGACGAAGTAGCGGTCCTCGTCGAACACCCCGTAGTTGGGCAGGTGGTGCTTGAAGTAGGTGGCCACCACCTCGCCGCGGTGCAGCAGCGCGGCGGCGTTGCGGGCGCCCCGGCCCGGCTCGGCGTCGGCACTCACCTGCGGCGGACCGTCCGCGTCCAGGTAGCCGACAAGCACCGGCAGGTCGCCGAGGCCGTCGTCGGCCAGGTCGGCCGCGAGCCGGTGCAGCGTGGCCCGGGACGCCGCGACGAAGGACCGGCGGAAGACCAGGTCCTCGACCGGGTAACCGGTCACCATCAGCTCGGGGAAGAGCACGAGCTGGGCGCCGGAGTCGGCGGCCTCGCGGGTCCACGCGCGGACCCGGTCGGCGTTGCCGGTGAGGTCGCCGACCGTCGGGTTGACCTGGCACAGGGCGAGACGCAGGGTGGGCATGTCCCCATCTTCCCCCAGTCGTCCCGGTCGAATCCGGCCGGTCAGGGGAGACCCCGACCACTCGCGGACGGCTGACCGGCCGGCTGACCGGACGGCTGATGTGCCGGCGTCTCTGGGGGCGGGACACGGCGGGACGACCCGGCGGGGAAGGGCGTAACGTCGGCGTAACGAGCCCGGTGAAGACTGAGCGGTCAGCCGGGCCGACCCGACCGGTGGAAAACGTACATGTCACGAGGGGTGGCTGTGGACCGTCAGCAGGAGTTCGTCCTCCGTACGCTGGAGGAGCGGGACATCCGATTCGTCCGGCTGTGGTTCACCGACGTGCTCGGCACGCTGAAGAGCGTCTCGGTGGCCCCGGCGGAGCTGGAGGCGGCCTTCGAGGAGGGCATCGGCTTCGACGGCTCCGCGATCGAGGGCTTCGCCCGGGTCTTCGAGTCGGACATGGTGGCCATGCCCGACCCGACCACGTTCCAGGTGTTCCCGTTCGAGGGTGGGGTCAGCGGCGAGAGCGCCCGGATGTTCTGCGACATCCTGCTGCCCGACGGCAGCCCCTCCTGGGCCGACCCGCGGCACGTGCTGCGCCGGATGCTCTCCCGGGCGGCCGACAAGGGCTTCACCTTCTACACCCACCCGGAGATCGAGTTCTTCCTGCTGGAGAACGGCCCGCAGGACGGCTCGGTGCCCACCCCGGTCGACACCGGCGGCTACTTCGAGCACACCACCCACGCGGTGGCGCGTGACTTCCGCCGCCAGGCGGTGCTGGCGCTGGAACGGATCGGCATCTCGGTGGAGTTCAGCCACCACGAGGTCGCCCCCGGCCAGCAGGAGATCGACCTGCGCTACGCCGACGCGCTCACCACCGCCGACAACATCATGACGTTCCGGCACGTGGTGAAGGAGGTCGCGCTCTCCACAGGCGTGCAGGCCAGCTTCATGCCGAAGCCGTTCACCGACCAGCCGGGCAGCGGCATGCACACCCACCTGTCGCTGTTCGAGGGGGAGCGCAACGCGTTCCACGACGCCGGTGACCCGATGAAGCTGTCCAAGGTCGCCAAGTCGTTCATCGCCGGGCTGCTCACCCACGCCCGCGAATACACCGCGGTCACCAACCAGTGGGTCAACTCGTACAAGCGGCTGTTCCCGCAGGCGCTGCCGGACCGGATCACCGAGAGCCCGGCGTACGTCTGCTGGGGTCACCTCAACCGGTCCGCGCTGGTCCGCGTCCCGGCGTACGGCAAGCCGAACTCGGCCCGGGTCGAGGTCCGGTCGCTGGACTCGGCGACCAACCCCTACCTGGCGTTCGCGGTCATGCTCGGCGCCGGCCTGAAGGGCATCGAGGAAGGCTACGAGCTGCCCCCGGGCGCCGAGGACGACGTCTGGTCGCTGAGCAGCGCCGAGCGTCGCGCCATGGGCTACGAGGCGCTGCCGGAGAACCTGTCCGAGGCGATCGACGTGATGGCCGGCTCGGACCTGGTCGCCGAGGTGCTCGGCGAGCACGTCTTCGACTTCTTCCTGCGCAACAAGCGGGCCGAGTGGGAGCAGTACCGCCGCGAGGTCACCCCCTACGAGCGGCAGCGCTACCTGTCGCTCTAGGTCACGGTGTCGTACCCCCGGTCTAGCGTCCCGGGGGTGAACCGCACGGATCGTCTCTACGCCCTGGTGGAGGAGCTGCGCGCGGTGTCGCCGCGCCCGCGCAGCGCACGCTGGCTGGCCGGGCGTTTCGAGGTCAGCACCCGCACCGTCGAGCGCGACATCTCCGCGCTCCAGGGCGCCGGGGTGCCGATCTGGGCCGAGCCGGGCCGCACCGGCGGCTACGCGGTCGACCGGGCGCGCACGCTGCCGCCGGTCAACCTGACCCCGGCCGAGGCGGTGGCGATGGCCGTGGCGCTGCACCGGCTGGGCGGCTCCCCGTTCGCCCCGGCCGCCGGCGCCGCGCTGCGCAAGCTGGTCGCCGTCATGCCGCCCGACGCGGTGGCCGAGGCGCACCGGCTCGCCGGCCGGGTGCACCTGGTCGGTGACGGGCCGGGCACGTCGGTCCCGGCCGCCGTCGCCGACGCGGTCGCCGCCGGGCGCGTGCTGCGCCTGCGGTACGCCGACCGCGGCGGCACGGATTCGCTGCGCGACGTGGAGCCGCTCGCCTACCTGGGCAACTCGACGCACTGGTATCTGGTCGCCTGGTGCCGGCTGCGCGACGGTCTGCGGTGTTTCCGCACCGACCGGATCCGCGCCGTGTGCCCGTTGGCCGAGCCGGTGACCCGGGAGCTGCGCCCGGAGGACCTCGACCTCCCGGTCGACCGGGTGCGCCCGCTGAGCCTGGTCTGAAACCCGACAGCGTTTCCGGTTCGGATGGGGGAGGCTGGCCGGTCCGCCGTACCGGGGAGGGGAACCGCGTGCCCGACACGCTCAGCTACGCCGACGCCATCCGCCTGCTCGGCGGCGAGAAGAGCCGGGTCGTCGACTGGTTCGACAAGCTGGCCGGCGGGGCGCTGCTGGCCGCGCCGGCGTCGGTGCCGGCGCTGCTCGGCATCTTCGACGCCAGGGCGGAGTTCGTCCGGTTCGGCAACGAGCTGGTGCGCACGGTGTCCGAGAAGCGCTCCGGGCTGTCCCGGTACGGGCGGACCCAGCGGCTGGAGGCAGCCCACGCGGTGATCGCGGTGACCGCCTTCTTCGAGGCGCTGAGCGCGGCGGACCTGCCGTTCGACCTTCTGGACCTGGCGATCGACCGGGCGGACCAGTTGATGCTGGCCGGCGCCCGGCACGCCGCGGACGACCTCACCGCGGCGTTGTTCGACATGACAGCGCCGACGCCCGGCCCGCACCTGCCGCAACCGGCGCTGAGGTCGGCGCTCGCCGACTGGTACGGGCAGCAGGCCAAGCGGTTCTACTTCTTGCTCCATGGGCTGGCGACCGGCGACGCGCTCTCCGACCGGGACTGGCGGGTCACCGTGCAGGTCATCGAAGGTCTCCCCGCCGCCGCCGTCGACAAATACGTCGCCCTACTGCACCGGCTTGCCGCGGACTTCCCCGAGGTGTCCTTCTGGGTCGACCTGCACGAGCACGAGGCCACCCGGGTCGAGGTGCGTCGGCTGTCGCTGGGCCTGGCCGACCTGCACCGGGTGTTGGCCGACCTGTCCACCGGGTCGGCCCCGGACGGGCGGCGGGCCGGCCTCGCCGCCGCGTACGCCGCCGACCTGGACCGACCGATAATCGCCTCCGGTGACGTGCCGGCCGGGCTGAGGGTGCCGACGCTGGGCGAGGCGTACGTGCCGCCGCTATGCCGGATCGCGGACCTGGACCCGACCGCGCGGCCCAGCGACGAGAGCTGGTGGGACGACGAGCCACAGCGCGACGACCTCTGGCAGGCGCTCCTCGTCCACTTGACCCTGCCCGGTGCCGTCCGGGCCCCGCTGCTGGTGCTCGGGCAGCCCGGCTCGGGCAAGTCGGTGCTCACCCGCGTCGTCGCCGCCCGGCTGCCGGCCGCCGACTTCCTGGTGGTCCGGGTGGTGCTCCGCGACGTGCACGCGGCCGGCGACATCCAGGAGCAGATCGAGGAGGCGGTGCGGCAGGACACCGGCGAACGCGTCGAGTGGCCGGCGCTGGCCCGCTCGGCCGGCGACGCGCTGCCGGTGGTGCTGCTCGACGGCTTCGACGAGCTGTTGCAGGCCACCGGCGTCAGCCAGACCGACTATCTGCGGCGGGTGGCCGCCTTCCAACGGCGGGAGGCCGACCAGGGTCGGCCGGTGGCGGTGGTGGTGACCAGCCGGACCAGCGTGGCCGACCGCGCCCAGCCGCCACCCGGCACGGTCGCGGTGCGGCTGGAGCCGTTCGACGAGGTCCGCGTCGACGCCTGGGTGCGGACCTGGAACCGGGTCAACGCCGTGGCGTTCCGGGCACCCGGCGCCCGCTCGCTCGACCCGGCCACCGTGCTGTCGCATCGGGACCTCGCCGAGCAGCCGCTGCTGCTGCTGCTGCTGGCCCTCTACGACGCCGAGGGCCACGACCTGCGCCAGGCCGGCGAGCTGCGCCGCGGCGAGCTGTACGAGCGGCTGCTGCGCCGCTTCGCCCGGCGGGAGGTGGTCAAGCAACGTGCCGGCCTGCCCGAGCCGGAGCTGGAGCGGGCGGTCGAGGCGGAGCTGTGCCGGCTCGCCGTGGTGGCCTTCGCGATGTTCAACCGGGGTGTGCAGTGGGTGAGCGCCGCCGAGCTGGACGCCGACCTGGCCGCGCTGCCGTTCGGCGGGTCGGTGTCGGCGTCGGCCCGGCGGGACGGGTTGCGCGCTCCGCTGGCCCCGGCCGAGGTGGTGCTGGGCCGGTTCTTCTTCATCCACCGCGCCCGCGTCGACGACGAGACGCGCCGCCGCGAGACCTACGAGTTCCTGCACGCCACGTTCGGCGAATACCTGGTGGCCCGGCTCATCGCGCAGGTGGTCGACGACCTGGTCGCCCGGCAGCGGGCGGCCAGCCTCACGCTGACCGGTGAACCGGTCGAGGACGATCTGCTGCACGCCCTGCTCTCCTACGCCGTGCTCAGCGGCCGGACCACCGTGCTCGGCTTCATCGGGGAGAGGTTGCGCGACGGTCTCGCGTGGGCCGACCTGCTGGTGCAGTTGTTCCGGGCCGCGCCGTACGCGACCGGCGCCCGCCGCTTCGACGGCTACCGTCCCCGTCGCCTGCGGGAGCCCGCCCGGTGCGCCGCCTACACCGCCAACCTGTTGCTGCTGATCCTGGTGGCGGCGGGGGAGACCGTCGGGCGGACGCTGTTTCCGGAGGACCCGGTGGCCGAGTGGCGGGCCCAGGTGGGGTTGTGGCGCTCCCAGCTCGCACCGGAGGAGTGGGAGAGCCTCAGCGACGTGCTGGCCCTGGACCGGCTCGGGGCGTGGCCGGACCGGGACGTCCGATTGCGGCTGGGCGACCGGCTCGCGGTGCCGCCGAAGGCCGACCCGCTCTGGGCGCCCGGCGCGCCACCGGTGCTGTGGGGCGGTGGGCTCGGCCTGCCGGCCGAGCTGCTGACCCGGGTCCGCCGCGCCGCCCACCTCGCCTGTGACGTCGACGGGGCGGTGCTCGTCAGCGCGCTGGAGCCGATGTTCGACAAGCTCGCCACGGCGCTGGCCCTGGTGGTCCGTTCAGATGCGGGCGGTTCGTCGTCCGCCGCACACGCGCTGCTCGAGGCGTGGCTGCTGCCGATGCGCGCGGCGACGTGGGAGGAGCGGCGGCGGGTGTACCAGCGGTGTGTGTTCCTGGCCGAGCGCGGCACGGACCTGGTCCCTGACTGGGACCGGAGCGCCTTCCTGCGCCTGCTGCTCGACCGGGTGGCCTGTGACGACGGTGCGTCCGCCGAGGTGGTGGCCGAGGTGGTGGAGGCCGTGTATCGGCAGGACCTTCCGGTCACCACCGAGATGTCGGCGGCGATCGTGCGTTGTGTGTACCGGGGACTCGGCGTGGATCGGCGGGTCGACAAGCGGCTCGCCGCGGTCGTCCAGGCGGTGGCGGCGTCGCCCCTGCCGCCGAGTTATTCGACCACGGAGGAGATCCTCATGGACGTGGTCGTTCGGCTACACGAGACCGGCGTGGCGACGGTGCCGGTCGAGGCGTCCTTTCTCGACGACTTCGACCAGCGGCACGGAAGACGCCGGCCCGACCTGGTGCGTCGGCTGGTTCCGCTGGTCAAGGATCCGGCGAACCTGACGCCGAAACACCGACAGGACGCTGTCGCGGACACCCCTGAGGCTGGCTCCTGACGACGTCGGCCGACCGGCCGGCGCAGCGAGGAGGCAGCATGTCGAGCACGCCCGTGACCTGGTTCGAGATCGGCTCCGACCGCCCGGACGAGGCGCAGCGCTTCTATGCCGACCTGTTCGGCTGGAGCTTCGAGGAGCAGGGTGGCCCGGGCCGGTCGTACCGGCAGACCGCGGCCGGCGGTGAGCGGGGGATCGGCGGCGCGATCCGGGGCACCGACTCCGGCGCCGACAACTACGCGATCTTCTATGCCCAGGTGACCGACGTGGCGGAGAGCTGCCGGCAGGCCGAGAAGGTCGGCGGCACGGTGGTGGCGCCGCCGGTGACCACCCCGACCGGCCTGCCCCACGCCCGGCTGCGTGACCCGTCCGGCAACCTGCTCGGCGTCTTCACCCCGCCGGCCGAGGGCTGAGCGCGCTTCGGGTGCGGTTGTGGTCGCCCAGACGACAACAACCGCACCCGAACCCAGCCCCGCTGACGGTCCGTCGTGGGCGGGCGGCGTTAAGCGGGGGCCCCGCCTATACCGGAGGCGTTAACCGGGGGCCCCTCCTTGCCTGCGAGGGTGGCCCCGCCGGGCCGGTCAGGAGGGAGAGCGACCGGCGAGGGGTGGCGGGGCCACCCGGGTCACTTGTCGCCCTGGTCGGGCTTGCCCTCCGGGCCGGGCCTGCCGTGGTGACCGGGTCCGCCGGGGCCAGGGAACACGCCGGCCTCGGCGGCCTTGAGTACGGCGTCGGCCTGCTCCTGGGTCAGCTTGCCGTCCTCGACGGCCTGGTCCAGCCGCTCCTTCAGGGCGGCCTGCCGGTCCTCCGTCGACGGCGGCTTCGGCCGCTCCGGCCGGTCGGCCTGTCGGTCCGGCCGGTCGGCCTGCCGCTGGTCGCGCAACTTCTCCAGGGCGGCGGTGACCTTGTCGGCCGGCACGCCCAACTCCTTGGCGAGCGCGTCGGCGAACTCGGACTGCCGGTCGGCGCGGTGGTCGTCGCGCGTGTCGGTGCTGGCGCTCGGGGAGGGGCTCGGGCTGTTGTCGTCGGCGAGCGCCACCGTCGGGGCGGCGATCCCGGCGCCGAGCACTCCGGCGGCGGCCAGGCCGACCAGCAGGCGCTTCCGTGTCGTGCGGATCATGCGGGTCTCCTTCACGGTGGTAGTGCGATGACGTCACCGACAGTGACCGCCGGAGCTGGGGGCAACCCGTGGCGAACCTGTCAGCGAGCTGGCAATTGCGGCCCAGGACCGGGACAAATGTGGTTGCGCGGTCACCCCGACGGTGGGAAGGCTGGGCGGATTCCCGACGAGAGGTCACGCCATGACACAGCCCGTCATCCGCGAGGTCGCGCTCACCGGGCCGGGCTCCGGCCCGTACTCGATCACGGTCGGGCCGGACGGCGCGCTCTGGCTGACGTTGGCCGGCTCCGGCGGCGTCGCCCGACTGGGCCTCGACGGCGACGTGCGGACCTACCGGGCCGCCCCGCCGGAGAGCCGGCCCCTGATCATCACCACCGGCCCCGACGGCGCGCTCTGGTACACCCGCTCCGGCGACCACCGGCTCGGCCGGATCACTGTCGACGGCCGGGTCGACTCGGTGGCGCTCCCGCCCGGCTGCGCCCCGTGCGGCCTGGCCGCCGGACCGGACGGCGCGCTCTGGTACGCCGGCATGGGCGACGACACGGTCGGTCGGGTGGCAGTCGACGGTACGGTCAGCACGTTCCCGTTGCCGGTGGCCAAGGGCTTCCCGTCGATGCTTGCCGCCGGGCCGGACGACGCGCTCTGGCTCACGCTCCACCAGGCGAACGCGATCGCCCGGGTCGACCTGGACGGCGCGGTGACGCTGCACCCGCTGCCCACCGAGGCCGCCGGGCCGGTCGGCATCACCCGGGGCGGCGACGGGGCGCTCTGGTTCGTCGAGATCGCCGCCGGGCAGGTCGGCCGGATCACCCCGGACGGGCGCGTCGACGAGTTCCCGCTGCCGGACCGGGCGGCCCGCCCGCACGCGATCGTCGCCGACCCGGCGGGCGGCTGCTGGTTCACCGAGTGGGCCGCGAACCGCGTCGCCCACGTCACCCCCGACGGCCAATTCACTCATTACCCGCTGCCCAGTCCCGCCGCCGAACCCCACGGCCTGACACTCACCCCAGACGCATCGGTCTGGACCGCCCTGGAAACCGGCGCGGTAGCCCACCTCACCCCCCGCTGAGATCGATCATGAGGTTGGCGGCGACTCAGAGATCGACAACTGCCGCCAACTTCATGATCGGCGGGGAAGGACCAGGGTCAGCGGACGGCGGGGGTTACCGTCAGGGTGCCCTCGGTGGTGTTCAGGGTGGCCTGGGTGTTTATCGGGACGGTTAGCTGAGCCGGGCCGTGGCCGATGGGGAGGCCGCCCAGGACCGGTACGCCGAGGTCGCCGAGGCGGTCGGTGAGCACGTCGACCACCGTGGTGTCCCAGCCGTCGGCGCACTCGGTGAACTGGCCGAGCGCCACCCCGGCCACGCCGGCCAGGGCACCGCAGCGACGCATGTGGGTCAGCATCCGGTCGACCTTGTAGGGCGGCTCCTGCACCTCCTCGACAAGCAGGATCGCCCCGGTCAGGTCGGGCATGTCCGGGGTGCCGATCGACGCGGTGATCAGGCACAGGTTGCCGCCGAGCAGCCGGCCCTCGGCCCGGCCGGGCACCCGCACCGGGTACGTCTCCTCCGTCTCGACCGCCGCGACGGTCACCGGTTCGGTGGTCATCAACGCGGCGTGCAGCGACTCCGCCGAGCGGATCGGGGTGCGCTCGTCCCGCCAGGCGGCGCCGGGACCGTGCACCCCGGCCAGCCGGGCGCCCCGCCAGAGCGCGAACTGCAACGCGGTGATGTCGGAGAAGCCGGCCACCACCTTCGGGTCACGGCGTACCGCCGCCATGTCGATCGCGTCGACCACCCGCTGCGCGCCGTACCCGCCCCGGGTGCAGATCACGCCGCGGATCTCCGGGTCGGCGAACGCGAGGTTCAGGTCGTCGGCCCGCTGCGCGTCGTCGCCGGCCAGGTAACCCCGCCGGGCGTACGCGTTCGGCGCGGGCACCGGGCGCAGGCCCCAACCGGTGAGCAGCTCCATGCCGCGGGCCACCCGCTCGGGACGGGTCGGCCCGGACGGCGACACGAGCATCACCGCGTCGCCGGGACGCAGGGCCGGTGGGCGCAGGCAGTCGTCGGTGGGCACGTCCGCGAGCCTAGTGCCGCCGAGCCGCACCGCTCGCGCGTGGGCACACCGGCTAGCCTCGACGTCGTGGCGACCGCGCTGGTGATCGAGAACGACCCGACCGACGACCTCCGCCGCCTGGGTGAGTGGCTCACCGAGGGGGGTCTGGAGCTGCGCGTCCTGCGCCCGCACGCGGGCGACGCGCTCCCCGCCGACCTGGAGGGGTACGCCGCGCTCGTGGTGCTCGGCGGCGAACAGCAGGCCCACCCGCTGGCCGACGGCAGCCCCGGCGCGCCCTGGTTCCCGGCGGTGGAGGGGCTGCTGCGCAAGGCGGTCCGTGGGCGGGTGCCCACGCTGGCGATCTGCCTCGGCGCGCAGTTGCTCGCCACCGCGCACGCCGGCCAGGTGGAACGCAGCCCGTCCGGGCCGGAGGTCGGGCCGACCGTGGTGGGCCGGCGCGACGCGGCCGAGACCGACCCGCTGTTCCGCTACGTGCCGCTGATGCCCGACGTGCTCCAGTGGCACGCCGACGAGATCACCGAGTTGCCGCACGGCGCGACGCTGCTGGCCGCGTCCACCCGCTATCCGCACCAGGCGTTCCGCCTCGGCGACCGGGCGTGGGGGCTCCAGTTTCACATCGAGTGCGACACCGCGATGATCGCCGACTGGTCCCGCGACTCCGCGATGCTTGCCGAGCTGGGCTTCGACCCGGAGCTTGTGGTGGCCGCGTGCGACCGGGCGATGGCCGATGTCGAGGAGGCGTGGCAACCGTTCGCGATCCGGTTCGCCGCGCTCGCGCTCGGCGAGCTGGGCGACGACAACCCGCGCCGCAGCCTGCCGCTGCTCGGGGCCTGAGGTGACCCGGCCGGCCCGCGGGCGCCTGGCCCGCTACGGTTTCGCCGAGGGCGCCGGCGGGGCGCGCGCGGTCGACCTGCTCGGCCCGGACGGGCTCGCCCTGTGGCGCCCGGACACCCAGGAACCGGCCGACGACCGTGCCGCCGAGCTGCTGACCGCGCTGTCCCGGGCCGCCGACCCGGACCTGGCGCTGCGCCAGCTGCACCGGCTCGTCGAGGCCGAGCGGCGGTTCGGCGACGAGACCGCGGTCCGCGACGCCCTGGCCGGCGACTCCGGCCTGCGCCGCCGCCTGGTCGCGGTGCTCGGCGCCTCCTCGGCGCTCGGCGACCACCTGGTGGCGAACCCCGGGCAGTGGGCGGTCCTTGCCACCGAGCCGGACGGGCTCGCCCCGACCGCTGACGGCCGGCTCGACCTGACCGCCGCCGCCAAGCTGACCACACTCACCGGCGCGGTCCCGCTGCTGCGGCACGCGTACCGGTTGGCGTTGCTGCGGATCGCGGCGGCCGACCTGACCGGCGGGCGTGGCCTGGAGCAGACCATGGCGGCGCTCTCCCGGCTCGCCGACGCCACCATGGCCACCGCCTACGACATCGCCGTCGACGAGTTGCCCGAGGGCACGGTCCCGCCCCGGCTGGCGGTGGTGGCGATGGGCAAGTGCGGCGGCGACGAACTCAACTACGTCTCCGACGTCGACGTCATCTTCGTCGCCGCCGGAGACGACGACCTGACCGCCGCCACCCAGATCGCCACCCGGCTGATCCACGTCTGCGGGCTGGTCGCCTGGCCTGTCGACGCCGCGCTGCGTCCGGAGGGCAACCGGGGCCCGCTGGTCCGGACGCTCGCCAGCCACCTGGCCTACTACCGCCGCTGGGCCCGCACCTGGGAGTTCCAGGCGCTGCTCAAGGCCCGCCCGGCAGCCGGCGACCCGGAGCTGGCCCGGGAGTGGACCGAGGCGCTCGCCCCGCTCGTCTGGACCGCCGCCGAGCGGCCGGAGGCGGTCTCCGACGTCCGGTCCATGCGCCGCAAGATCCTCGACAACGTCCCGCCGAAGGAGCTGGAACGCGAGATCAAGCGCGGTCCGGGCGGGCTGCGCGACATCGAGTTCGCCGTCCAACTGCTCCAGCTCGTGCACGGCCGCGGCGACGAGTCGCTGCGCGTGCCGGGCACCCTGCCGGCGCTGCGCGCCCTGGTCGCCGGGGGCTACGTCGGCCGCGCCGACGGTGAGGCGCTGCTGCGCGGCTACCGCTTCCTGCGCGCCGTCGAGCACCGGCTCCAGCTCCAGGGCCTGCGTCGCACCCACACCGTGCCGACCGAGCCGGCCGCGCTGCGGTGGCTCGCCGCCGCGCTCGGCTACGCGGCCACCCCGGGCCGCAGCGCCATGGAGGAGTTCCGTGCCGGCTGGGTCACCCACGCCACCGAGGTACGCCGGCTGCACGCCAAGCTGCTCTACCGGCCGCTGCTGGAATCGGTGGCCCGGGTGCCGGCCGAGGGCCTGCGGCTGGCCCCGGAAGCGGCTCGGCACCGCCTGGAGGTGCTCGGCTTCGCCGACCCGGCCGGGGCGCTGCGACACCTCCAGGCCCTCACCGGCGGGGTCAGCCGCACCGCCGCGATCCAGCGCACGCTGCTGCCGGTGCTGCTGGACGAGTTCGCCGACGCCCCCGAGCCGGACCGCGGGCTGCTCAACTACCGGCAGGTCTCCGACAAGCTGGGCAGCACCCCGTGGTATCTGCGCCTGCTGCGCGACTCGGGTCCGGTGGCCCGCCGGTTGGCCCGGGTGCTCTCCTCCTCCCGCTACGCCGCCGACCTGCTGGCCCGGGAGCCCGAGGCGCTGCGGCTGCTGGCCGAGGACAGCGAGCTGACGCCGCGCCCCCGGGAGACGCTCGTCGAGGGCTTCGTCGCCGCGGCGGCCCGGCACGACGACCCGGTCGAGGCCACCCGTGCGGTCCGCGCGCTGCGCCGCCGGGAGCTGGTCCGGATCGCCGCCGCCGACGTGCTCAGCCGGGCCGGGTCGCTCGCCCCGCTCACCCCGCGCCCGGTGGGCGGCGGGGAACGCCGGCCCACCATGGTGGACGTGAGCGCGGTCGGCACCGCCCTCTCCCACGTCACCGACGCCACCCTGACCGCCGCGCTGCGCGCCGCCCGGGCCGCCCAGCCCGGCCCGCCGGGGCTGCGCTTCGCCGTGATCGGCATGGGCCGCCTCGGCGGGTACGAGTCCAACTACCTCTCCGACGCCGACGTGCTCTTCGTCTACGACCCGCCGCCGGGGGTGGAGGAGAGCGCGGCGAGCGCCGCCGCGCACGCGATCGCCGAGGAGTTGCGCCGGCTGCTCTCCGCGCCCGCCCCCGACCCGCCGCTCGGCGTCGACGCCGACCTGCGGCCGGAGGGCCGGCAGGGTCCGCTGGTCCGCAGCCTGGCCGCGTACGCCCAGTACTACGCGCGCTGGTCGAAGGTGTGGGAGGCGCAGGCGCTGCTGCGGGCCCGGTTCGTCTGCGGCGACGCCGAGCTGGGCGCCGAGTTCGAGGCGATGGTCGAACCGGTGCGCTACCCGGCCGACGGGCTGACCCGCGAACAGGTGGTGGAGATCCGCCGGATCAAGGCGCGGGTGGAGACCGAGCGGCTGCCCCGCGGCGCCGACCCGGCCACCCACACCAAACTGGGCCGGGGCGGGCTCGCCGACGTGGAGTGGGCGGTGCAGCTACTCCAGCTCCGGCACGCCGGCCGGCTGCCCGCGCTGCGCGGCACCCGTACGCTCGACGTCCTGGCCGCGGCCCGCGACGCCGGCCTGCTCTACCCGGAGGAAGCGGCCGAGCTGGCCGCCGGCTGGACGCTCGCCGCCCAGGTCCGCGACGCGCTGATGCTGGTGCGGGGCCGGGCCGGTGACCAACTGCCCCGGCACGGGGTGGAGCTGGCCGGCGTGGTGCGCCTGCTCGGCCACGAGGACCCGGGCGAGTTCCTGGACGAGTACCTGCGCACCGGCCGCCACTCCCGTACCGTCGTGCAGCGCATCCTCGAAGCCCCCCTGAGTTGAAAGGCGGGGCCCCCTGTTAACGCATTCTGCATAGCAGGGGCCCCCGCTTAACACCGTGCGGTCCCGTCCTCGCCAGCTCTCGTCGATCCACCGCCACAAGTCCAAGATCGACCCCACCTCCAGTGCCGTGATCATGAAGTTGCCGGCGGTGTTGATCTCCGTGGGTGCCGTCAGCTTCATGATCACCCGCTCTTCCGCATGGCTCGGGTGAGGTGGCGTGGCGGGTTGCTTGTTGACACCGCCACCTCGCCGAACTGGTGTGGATCATGCTGGAATCAGCCGGTGAGGGTGTACGTGCCGGGGCGGGGGACGGTCACGGTGAGCCAGTCGCCGTCGGGGGAGAGCGTGGCGTCGCCGGTGACGGTCAGCCAGCGGTCGTGGCGGACCCGGATCCGGACCGGGCCCGGCGCGGAGACGCGGAACGTGACCGAGGCGGCGTCCTGCCGGACCAGCTCGCCGGGGGCGCCGACAAGCGGGGTGGGCGCCGCGACCGCGTACAGCCGCCAGTGCCGGTCCGACCAGACCTCGGTCAGGTACGGCTGGCCGGCGGCCACCAGCTCCGCCTCCGGCCGCCCCACCCAGGACAGCTCGGCGTCGGGCACGGCGACGTACTGCACCGCGTTGTCGAGCAGCCAGGCCCGGTAGCTGTCGGCGGTCAGCGGGACGCCGGTGCCGGGCGCGCCGGGGACGGTGGTGAAGAACAACGGGTTGC
The DNA here is from genome assembly GCF_056150385.1 of Micromonospora marincola. NCBI lineage: Bacteria > Bacillati > Actinomycetota > Actinomycetes > Micromonosporales > Micromonosporaceae > Micromonospora > Micromonospora marincola. The sequence continues at coordinate 4,835 of NZ_JAXCFT010000026.1, read as the reverse complement.
GGTCGATGTCGGCCTGACGCAGCCAGCCCCGGGCCAGCGGCACCTCGCCGAGGCGGGCCGCCTCCCAGTAGTTGCGGGTCGGGGGCACCTCCACCCGCCCGGTGAGCCCGCGCCGGCCCAGCTCCGCGCGCAGCGGCGCGAAGTACGCCGGGTCGGCCGTCGGATCGCCGGAGCTGCGTACGTCCGCCGTGACCACCGGTGGCTGCCACCAGCAGACCACCGCCAGCAGCGCGGCAAGCGTGACCACCCCGACACCCCGAGGAAACCGTCCCGCGAGCCGGCCAGCGCCGAGCCGGCCAGCGCCGAGCCGGCCAGCGCCGAGCCGGCCAGCGCCGAGCCGGCCAGCGCCGAGCCGGCCAGCGCCGAGCCGGCCACCGGCGAGCCGGCCAGCGCCGAGCCGAGTGGGGTCGAGCCATGCGGGAGGCGTCGCGGCGGCGGCCAGCACCGGCAGCGCGAACATCACCACCAGGCGGGTGGCGTTCAACCCGACCGGGGTGGGCAGCAGCGCCGCCGCCAGCACCCCGGCCGCCGAGAGCAGCGCGCCCACCCGCACCGGCCGGTACGCCACAAGCGCCGCCACAAGCAGGCTTGTCACCACCGCGTGCACCGTGTCGGACCGGCTGATGTTCATCCAACCGCCCTCGCCGAACAGCAGCCCGGTCACGGCGAGGGGCGCGGCGGCCGGCACGGCGAGCAGCAGGCCGTCGGCCCACCGGCGGGTGAGCAGCAGCGCGACGCCGACGAGCCCGACGAACAGCCCGGCCACCGGACTGGCCGCCGAGGCGAGCAGCGCGGTCACGCCGGCCGCCCCGGCCCGCAACAGCCCGACCCGGCCGACCGCTTCGGCGGGTGTCGGACCGGTGGGGTCGGCCGCGCCGGCGGGCAGCGAGCCGGGCGTCGGACCGGTGGGGTCGGCCGTCGCGGTGGGTCGTGAGCTGGGCGTCGGACCGGTCGGGCGGGCGGTCCGGGACCGCGTCGAGGCGGTGGGCAGGGTTAGGGCGAGCAGCGCGGCCAGGCCGAACGCGACGCCGAGGGCGTAGGTGACCCGGCCGGAGACCAGGTTGCCCGCGATCGTGGCCACCCCGACCAGGCTGCCGAGCAGGGGCCGGGGCACCCGGACGCGGACCAGCAGCGCCGCGAACGCGGTGGCCGAGGCGAGCAGCGCGAGCGCGCCTGTGGGGCGTACCCCGAGCAGCGCCATCAGCGGCGGGGAGACGAGGCTGTAGCCCCACGGGTGCACCCCGCCGTACCAGCGCAGGTCGACCAGGGCCGGCCCGTGCGCGGCGAAGAAACCGGCGCGGGCGACCTGGGCGGACAGGTCCGAGCCGGTGGCCGGCAGGATCAGGTAGAGCGCGGCGAGGACGAGCGCCGACGCGGCGGAGACCGCCACCACCCGACCGCCCCGCATGCCCACCTCCTGATCGCGGACCACCGTACTGGCAGCATGGCGAATGTGTCTCACCACCTCTCGCGCTGGACCGGCCTGGCGGGCTCGGTGCTGCTCGCCGTGGCCGCGTACCTCGGCGGCGCCCTGCCCGACGGCGACCTGCGGCCCACCCCGGTCAGTATCTGGCAGGGCCCGGACGGGCCGCTGATCATCGCGTTGTGGCTGGCCGGCACCGCGCTGCTGGCCTGGGCGTGGTGGTCGCTGCGGGACCGGATCCCGTCCAGCCGGTGGGTGCTCGTCACGGTCGCGATCTGGCTGCTGCCGATGCTCGTCGCCCCGCCGTTGGGCAGCCGGGACGTGTACGCGTACGCCTGTCAGGGTGCCAGCTTCTCGGCCGGGCTCAACCCGTACGAGCAGGGCGTGTCCGCGCTGCCCTGCCCGTGGCTGGACACCATCTCGTACATCTGGCGGGACACCCCGGCGCCGTACGGACCGCTGTTCGTGCTGCTCGCCGGCGCGGTGGTCAAGGCCACCGGGTCGCTGTGGGGCGCTGTCGCGTTGTTCCGGCTGCTCGCCCTGGCCGGGGTGGCGCTGACCGCCTGGGCGCTGCCGGCGCTGGCCCGCCGCTGCGGGGTGCCGCCGGAGCGGGCGCTCTGGCTGGCGCTTGCGAGCCCGCTGGTGCCGGTGCACCTGGCCTCCGGGGCGCACAACGACGCGATGATGGTCGGCCTGCTCGTCGCCGGGCTGGCCGTGGTGGCGTCCCGACCGGGCCGGCCGGGTCCGCTGCTCGCCGGTGGGCTGCTGCTCGGCCTGGCCGCCGGCATCAAGGTCACCGCGCTGGTGGTGGTGCCGTTCGCGGCGCTGGCCGCGATCGTCGGGCCGTACCGGATCCGGGCGCTGATCCGCGAGGGCGGGTGGGTGGTCGGCGGCGCGCTGGCCGCGCTGGCCGCCGTGACCCTGGCCGCCGGTCTCGGCCTCGGCTTCATCAGCGGCCTTGAGCAGGGCGGGCTGGTGGTGGCCTGGACCTCGCCGCCGACGGCGGTCGGGCAGACCGTCGGCTATCTGCTGGCGCCGTTCGGGGTGCACGTCGACGCGCTGCCGGCGACCCGGGCGATCGGCATGATGGTGCTGGTCGTGCTGCTGATCTGGCTCTGGTTCCGGGCGTGGCGTCGGGGTGAGCCGTTCTGGCACGCGGCGCTGGCGCTTGTCGCCACGGTCGCGCTCGCCCCGCTGTTCCACCCGTGGTACTGGCTCTGGCCGCTGGCCGTGCTGGCCGCCACCGCCCGCCGGACCGGTTGGTTCTCGATCGTCGCCCTGGTGTCGGCGTTCCTGGTGCTGGCCGACGGGACCGGTCTGCCCCGCTTCACCAAGATGCCCGGCGCGCCGTTGATGACGCTGTTCGTGATCGTGCTGGTCGTGCGGTTGGTACGGTCGGCTCGCAAGGTGCGGGAGCCGGTGGGGGCGGACTGAGGAGTGTGCCGGTGAGCGAGCCCGACGCGCCGGTCCGGCCGGTCGCCGCCGCTCTCGCCCGCTACGCCGGTCTCGCCGGTGCGGTCCTGCTCACCGTCGCCGGTTGGCTTGGCGGGGCACTGCCCGACGCCCCGCCGCGGACCACGCTCGCCGGTATCTGGCAGGCCCCGCACGGGCCGGCGACGCTCGGCTGCTGGCTGGTGGGGACCGTGCTGCTGGTGGGCGCCTGGTGGTCGCTGCACTGGGGTGCCCCGTCCGGCCGGTGGGCGTACCTGACCGCCGGGCTCTGGGCGCTGCCGCTGCTGGCCGGGCCGCCGCTTGGCAGCCGCGACGTCTACTCGTACGTCTGCCAGGGCTGGACCTGGACGGAGGGCGTCAGCCCGTACCGGGTGGGGGTCGCCGTTGCCGGCTGCCCGTGGACCGATTCGGTGTCGCCGATCTGGCGGGACACCCCAGCGCCGTACGGGCCGTTGTTCGTCCTGCTGGCCGGCCTGGCGGTGCTCGCCGGGGGCGGCCTGGTCGGGGCGATCGTGCTGCTCCGGGTGGTCGCGGTGGCCGGGGTGCTGCTCGTCGCGTACTGCCTGCCCGGCCTGGCCCGGGCCGCCGGGGTGCCGGCCCGGCGGGCGGTGTGGCTGGTGCTGGCCTGCCCGCTCGTCGGCGTGCACCTGGTGGCCGGCGCGCACAACGACGCGCTCGCGTTCGGCCTGCTCCTGGCCGGGCTGCTGGTCCTGGTCGGCCGGCCGGTCCGGCTCCGCGCGCTGCTGGTGGCCGGGGTGCTGCTGGGCCTGGCGGTCGCGGTGAAGGCTACCGCCGTGGTGGTGCTCCCGTTCGCGGCGCTCGCCGCCGTGCCCGGCCGCCACACCTGGCGGGCCCTGGTGCGCGACGGCGGCCGGCTGGCCGCGGTGGTGCTCGGCACGCTGCTCGTCGTCTCGCTCGCCACCGGCCTCGGGCTGGGCTGGGTGGACGGCCTCGGCCACAGCGCCGACTCCCAGCAGTGGACCTCGCCGCCGACCGCTGTCGGTTTCGTGGTCGACTACGCCGGTGAGCTGGCCGGCCGCCATCCGCACGCGGTGCCGGTGGCCCGGGCGGTCGGGCTGGTGCTGCTGGCCGGGGTGCTGGGGGCGCTCTGGTGGCGGGCGTGGACGGCGCTGCGCCGGCGCGACGACACCGGCCCGGGGGCGGCGGGTCCGGAGGCGACGGCCCGGACGCGGGTGGCGCTGCTCGGCGCCGGCCTGGCGCTCGCCGCCACGGTGCTGCTCGCCCCGGTCTTCCACCCCTGGTACGCGATCTGGCCGCTGGCCCTGCTCGCGGTGGCGGTGGCGTCGCCGGCCCGGACGGTCTGGTTCGTGGCGCCCTGCGTGGTGGCGTCGGTGCTCACGTTGCCCGACGGCACCAACCTGGCCCGGTTCACCAAGGCGCCGGGCGCGGTGCTGATGACCGCGCTTGTGGTGGCCGTCGTGGTGGCGGGTGCCCGGGCCGGGCTGCGCCGCCGGCACGCCGCCGGCTGATCCGCCCGGAGCCCCGGGAAACGGCCGGGCCGGCCCCGCGCTGTCGCGGAGCCGGCCCGGCCGGTGCTGACGAGCGTGCTCAGCAGTCGTAGTACATGGCGAACTCGTGCGGGGTGGGGCGTAGGCGCACCGGGTCGACCTCGTTGGCCCGCTTCCAGTCGATCCAGGTGGAGATCAGGTCGGGTGTGAACACGCCGCCGTCGAGCAGGTAGTCGTGGTCGGCTTCGAGTGAGTCGAGGACTGCCGGGAGTGAGCCGGGGACCTGCTTGACGTCGCCCCATTCCTCGGGGGGCAGGTCGTAGAGGTCCTTGTCGATGGGGGCCGGGGGTTCGATTTTGCTTTTGATGCCGTCGAGGCCGGCCATCATCATCGCGGAGAAGGCGAGGTAGACGTTTGCCGAGGGGTCGGGGACGCGGAATTCGACGCGTTTGGCCTTGGGGTTGCTGCCGGTGACCGGGATGCGGGTGCAG
>NZ_JAXCFT010000025.1:0-61101 GCF_056150385.1 Micromonospora marincola | reverse complement strand
CGCACCACCCCCGCTTCTCAACCCCCCCCGTCCCGCCCCGGGTCGGGGGCGCGCCCGGGGGGGGGCGGGCGGGGCCCCCGCCCCGCCCCCGGCTCAGGTGACCGGCAGCGCCTTCCCGCCGGCGCCCCGGACCGAGCGGGTGAGCGTCCGGTCGGACACCCAGAGGAAGCACTGCACGCCCCGGTCCCCGTCGCGCCACTGCTGCTCGAACGGGTGGTAGATGATGGTGCCGGCCCGGTACTGCAGGTTGCCGTCGTTCGGCAGCTTGGCGTACTTCGCGATCAGCCCCCGGCAGGCCTTGTGCGCCCGCAGCGAGGTGCGCTGGAACTCGGCGTAGGTGATGTCGGGCGCCTGGTAGATCCCGACGAACTCGGCGTGGTGCTTCGCCGTGCAGGCCACCGGCCGCATCGCCTGGACCTCGTCCTTGCTCAGCTTCGGGTTGAAGCAGGCGAGCGCCAGCGGTGAGCCGCGCTTGAGAGCGCCGCGCAGGCTGCCGGTGCGTGCGGTCACGTTGCCCTCGTCCAGGTCCGACACCTCCGCGACGTCGCAGCGGTACCAGCGGGCGCCGCCGGACCAGGCCAGGGCCGACGGGAAGACCACGGACATCTGCAACCGACCGGAGCGCCAGTCGGCGCCGACCGCCCGGGTCACCTGGCGGGCGCACTCGGCGTTCGCGGTGCGGATGCCCGCCGAACCGGCCCGCGGTGGCGCGGAGCGTTCGGCCTCCGGGCCGGTGAGCGTGCCGACGTGCAGCGTCTCGGCCCGGTGCTCGGCGGCGCAGTCGACAGGTTGGTAGCCGCTGAGGTAGCCGACGTCGGCGACGGTGGGATGGCAGACGTCGGTCTTCGGCACGAAGCCCACCGGGGCGGCGAAGGCCGGCCACTCGTCGGTCAGGTCGCGGTCGACCCCGGCCGGCGCCTGGCAACCGCCGAGCGCCAGCACCGCCACCGCGCCCACGGCGACCGCCGCCCACCATCGCCGCATCGCAACCGACCTCCCCGCCGTCCGGCGCCGCCCGGCCGACCGGTACGCCTCGGCGACGCAGCATACGGCACCGGCCCCTAGATCACGGGTAGTCCCTCGGGGCCGACGTCGCGCATCGAGCGGGTCAGTTTGCGGTCGTCGCTCCACAGGAAACACCGCACCCCCCGGTCGCCCTCCTCCCACTCCCGCTGCGACGGCGGGTAGAAGATGGACCCGGCCCGGTAGGGCAGCTCGGCGTTGTCCGGCACGTTGGCGAACGTGGCGATAAGCGTCATGCAGCGCCGGTGCGCCGACGGTGCGCTCCGGGCGAACTCCGCCCAGCTCATGTCGCGTTCGGAGTAGACGCCGACGAACTCGGCCCGGTGCGGTTCGGTGCACAGCACCGGCGCCATGTAGTTGAGGTTCGCGCCGATCAGCTTCGGGTCGAAGCACCTGTGCACGAGCGGGTTGTCGCCGACGAGCGCGCCGCGCAGGCTGCCCACCCGGTTGACTGGCCGGGTGTTGTCGATGCTGTCGGTCTCGGCCAGGTCGCAGCGGAACCAGCGGGCGCCGGCCATCCATGCGGTCGCCGGCGGCAGCGCGATGTTCAGGGTGAGCCGGGCGGCGTGCCAGTCCCCGCCGATCATTTCCCGGGCCCGCTGGTCGCACTCGGTCCGGGCGTTGCGCAGCTCCGGTGAGCCCGGCTCCGGGCGGGCGCCGCTCGCGGCCCGCCCGGTGAACGCGCCGACGTGGACCGCCTCGGCCAGGTGGCTGCCCGCGCAGTCCACCGTCTCGTAGGTGGCCGCCTGCACCACCGCGGTCAGCCGCGGCAGGCACGCGTCGGTGGCCGGGACGAACAGCCGCGGCGCGGGCAACGCCGCCCAGTCGTCGATGAGGTCCCCGTCGGCCCGGTGCGCCGGGGCGCAGCCGGCGAGCGTCGCCGTCACCGCGCCGACAAGCGCGAGCGTGTGGAGCCACCGTCGCATTGTCCGCCCTTTCGCCGGAGAGATGGCATCCGGTCGCCGCGGGCCCGTGCGGCGCCCCCGCGCCCGGGCGTGCAGCATATGTGACCGTCCCGGTAGGAGTTTCGCCATCTTTCAATCGATCGGCCAGTCACACACGACTATTCGTGCCGATTCCACGTCCATGCGGGCCGATACTGTACGACAGGTGATCGAAGGATCACAGCCTGTTCCTCGTGGTGCCGCGCCGCAGCCGGCCGGCGAGCGCGTTCGTACACTGGCCCCGTGACCGTACCGCCGCCCGTCGTCGCGCCAAGCATCCTGGCCGCCGATTTCGCCCGCCTCGCCGACGAGGTCCGCGCCGTGGAGTCCGCCGCCGACTGGCTGCACGTGGACGTCATGGACAACCACTTCGTGCCCAACCTGACCATCGGCCTGCCGGTGGTGCAGAGCCTGCTCGCCGTGACCGAGATCCCGTTCGACGTGCATCTCATGATCACCGATCCACGCCGCTGGGCGCCCGGGTACGCCGACGCCGGCGCCTACAACGTGACGTTCCACGCCGAGGCGTGCGACGACCCGGTGGCGCTCGCCAAGGACCTGCGCTCGGCCGGGGCGAAGGCGGGGCTGGCGATCGACCGGGACACCCCGATCGAGCCGTACCTGGACCTGCTGCCCAGCTTCGACACGCTGCTGATCATGACGATCAAGGCCGGCTTCGGCGGCCAGCGTTTCCTGCCGTCGCTGCTGGACAAGGTGCGCGCCGCCCGCCGGCACGTGGACAGCGGGCACCTGGAGCTGCGCATCGAGGTCGACGGCGGCATCGCCGCGGACACCATCGAGCAGGCCGCCGCCGCCGGCGCCGACGCGTTCGTCGCCGGCACCGCGGTCTACGGCGCCGACGATCCGGCCGAGGCCGTACGCCGCCTGCGGGGCCTGGCGGAACGCGCGACGACCGGGGCCTGAGATGGACCCGGCCGGCGACCGCCCCGACGTCATCCTGGTCGTCGACGACGACGAGGACATCGCCCGCTTCGTCGAGTTCAACCTGCGCCTGCACGGCTTCGAGGTGTTGCACGCCGCCGACGGCCAGGAGGCGCTCGAGGTCATCGAACGGCAACGGCCGGACCTGGCCGTGGTCGACCTCATGATGCCCCGCGTCGACGGCCTGGAGCTGACCCGCCGGCTGCGCGCCGACCCGATGACCTCGGCGCTGCCGGTGATCATGCTGACCGCCAAGGGGATGACCTCCGACAAGGTCAACGGGCTCAGCGCCGGTGCCGACGACTACCTGGTCAAGCCGTTCGACACCGCCGAGCTGGTCGCCCGGGTCAGCTCCACGCTGCGCCGCAACAAGGAGTTCCGCGAGGTCTCCCCACTGACCGGCCTGCCCGGCAACAGCCGCATCCGGCGGGAGATCAGCGACCGGGTGCGCAGCGGCGTCGACTACGCCGTCGGCTACGTCGACATCGACCGGTTCAAGAGCGTCAACGACCGGTACGGCTTCGTCCGCGGCGACGAGTTCATCTCCGCGCTGGCGCGCAGCCTGCACCGGGCGGTGGTGTCGATCGGGCTGCCGCCGGCCTTCCTCGGCCACGTCGGCGGCGACGACTTCGTCATCGTCTGCGCGCCCACCCAGGTCCGGCCGCTGACCAGCCGCGCGGTGGTCGACTTCGAGCGGGCCGCCGACACGCTCTACGACCCCACCGACCGGGAGCGCGGTTTCGTCGAGCTGAAGGACCGGCGGGGCAACATCCGCCGGGCCGCGCTCGTCACCCTCTCCATCGGCGTGTCGCTGTCCGACAGCGGCAAGCGGTTCACCGACCCGCTGGAGGCCATCGCCGTGGCGTCGGAGATGAAGACGGTGGCCAAGAGCCAACCCGGCTCGTACGTGGCGGTCGACCGCCGCCGCGGCGTCACCTGACCGGACGCCCGCGCCTGTGAGGTAGCTCGCCTCTGTGGCGCGCGTCGCGCCGGAACGTGTAAGACTTCCGGGGTACCCACCACGCGCTGGCGGGGCTCGGTGAAATTCCGAACCGGCGGTGATCCACGGTCCGACCGTGGTAAGCCCGCGACCCGGACGGCTTCGGCCGGACGGTGGACCTGGTGAGAATCCGGGGCCGACGGTTGGGGTGCGGCTCGTCCGCCCCCAGAAAGTCCGGATGGGAGACAGCGCGCGGAACGGGGGAGGCCCGCTGGCCGCTGAGCACCCTCAGCCGCCTCGTGGGCTCCCCGGGGCCGGCCATGCCGTTCCCGGGATCTCCGCCGCCGCGTGTCCGCGGCCACCGTGCCGCTGCCCCCCACCCCGCCCGCGCGTGACAGGCGAGCGGGAGGGCAGGGCAGGCCATGGCGAGCGTCTCCGTCGACGAAGCGATGCGTCGTGCCGTCACGCTCGCCGCCCGCGGCCTCGGCGCCACAAGCCCCAACCCGATCGTCGGCTGCGTGCTGCTCGACGCCGACGGCGAGGTCGTCGGCGAGGGCTTCCACGCGTACGCCGGCGGACCGCACGCCGAGATCGTCGCGCTGGCGCAGGCCGGCACGCGCGCCCGCGGCGGCACCGCGGTGGTCACGCTTGAACCCTGTGACCACACCGGTCGCACCGGCCCGTGCAGCCACGCGCTCATCGCCGCCGGTGTCGCCCGCGTGGTGATCGCCGTGCCCGACCCCAACCCGGTGGCCTCCGGCGGCGCGGCCACGCTGCGCGCCGCCGGGATCCAGGTCACCCTCGGGGTACGCGCCGAGGAGGCCGGGGCCGGCAACGTCGCCTGGCTCACCTCGATGCGCCGCGGCTGGCCGTACGTCATCTGGAAGTACGCGGCCACGCTCGACGGGCGCTCCGCCGCCGCCGACGGCACCAGCATGTGGATCACCTCGGAGGCGGCCCGCACCGACGTGCATGCGCTACGCGGCACCGTCGACGCGGTGCTGGCCGGGGTGGGCACCGTGCTCGCCGACGATCCCCGGCTCACCGCGCGCAACCTGCGCGACGGCACGCTCGCCATCCGGCAGCCGCTGCGGGTCGTGGTGGACAGCTCGGGGCGTACCCCGGCCGACGCCCGGGTCCGCGACGGCGCCGCGCGCACCTGGGTGGCGACCGCCGCGGAGGTCGGCGCCGGCCCGGACGGCCGGGTCGACCTGGCGGCGCTCCTCGCCGAGCTGCACCACCGCGGCGTGCGGGCCGCGCTGCTGGAGGGCGGCCCCACGCTTGCCGGCGCGTTCCTCGCCGCCGGCCTGGTCGACCGGATCGTCGGCTACGTCGCGCCGAAGCTGCTCGGCGCCGGCCCCACCGCGCTCGCGGACGCGGGCGTGACGACAATCGCCGATGCCATCGACCTGGAGATCACCGACGTTACGCCCGTCGGTCCCGACCTGCGGATCACCGCGCTGCCCCGGAAGAGGGAGGCCTGAACATGTTCACCGGCATCGTCGAGGAGCTGGGCGAGATCGTCCGGAGCACCGAGACCGGGGACGACTCGGCGCTCGTCGCCATCCGCGGCCCGCTCGTCACCTCCGACGCCAGGCACGGCGACTCCATCGCGGTCAACGGGGTGTGCCTGACCGTGGTCGACGTCGACGCGGGCGTCTTCACCGCCGACGTGATGGGCGAGACGCTGCGCCGCACCGCGCTCGGGGCGCTGCGCCCCGGCGACCCGGTCAACCTGGAACGGGCCGCCGCGCTGAACAGCCGGCTCGGCGGGCACCTGGTGCAGGGGCACGTCGACGGCGTCGGCGAGGTGACCGCCCGGGAACCGGCCGCGCAGTGGGAGACGGTCCGGTTCCGGCTGCCGGCCGGGCTGGCCCGCTACGTGGTGGAGAAGGGCTCGATCACCGTCGACGGCGTGTCGCTCACCGTCGCGGAGGTGGGCGACGACTGGTTCACCGTCGGGTTGATCCCGACCACCCTGAAACTCACCACGCTCGGCGCCAAAGCGCCCGGCGACCCGGTCAACCTGGAGGTGGACGTGCTGGCCAAGTACGTCGAGCGGCTGATGGGGGGTGCCAGGTGACAGGCCCGATCGCCTGGCTGCTGGACGCCCAGGTGCACGTGGCCGGTTCGCCGGTGCTGGTCCGGGAGGTCGTGGGCAACGTGTTCGGGCTGGTCTCGGCGCTGCTCGGGCTGCGCCGGGTGGTGTGGGCCTGGCCGGTCGGCATGATCGGCAACGGGCTGCTGTTCACCGTGTTCCTCGGCGGCGCCTTCGCCACCCCGCAGGCGCACGACCTCTACGGTCAGGCCGGCCGCCAGGTCTTCTTCTTCGCGGTGAGCGTCTACGGCTGGTGGCGCTGGTCGCGGAACCGCCGGGCCGGAAGCGGCGCGGAACCGGCCGTGGTGCCCCGCTGGGCCACCTGGCGGGAGCGGCTCGGCCTGCTCGTCGCCGCGGCCGTCGGCACCGCCGCCGCGTACCCGGTGCTTGCCGCGCTCGGCTCGTGGGGGCCGCTGCCGGACGCCTGGATCCTGGTCGGCAGCCTGCTTGCCACCTACGGCATGGCCCGCGGCTGGGTGGAGTTCTGGCTGGTCTGGATCGCCGTCGACGCGGTAGGCGTGCCGCTGCTGCTGCGCGGCGGTTTCTACCCGTCGGCGGCCATGTACCTGGTCTACGGCGCGTTCTGCGCGGCCGGCTTCCACACCTGGTGGCGTACCTCGCGGACCGTCGTGCGCACCCCGATCCCGGCGACGTACTCGGAGGTCGTGGCGTGACAAGCTTCGGTTCGATCGAACAGGCGGTGGCGGACATCGCCGCCGGCCGGCCCGTGGTCGTGGTCGACGACGAGAGCCGGGAGAACGAGGGCGACCTGATCTTCGCGGCCGAGCTGGCCACGCCCGAACTGCTCGCGTTCATGGTCCGCCACACCTCCGGCTACGTCTGTGTGCCGCTTACCGAGTCCGAGTGCGACCGGCTGGACCTGCCGCCGATGCACCACACCAACCAGGACCGGCGCGGCACCGCGTACACGGTGACCGTGGACGCCCGGGAGGGGGTCAGCACCGGCATCTCGGCCGCCGACCGGTCGCACACCATCCGGCTGCTCGCCGACGCCGGCACCGACCCGACCAACCTGGCCCGTCCGGGGCACGTGGTGCCGCTGCGGGCCCGGGCGGGCGGGGTGCTGCGCCGCCCCGGGCACACCGAGGCGGCGGTGGACCTGACCCGGCTGGCCGGGCTGCGCCCGGCCGGGGTGCTCTGCGAGCTGGTCAACGACGACGGCACCATGATGCGCCTGCCGGACCTGGAGAAGTTCTGCGCCGAGCACGGGCTGACGCTCGTCACCATCGCCGACCTGATCGCGCACCGGCGGCGCACCGAGAAGCAGGTCGAGCTGGCCGCCGAGGCGCGGATGCCCACCCCGTACGGCGTGTTCCGGGCGCTCGGCTACCGCGCCGAGCACGACCCGTCCGAGCACGTCGCGCTTGTCTTCGGCGACCTCGGCGACGGCCGGGACGTGCTGGTCCGGGTGCACTCCGAGTGCCTCACCGGGGACGTGTTCGGCTCGCTGCGCTGCGACTGCGGGCCACAGTTGCAGGCCGCACTGGCCCGGGTCGCCCAGGAGGGGCGCGGGGTGGTGCTCTACATGCGCGGGCACGAGGGCCGCGGCATCGGCCTGCTGCACAAGCTCCAGGCGTACCAGTTGCAGGACCAGGGACGTGACACCGTGGACGCGAACCTCGACCTGGGGCTGCCGGCCGACGCGCGGGACTACGGCACCGGCGCGCAGATCCTGTACGACCTCGGCGTCCGCTCGATGCGGCTGCTGACGAACAACCCGGCCAAGCGGGCCGGCCTGGAGGGGTACGGCCTCACCGTCACCGGCCGGGAGGGGCTGCCGGTGCGGTCCAACCCGGAGAACGTGCGCTACCTGCGCACCAAGCGGGACCGGATGGGCCACCTGCTGGACGGGTTGGACGAGGTGGGCGAGGTGACCGAGGCACCGATGGGGCGTCCGGTCGCCGGTGACGAGAGGGGAGCGTAGGACGATGGCGGGTTTCGGGGAGCCGGGCGTGACCGAGGTGGACGCCGCCGGGATGACCGTCGGCGTGGTGGCCGCGCGCTGGCACGGTGAGCTGACCGACCACATGGCCGACCGGGCGGTGGCCGCCGCGCAGGCGTGCGGCGCGCGGGCCGTGGTGGCCCGGGTGGCCGGTTCGGTGGAGCTGCCGGTGGTGGCCCAGGCGATGGCCCGGCGCTTCGACGTGGTGGTCGCGCTCGGCGTCGTGGTGCGCGGCGCGACCGCCCACTTCGACTACGTCTGCCAGTCGGTCACCGAGGGGCTGACCCGGGTGGCGCTCGACGAGGGCAAGCCGGTGGCGCACGGCGTGCTCACGGTGGACACCATCGAGCAGGCCCGGGACCGGGCCGGGCTGCCCGGCTCGGCCGAGGACAAGGGCTGGGCGGCCACCGTAGCCGCCCTGGACGCCGCCCTCGCCGTCCGCGCCCTCGACGCCGCAACCGCCCACCGCGTCGGCTTCGCCTAACTGTCCCACCCCCCACCCGCCGCCGCCGCGGTGATCATGAAGTTGGCGGCGACAAAACGGACGCGGGCTGACGTCAACTTCATGATCACCCGCTTGGCCTCCGCAGGGGCGGGTTGGGTTCGTCGATCTTGGGCTTGTGGTGCCAGGGTATGTCGGTTCTGGGCTGGTATCGGAGGTGCCGCAAGTCCAAGATCGACGTCATTGCGCGAGGTCTTGGCGGGCGATGGACTCGGGGGAGGGGCTTTCCTTCGAGATCCGGCTCAGGGGTGTGCGGGAGGGATGTCCGTTAGGTGGTCCGGGGCGTTTCGCGGCGCGGGGCGGGCGTGGTTGACTGCCCCGGTGGCCGAGATCGCGTACGCGGAGCTGCGGGGGCTGCGGGTGGGCTATCGGAGGTGGGGTCCGGGCAGCGGCCGGCCGCTTGTCGCGCTGCACGGCGGCGCCGGTTCGGGAGAGAGCTGGGCCGCGCTGGCCGCCGCGCTCGGCGACACCACCCGCACGTACGCGCCCGACCTGCGCGGCTACGGCGCGACCGGGCCCGCTGAGGCGTACTCGCTGGAGCTGGTCCGGGACGACGTGCTGGGGCTGCTCGACGCGCTGGCGCTGCCCCGGGTCGCCCTGCTGGGCCACTCCTCGGGCGCGGTCGCGGCCCACCTGGTCGCCCGGGCCCACCCGGACCGGGTGGCGGCGCTGGTGCTCGTCGAACCGCCCCCGCCGGTGCCGCTCGGCCTGCGGCTGCCGCCCCGGCCGGACGGGCCGCTGCCCTACGACTGGGCCGCCCGGCAGGCGGTGGTCGCCGAACTCAACGCCCCGCCTCCCACGTGGTGGGCGGGGTTGGCGGAGATCACCGCGCCGACCCTGGTGGTGGCCGGCGGCCCGACGAGTCACCTCCCGCAGCGCGAGCTGGCCCGGATGGCCGCCCGGATCCCCGCCGCGCGCCTGGTCACCGTCGACGCCGGCCACGCGGTGCCCACCGCGCGCCCGGCCGAGTTCGCCGCCGCCGTCCGCTCCTTCCTCGCCGGACTGCCCGGCGGGCCGCAGTGGTGAGGTGGGCGACGCGGGTGGACCCGGTGGACGCGCTCGTCCGGGCCGGCTGGAAGAATCGGCTTCCGTGAAGACGTTCGAGGAGTTGTTCGCCGAGCTGCAGGCCAAGGCCGCCGCCGGCACCCCGGGCTCGGGCACGGTCGACGCGCTCGCCAAGGGCGTGCACTTCATCGGCAAGAAGGTCGTCGAGGAGGCGGCCGAGTCGTGGATGGCGGCCGAGCACGAGGGCCCGGAACGGACCGCGGAGGAGATCTCCCAGCTGCTCTACCAGGCGCAGGTGCTGATGCTTGCGACAGGTCTGGAGCTGAAGGACGTCTACCGACATCTCTGAGTGCCCGTCCGCTGATCATCCGATCGAACGAAGGAGCACTCCCATGCTGCGTGTCGCCGTACCCAACAAGGGCGCCCTGGCCGAGAAGTCCGCCCAGATGCTGCGCGAGGCGGGCTACCGCCAGCGCACCGACCCGAAGGACCTGGTCTGCCGGGACGAGCCAAACGACATCGAGTTCTTCTACCTGCGCCCCAAGGACATCGCCACCTACGTCGGCTCCGGTGACCTGGACGTCGGCATCACCGGCCGGGACCTGCTGATCGACTCCGGCGCGCCGGCCGAGGAGGTGGTGGACCTCGCCTTCGGCCGGGCCACCTTCCGGTTCGCCGCCCGCCCGCAGGACGTGGACGACGTACGGGAGCTGGGCGGCCACCGGATCGCCACCGCGTACCCGGGTCTGGTCGAGCGGCACCTGGCCGAGCTGGACGTCAAGGCCGAGGTGATCCGGCTCGACGGCGCGGTGGAGAACGCCATCCGCCTCGGCGTGGCCGACGTGGTCGCCGACGTGGTGGAGACCGGCGCCACCCTGCGCCAGGCCGGGCTTGTGGTCTTCGGCGAGCCGCTGCTGCGCTCCTCGGCGGTGCTTGTCCGCCGGGCCGGCGCGCCCGGCGCCGCCCAGCAGGAGCAACTGGAACGCCGGCTGCACGGGGTGCTCGTCGCCCGCCGTTACGTGATGCTCGCCTACGACGTGCCGGCCGGGCTGCTCGACCGGGCCAGCGCGCTCACCCCCGGCATCGAGTCGCCCACGGTCTCGCCGCTGCACCGGGAGGGCTGGGTCGCGGTGCAGGCGATGGTGCTCCGCGACGACGTGCACCGGATCATGGACGAGCTGTACGAGCTGGGCGCCCGGGCGATCCTGGTCACCAACATCCACGCCTGTCGGCTGTGAGGCCGCTGCCGCTCCCGGCCGCGCTGACCGTCGTCGTCCTGGGTGGCATGGCGTCCGCCGCCCAGGGCGTGATCAACGCCGAGTTGGGGGAGCGGGCCGGTGACCCGGTGCTCGGCGCCGTGGTCAACAACGTGGGCGGCTGCCTGATCGTGCTTGTCGGGCTGGCCGTGGTGCCGTCGATGCGGACCGGGCTGGCCGGGCTGCGCCGGGCCCGCCTGCCCTGGTGGTCCTACCTCGGCGGGGTCGGCGGCGCGGTGATCGTGCTGACCGCGCCGGTGGTGGTGCCGGTGCTCGGGGTGGCGGTGTTCACGATCGCCCAGGTGGCCGGCGGGAGCCTCGGCGGCCTGACCGTCGACCGGGCCGGGCTGGCCGCCGTCGGGCGGCTGCCGTTCACCGTGCCCCGGGTGGCCGGGGCGGCGCTCGGCGTCGGCGCGGTGGCGCTCGCGCAGCTCGGCCGGCCGGTCGGCGACCTGGCGGTCGGGATGGTGCTGCTCTCGGTCGTCGGCGGGCTGGCGGTGTCGCTCCAGTCCGCGCTCAACGGCCGGGTCGCGGCCGGGATCGGGCCGGCCGCCGGGCTGGCGGTGAACTTCGTGGTCAGCTCGTCGCTGATCGGCGCGGTGGCGGTGCTGGCCGGCGCGTTCGGCGACCACGCGGCCTGGCCGACGCAGTGGTGGCTCTACGTCGGCGGCGTGTTCGGCGTCGGCATCGTGCTCGCCCTGCTTGTCGGCGTCCGCGCCGCGGGGGTGCTGCGGACCGGGCTGGCGCTTGTGGCGGGGCAGCTCGGCGGCGCGCTGCTGCTGGATCTGGCGCTGCCCGGCGGGCCTGGCGTCCGGCTCCCGGTGCTCGCCGGCGCCGTGCTCACGCTGCTGGCGGTGCTGGTGGCAGGCGTCCGGCGGCGGGTGCCGGCCCGTGTGGCGGCCGAACGCGAGCGCGAGCCGGATGGCAGACTGGTCGGGTGAGCGATTCCGTGGTGACCGTGCGGCCCCGCCGCGTCCGGGTGGTCTGCTGGGCGGCGGCGATCACGCTGCTCGTGGTGTTCAGCCTGGTCGCGACCTCGCTTACCGGCGCCACCGGCGACGGCTACGGCTCGTTCCAGCGCGGCGACCAGTTCGCCATGGTCGGGCTTGGCGTCTTCGGCGCGCTCGGGTTCCTGCTGTTCACCCGCCCCCGCGTGGTGGCGGACGCGAACGGCGTGCGGGTGCGCAACGTGATCGGCTCGTACGAGCTGCCCTGGGAGGTGATCCGCGGGGTCCGGTTCGACCGGGGCGCCCCGTGGGCCAGCCTGGAGCTGCACGACGACGACCTGCTGCCGATGGTCGCGTTGCAGGCCGCCGACAAGGAGAGCGCGGTCGAGGCGGTCCGCGCGTTGCGTCGCCTGCACCAGGCGCACCTGGCCGGGCTCGCCGCCGGCCACTCGGCACCCCGCTGACCTGCGGCCCGGTTTGGGTGCGCCTGGGTCGGGGGTGTAGTGTTGCGGAGTCGACCAGACTGCCCCCGTCCCTGACGAGCGGGCGGTCGCGAAGCGGAGCGCCCGCTCCCACCCGAGTCGCCGCCCAGGCGTCCGGGTCCGGTCCCCGGTTTCGGGCACGTCCCGATCCCGGATGCGCGATCCTGTGATCGTGCCGACCGGTCGAGTGGGCCCTGGCATACGCCGGGGCCTTCTGCTTTCCGGGTCGGCTCCCGCCCGGGAGCCCGCGGAGTCGGCACCGTAGGACACTCGACTCGAGGAGGCCCCATCAGCGTCGAACCACGCGTGAACGAGCAGATCCGGGCACGTGAGGTCCGACTGGTCGGTCCTGAGGGTGAGCAGGTGGGCATCGTCCCGCTGGAGCGCGCCCTGCAGCTGGCCGCGGACGTCGACCTGGACCTGGTCGAGGTTGCGCCGATGGCGCGCCCGCCGGTGTGCAAGCTCATGGACTTCGGCAAGTTCAAATACGAGAGCGCACTCAAGGCGCGCGAAGCGCGGCGTAACCAGCAGCAGACCGTCATCAAGGAGATGAAGCTCCGGCCGAAGATCGACCCGCACGACTACGAGACCAAGAAGGGTCACGTGGTGCGGTTCCTCAAGGCGGGCGACAAGGTCAAGGTGACGATCATGTTCCGCGGTCGCGAGCAGAGCCGCCCGGAGCTGGGTTACCGGCTCCTGCGCCGGCTCGAGTCCGAGATCACGGACCTGGGATACGTCGAGGCCGCTCCGAAGCAGGACGGTCGAAACATGATCATGGTGCTCGCTCCGCACCGGGCCGTGAAGGCCTCCGCGGTCGCCGCCACGGCGTCCCGCGGCGGACCTCGGGACCGTGCCGTGGAGGAGTCCGTAGCCCCGGCAGGTGGCGAGGCCCCGACGGCCGGCGACACCGCCGCAGCCGGCGAGACCGGCCCGACCGCTGACACCAGCGGCCAGTAACAGGGAGAGACGTTCCACATGCCGAAGATGAAGAGCCACACGGGTATGGGCAAGCGGGTCAAGGTGACCGGCAAGGGCAAGATCGTTGCCCAGCAGGCCGGCCTCCGCCACAACCTGGAGAAGAAGGCCAGCACCCGGACCCGTCGGCTGACCGGCACGGTCGAGCTGGCCAAGGCCGACACCAAGCGCATCAAGAAGCTGCTCGGCCGCTGACGCGCGCCACCTGAACCGAAGAAGGAGTTGAGATGGCACGCGTCAAGCGGGCTGTTAACGCCCAGAAGAAGCGTCGTACCCTGCTGGAGTCCGCGAGCGGTTACCGCGGTCAGCGCTCCCGGCTCTACCGCAAGGCCAAGGAGCAGGTGCTGCACTCGATGCAGTACGCCTACCGGGACCGTCGCGACCGCAAGGGCGACTTCCGGCAGCTCTGGATCCAGCGGATCAACGCCGGGGCCCGGGCCAACGGCATGACCTACAACCGCCTGATCCAGGGCCTGCGCCTGGCCGGCATCGAGGTCGACCGTAAGATCCTGGCCGACCTGGCCGTCAACGACGCCGCCGCCTTCGCGGCGATCGTCGAGCTGGCCCGCGCCGCCGTGGCGGCCGAGGGCACCGGTGGCGCCGCGGCCCAGGCCGCCTGACCCACCCGTACGGCAGATCGAGGCGTCTCCCATGCACTCACCGTCGCAGGGGAGACGCCTCGACGCCGTCTCCGGCCCGTTCACCCCGCGTACCCCCAGGGTCGCGGCGGCCCGCCGGCTGCACCGTCGGCGCGACCGCGACCAGGCCGGCCGGTTCCTGGCCGAGGGGCCGCAGGCCGTCCGCGAGGCGCTCGCGCACGGTGGCACGGCGGTCGAGCTGTTCGGCACGCCGGCCGCGCTGGACCGGTACGCCGACCTCGCCGCCACCGCCGCCCGGGCCGACGTGCCGGTCTCCGAGGTCACCGACGACGCCCTCGCGGCGCTCACCGAGACCGTGGCCCCGCAGGGCCTGGTGGCGGTCTGCCGGCATCTCGACGTCCCCCTGGACGACGCCCTGGCGCGCCGGCCGCGCCTGGTCGCGGTGCTGGCCGGGATCCGTGATCCGGGCAACGCCGGGACGGTGCTGCGCACCGCCGACGCGGCAGGCGCCGGCGCGGTGGTCTTCGCCGGTGAGGCCGTCGACCCGTACAACGGCAAGTGCGTGCGGGCCTCCGCCGGCAGCCTGTTCCACGTCGACGTGGTCCGCGCCGACGACCCGGTCGGGGTGGTCGAGGCGCTGCGGGCCGCCGGGTTGTCCATCTTCGCCACCACCGGGTACGGCGACAGCGACCTCGACGACCTCGCCGACGCCGGCCGGCTCGCCGCGCCCACCGGGTGGCTGTTCGGCTCGGAGGCGCACGGCCTGCCCGAGGAGCTGACCGCGGTCGCCGACGCCCGCGTCCGGGTGCCGCTGCACGGTCGGGCGGAGAGCCTGAACCTGGCTGCGGCGGCGGCCGTCTGCCTGTATTCTTCCGCGAGAGCACTGCGTCGGCCGACAGCCACGGGTAGGCCGACAGCCGCGCCGCACACAGCAGGGGAGTCCGCCTCGTGATGAACGCGCCACGGCGTTCGTTTAGCCAGCCCGCCGGTGTCGGCGGGCGGCGGGCCTGACCCTTCCCCCTGCACGACTCCCCACCGGCGGGCTGCGGCGGAGCCGCGCGTCCGTAGACTCGCCTCGCCGACCTGTGGAAGGGCCGGCGCCGCCGTGAGGGAGTGCCCGTTCACCATGACCTACCGCAACGATCCGTACGACCCGAAGCAGGTTGCCCTGCTCGACCCGGACGCCCTGGCCGGGGCCGTGGCCGACGCCGAGAAGGCGTTCGCCGCCGCCGCCGACCCGGACGCGCTCACCGCGCTGCGCCCGGCGCACCTGGGGGACCGGTCCCCGGTGTCCCTCGCGCGCCGGGAGATCGGCGCGCTGCCGCCGGCCGCGAAGTCCGACGCCGGCAAGCGGGTGAACGAGGCCCGCCGCGCGATCGAGTCCGCGTACGCCGCCCGGCAGGAGATCCTGGACCGCGAGCAGGCCGAGCGGGTGCTTGTCGAGGAACGCGTCGACGTCACCCTGCCGTACGACCGCCGGCCGCGCGGCGCCCGCCACCCGCTGACCGTGCTGATGGAGCAGATCAGCGACCTGTTCATCGGCATGGGCTACGAGGTGGCCGAGGGCCCCGAGGTCGAGCTGGAGTGGACCAACTTCGACGCGCTCAACATTCCGGCCGACCACCCGGCGCGCGGGCTGATGGACACGTTCCACATCGCACCCGAGGGCAGTGGCCTGGTGCTGCGCACGCACACGTCGCCGGTGCAGGCGCGCACCATGCTCACCCGTAAGCCGCCGATCTACGTGGTGGTGCCCGGCCGGGTCTACCGCACCGACGAGCTGGACGCCACCCACGCGCCGGTCTTCCACCAGGTCGAGGGCCTGGTGGTGGACCGGGGCATCACCATGGCGCACCTGCGGGGCACGCTCGACCACTTCGCCCGGGCCATGTTCGGCGAGGGCGCGAAGACCCGCTGGCGTCCGCACTACTTCCCGTTCACCGAGCCGTCGGCGGAGTTCGACGTCTGGTTCCCGGAGCACCGGGACGGGCCGCAGTGGGTCGAGTGGGGCGGCTGCGGCATGGTCAACCCGCGGGTGCTGCGCGCCTGCGGCATCGACCCGGAGGTCTACTCCGGATTCGCGTTCGGCATGGGCATCGACCGGACCGTGATGGTCCGGCACGGGGTCAGCGACATGCGGGACATGGCCGAGGGCGACGTGCGGTTCACCCGCGCGTTCGGCGCCTGAGCAACGGAAACGGTGGTCTAACACTCATGCGAGTTTCTGTCAGTTGGCTTGGGGAGTACGTGGACCTCCCCGCCGACCTGCCCGTCGGCGACCTGGAGCAGGCGCTTGTCGACCTCGGCATCGAGGTCGAGTCGATCGTGGACCTGCGGGCGACCGTCACCGGTCCGCTTGTCGTGGGCGAGGTCCTGGAGATCGAGGAGCTGACCGGTTTCAAGAAGCCGATCCGCTTCTGCCGGGTGGACGTCGGGGCCGCGAACGGCACCGGCGAGCCGCAGGGGATCGTCTGCGGGGCGCGCAACTTCGCCCCGGGCGACAAGGTCGTGGTGATCCTCCCGGGCGGCGTGCTGCCGGGCGACTTCGCCATCGGCGCGCGCAAGACGTACGGGCGCAACTCCCACGGCATGATCTGCTCCGCGAAGGAGCTGGGTCTGGGTGACGACCACACGGGCATCATCGTGCTGCCCGCGGACGTGAAGGCCCAGCCCGGCGATGACGCGCGGCCGGTCGTCGGCCTCGACGACGTCGTGGTCGAGATGGAGATCACCCCGGACCGGGGGTACGCGCTGAGCGTGCGCGGCATCGCCCGGGAGCTGTCGCACGCGCTCGGCGTGCCGTTCCGCGACCCGGCCGACGCGCCGGCCGCCGGCGGGACCGCCGAGCCGGCGTACCCGGTGGAGGTCCGGGACACGGTCGGCTGTGACCGGTTCGCCGCCCGGATGGTGCGCGGCGTCGACCCGACCGTCGCCACGCCCGAGTGGATGCGGCAGCGGCTCACCGTGGCCGGCGTCCGCAGCATCTCGCTGCCTGTCGACATCACCAACTACCTGATGCTCGAACTCGGCCAGCCGATGCACGCCTTCGACGCGGACCGGATCGCCGGGCCGCTCGTGGTCCGCCGCGCCGAGCCGGGGGAGAAGCTGACCACGCTCGACGGGGTGAGCCGTGCGCTCGCACCGGAGGACATGGTCATCTGCGACGACAGTGGACCCGTCTCGCTTGCCGCGGTGATGGGCGGCGAGACGAGCGAGGTGCTCGCCTCCACCACGGACGTGCTGTTCGAGGCGGCGCACTGGGACCCGGCCATGGTCGGCCGTACCGCCCGGCGGCACAAGCTGTTCAGCGAGGCCGCGAAGCGCTGGGAGCGGGGCGTCGACCCGGCGTTGCCGCTCGTCGCGCTGGAGAAGGCGGTCCGGCTGCTCACCGACCTGGCCGGCGGCACGGCCGGCGCCGAGGTGCTCGACCTCGACCACGTCCGCCCGCCGGCGCCGGTCACCCTGCCGGTGGACCTGCCGTCGCGCCGGATCGGCGTGTCCTACCCGGCCGACCGGGTGGTGGAGCTGCTGGAGCAGGTCGGGTGCGCGGTAACCCGGGGCGGCGACCGGCTCGGTGAGGATCCCGGCGCGGTCGGGGTGGCCGCCGACGGCGCCGGCGAGGTGCTGACCGTGACGCCGCCGAGCTGGCGGCCCGACCTGACCGACCCGGCCGACCTGGTGGAGGAGGTGGTCCGCCTCGACGGGTACGACCGGGTGCCGTCGGTGCTGCCCACCGCCCGCCCCGGCCGCGGTCTCACCGCGGCGCAGCAGCGCCGCCGCGCGGTGGCCCGCTCGCTCGCCGAGCGTGGCCTGGTCGAGGTGCTGGCGCAGCCGTTCGTCGCGTCGGAGCTGGCCGACCAGCTCGGCCTGCCCGCCGACGACCCGCGCCGGCCCGCGGTGCGGGTGGCGAACCCGCTGTCCGAGGAGGAGCCGCTGCTGCGCACCACGCTGCTCGGCCCGCTGCTCGGCATCGTCAGGCGCAACGTCGGCCGGGGCCAGCGGGACGTCGCGATCTACGAGATCGGCGCGGTCTTCCATCCGCGTCCGGGCGCCGGCGCGCCGCCGGCCATGGGCGTGGACCGGCGGCCCACCGACGAGGAGTTCGCCGCCGCCGACGCGGTGGTGCCGACGCAGCCGCGGCACGTCGCGGTGGCGCTGTGCGGCGAGGTCGAGCCGGCCGGCTGGTGGGGCGCGGGCCGCGCGGCCGGCTGGGCGGACGCCGTCGAGGCCGGCCGGGCGGTGCTCGACGCCGCCGGCATCCCCGCCGACCGGGTCACCGTCCGGGCCGGCGAGCGCGCGCCCTGGCACCCGGGCCGCTGCGCCGAGCTGCTCGTCGACGACGCCGTCGTCGGTCACGCCGGCGAACTGCACCCGGCCGTGGTGGCGGCGCTGGAGCTGCCCCGGCGCACAAGCGCCATGGAGCTGGACCTGGACGCGCTGCCCGCCGCGCCGCTGGTGGCCGGGCCGGCCATCTCCACGTTCCCGCCGGCCCTGATCGACGTAGCGCTCGTGGTCGATGAGGCGGTGCCGGCGGCCGAGGTGCAGCGGGCCCTGGTGGAGGGGGCCGGCGCGCTGCTCGAAGACGTCCGACTCTTCGACGTCTACGCCTCGGCGCAGCTCGGCGCGGGTCGGAAGTCGCTCGCGTACAAGCTGACGTTCCGGGCGCCCGACCGGACGCTCGCCGGCGAGGAGGCGGTGGCCGCCCGGGACGCGGCGGTCGCCCTCGCCGCGGAACGCTACGGGGCCACCCTCCGCGGGGCCTGAGGGGTAAGGAGGGGCCCCCGCTTAACGCATTCGGTAGAGGCGGGGGCCCTTCTTAACACCGTCAGATCCAGCCGCGGAGAGCCGCCTCCACACCGGCCTGGAAGCGGCTGTCGGCGTCGAGTCGCCTCATCAGGTCGGCGACCGTACGGCGCACGGTGCGCTCGGACAGGCCGAGCTGGCGGCCGATCGCCTCGTCGGTGCGTCCACAGCGCAGCAGCCGCAGGATGGCGCTCGCCTGCTCGGTCAACCCGCCGGTGGTGCCGGCGGCCGGCCGGGACAACGGGACGCTCTTCTCCCACAGCAGGTCGAACAGCAGGCAGAGCGCGGAGACCAGGCGGACGCTGCGGATCTCCACCGCGCCTCGGTGGGCGCGCGACGCACTCGGCAGGAGTGCGATTCTGCGGTCTACGAGCGTCATTCGCATTGGCGCGCCCGGCATGACCCGACTTTCCTCCCCGTATTCGGCCATGGCCTCCGCATAGGCGCAGGAGGCCGGATCGTTCAGCAGGGTTTCCTGGTAGATGTGACGAATCGTCACCCCACGGGCCAGCGCCATCCGGCTCAGGGCCCCGCCGGTTTCCCTGATCTGTGGCGGAATCGCGTGGCCCACGGTCAGCATCATGACACTCTCGGCGACGGTTCGGGCGTGTTCGGAGAGCCGGTCGCGAACCTCGTCGACGCCCTTCAGGCGGACGATTTCCTCCCGTTCACGGTTGCCGTCCCGGCTTGCCGCACGTGCCAGCACCGAAGCGCGGGTCGCCTGGATCCCGGCCTGTTCGGCCACCGTCCGCTGCTCCGCCTGGTCCAGCAGGACGAGCAGGCCGAGCTGCGGACTCACCGCGCGGAGCTCGCCCGGCCGGCTCGACGAGGGCAGGATCATCGCGCGGTCGGCAAGCGCGGCGAGGGCGTCGTGGACCGCCGTCTCCGGCATGTCGAGACCACTGATGAGGTCGTCGACGTCCCACGTCGGATGGTCAAGCATGGCCCAGTAGACGGCTTCGTCGGCCGCCGACAGTCCCAACCGTTCGAGCACGTTCTCCTCCCCCCGGATTTGATGATCAGAATAAGGGAGAGGCGACCTCGGACTAGATAACGGATTGGTGTACCTGGCGATAAGAGCCAGTGACATTCGCCAATTGGACATGTGTATCCACGGGGGCGAAACAGAAGATGCCGCTTTTATGCACCGGCGCGTGCGGCGGAACCGGCCACGGCCGGTTCCGCCGGTACGCGAAGGCGTGACGGAATCCGGTCCGAGGCACCACCCTCGATGCCACACCCGCAACCGGCGGGCCGATGCGGAGGGGACGGGCGATGCGGACACGCCGACGATCAGTGGCACCGAGGCGCGAACCAGGGCGGTCCGGCTCAGCGGAGGCTCGCCGTGCTGCTCACCCGGCTCGTGCTGGCGCCGCCGGACGATGACCGCAGCCTGTCCGCCGGCGAACTGACGGACCTGCTGTGGCTCAACGCCGCCGTGGCGGACGGCATCCGCCACATCCACGCTCGCTCGGTCGCCGGGCGGCTGACCGTCGTGGTCTTCACGGTCGCCTCCGAACAGGCGATCTCCGACTACATCGTGCAGCGCGTCTGCGAGCGCGCGATCCGGCGGGTGCCGGCGCTGCGCGGCTGGACGGTCACCTGACCGGCGCTCGTCCGAGGAGAAGGGAGGATCACCGTGGACTCTCACGTGGCGAGCCTGCCCGCGCGGTCTGATCCGGCGCTGGTGGCACCCACGCCGACCGCCGCCTTCCGCGTACTCGGCCCGCTGACGCTCACCACGGGCGCCGATGCGCTCGTGTTGCCGCCGTCGAAGGTGACCTGCCTGCTGGCGGCGCTGCTGCTGCACCCCGACGAGGTGGTGTCGGTCGCCACGCTGCAACAGGCGATCTGGGGCGACGACCCGCCGGTCTCGGCCCGCGCCGCGTTGCAGACCTGCGCGCTGCGGCTGCGCCAGTTGTTCCAGCGGCACGGGCTGACCGCGAACGTGATCCAGACCGTGCCCGGCGGCTACCGGATCACCGCCGGTCCGCAGACCGTCGACCTGATGCGGTTCCGCGAGTTGGCCGGCCGGACGCGCGCCGAACCGGAGCCGGAGACCGAGCTGGCGACGCTTGAGGAGGCGCTCGCGCTGTGGAGCGAGCCGATGCTCGCCAACGTGCCGTCGGAGGCGCTGCACCGGGACGTCGTGCCCCGGGTGGGCGAGGAGCGCGTCCGGGTCATCGAACGGCTCTGCGATCTCAAGATCGGGTTGGGTCGCGACCGGTCGGTGCTTGTGGACCTCTGGGCCGCGACCCGCGTCTATCCGGCGAACGAGCGCTTCGCCGCGAAGCTCGTCGAGGTGCTGTACCGCACCGGGCGGCAGGCCGACGCGCTCGCCGAGCTGCGCCGGATCAAGGGGCACCTCGGCAACGAACTGGGCGTCGGTCCGGGCGCCGGGCTGCGGCGGCTGGAGCTGGCCATCCTGCGCGGCGAGGCGCCGACGCCGGTGGTGATGGCGACGCCCCGGCCCGCGTCGGCGACACCCGTCCGACCGCCGGCCGCCGGCTTCGTCGGCCGGGCGGCGCTCTGCCGCGCCCTCACCGACCGGCTGCGCGGGGGCACCCGCATCGTGGTGCTCAGCGGGCTGCCGGGCGTCGGCAAGACCGCCCTCGCCCAGCACGTCGCCGGACTCGTCGCCGACGACTTCCCCGGCGGCGTGTGGCCCGTCGCGCCGGAGGACGCCGACTCCGCGTCACCCCACTCCGCGCCCGCCCCCGCCGGCCGTCGCCTGCTGCTGGCCGACGACGTCGCCGACGCGACGCTGGCCCGGCGGCTGCCGGCGCTGCTGTCCCCGGGTGACGTCCTGCTGCTGACCAGCCGGCCGAGCCTGTCCGCCCTGGTCGCCCGGCTCGGCGGCTGGCTGCACCGGGTCGAGCCGCTCGACCGGGACGAGGCCCTGGACCTGCTCGGGGTGGCCCTGGGCCCGGATCGGGTACGGGCCGAGCCGCGTGCCGCGGCCGATCTCGCCGCACTGTGTGAACACCTGCCGCTGGCGCTCCGGATCGCCGCCACCCGCGTCCTGCTGCGCGCCCGGATGACCCTCGACGAGGCCGTCGAGTGGCTGAGCGTCGATCCGATCGGACGCCTGAGTCTGCCCGGCGACCCGGAGATGTCCCTCGCCGGCCGGCTCGACGGGACGCTGACCCGGCTCGGCGACGCGCTCGCCGACGCCTTCCTCCGGCTGGCCGCCGGTGCGCCGAAGACGATCACCGTGCCCGGCGCCGCCGAACTGCTCGGCGTGGACCGGGCCCGCGCTCGCGAACTGCTCGACGACCTCGTCGATCAAAGCCTGATGGAAGAGGCCGCGGATCAGTACCGGATCCGTGGCCTGCTGCGGCGGCACGCGCACGGCGTCGCCGGCCGACGACCGAACCCCGATCGAGTGAAGGGAACCCTCGGATGAGCGCTGCCTACGAGACGGTGGCTCAGACCCGGCCGCGGATGCGACACGACGTGCTGTTCACCCGCACCGAGGACGGAGTGCTGTTCCACAACGCCAGTAGCGGCTTCCGGCTGTCCTCCGGCGCGGCCTACCGGCTGGCGACGCTGCTCGTGCCGCACCTGAACGGACGCAACCGGGTCGCCGACATCTGCCGGTCGCTGCCCGCGCCGCAGCGCGCCATGATCGGCGAGCTGGTCGGGGCGCTCTACGCGCGCGGCTTCGCCCGGGACGTGCCGGCCGAGGAGGAGCCGGAGACGGTTCTCGACCCCGCCGTGGCCGGGTGGTTCGCCAGCCAGATCGCCTACGTCGACCACTACGCCGACCGGCCGGCGCACCGCTTCGCGGCCTTCCGTGACACCCGGGTGGCCGTGCTCGGCGCCGGTCCCGTCGCCCGGGCCTGCGCCACCGCCCTGCTCCGCAACGGCGCCGCCGGGGTGACGGTGGCGGCCGGGGTCGCGCCCGGCCTCGCCGCCGAGGTGGACGCGCTGACCGGGGCGGGGTGTCCGGCCACTGTCGACGAGATGCCCGACGCCGACGTCGGCTGGGCCGACCTCGACGCGGACCTCGTCGTGGTGGCGGCCGGTGACCGCGCGCCCCGCGACACGCTGCGGTTGCTCGCGGCGGGCATCCCGGCCGGCCGGCTGCTCCTGCCGGCGTGGGTCTGCGGGGAGCGGATGCTCGTCGGCCCGGTGCAGGGGGCCGGACGCCGGGGCTGCTGGTGCTGCGCGATGAACCGGCTCACCGACAACGACGACACCGGCGCGGCGGGGCCGGTGTGGCGGGCCGCCGCCCTGCCCGCCGGGACCGGGCCGGCCGCCGCCGAGCCGGACGGGCCGTTGGCCGCCATGGTCGGCAACCTGCTGGCGTACGAGGTCTTCCGGCTCACCACCGGCGCGCTGCCGGCGGAGACCGACGGCGCGGTGATCGTCCAGCACCTGGCCTCGCTCGACGTGCTGACCGAGCCGTTGCTGACCCACCCCAGGTGCGCCTTCTGCCCGCCGGAGCCGCCGGAGCCGCCGGAGCCGGCCGAGGTGGACCTCGTGCTTGACGAGTCGCCCGCCGAGGAGGACGAGTCGGCGCGGGCCGAAGCGGCCGTGGCGCGGCTCGTCGTCCACCAGCCGCTGCTCCAGCCGCACCTGGGCGTGTTCCGCCGCTACGACGACGAACGCTGGGACCAGAGCCCGATCAAGATCGGCGCGGTCGACCTCACCGATCCGCGTGGCCGCCGCCGTACCGTCCACGCCTTCGACGTGCACCACGTCGCAGACGCGCGGCTGCGGGCGCTGCGGGTCGCCGCCGTGACCGTCACCGGCCAGGCGGCGGTCCTCCGGCCGCCCACCGCCGACGCGCCACGGCTCGACGCCGCCCGGCTCGGCCTCGACTCCGGTTGGGGTGAGCCGGCCGTGGGTGACTGGGCGGCGGCGCGTTCGCTGCTCACCGGCGCGGCGGCGGCGGTGCCGGCCGCGGTGCTGGAGCCGTTCGGGGCGGCCAACCGCGCCCGTGGCGCGGAGCCGACCCGGGCCGGCGGGGGCGCCGGCGGCGATCTGGCCGAGGCGGTGCGGTCCGGGCTGGCCTCGGCGCTCGCGTACCGCGCGCTGCGCGCGGTCGTCGAGGGCCGGGCCGCCGCGCGGCAGGTACGCCTGGAAACCCGCGGAGCGGATCCGGAACTGCTCTTCCTGACCAAGTCGGCGGCGAATCTCGGGATCGCGGTGGAACTGCTCGACCTCACCGGCGCGCCGGAGGCCGGGCTGAGCGTGTTGCTGGCCCGCTACCTCGACCAGACGGCCGGCCGGTGGCGGTACGCCGTGGCGGGCGACCCGGTCCACACGGTGGCGGCCCGCGCGGCGCTGCGGGACGTGCTGGGCCAGGCGGCGCTGCACGCGCAGGATCCGGCGGTGACGCCGGACACCGGCGACCCGCTGCTTGCGGAGTTCGACGCGGGCACCCTGGCGGTGGGGGACACGACGCCTGCCGCCGTGGCCGCCCACCGCTGGTCGGAGGTGCGGGAGCGACTGCGGGAGCGGGGACACGACGTGCTTGTGGCGCCGGTCGGCGGTGCGGACCTGGCCGCCGGCGGCCTGGTCGCGGTCAAGGTGCTGCTGACCGCGGGGGACGGCAGGTGAGGCAGGTCGCCGCGACCGACGAGCTGGTCTGCGCCGGCCTGGCACGGCTGCTCGCCGAACGCGGCTGCGCCGCCGAGGTGGTCGCGCTCGGGGTACGGGACGAGTTGGCCGCGCCGGCCCGCCCGGCCGGTGGACCCCGGGTGTTCGTCTACGGGCACCTGGTCCTGCTCGGCCCGGTGGCGTCGGCTGGCGCCTGCGGGACCTGCCTGGCCCGGCGTTGGCAGGCGGTGCGGCACCGCGACCTGCGGGACGCGGTCGAGTTGGGCGGCGACACGCGGGCGGCCGGGCCGTGGCCGTACGCGATCCCGCTCGTCGCGGACTTCCTGGCCGCCCTGATCACCGCGCAGCACGGCGGCGTCCCGGCCGACGGCCGCGCCTCAACCGTGGCGCGCCAGGTCGACCTGCACACCCTGCGGGTGCACCCGGTTCCGGTGGTGGCGGACCCGGAGTGCCCGGCCTGCGGCGGCGCCCTCGCGGACGCGCGGGACCTCGCCCCGATCGAGCTGACGCCCACGCCCAAAAGCGACCCGCGCGGCTTCCGGGGCCGGGACCTCGACGCGTACCCGCTTGACGTGGAGGGCTTCGCGAACCCGGTGTGCGGAGCCCTCGGCTCGACCCTGTGGCAGGACCTGACCTCGCTGTCGACCGCGCCGGCGATCGGCTCGTTCACCCTGCGCAGCGGCCCCTACCTGCGGGAGACGCTCTACGGCGGACACGCCGACGGCTACCGGCGCAGCGCCCGCATCGCCGTGCTGGAGGGGCTGGAACGCGCCGCCGGGCTGCGCC
The DNA here is from genome assembly GCF_056150385.1 of Micromonospora marincola. NCBI lineage: Bacteria > Bacillati > Actinomycetota > Actinomycetes > Micromonosporales > Micromonosporaceae > Micromonospora > Micromonospora marincola. The sequence continues at coordinate 36,268 of NZ_JAXCFT010000025.1, read as the reverse complement.
CCCGACGCAAACGCACGGTGGTCACCGGCAGCCTGCGGGAGTTGGGCGGCGACGCCCTCGACCCGCGCGAGTGCGGGCTCTACCCCGACGGCTTCTACCAGGCCAACCCGTACGTGCACCGCTTCGACCCGGACCGGCCGATCACCTGGGTCTGGGGTTGGTCGCTGCGCGACGAGCGGCCGGTCCTGGTCCCCGAGGTCCTGGTGTACTACCACGCGGCGAGCGTCGAGGAACGCTTCGTCCAGGAGACCTCGAACGGGTGCGCGTCGGGCGGTTCGCTGGTGGAGGCCGTCTACCACGGCCTGATGGAGGCGATCGAACGGGACGCGTTCCTGCTGGCCTGGTACGGCGGCCGGGCCCTGCCGGAGATCGATCCGGCCACCGTGGACCGGCGGCAGACCCGGATGATGATCGATCGGCTGGCCATGTACGGCTACCGGGCCCGGTTCTTCGACGCCCGGATGACCTTCGACATCCCGGTGGTGACCGCGGTCGCGGTGCGGGAGGACGGCGGCCTCGGCGCGTTGGCGTTCGGCGGCGGCGCGAGCCTCGACCCGCAGGCCGCCATCACCGCGGCGCTGTGCGAGATCGCCACCGACTCGGTGATGGTGCGGCTCCGCGCCGCCGCCGACGAGCCACGGCTGCGGACCATGGTGACCGACTTCTCCCAGGTGCGCGGCCTGCACGACCATCCGTTGCTGTACGGGCTGCCGGAGATGGCGCGGCACGCCGCGTTCCTGCTGGAGAACGGTCCCCGGCCGGCGGCGATGGCCGAACTGTACGGGCCGGACCGCCCGGCCCCGCCGGTCTCCACCGACCTCCGGGACGACCTGGAGTACTGCCTCAAGGCGGTCACCGGGCACGGGTTCGACGTGATCGCCGTCGACCAGACCAGCCCCGAGCAGCACGATCTGGGCCTGGCCACGGCGAGCGTGCTGGTGCCCGGCCTGCTGCCCATCGACTTCGGCTGGATGCGCCAGCGCGCGCCGCACGCGCCGCGGCTGCGTACCGCCTTCCGGGCCGCCGGCCTCCTCGACCGCGACCTGCGCGACGACGAGATCCACTCCGTTCCCCACCCGTTCCCGTGAGGTGCCGCCATGACGTCTGAACCCGCCGGCTACGCCCACGCGTACGCCACGGCGATCCTGCGCCGCGGCCGGGAGCCCATGCCCCCGGCCGACTTCACCCCGAACTGGGCGGACGCCCCCCGCCGGGGCAAGTTCTATCCGGCCGCGCCCGCCTTCCCGCTGCCGGACCCGCCACCTGCCGACGTCGCGCTGGACACGGCGCTGCGGCGGGACGACGACGCCGACGAGCCGTTCACCACCCGCCTGCTCGGCGGCATGCTGCGCGACTCCTACGGGCTGCTCGGCCGGCGGCTGGGTGTCCAGGCCAACACCGACCTGGCCGCGCTCCCCTCGTACGCGCACGCCAACTGGCACCGGGGCACCGCCTCCGGTGGCGGTCTCTATCCGTGCAGTGTCTACTGGATCGCCGGACCGGGCGCGGGGGTCGTCCCGGGCGTCTACTACTACGCCCACGCCCGGCAGGCCATGCAGCGGCTGCTGGCCGGCGACGTCACCGACCGGCTCGACGCGGCGCTCGGCCGGCCCGGACCGGCCACCCAGTTCCTGGTGATCGGCGTCAAGTTCTGGCAGAACGCCTTCAAGTACAACAACTTCTCCTACCACGCGGTGTCGATGGACGTGGGCACCCTGCTGCAGACCTGGCGGTTGTGGGCCGGCGGCCGGGGCCGGCGGATCCGACCGGTCCTCTGGTTCGACCAGGCCGCCGTCGCCGACCTGCTCGGCCTCGACCCGGACGCCGAGGCGCTCTTCGCCGTCGTGCCCCTCACCTGGGCCGACGCGGACCGCGCCGGGCCCGCCGCCGGGACGCCGCCGAACGGTGTCGGGCCCGTCGACGGGGCGCCGCCGGACCGCGTCGGGCCCGTCGACGGGACGCCGCCGGGCCCGGTCCGGGTCCGGCACGCCGACCGGGACCGCTCCCGTACCCGACTCGACTTCGACCTCCTGCGGCGCATCAACCGCAGCACCGCCGCCGCGGTGCGACGGCCGCCGGTCGGCGCGCTCGCCGGGGCGGGCGCGCATCCGGCACCCACCCGCGCCGGGCGCGTCCCGCTGCCGGCCGCCGATCCGATGGACATGCCCGTCGGCACGGCCCTGGCGCGCCGCCGCAGCAGCTTCGGGCGGTTCCTGGCCCGCCGGCCGATCACCCCCGGACAGCTCGCCGCGCTCCTGTGCGCGACCGCCGCGACCGGGGTGCCGAGCGAGATCGACGGCCCCGCGGACCGGCCGCTGGCCAAGCTCTACGCGTTCGTCAACCACGTCGACGGCGTGCCCGCCGGCGGCTACGAGTACGACCCGGTCGACCACGCCCTGGTCCCGGCCACCGCAGGGCCGCCGGGTGAGTTCCTGCAACGCAACTACTTCCTGGCCAACTACAACCTGGAGCAGGCCGCGGTAGTCCTGGTGCCGACCGTCCGCACGCACGCGGTGCTCGACGCCACCGGCGACCGCGGCTACAACCTGGTCAACGCCACAGTCGGGGCGATCTCGCAGACCTTCTACACGGTGGCCGCCGCGCTGCGCCTCGGCGCCGGGGTGGCGTTGGGCTTCGACAGCGTCTCCTACGTGGAGGAACTGGCGCTCGCCGACACCGGCGAGTTTCCGCTGCTGATCATGTTGGCCGGTCACGACCGGCCGCAGCTCGGCGACTACCGCTACGAGCTGTCATGACGGCGACCGTACCCGCGCCGAGCGCGCCGCCGGCCGCCCCGACCGGCGGTTGGCGGACGGGCGACTGGTTCACCGCCCGGATCGCCGGGCTGCCGCTGTCCACTGTCGACGGGCTGCGGTGCCCGCGTGCGACCGACTGGGCCGAGGCGGTGCTCGCGCTGCGGGGGCGGCTCGCCGCCGACGGAGTCCGGGCCGGCGACCTGGTGCACGACCTGATCGGGGGCAACGAGGACGAGGACGCCCGGCGGCGGCTGCTGGCCCTGCGCCGGCAGATCCACAACAACGTGTTGCCCGCCGACCCGGAGCCGGCGCTCGCCGAGGCCGAGCGGATCCGGCCGTCGTCCGGGCCGGAGCTGCGGCGGTGGCTGGCCGCGCGGACCCGGCTGGCCCGGCTGGAGGACGAGGGCGAGGCCGTGTTCGCCGCCGACGTCGCCCGGTCCCGCCGGCGGCTGTGGGAGCTGGCCGACGAGCCCCGGCTGCGCGGTGGGCTCCAGCTCGCCTCACCCACCCTCGACCGGCAGCTCGCCACCGGCGCCCGACCGGATCCGGCCCGGCCGGCGAACAAGCGCACCCGTCGCGTCGAGCGCTCGCTGCTGTCCTACCTCTACCGCACCGCCTGCAAGACCAGCCCGTTCAGCACGTTCACCGGCGTCGCCCTCGGCCGGTTCGACGACGACGCGGCGGGCCTCGGCGTGGCCGTCGGGCAGCGGTGGCAGCGGCACGTCCGGCTCAACGTCGTGCTCGTCAGCCGGATCGCCGACCTGGTAAGCGCCGACCCGGCACGGCGCGGCGACCTGCCGGTGGCGCTGAGCCCGGGTTGGCGGCGCGACGCCGAGCGGATCCGCTACGTGCGGCACTGGGTGACCGCCGGCGACGACCGCGCCGCGGTCAGCTTCGACTCGGTCCGGGACGGGCTGTTCTTCCTCCGCCGCAGCGGCGTCCTCGACGAGTTGACCTCGCTGTTGCGGGAGCGCGGGACGATCCGCGGGGCCGAGCTTGTGGACCGGCTGTGCGAGCGGACCGGGGCGGACCGCGACGACGGGCAGGCGTACCTGTCCACCCTGCTGCGGCTCGGCATGCTGCGCCTGCCCGGGCTGGACGTCGACGTGCACCGCCCCGACCCGGTCCGGGCGTTGGCCGGCGCGTTGTCCGACCTGGACCGCCCGTGGGCGCTCCGGACCGCCCACGACCTCACCGCGATCGCCGAGCTTGTCGACGCCTACCGGGACGGGGACCTGGCCCGGCGCCGGGCGGTGGCGGAGGAGTTGCGGGCGGCGGTACGGGCGACCATGACGGTCCTCGGCGAACCGGAGCCGGCCCTGCCGCAGACGCTGCTCTACGAGGACAGCCGGATCGACGGCGGCCCCGTCCCGGTGAGCGCGCCCGCCTGGCGACGGCTGGCCGGCGGCGGCGCAGCCGGCGGTGACTCGGCCGGCGGCGACCTGGCCGGCGGTAGCGACCTGGCCGGTGCGGGCGGGCTGGCCGCGGTGGAGCGGGTACTGCCCGCCTTCGACCAGAACCTGCCGCACCGGATCATGTTCCACGGCTTCTTCCTGGCCCGCTTCGGCGTCGGGGGCCGCTGCGACGACCTGCTGCGTCTGGTCGAGGACTTCCATGACGACCTCTACGACCAGTACTCCTCCTACGTCGCCGGCCGCCAGTCGTTCGCCGAGGACGGCAGCTACACACCTGAGGAGAACTGGCTCGGCCGGCCCGAGATGACCGCGCTCGACGCGGCCCGGCAGACCTTCGCCGACCGGTTGCGCCGGCTGGCCGAGGCGGACGCCGGGCAGGACGAGCTGCTGCTGCCGGACGCGATCTTCGACGAGGTGGGCGACCTGCTCGGCGGCGTCACCGGCGGGTTCCGCCCGCAGGGGCACTTCGTGCAGGTGGCGCTGCGCGAGCCGGAGCCGCTGCTGGTGCTCAACCAGTCCTTCGGCGGGCTGTCCTTCCCGTTCAGCCGGTTCACCCACTGCTTCGCCGGCGACACGCCGAGCCTCGCCGAGCGGCTGCGCGAGCAGGCCCGTGCGGTCGCCCCGCCGGGCGCGGTCTTCGCCGAGCTGACCGGCGGCGCGGCCACCACAAACCTGAACCTGCACGACCGGCTCACCGACCACGTCATCGTCTGCCCGGGGGAGACGAGCGACGTCGCGCCCCGGCGGCAGCTCACCCTCGACGACCTGCACCTGGCGCACGACCCGGACACCGACCGGGTGGTGCTGCGCTCCACCCGCCTCGACCGCGAGGTGATCCCCGTCTACCTCGGCTACCTGGTGCCGATGGCGCTGCCGCAGATCCCGCGTACCCTGCTGCTGCTCTCGCCGGCGTCGATGGTGCGTCTGGACCCGTGGCAAGGCGTGCCCGCCGGGCCGGCGGTCGACGGGGTGACGACCCGGCCCCGGCTGCGCGTCGGCAACGTGGTGCTCAGCCGCCGGAGCTGGTCGGCGCGCGCCGGCGACCTGCCGGACACCGACGACCCGGGCGCCGACGCCGGCGCCTTCCTGCGCTGGCGCCGGTGGCGCGCCGAGCACGACGTGCCGACGCGGGTCTTCGCCACCATCTATCCGGCCGCCGCCGGCCGGGCCGGGGCCAACCCGAAACCGCAGTACGTCGACTTCGACAGCCCGCTGTCGCTCCAGGCGCTGCGGGCCTCGCTCGGCGCCCCCGACGACCGGATCGTGCTGCGCGAGATGCTGCCGGCCGCAGACGGGTTGGCGGCGCGCGGCGAACACGGCGACCACGTCTGCGAGCTGGCCGTGGAAACCTTCCGCACCGACCCTGGGGGGACCCGATGACCGTGCCAGCAGCCGTCCCCACCGACCCCGGCGCCGCCGCCGACCCGCGCGGCCGGTGGCTGTCGCTGCACGTGTTCTACGCCGCCAACCCGCAGCCGCTGCTCGTGGAGTGTGTGGCGCCGCTGATCCGTGAGCTGACCGAGCGGGACCTGCTCGCTGGTCACTTCTTCATCAACTACTGGTTGGAGGGGCCGCACGTGCGGCTGCGGCTGCGACCCCGTACCCCGTCGGACGAGCCGGAGGTCCGGGCACGGGCCGAGGCGGCGATCGGCCGGTTCCTCGCCACCCGCCCCGCGCTGTACGCGATGGGCACCGGCTACCTGCGCGAGCTGTACGACATCCTGTTCGCCCTGGAGTTCCCGGCCGGGCGGCCGGCGGAGCTCGTCGACGCGAACGGGCAGATGCTGTTGCAGCCCAACAACTCGGTCAGTTACCGGCCCTACGAGCCGGAGTACGGCAAGTACGGCGGGCCGGACGGGATCGAGGTCGCCGAGTGGCACTTCCGGCACTCCAGCGACCTCGTGCTGCGGGCCGTCGCGTCGATGAACCTGCACCTGCGACCGGTGCTGCTGGGCACCGCCGCCCAGCTGATGACGGTGCTGGCCGGGACGTTCCTGCCCGACCGGGCGGAGCTTGTCGACTTCCTCGACCGCTACCACCACTTCTGGCACCGCGCGTTCGCCGGCACCGAGCTGATCGGCGCCGAGGAGTACAGCCGGATGTACGACGGGGTCGCGCCGGAGCTGGGGCCACGTGTCGAACGGATCCTCGACCTGGTGGCGCGCGGGGACGTCCAGCGACTGTCCGGGTTCCTGCGCGGCTGGGCCGAGCACGCCGTCGAGCTGCGGGAGCGGGTGCTCGGGCTGGCCGCGTCCGGCCGGCTGACCCTGCGGTCGTGGGGCGACGGCGGGGACCGGGTGGTCACCGACCCGGGTGAGGCGCTGGCCGCGCTGCTCTCGCCGTACCTGCACATGACGAACAACCGGCTGCACGCCACCATCCGGGACGAGGCGTACCTGTCGTACCTGCTCGCCCGGGTGCTGCGGGAGCCGGCGGTGGCCGCATGACCGGTCCGGCCCTTCTCGGCAAGCGTCCCCGGCTCCGCGACGACCTGCTCTTCTCCCGGCCGTTGCACCGCGGCCCCGCCACCGTCCACCTGGTCAAGGACCGCCGCAGCGGCCGGGCGTTCGAGATGTCGGGCAAGGAGCGGTTCCTGGTCGGCCGGCTCGACGGGGTCCGCTCCCTGGGCGAGGTCGGCGCGGAGTACGCGGCCACGTACGGCCGCCGGCTCGGGGACGACCACTGGGTCCGGCTGTTGTGGCTGCTGCACGAGCGGGGTCTGCTCGTCGACGGGGCCGGCGAGCCGCCCGTGGTGCCGGCGACGCGGCACGACGTCGTCGACAGGTGGGCCCGGCGGCTGCGGCAGGTGCTGCGGCCCGGCCCGGTCGCCGTGCTGGGCCTGCTGGTGACCGCGCTGCTGGCGGCCGTCGCGTGGTACTCCGGCCCACTCTGGCAGGCGGCCCGTCCGGCGTTCACCGACCCGCTCAGCCTGCTCCTGCTCGGGTTGCTGGCCTGGGCGGGCGCGGCCACGCACGAGTTCGCCCACGCGCTTGCGGCGGTCCGTCTCGGCGCGACAGTCGAGCGGATCAACCTGGTCACGCTCACCTGCCGGATCGAGGACTACGCCTTCCTGGCGAGGCGGCGGGACCAGGTGGTGATCGCCGCCGCCGGGGGACTGGCCAACGGGCTGGTGCTGCTGGTCGCCGGTTCGGTGCTCGCCGTTCTGCCGGGTGCCTTCGCCGACCGGCTGTGCAGCGCGTATGTGCTTGTCGCCGCCGCGCAGACCCTCGTCAACTTCGTGCCGGTCCCGCCGTTGGACGGCTACAAGATGGTCAGCCACCTGCTGGACACGCTGGACCTGGCGCCGGAGAGCCGCCGCTACCTCCGCACCGCCCTCGTCCGGTGGCCCCGCCGCGGCGGCGAGCGTTACCCGGGGCCGGTCGCGATCCGCCTCGGCCTGTACGGCGTCTGGTGGCTCTTCGTCGCGGTCGGGGGAGCCGCCTGGGTGGTCTACTTCGTCGGCGCGCTCCTGGCGCCCACACTTGGCGTGCTCGGCCATGTCCTGCCCGCCGCGGTCGTCGGCCTGACGCTCGCCGGCTGGTCGGCCCGACCCCGACGGGCCCGACCCGCGGGTGGTGCGTCCCCGCCGCAGCAGCAGCACATCCAAGCCCATCAGCGAAAGGTATGAGCATGTCAGCCACCGACGGTCCGGCCATCGTGCTGGAATCCGTGAGCAAGTCCTACGGCGAGGTGAGAGCGGTGGAAGACGTCTCCATCTCGATCGGCCGGGGTGAGTTCTTCGGCATGCTCGGGCCCAACGGCGCGGGCAAGACGACTCTCATCGAGATGATCGAGGGCCTGCGGACCCCGGACACCGGGTCCGTACGGGTGCTCGGCATGTCGCCGACGCCGCGCAACCTCGACCTGCTGCCGCTGATCGGCGTGCAGACCCAGCGGTCCGCGTTCTTCACCCGGCTGACCGCCCGCGAACACCTGGTGACCGTCGCCGCGCTCTACGGCCTGCCCGCCGCCGCCGCGGACCGGGCGTTGAAGCTTGTCGGCCTGACCGGTTCGGCCGACGTCCGGGTCACGAACGTCTCCGGCGGACAGCGCCAGCGTCTCGCCATCGCCTCGGCGATCGTGCACGACCCGCAGGTGATCTTCCTGGACGAGCCGACCGCCGCCCTGGACCCGCAGGCCCGCCGCGATCTCGGGCACCTGCTGCGGGAACTGAAGGCGGCCGGCAAGACCATCGTCTACACCACCCATCACCTCGACGAGGCGCAGGGGCTGTGCGACCGCGTCGCCATCCTCGCCGACGGGCGCGTCCTGGCCCTCGACAGCCCACGGGAGCTGATCGCGCGATCCGGCGTCGGCACCCGCCTCGTCGTGCCGGCCGGCCGGCTGAGCCCCGAGCGGGCCGGCCAGCTCGACGGCGTCGACGGGATCGACGTCGAGGACGGCACGATCGTCCTGCGTACCACCCACACGGCCCGGGTGCTGGCCGCCCTCGGGGCCGAGGGCGGCCTCGACGAGGTGGAGACCCGCCCGGCCACCCTGGAAGACGTCTACCTGCAACTGATGGGAGCGCCGCAGGCATGAGCGCATACACCGCACTGGCCCGCGCCAGCTACAAGGCAAGCGTCCGGGACGCCACGACGCTCTTCTTCACGTTCGCGTTCCCGCTTGTCTTCCTTGTCATCTTCGGGTTGATCTTCCGCAACCAGGAGGTCGCCGAGACCGGCCACGGCTACATCGACTTCATCGCGCCGGGCGTGCTGTCCTGGGGCCTGGCCAGCGCCGCGCTGTTCGGGGTGTCGTTCACGCTGATGCAGTGGCGCCACGACGACCTGCTGCGCATCATCCGGCTCGCGCCGACGAGCATCTGGTCCGTGGTCGGCGCCCGCTACATGGTCGCGCTCGCCATCGGCGTCGCGCAGAGCCTGCTCTTCGTCGGCGTCGCCATGCTGCCCTTCCTCGGCATGCGTCCCGACTCGAACTGGCCGCTGTTCCTGCCGATGATGCTGCTGGCGGTGACCACGTTCCTGGCGTTGGGCCTGATCGTCGGCTCGCGGGCGGACACCGCCGAGGCGGTGGCCGCGATCGCCAACTGCATCGTGGTGCCGATGGCCTTCCTCTCCGGGTCGTTCTATCCGCTGGAGCTGATGCCCGGCTGGTTGCAGGGCATCTCCCGGGCGCTGCCGCTGCGCTACGTCAACGACGGCATGGCCTACGCCTTCACCGGGTTCGGCACGATGACCGACTATCTGGTGGCATGCGCCGCACTCGTCGGCTTCGCGGTGGTGTTCGCGGTCGTCGGCGTGCGGACCTTCCGGTGGAGCCGCGACTCATGACCGGTTCCGCGGCGGTGGCGCCCCCGGCCCCGTTGTCCGCCGCCGCGGCCCGGCTCGACGAGCACCTGTCCCGGAGCTGGGCGGCACGGTCGGTGGGCCGGGCGCCCCGGGTGGTCACGCTCGGCGCCGCCGACGCGCTCGCCGGGACGACGCCGCACCGCCGGGACGCCACCGTGCACCTGAGCGCGGACGCGGTCCTGATCGGCCCGGTCCCCGGCGACACGACGGGGGCCGCGTGCGGGCACTGCCTGGCGATCAGGTGGCAGCGGCTGCGTGGTCGCAGCGAACGCGACGCGCTGGAGACCGGCGCGCGGACGACCGCGGTCGGGCCGTGGCCTCCGATGACCGCCTACCAGCTCGACGCCGTCTGGGAGTTGTACCGCGCGGTGTACGCCACGGCGCCCCGACCCGCGCCGCCGACGTGGGACGAACCCAGCCGGCGCCTCGCCCGGGTCAGCCGTCTGGAACTGGACACGCTGCGGGTGCGGACCTACCCGGTGCTGGCCGAGCCGCGCTGCCCGGCGTGCTCGGTGGCGCGTCCCGACTCGCCGGCCGAGGCGCCGGAGATCGACCGGCCGGCGCCGAAGCCGGCCGCCGACACCTATCGGCTGCGCGCACCCGGGGACTATCCGTTGCCGCGGGCGGCCCTGGTCAATCCGGTCTGCGGGGCGCTCGGGGCCGGCACCCGGCTCACCATCACCTCGCCCACCACCGCCCCGGTCACCGGCAGCGTCTTCATCCGGGGCTACGGCGGGCTGCTCGACGTCTCCTGGAGCGGCCAGTCCACCGGCTACGACGCCAGCCACGCGCTCGCGTACCTGGAGGGGCTGGAGCGGCACGCGGGCACCCACCGGCGACGCAACCTCGTGCCCGTCGTCGCCGCGTACGCGGACGTCGCCGACCACGCGCTGAACCCGGACGAGTGCGGCAGCTACCCGGACGAGGTGTACGACCGGGACCCGATCCTGCGCCGCTTCGACCCGGACCGTCCGATCCCGTGGGTGTGGGGGCGGAACCTGCACACCGGCCGGCCGGTGCTGGTGCCCCGGCGGCTCTGCTTCTACAGCTCCCCGGCGGCCGACGACACCTTCGTGCTCTCGTCCTCAAGCGGCTGCGCGACCGGCAGTTGCCTGGCCGAGGCCGCCCTGTTCGGTCTGCTGGAACTGATCGAGCGGGACGCCTTCCTGCTCGCCTGGTACGGCAACCTGACGCTGCCCCGGATCGATCTGGCGAGCTGCTCGCCGACGGTGCGGGCGATGGCCGACCGGGCCGAGCTGCAGGGCTACGCGCTGCACGCCTTCGACAACCGGATCGACCTCGACGTGCCGGTGGTGACAAGCCTGGCGGTCCGCCACGACGGCGGTCCGGGACTTCTCTCCTTCGCCGCCGCCGCGCACGTCGATCCGGAGCAGGCGGTGGCCGGCGCGGTCGCCGAGGCGCTCACCTACATCCCGCACCAACCGGCCGCGGTGCGTCGCCGGCGCGGTGAGCTGGAGCGGATGGCCGACGATTACCACCTGGTCCGCCGGCTGCCGGACCACTCGGCCCTCTTCGGTCTGCCCCGGATGGCCCGGCACGCCGCGACGTACCTGCACGACGGGGCGGCGCGGGACGTCGCGCGGGTCTTCGGCGACCACCGCGCGCCCGGCGGCCGGGATCTCGTCGACGACCTGCGTGGCGTCCTGGACACGCTGCGGCGGCGCGGTCACCAGGCGGTCCTGGTCGACCAGACCAGCCCGGAGCAGGAGGCGGCCGGGCTGCGCTCGGTGTGTGTGGTCGTGCCCGGCCTGCTGCCGATCGACTTCGGCTGGCTGCGCCAGCGGGCGTTGTACCTGCCGCGCCTGCGTACCGCCCCGCACGCGGCCGGGCTCACCGGTGCGGCGCTCACCGACGCCGACCTGCGCCGCGTTCCCCACCCGTTCCCCTGAGCCGGCCGCCGGGGCGGCGGTCCGGACACGCGCACGTCGGGCCGCCCACCGGGCGGCCCGACGTGGTGACCGATCCGCTCAGGCCGAGCAGCTGGTCGTCGAGGTGGTGCTGCTGCACGTCGAGGTGGTGCCCGACGAGGAGCACGAGGCCAGGATCGCCTCGGAGGCGTCGGCGTAGTCGGAGATCGCGAAGGTCTCGGACTCCAGTTCGAGGATTTCCTCGGCGAGGGCGTTGAGGTCGGTCTCGGGCGCCATGGTGACTCCAAACGATCGTGTCCGGCCGGTTACTCCGGCCCGGAACAAGCAGACCGCACGGCTCTCACCGATCGCCGTCGTCCGGACTAGCAGGTCGCTGTCACCTGATGTGAGCGGTGTGACAGCGACGTGCGGTTGGCTTTCCGCCATGGCGTCACCCGGCCCGCCCGCCACCGCCCGTGTCCCGGGCCCGTCCCCGGAGCCGGACGTCCTGGCCCGGGCCGGCTCGCTCTACCGCGACCTGCACGCCCATCCGGAGCTGTCGGGGATGGAGGAGCGCACCGCCGCGCGGTTCGCGTCCGCGCTGCGGGAGATCGGCTGCGAGGTGACGACCGGCCTCGGCGGGCACGGCGTGGTCGGTGTCCTCGCAAACGGGGCCGGGCCGGCGGTGATGCTCCGCGCCGAGCTGGACGCGCTGCCGGTCGCCGAGCGGACCGGGCTGCCGTACGCGAGCTCCGCGACCGCCCTCGACGGCGAGGGGCGCCGGACCCCTGTCATGCACGCCTGCGGGCACGATCTGCACCTGGCCGCGGCGGTGGGCGCGGCGGCTCACCTGGCCCGCCGGCGGGACGGGTGGCGGGGGACGCTGCTCGTGCTCGGGCAGCCCGCCGAGGAGACGCTCAGTGGCGCTGCCGCGCTCGTCGCGGACGGCCTCCACGAGCGGTTCGGCCGGCCCGACCTCCTGCTGGCGCAGCACGCCGCGCCCCTGCCCGCCGGCATGGTGGCGCACGGGGCCGGCCCGATGACGGCCGGCTGCGTCACGATCGAGGTGACCGTGACCGGGCGCGGTGGGCACGCCGCCACGCCGCACCTGTGTGTCGACCCGGTGGTGCTCGCCGCCACCATCGTGGTCCAGTTGCAGACCATCGTGGCCCGGCAGGTCGGGCCGGCGGAGCAGGTGTCGCTGACCGTGGGTTCCCTGCGGGCGGGTCACCATCCGGGCGTCATCCCGGAGGAGGCCACCCTGGGCGTCACGATCCGGGCGTTGTCCGACCGGACGCTCGACGACGTGCGGGACCGGGTGGCCCGGGTGGTCCGGTCCTGCTGCGAGGCCGCGGGCAGCCCGGTGGAGCCGGTGCTGCGGGTCGTCTCGCGTACCCCGGCGTATCAGGGCGATCCGGCGGTGGCCGCGCGGTTGCGCGCCGCGCACGAGCGGGTGTTCGGCGCCGAGCGGGTCGCCTGGTGGCCGCCGTCGCTTGCGGCCGAGGACTTCCCGCTGCTGGCCGCCGGTGGGATCCCCAGCGGATACTGGATGCTCGGCGTCGTCGGCCCGCGCCAGTGGCGGTCGGCGCCCGGCGGGAGCGCCGCCGAGAAGCTCGCCGGCCTGCCGGCCAATCACAGCCCGTCCTTCGCGCCCGATGCCGGCCTGGCGTTGCCGGCAGGCGTGGCGGCGCTCGCGGCCGGGGCGCTCACGGTGCTCGCTCCGGAGTGAGGGGCCGAAGCATCATGCGGTGCACCGTATAACCTTGCATGGTCACCGCCCGCGCTGCTAAAGTCACCGCATATTCATGCGGAGGTTAGTATGGGCATTCGAGTAGCGGTAGCCGGGGCGAGCGGATACGCCGGTGGCGAACTGCTGCGCCTGCTCGCCGGCCACCCCGAGTTCGAGCTTGTCGCCGCCACCGCGCACAGCCAGGCCGGCCAGCCCGTCACCGCCGTACACCCGCAGCTCGCCGGCCTGGACCTGGTGCTCGGGGCGACCGATCCGGCGGCGCTCGCCGACGCGGACCTGGTCTTCCTGGCCCTGCCGCACGGCCAGTCGGCGGCCCTCGCCGCGGCCCTCCCCGACCGCGTCGCGGTGGTCGACCTCGGCGCCGACCACCGGCTGCGCGACGCGGACGCCTGGTCCCGCTACTACGGCGGCGCGCACGCCGGCGCCTGGACCTACGGGCTGCCGGAGCTACCCGGCGCGCGCGGCGGGATCGCGGCGGCCCGGCGGGTGGCCAACACCGGCTGCTACGCGGTCGCGACCACGCTGGCGCTGGCCCCGCTGATCGCCGCCGGCGCGGTACGCCCCGACGACGTGGTGGTGGTCGCCGCCTCCGGCACCTCCGGCGCCGGCCGGGCCGCCAAGGCCCACCTGCTCGGCAGCGAGGTGATGGGCGACCTGTCCCCCTACAAGGTGGGCGCGCACCAGCACGTGCCCGAGATCAAGCAGGCCACCGGCGCGACCGGCCTGTCCTTCACGCCGGTGCTCGCCCCCATGCCCCGGGGCATCCTGGCCACCGTCACCGCGGTGCCGACCGGCGACGCCGACCCCCGTGCGGTGCTCGCCGCCACCTACGCCGACGAGCCCTTCGTGCACCTGCTGCCCGACGGGTCGTGGCCGCACACCGCCGCCACCGCAGGCTCGAACGCCTGCCACCTCCAGGCGACACTCGACGTCGACTCGGGGCGGGTGATCGTCGTCAGCGCCGTCGACAACCTGGGCAAGGGCGCGGCCGGTCAGGCCGTGCAGAACGCCAACCTGATGGCCGGCCTCCCCGAGACCACCGGCCTGTCCGCCTTCGGAGTCGCCCCATGACCGTCACCGCCCCCCGTGGATTCCGTGCCGCCGGCGTTGCCGCCGGCCTCAAGTCCTCCGGCGCCGCCGACGTCGCCCTGGTCGTCAACGACGGCCCGGACGCCGGTGTCGCCGGTGTCTTCACCGCCAACCGGGTGAAGGCCGCCCCGGTGCTCTGGACCCAGCGCGTCGTGCACGGCGGCGTGGTCCGCGCCGTGGTGCTCAACTCCGGCGGCGCGAACGCCTGCACCGGCCCGGCCGGCTTCCAGGACACCCACGCCACCGCCGAACACACCGCCGCCGTGCTCACCGCCGGCAGCGCCCGGCTGATCGTCGGGGCCGGCGAGGTCGCGGTCTGCTCCACCGGGCTGATCGGCGAGCGGCTGCCGATGCCGAAACTGCTGCCAGGCGTACGCGACGCGGTGCGCGGCCTGTCCCGCGACGGCGGCCTGCCGGCCGCCGAGGCGATCATGACCACGGACACCCGGCCCAAGACCACCGTGGCGCGCGGCGGCGGCTGGACCGTCGGCGGGATGGCGAAGGGCGCCGGGATGCTGGCGCCCGCCATGGCCACCATGCTCTGCGTGCTCACCACCGACGCGGTGGCCGGACCGGACGCGCTCGACGCCGCGCTGCGGGCCGCCACCCAGGTCACCTTCGACCGGGTCGACTCCGACGGGTGCATGTCCACGAACGACACCGTGCTGCTGCTGGCAAGCGGCGCCTCCGGCATCGAGCCGACCGCGGCCGAACTGGCCGCCGCGGTCACCGCCGCCTGCCACGACCTGACCCAGCAACTCCTCGCCGACGCGGAGGGGGCGACCAAGCAGGTCGCGATCGACGTGGTCGGCGCCGCGCGCGAGGACGACGCCGTCGAGGTGGGCCGCGCGGTCGCCCGCAACAACCTGGTCAAGACCGCGTTGTTCGGCAACGACCCGAACTGGGGCCGGATCCTCGCCGCCGTCGGCACCACCGCCGCCGCGTTCGAGCCGGACGAGGTCGACGTCGCGGTCAACGGCATCTGGGTGTGCCGGGGCGGCGCCGCCGCCGAGGACCGCGCCAAGGTGGACCTCGCCGGCCGCGACGTCACCATCCGGATCGACCTGCACGCCGGCGGCGAGGCCGCGACCATCTGGACCAACGACCTGTCGCACGGGTACGTGCACGAGAACTCGGCGTACTCCTCATGATGAGTGACGACCTCACCCGGGCCCAGGCCAAGGCCGCCACGCTCATCGAGGCGCTGCCCTGGCTGGCCCGCTTCTCCGGCGCCACCGTCGTGATCAAGTACGGCGGCAACGCGATGGTCGACCCCGAGCTGCGGCGGGCCTTCGCCGCGGACATGGTCTTCCTCAGGTACGCCGGCCTGAAGCCGGTCGTGGTGCACGGCGGCGGCCCGCAGATCTCCGCCATGCTGGGCCGGCTCGGCATCGCCAGCGAGTTCCGGGGCGGCCTGCGGGTCACCACTCCGGAGGCGATGGACGTGGTCCGGATGGTCCTGGTCGGGCAGGTCGGCCGGGAACTGGTAGGGCTGGTCAACGCGCACGGCCCGTTCGCGGTCGGCCTCTCCGGGGAGGACGCCGGGCTGTTCACCGCGGTGCGCCGCCCGGCGTACGTGGACGGGCAGCCGGTCGACGTGGGTCAGGTCGGCGACGTGGAGTCGGTGGACGTCTCGGCGGTCACCGACCTGATCGCGGCCGGCCGGATCCCGGTCATCTCCACCGTCGCGCCGGACGTCGACGGGGTGCTGCACAACCTCAACGCGGACACCGCCGCCGCCGCGCTCGCGGTCGCCCTCGACGCGCGCAAGCTGGTCGTGCTCACCGACGTGCCAGGCCTCTACGCCGACTGGCCGGACACGTCCAGCCTGGTCAGCGAGATCACCGCGGACGACCTGGCGAAGCTGCTGCCGTCCCTGGAGTCGGGGATGGTCCCGAAGATGGAGGCGTGCCTGCGGGCGGTGCGGCAGGGCGTGCCCGCCGCACACGTCGTCGACGGCCGGGTCGCCCACTCCACGCTGCTCGAAGTGTTCACGTCGGAAGGGTTCGGAACGATGGTGATCGGGTCATGAGCCTGCTGCGGCGCTGGAACGCCACCATGATGGACAACTACGGCACCCCGCCGCTGGCGCTCGTCGCGGGCCGCGGCGCCGTCGTGGTCGACGAGGCCGGCCGGGAGTACGTCGACCTGCTCGGCGGCATCGCCGTCAACGTGCTCGGCCACGCCCACCCGGCGGTGGTGGCCGCCGTGTCGAAACAGGTCGCCACGCTCGGGCACGTGTCGAACCTGTTCGTCGCCGAGCCGCCGGTCGCCCTCGCCGAGCTGCTGCTGGCCCTGGCCGGCCGCCCCGGCCGGGTCTTCCTCGCCAACTCCGGCGCGGAGGCGAACGAGGCCGCGTTCAAGCTCTCCCGGCTCACCGGGCGACGGCACGTGGTGGCCACCCACGGCGGCTTCCACGGCCGGACCATGGGCGCGCTGGCGCTCACCGGCCAGCCGGCCAAGGCCGACCCGTTCCGCCCGCTACCAGGCGACGTCACCCACGTGCCGTACGGCGACGTGGACGCCCTCGCCGAGGCGGTCACCGACGACACCGCCATGGTGATCGTGGAACCGATCCAGGGCGAGAACGGCGTGGTGGTCCCGCCGCCCGGCTACCTCACCGCGGCCCGGCGGATCACCGCCGCGCACGGCGCGCTGCTTGTGCTCGACGAGGTGCAGACCGGCGTCGGGCGCACCGGGCACTGGTTCGCCCACCAGGCCGAGGGCGTCGAACCGGACGTGGTGACGCTCGCCAAGGGGCTCGGCGGCGGCCTGCCGCTCGGCGCCTGCCTGGCCTTCGGCCCGGCCGCCGACCTGCTCACCCCGGGCTCGCACGGCACCACCTTCGGCGGCAACCCGGTCAGTTGCGCCGCCGCGCTCGCGGTGATCGCCACGATCGCGAACGAGGGCCTGCTCGACCACGTCAAGCGGGTCGGCGAGCGGCTGCGGCGCGGCGTCGAGGCGCTCGGGCACCCGCTGGTGCGCGAGGTGCGCGGCGCCGGCCTGCTGCTCGGCATCGCGCTCGACCGGCCGGTGGCCGGCGTGGTGGCGACCGCGCTGCGGGAGGCCGGCTTCCTGGTTAACCCGGTGCAGCCCGACGTGATCCGGCTCGCCCCGCCGCTGATCCTCACCCCGGCGCAGGTCGACGCGTTCCTCGCCGCGCTTCCCACCGCCCTCGACGCCGCGCCCGCGCCCACCCCCTCGACCCGCACGGAGGCCCCCGCATGATCCGCCACTTCCTGCGCGACGACGACCTCACGCCCGCCGAGCAGGCCGCCGTGCTCGACCTCGCCGCCCGGATGAAGGCCGACAGGTACGCGCACAAGCCGCTCGCCGGGCCGAGGTCGGTGGCGGTGCTGTTCGACAAGCAGAGCCTGCGCACCCGGATCTCGTTCGACGCCGGCATCGCCGAACTGGGCGGCCACCCGCTCGTGGTGGACACCCAGGTCACCCACTTCGGTCGCGGGGAGAGCCTCGGCGACGCCGGCCGGGTGTTGTCCCGCTACGTGGCCGCGATCGTGCTGCGCACCCACGGCGACGACCGGATCGCCGAGGTGGCCGCGCACGCGACAGTGCCCGTGGTCAACGCGCTCACCGACACCTACCACCCCTGCCAGTTGCTTGCCGACCTGCTCACCGTGCGGGAGCGGTTCGGGGACACCGCCGGGCGGATCCTCACCTACGTCGGCGACGCGGCGAACAACATGGCCCACTCGTACCTGCTGGCCGGCGCGACCGCCGGGATGCACGTCCGGATCGCCGGCCCGGCCGGCTTCGCGCCGGACCCGGCGATCGTGTCCCGGGCGGCGAAGATCGCCGCCGGTACCGGCGGCTCCGTCGACGTGGGCACCGACCCGGTCGAGGCGGTACGCGGCGCGCACGTGGTCGCCACCGACACCTGGACGTCGATGGGCCAGGAGGACGACGGACTGGACCGGATCACCCCGTTCCGGCCCTACCAGGTCAGCGACGCCCTGCTCGACCACGCCGCGGACGACGTGATCGTGCTGCACTGCCTGCCCGCCCACCGGGGCGAGGAGATCACCGGCGAGGTGCTCGACGGCCCGCGCAGCGCCGTGTTCGACCAGGCGGAGAATCGCCTGCACGCCCAGAAGGCGCTGCTGACGTTTCTCCTGGAGGCATCCACATGACCGCTCCGCTCACCCGCGCCGCGCGGCACGGCCGCATCGTCGAGCTGATCCGCGACGGCGTCGTCCACTCGCAGACCGAGCTGGCCGACCTGCTCGCCGCCGACGGCATCCAGGTCACCCAGGCCACCCTCTCCCGTGACCTCAAGGAGCTGGGGGCGGTGACCGCGCGCGGCGGCGACGGGCGCGGCGTCTACCTGATCCCCGAGGACGGCCGTCGGCCGCTGCGGGACGCCGAAGGGGCGCCGGCCCGGCTGGTCCGGCTGCTGCGTGAACTGCTCAACGGGGTCGACTCCAGCGGCAACATCGCCGTGTTGCGCACCCCGCCGGGCGCGGCCCACTACCTGGCCAGCGCGCTTGACCGGGCGGGCCTGTCGGAGATCGTCGGCACCATCGCCGGCGACGACACCATCCTCGTGGTGGCCCGCGAGGCCGACGGCGGCGCCGCGCTCGGCGACCGGCTCGCCGGGTGGGCCCGCCGGGAGGAACACATCGAAGGGAACACCACGACATGACCGAGCGGGTCGACGGGTACGCCCGGTGGACAGGGGTGCGGCCGTGACCACCACAATGGGTGGGGTGGACGACAAGAGCCTGACCGAGAACAGCGCCGCCACCAACCGGACGAGTCTCTGGGGAGGCCGGTTCGCCGGCGGTCCCGCCGAGGCGCTCGCGCGGCTGTCGGTGAGTGTCCAGTTCGACTGGCGCCTCGCCCCGTACGACATCGCCGGCTCCCGGGCGCACGCCCGGGTCCTCGCGGGCGCCGGCCTGCTCGACCCCGACGAACTGGGGCGGATGCTTGCCGCGCTCGACGACCTGGAGGCCGCCTGCGCCTCCGGGGCGTTCCGCCCCACCATCGACGACGAGGACGTGCACACCGCCCTGGAGCGCGGCCTGTTGGAACGGCTGGGCAGCCTCGGCGGCAAGCTGCGCGCTGGCCGCTCCCGCAACGACCAGGTCGCCACCGACTTGCGGCTCTATCTGCGCGACCACGCCCGTGGGGTGGCCGCCCGGCTGGTCGAGCTGGCCGAGGCGCTCGTCGAGCAGGCGGAGCGGCACGTCGACACCGCCGCCCCGGGCATGACCCACCTGCAACACGCCCAGCCGGTGACGTTCGGGCACTGGCTGCTCGCCCACGTGCAGCCGCTGCTGCGCGACCTGGAGCGGCTGCGCGACTGGGACGAGCGGACCGCGATCAGCCCGCTCGGCGCCGGCGCGCTTGCCGGCTCGGGGCTGCCGCTGGACCCGGTGGCGGTCGCCAAGGAGCTGGGCTTCCGCACCTCGTTCGCCAACTCGATGGACGCGGTGGCCGACCGGGACTTCGTGGCCGAGTTCCTCTTCGTCACCGCGATGACGGGTGTGCACCTGTCCCGCCTCGGCGAGGAGGTGGTGCTCTGGACGTCGCAGGAGTTCGGCTGGGTCGAGCTTGACGACTCGTTCGCCACCGGCTCGTCGATCATGCCGCAGAAGAAGAACGCGGACATCGCCGAGCTGGCCCGCGGCAAGTCCGGCCGGCTGGTTGGCGGCTTGATGAGCGTGCTCACCATGCTCAAGGGCCTGCCGATGACCTACGACCGGGACATGCAGGAGGACAAGGAGCCGGCGTTCGACGCGGTCGACACGCTTGAGCTGCTGCTCCCCGCGCTGGCCGGGATGATCTCCACGATGACGGTCCGGGTGGACCGCCTCGCGGCCACCGCCCCGTCGGGCTTCTCGCTCGCCACCGAGGTCGCTGACTGGCTGGTCCGCCGGCACGTGCCGTTCCGCGACGCGCACGAGATCACCGGCAAGCTTGTGGCGCTCTGCGCGGCCCGGGAGTGCGAGCTGGACGAGGTCTCCGACGCCGACCTGGCCGCGGTGAGCGAGCACCTGGACCCGTCGGTGCGTGACGTGCTCTCGGTGCGCTCCGCGCTGGCCGCGCGCATCACCCCCGGCTCCACCGGCCCCGGGCCGGTCGCCGACCAGCTCGCCGCCGCCGCGGACAAGCTGGCCGGCTGGCGGGACTGGGCCGCCGAGCAGGTCGTTCCCCGCTGACCCGTTTGTGTCCGGGGCGGGCGCCCGTCCGCCCCGGACCAGTTCCGTACGCGCGTCAGGTGTCAGTCGTCGGGTTCTCCGCGACTGATCGGCCGGAGCCTCTACTTGCAGTTCAGCGCCGCTTCGACTCCATGTCGGTGAACAGCTTCACGAACTCGGTTATGGCCCAGTCGAGTTGACCGCAGGTGTGCCAGTCCGCACAGCTCATGCACCCTAGCCGCCGTGGCGTGATGCTGGCCGCCATGAAGTGGTTGTGGAGAGTCCGCTTGACTTCGAAGAGCTTGCGCCATTCTGAGTCTTCAGACGGGTCATCCATTGGCACGGCGAACCATCCTCCCCAAGTGAGCATGATTGGTCCCCACCTGGGGGCAGAGTCCATGCGTCGTGCTCCCCAGGTGGGTACGCGAGCCGGAAGCCCGAAGTTTTGCCGAAACCAGGGAGCCGACTCAGCAACCAACCTATTCCAACTTGTAGGAGTAGGTAACAAGCCACACCTCCGTAGGTCTTGAAACTTGCTGGAGCAGGTTTGGCCGTGATCAGATTGGCCTGCCGAAGCCAGGGAACCGACGGAGATCAACTCATGCCGACTGAGAAGGTCGACTACCGGCGCATTGCAAACGAGATCACCGAGAAGATCAAATCCGGGGAGCTTGCCCCCGGCGCCAAGTTGCCCTCAACCCGCGAGCTGGCCGAGACGTACGGCGTACACATCTCGACCGTCGCCCGAGTGATGTCACTTCTCAAGGACCGAGGCGTGGTAGTGGGGCAGCCCGGAAAGGGCGTCTACGTAGCCGAACCGGAACAGGGCTGATCGCCCCGGCGATCATGAAGTTGGCGGCGACAGGACGAACTCCAGGCACCGCCAACTTCATGATCACCGGGGCCAGGGCCGGCGGACCTCAGCCCGTCGGCCGCTCGCGTTTCGGTAGCTTGGCCACCACCGCGTCGTACGACCCGTCGACCGCGTCGATCAGGTCGTCGTCCGGGATGCCGCCGGTCAGGCGCAGCGCGTTCCAGCCGGACCGGCCGATGTAAGGGGAGGGGCGGGCGTCGTCCGGGAACCGGTGCAGCCACTCGTCGGCCACCTCGCGTGACGGGCCGCACTTGACCCAGATCCGGGCCTCGCCGTCGGGAGCGCCGAGGAACGCGAAGATCCGGCTGCCCACCTTCGCCACCTCGTCGGCCTCCCACGGCCGGTCCAGCCAGGCCCCCGGTTTGGCCAGGCAGTAGGCAAGCATCTCCTCGCGCGTCATCGCGTCCTCCCGTGCCGTCGTCCGGCACAGTCTCACCCGCGGCTGTGACAGTTCGCCGGCCCGGTCAGTCGCCGGTGCCGGTGCGCACGGTGAGCCGCTCGTAGCGCTGCCGGGCCGCCTGGGCGCTGCCCAGCCCCAGCCCGAAGGCGATCGCCTGCCAGGTCATGCCCCGGCTGCGGGCCACCTGGAGCAGCCCGGCCTCCAGCACGTCGACCTCGGCCCGCACGTGCGGGATCAGGGTCAGCGCGGCCATCAGGTCGGCCTGGTCGACAGGTTGCTCGCCGGTGTCCAGCTCGGCGCCGCCCGCGAGGGCCATCACCAGCGTGGCCGCCTCGTAGGCGTCGGGCACGTCGGGGTGCGCGTAGCGCCGACGCCGGGAGTTGGTGCCGGCGTGCCGCTCGGCGATCCGCAGCAGCGCCGCGTAGTTGCGGTGGGCCCGGGCCTGGGCAGCATCCGGAGCGGTGAACGGGTCGTTGTCCACGGTGACCATGCCGTCCATCCCACACCCGAGAATGGCCTGTTGTCAACATCCTGTTGAAAGCCATTTGTGCTTAACCCCGTGCTCTCCCGTGAGTAAGACGCACCAGGAGTGCACAGGGGTTGCTGAGATCGCTTCGACACTGCCGCGCGCACGCTTGACGCTTCGGGAGCGCCGGTCGGGCGAGCTGGCTGCGTGGATGGCTTCGACAAGGGACCAGGCGCGGCCTCCCCGCCACCTGTAGCACCCAACCGCACAACCCGCTGGGGATCGTGAGAGAAAGGTGATCATGAAGTTGGCGGCGACGTTGATCTCTGTTGATGCCGTCAACCTCATGATCAGTGCGAGGAGGTGTGAGGCGCGGTGGTGGGGCCGCTACGGGGTCGCGGGTTGGCGGCGGCGCGGGGTGTGCCGGCGGTAGACGCTCACGCTCGGCTCGCCGATCAACCAGAACCGCCAGGGCAGGTCGTGCGCGGCGGCGACACCGACCCGGGGGCCGGCGGCGATCCGCGCGGAGTCGACCGGGTCCGCCGGCGGGGCCAGGAGCAGCGGTCCGGTGCCGTCGACCGCCGAGGTGCCGTTCGCGTCCCGGCCGAGGCCGAGCGCGGTGACCAGCCGGGCCGGCCCGCGTCCGAGATCCCGGTCGCTCGCGCGGGGACGGCGCTCCCGGGCGGTTTCGATCCCGTCCACCACATCGCCGGCGCGCAGCAGCACGGCCGCCGCCTCACCGTCGCGACCGCAGACGATGTTCGCGCACCAGTGCATGCCGAACACGAAGTACACGTAGACGTGTCCGGCCGGCCCGAACATCACCCGGTTGCGCGGCGTCGGCCCGCGGTGGGCGTGCGAGGCCGGATCCGCCCCGGTGCCGGCGTACGCCTCGACCTCGGTGAGCCGGACGCGGACGCCGTTCGCCGACACGGTCCAACCGAGCAGGGTCCGCGCGGTGGCCGCGATCTCCGCGGCCGGCGCGTCGAGCCAGGGGTACGACGTCATGGCGGGCAAGCGTATCCGGGGGCCCGATGTGTTCCCAGCGTCGGCTTGATCGACTCCACTACGCCGAGGTGGTGCCATTGCGAGGTGCCCGATGTCGCTATTACTCCGAGCTGGAGGTCGGGTGTCTGCCCTGGGCGGCGGAATAGTTGACTCGTCAAATAGGTTGTGCGGTGCGATGCCGGGCCGACCGGTCCGGATCTCACCCGAGGAGC
Source organism: Micromonospora marincola (assembly GCF_056150385.1). Classification (NCBI taxonomy): domain Bacteria; kingdom Bacillati; phylum Actinomycetota; class Actinomycetes; order Micromonosporales; family Micromonosporaceae; genus Micromonospora; species Micromonospora marincola. The sequence goes on along the minus strand of NZ_JAXCFT010000025.1, from coordinate 12,957 downwards.
TGGTCATGCAGTTCGGAATCTTCACCGTCGGTGACGTCACCGTCGACCCGACCACCGGGCGGCTGCCGTCCGAGCGTGACCGGATCAAGGCCATGACCACCATCGCGCTCAAGGCCGAAGAGGTCGGGCTGGACGTCTTCGCCACCGGCGAGCACCACAACCCGCCGTTCGTGCCGTCGTCGCCGACCACCATGCTCGGCTGGATCGCCGCCCGCACCGAGCGCCTGCTCCTGTCGACCTCGACCACGCTGATCACCACGAACGACCCGGTCAAGATCGCCGAGGACTACGCGATGCTCCAGCACCTGGCCGACGGCCGGGTGGACCTGATGATGGGGCGCGGCAACACCGGCCCGGTCTACCCGTGGTTCGGGCAGGACATCCGCAACGGCATCCCCCTCGCCATCGAGAACTACGACCTGCTGCACCGGCTGTGGCGGGAGGACGTGGTCGACTGGAAGGGCAGGTTCCGCACGCCGCTGCAGTCGTTCACCTCGACCCCGCGCCCGCTCGACGGCGTACCGCCGTTCGTGTGGCACGGCTCGATCCGCAGCCCGGAGATCGCCGAGCAGGCCGCCTACTACGGCGACGGCTTCTTCGCCAACCACATCTTCTGGCCCAAGGAGCACACCCAGCGGATGGTCGGCCTCTACCGCCAGCGCTGGACGCACTACGGCCACGGCACGCCCGAGCAGGCGATCGTCGGCCTCGGCGGGCAGGTCTTCATGCGCCGCAACTCGCAGGACGCGGTACGCGAGTTCCGGCCGTACTTCGACAATGCCCCGGTCTACGGGCACGGCCCGTCGCTTGAGGAGTTCACCCGGGAGACGCCGCTCACCGTCGGCAGCCCGCAGCAGGTCATCGACCGCACGCTCGGCTTCCGCGAGTACGTCGGCGACTACCAGCGGCAGCTCTTTCTGATGGACCACGCCGGCCTGCCGCTGAAGACCGTGTTGGAACAGCTCGACCTGCTCGGTGAGGAGGTGGTCCCGGTGCTGCGCAAGGAGTTCGACTCGATGCGTCCGGCAGACGTGCCCGAGGCGCCCACCCACGCCAGCCTGCTTGCCGCCCGCGACGCCGCGACGACCACCGTCGACGCCGCCACGACCGCGGGGGAGGGGCGATGACCCGGCGTACCCTCGCGGTCGTCTCGGCCGGTCTCGGCCAGCCCTCGTCCACCCGCCTGCTCGCCGACCAGCTCGCCGCGGCTGCCCGCGACGAGTTGGCCGGGCGCGGCGCGGCCGTGGAGCTGCGCCCGGTGGAGCTGCGCGAGCACGCCCACGACGTGGTCAACCACCTGCTCACCGGCTTCGCGCCGGCCGCGCTGCGACAGACGCTCGACGTCGTCGCGGCGGCGGACGGGTTGATCGCGGTGACGCCGATCTTCAACGCGTCCTACAACGGGTTGTTCAAGTCCTTCTTCGACGTGGTGGACTCCGACGCGCTGGCCGGCAAACCGGTGCTGCTCGGGGCCACCGGCGGCACCGCCCGACACTCGCTCGCGCTGGAACACGCGGTCCGGCCGATGTTCACGTACCTCCGGGCGGTGACGCTGCCGACTGCGGTCTTCGCCGCGCCCGAGGACTGGGCCGGCGACGACGGCGACAGCGCGCTGCGGGCCCGGATCCGCCGTGCGGCGGCCGAGCTGGCCGAGCAGGTGGACCGCCGGCCACAGGCGACCGGCCCGGCCGACCCGTTCGCCCTCACCACCGACTTCGCCGGCCTGATCGCCGGCCGCGATCCGGCCTGATCGCCGGCCGCGACCAACCTGATCCGGCCGGCGTCAGTCGCCGGCCGGCGACGGTGGGTGGGCCACCAGCACCGGGCAGTGGGCGTGCTGCACCAGGGCCTGGCTGACCGAGCCGAGCAGCAGCCCGGTGAAGCCGCCCCGTCCCCGCGAGCCGACCACCACCAGGGACGCCTCCCTGCTCGCCTCCCGCAGCGCCGTCTCCGGGGAGGCGGCGACGACGGCGCGTTCGGTGACCCGCAGCCCCGGGTGCGCCGTCCGGACCCGGCCGGCCGCCGCGCCCAGCAGCTCGGCCGCCTCGGCCCGGTCGGCTGCGCTCGCCTCGGCCGCGGCCTCCGGCGCTGTCGCGCCGCGCTCCGGCGCGTTGACGTGCACCAGTACCAGCTCGGCGTCCCGGCGGTCGGCCTCGGCCGCGGCAAGCTCGACGGCGTACCCGGCGGACTCGGAGCCGTCGACCCCGACCAGCACCGGACCGTCGACCCGGACGGGCCGATCCGCCGGGCGGACGACGAGCACCGGGCAGTGCCCGTGCTGTGCGAGCTGGCCGCCCACTGAGCCGAGCAGCAGCCCGGTGAAGCCGCCCACGCCCCGGCTGCCCACCACCACCAGCTCGGCCCGGCGCGACTCCTCCACAAGCGCCGCGCCCGGACCGCCGGCCACCTGGCGGACCTCCACCCGCAGCGCGGGGTGCCGATCGGCCAGGTCGGCGGCGACCCGTTCGAGCATCTTCTCCGACTCCGCGGTGGGCGCCGGCACCCCGAGGTCGTACGGGTTGAGCGGCACGCCGTACCCGAGTGGGTGCAGGTAGCCGTGCACCAGCAGCAGCGTCCGGGAGCGCGCCACCGCGGCGGCGGCGGCCTGGTCGGCGGCGGCCAGGCTGGACGGCGATCCGTCCACCCCCGCCACGACGGGTCGGTTCATCGGTGTCTCCCCTCCGGCCGTCCCGGGTTCGGCTGCTCGACCCGCACGGCTATTCCGTGTCGCTGGCGAGCTGATCCGGGTCGGACCGGCGGCGGACGACCAACTCGTCCACCTCGAGCCGGCCGATGCGCAGCTCGCGGATCACCGCGCGGCGTACGGCCAGCCGCCCGATCACCAGCACGCCCACCGACACGGCGCCCAGCGCCAGCGCACCCACCGCGAGCGCCCCGACGGACGTGGCGCCGGTGGCCCGCGCTCCTACAGCCCGCGCTCCCACAGCGTTCGCGACCGGTCCCCGCACGGGCGAATTCAGTCCACGGCACCGCCACACGCCCGACATACCCCCATCCTAAACCGGGCACCCCCCGCCCCAGGTCCCTCCCGGCCGATCATGAAGTTGGCGGCGATATTGATCTCGGATCGTGCCGTCAACCTCATGATCAGCCGCTCGCCTTGCGGAGGGTCGGCGGGTCGTGCGGATCTTGGCGGGGACCTGGGGCGGGGGCGCTTCCGCTTCGTCGCCGCCAACGTGATGCCCTCCTCGACAACCCCCACCCACAGCAGTTCGCGTCGACATTCGACCGACGACGCAAACCCCTTGATCACCCCGCCGCCGGTTCGCAGGTCGGTCGGGGAGAGGGGGGCGGGTATGGTTTTCGGCCGTGAGCTTCGAGGTGGAAATCCGTCCGGTGCGCGACGACGACCTGCCCGCGTTCTTCGCCCACGAGCAGGATCCGCAGGCCAACTGGATGGCCGCGTTCGGTCCGAAGGACCCGTCGGACCGGGCGGCGTTCGACGCGCACTGGGCGCGCATCCGCGCCGACGAGCGCATCGTCAACCGCACGATCGTCGCGGGCGGCGAGGTGGTCGGCCACGTGGCGGCGTTCCCGGTCGACGGGCAGACCGAGGTCAGCTACTGGATCGACCCGGCCCGCTGGGGGCGCGGCCACGCCACCGCCGGGCTCACCGCGCTGCTGCGGGAGTTGCCGCGGCGGCCGGTACGCGCCCGCGCCGCGAAGGACAACGCCGCCTCGCTCGCGGTGCTGCGCAAGTGCGGCTTCGTCGTGGTCGGCGAGGACTCCGGGTACGCTCCGGGCCGCGGCGCGGAGGTGCAGGAGTGGGTGCTTGAGCTGCCCGCCGAGGCGGCTGACCAGGGCAACCACTAGTCTCCCCGGGGTGAACTGGCTGGAACTCGTCGGCTGGGCCGGCTCCGCGCTGCTGGTCTGGTCCCTGCTGCAGACGCGCATCCTGCGGCTGCGCGCGCTCAACCTGGTCGGTTGCCTGATCCTGATCGGCTACAACGCCGCCGTGCACGTATGGCCGATGGTCGGGCTGAACGTGGTGCTCACCGTGATCAACCTGTGGTACCTGCGCAAGCTGCTGGCCACCCGGCACGACGAGCGGACCTACCAGGTGGTCGAGGTGGGCACCGGGGACGCGTTCCTGGCACACACGCTGCGGGTGCACGCCGCCGACATCGCCCGGTTCAACCCGACCTTCCGGTGGGACCCGGCCGCCGCCGACCGCTCGGCGTTCCTGGTGGTCCGCTCCGACGAGGTGGTCGGCGTGATGGTGTCGCACGCCGAGGCCGACGGGGTGGCCCAGATCGACCTGGACTACGTGACCCCGCCGTTCCGCGACTTCACCCCGGGCGAGTTCGTCTACCGGCGCAGCCGGCTCTTCACCGACCGGGGCTTCCGCCGGGTGGTCTCCCCGCCGGGCATGGTCGCCCCCTACTACCAACGGCTCGGCTTCCGCCCGGAGGGCGGGGCGTACGTGCTCGACCTGCCCGCCCCGGCCTGAGCCCGCCCGCCCGGGCCTGAGCCCGGCCTGAGCCCGGCCTGAGCCCGGCGGACCTGGCGCGAGCCCGCCGGGCCTGGCCCGGGCCCGGCCGTGAGCCAAGCTGGTCCGGCTGAGCCCGGCCCGAGTTCGGCCTGAGCCAGGCTGAGCCAGGTCAGGCCGGTGCCGTCGCGAGGTCGCGGGGCCGGCCGAACCAGCGGGCGAGCGCGGCGCGCAATCCGTCCCGGTCCGGGACCGCCGAGGTGGACGCCCAGGCCAGATAACAGTCCGGTCGCAGCAGCAGCGCGGTCGAGGTGGTCCCGGCGAGCCGGCCGGTGACCAGGTCGACCCGGTCCCGCCACGGCTCGACCGCCGCGTCGAGGGTCCCGGTGCCGTCGAGCAGCAGCGGGCGCGCGTCACGGGTCAGTTCGGCCAGCCGTACCGGCCCGGCGTCGCCGTGCACCACCAGGTCCGGCGCCCAGGTCCCGACCGGTGGCCCGTCCGGCGCCGGGTCGTAGCGGATGTCCGCGCCGGCCATCAGCGCGGCGACGTGGGCGGCGTTCTCCGGCCGGGCGAGCAGTTCGCCGACGAGTTCGCGCAGCGCGGTGACCTCGGGTCCGGGCGCGATCAACGCGGACTGGGCCTGGGTCGACACGGTGACCCGCAGGGCGGCCGGGCGGCGCTCGGCCTCGTAGGTGTCGAGCAGCCCGTCCGGGGCCCAGCCGCGCAGCCGGGCGGCCAGTTTCCAGCCGAGGTTCACCGCGTCCTGTAGACCCAGGTTCAACCCCGGCCCGCCGATCGCGGAGTGGACGTGGGCGGCGTCGCCGAGCAGCAGCACTCGGCCGTCGCGGTACCGCTCGGCGACGCGTGTGCTGCCGCCCACCAGGCGGCGCAGCAGGTGCGGCCCGTCGCCGGCCGGTGGATCGAGCGGCACCTCGGCGCCGAGCACCCGGGCCACGCTGGCCCGCATCTCGGCGAACGTGGGTGGCCCGTCCGCCTCCGGCTGGTCCGGCCACTCGATCGTGGTGACGCCGGGCTGCCGGCCGGGGAACGGCGCCCAGACGATCAGCCCGTGTGCGGTGCGGGTGTGCCGGAACGGCGGCACGATCCCGTACCCGGGCACCGCGAGGCCGCCGGTCGCCGGGTCGATCAGCTCCGGTGGCACGTCGACCTGGGCCGTCCGCGCGACCGGGAGGTCGGTGGTCACGCCGGGGAAGCCGATCCCGGCCAGCTTCCGCACCGTGCTGCGCCCGCCGTCCGCGCCGACCAGATAGCGGCAGGTGAGCGTCGTGCCGCCGGCGAAGTCGACCTCCACCGCGTCGGGCCGCTGCCGCAGCCCGGTCACCTCGGACCCACGACGTACCGGCACGTCAAGCTCGGTGGCCCGTTCGGCGAGCACCCGCTCGACCTCCCGCTGCGGCACCGCGAGCCCGTGCAGCGGGTTGTCGGCGACGTCGCGCAGGTCCAGCGGCAGCGCGCCGAAGACGAACCCGGGCGCGGGCCGTGGTGGCCCGGCGTCGCCACCGAGGCGCTGGTGCAGGCCACGCCGGTCGAGCATGCGGACCACCTGGCCGACCAGCCCGTTGGCCCGGTTCTCGGTGGTCGGCGCGGACAGTCGGTCGTACACCACCGGCCGGATCCCGGCCAGCGCCAGCTCGGCCGCGAGCATCAGGCCGTTCGGCCCGGCGCCGACGACAAGGACATCGATCATGACAAGATCCCTTTCAGGGTACGGCGAACCGGCCCGGCGGCCGTGACGGCGGGCCGGGCGGAGAGCGGGGTGGGTCAGCGCGGAGGTGGCAGGCCGGCGGCGAGCTGGGCCAGCGCGTCGGAGAGCAGCCGTTCCATCGACTCCGGCCGCTCGGCGCGGAGGAAGTGCCGCATGGCCGTGTTGCCGGCCGCGCCGACCGCGGCGGCCACCAGGTGCGGATAGAGGTCGTGGGCGGCGTCGGTGCCGGTGCGTTCGGCGACGGCCTCGGCCAACTCGGCCTCGGCGACCGCGCCGGCCCGCAGCATCTCGCCCTGCAACGCCGGCTCGGCGAGCATCACCCGCAACCCGGCGACCCACGCCTCGTGGGCGTCCGGCGGGGACTGTTCGACCTCCGGGCCGGATGCGAACTGCACCCGGGCCGCCGCGTCGATCGCCGTCCAGAGCGGCTCCTCGGCCGGCCGGGCCCGGAGCGCGTCCGCGACCCGGCGGTTGCGGTCCAGGTGTCGGGCCGCGATCGCCTCGGCCTTGCTGGCGAAGTAGTTGTTGAACGTGCGGGGGGACACCCCGGCGGCCTGGGCGATGTCCTCGACCAGCACCGCGTCGTAGCCGCGCGCCACGGTCAGCCGGATGGCCGCCCAGCTCAGCGCGGCCCTGGTCTCGGCCTTCTTGCGTTCCCGGAGTCCGCTCACCTCTCGACCGTAGCAAAGAATGCGTGCCACGCAAACTTTCGGGGGACGCAAAATTATTCTTCACCCGTGCCGACCCCAGGATTCAGGCGTGGGCCCATGGGGCACAGTGGGGCAACGCCGACCGGGCCTACCGGCCGGCGAGTCGGCCATCGCCGACGTGGATCGGGCCGAGGGAGAGAACCGCTCGTGCAGAGCTACTGGAGCCAACTGGCCCTGGTCGGTGTGCTGGTGATCGTCAACGCGGCCTTCGCCGGCAGCGAGATGGCACTGGTCTCGCTGCGGGACAGCCAGTTGCAACGGCTGGAGCGCAGCAGCCGCGCCGGCCGGACCCTCGCCCGGCTCGCCAAGGACCCCAACCGGTTCCTGGCCACCATCCAGATCGGCATCACCCTCGCCGGGTTCCTCGCCTCCGCCGCGGCGGCCGTGTCCCTGGCCCGACCGCTGGTGCCGCTGCTCGGCGTCTTCGGCAACGCCGCCGAGACGGTCGCCATCGTCGCGGTCACCCTGGTGCTCACGTTCGTCACGCTTGTCTTCGGCGAGCTGGCGCCCAAGCGCATCGCCATGCAGTCCGCCGAGCGGTGGGCGCTGCTCGTGGCCCGGCCGCTCGACATCCTGGCCAGCGTGACCAGGCCGGCGGTCTGGTTGCTCGGCGCCACAAGCGACACGGTGGTCCGCCTCGTCGGCCTCGACCCCAAGCACGAGCCGGACGAGATCGGCCCCGACGAGCTGCGCGACATCGTGGCCGGAAACCACGGCTTCACCAAGGAGCAGCGCACGATCATCGCCGGCGCCGTGGAGATCGCCGACCGGCAGTTGCGTGCCGTCCTCGTACCCCGGTTGCAGGTCTTCACGCTCGACAGCGGCACCACCGCGGACGCCGCGCGGCTCGTCCTCGCGGCGACCGGCCACTCCCGGGCGCCAGTGGTCCGCCACGGCGGCCTGGACGACGCGGTCGGCGTCATCCACCTGCGCGACCTGGTCGGCGTCCCCGACGACCGGCCGGTCGACGAGATCGCCCGCCCGCCGATGCTGCTGCCCGACTCGCTGCCCGTGGTCGACGCGCTGCGCCAGTTCAAGGCCGAACGCCAGCACATCGCCCTGGTGGTGGACGAGCGCGGCGCGGTCGACGGGATCGTCACGCTTGAGGACATCCTCGAGGAGATCGTCGGCGAGATCTACGACGAGACCGACCGCGATCTTCAGGCGGTCCGCACCGAGGCGGACGGCTCGCTGGTGCTGCCCGGCACCTTCCCGGTGCACGACCTGACCGACCTCGGGGTGGAGCTGCCCAACCGGCCGGCGGGCGACTACACCACAGTCGCCGGGCTGGTGCTGATCTGCCTCGGGCACATTCCGACGGTGGCGGGTGAGCAGGTCACCGTCGACGGCTGGGACCTGGCGGTGGCCGAGGTCGACCAGCGGGCCATCACCGAGGTGCACATCCGCCGCCGCCCCCGACGCGAGTCGGGCGAGGACAGCGACGGCGCCGACGACGACGCCCCGACCGCCGACCCGGCGGACGCCGCCGAGCAGCTCGACGGGGCGCGCCGCTGACGCAGCGGCCCCGGCGCCGGTGTGGCTCGCGCCGGTCGGCGTCGGTCGGGCTCAGCGCCGGTCGGCGTCGGTCGGGCTCAGCGCCGGTCGGGCTCAGCGCCGGTCGGCGGGCGGGCCGAACGGGAAGCCGGGCACCGGCGGGCGCAGTCGCACCGCGTCGGCGGGCACCTGCTGGGTGCTGCGCCCGACCAGCCGGGCGACCGCCCGCAGCAGCCACGGCCCGGCGGGATGCAGCTCCGGCCCGATCAGCCGGCTGGTCACCCGGGTCCACCAGTGACCGGCGACGATCACGTCGGTGATCCGCATCCGGTCCGGCGGCCAGCCACCGCGCACCACCACGTCCACCACCCGGCCGAGACGCCGCCCGCGCAGGTCGTACGCGGTGCGCCCGAGCAGCTCACCCGCTCGCACGGTACGCCCCCGGGATCCGCTCGATCACGTGCCGCCGCAGCCACGTCTCCACCGGCGAGGGCGGCAGCTCCGCCGCCCGGCACCGCAGCCGCACCGCACTGTCCACCCGGGCCACGGTCGCCAGCGGTACGCGTAGCGGCGGCACCGGCGGATCGTCGGTGAACCTGTCGGCGACCGCCACCAGCAGCCGCCCGATCGTGCCGCCGATCCGCTGACCGAGCGCCCGCTGCCCGGTGAGCAGGCAGTCCACGTACGGGTAGCCCTCGTCGTCCACCGCGAACGCGATGTCGTCGACCCGCCCGACGAGCCGGCCCTCCACGTCGACGATCTGCCGGTCGAGCAACTGCTTGGCGAGCTGGACCCTCATCGCCCCATCCCCGTCACGATCGCCAGTGGGATCGCCGCCACCGAGGCGGCGACGATGAGCAGCAGGAACACCGCGCCGAGCAGGTTCGCCCACCACCCGTTGACCCGGTCGCCGAGGTAGGTGCGGTCGTTGGCGACCACCAGGATCGGCAGGTAGGTCAGCGGCAGCACCACCGCGCTCAGCACCAGCATGTACTCGGTCAACCGCACCGGGTCCACGGTCGTCATCAGCATCACCACCGCGAGCAGCAGGCCGACCAGCAGGACGCTGTGGAACCGGGCCGCCTCGCGGGGGCTGACCCGCTTGCCCCACTGCCACCCGAAGTACTGCGCCGCCGCGTACGCGGCCGACAGCCCAGTCTCCAACGCCGCGCCGAAGGTGACCGCGAAGAACGCCAGCACGGCGGCGACCAGGCCGGCGCCGCCGAGCGCGGTCGCCACCGGCCGGGCCACCTGGTCGAGCGAGTCGAGCGAGGCCCCGGAGGGGTGGTAGGCCACCGTCGCCACGGCGATCAGCGACAACGCCAGGAAGCCGCCGATCGGAAAGCCGATCAACACGTTCGAGCGGGCGCGCGCCAGATCGGTCGCGCCCCACCGTTCCTCCACCCCGCCGGAGGAGAAGAAGAAGACCTCGTACGGGCTGACCGTCGAGGCGAACAACGACACCGCCACGAACCAGTACAGCGGCCAGTCGTGCCCGGCCGAGCTGATCTGCCACGTCCCACGCCCGAGGCCGGCCCAGTCGGTCGGCAACGCCACGAGCGCGACCGCGAAGACCAGCAGCGCCAGCCCGGCCAGGCCGAAGACCCGCTCCATCAGCTCGAAGCGCATCCGCCACAGCACCAGCCACACCGCAAGCGCGGCCAGCGGCACCCAGAGCAGGTGGCTCACGCCGCTCGCCAGTTGCAGCGCCAGCGCCACCCCGCCCAGCTCCGCGGCGAGCGTGACCACCGTGACCAGCCACGACGCGACCAGGTTGAGCAGCGCCACCCGCGGCCCGAGCCGCTCCCGGACCAGGTCGAACACCGCCCGCCCGCTCACCGCCGCGATCCGGCCGGACATGTCCGCGTACGCGCAGATGCCCACCACGCCGACCAGCAGCACCCAGGCGTGGGCCATGCCGAACAGCGCGCCGGCCTGGCTGGCCGCCACCAGGTCGCCGATGTCGACGAACCCGCCGATGGCCGACAGCACGCCCAGGGTGGCGGCGAGGAGCTTCCTCACGTCGGGTCGGGAGCGGCTGGTCTCATCGACGCGACGATATCGGCGTCAGCGCCCGGTTTCGGGCGAATACGTCAGTCGGCGGTGAGGTTCTGCAACCGCACCTGCCCACGGGCCACCAGCCGGGCGTCGTCGTCGGTGATCTCCACCAGCCACAGCTGCTGGCTGCGGCCCCGGTGCACAGGCGTACCGACCGCGGTCAGCTCACCGTCGCGGACCGCGCGCAGGAAGTCGGTCTGGTTCGACACCCCGACCACCCGGCCCCGCTCACCCAGCCACAGCGCGCCGCCCACGCTTGCCACCGTCTCCACCACCGAGCAGTAGACGCCGCCGTGCAGGATCCCGTACGGCTGCTGCAACTCCGGGCGGACCTGCCACCGGACCACCACCCGGTCGCCGTCGACCTCGTCGAACTTCAGGCCCAGCAGGGCCGCGAACCCCCCGGTCATGTCCAGCATCTCCACCGTGGTTCCTCCTCGTGCTCGGCGGCGCCGCCAGCCTAGTCGTCGTCGCCGCGAGCAATCCCGGTACGGCCCCGGGCCGGGGATGAGGGAGAATCGGTGACCGTGACCGACAGCAACCTCCCGCAGGGGCGGGACTCCCTGACCGAAGACCTGCTGTGGCGGGGCCTGATCCAGGACTCGACCGGCCCGGGCGAGCTGCGTGCGCTTCTCGACGGCCCGGGCGCCACGTTCTATGTGGGCTTCGACCCGACCGCCCCCAGCCTGCACGTCGGCAACCTCATGCAGGTCGTCACGGCCCGCCGGCTCCAACTCGCCGGGCACCGGCCGCTCCTGCTCGTCGGTGGCGCCACCGGCCAGATCGGTGACCCGAAGGAGAGCGCCGAACGAACGCTGAACCCGCCGGAGGTCATCGCCGGTTGGGTCCAGCGCATCCGGGACCAGCTCGCCCCGTTCGTCACGTACACCGGGGACAACGCGGCCCAGATGGTCAACAACCTGGACTGGACCGGCCAGATGTCGGTGGTGGAGTTCCTCCGCGACGTCGGCAAGCACTTCCCGGTGAACAAGATGCTCGCGCGGGAGGTGGTCAAGGCCCGGCTGGAGAGCGGCATCAGCTACACCGAGTTCAGCTACCAGTTGCTCCAGGCCAACGACTTCTTCGAGCTGCACCGCCGGCACGGCTGCCAGCTTCAGTACGGCGGCTCCGACCAGTGGGGCAACATCACCGCCGGCGTGGACTACGTGCGCCGTCGCGGCGCCGGCCCGGTGCAGGCGTTCACCACGCCCCTGGTCACCAAGTCCGACGGCACCAAGTTCGGCAAGAGCGAGACCGGCGCCATCTGGCTCGACCCGGAGATGACCAGCCCGTACGCCTTCTACCAGTTCTGGCTGAACGCCGACGACCGCGACGTCACCCGTTACCTGCGCTACTTCAGCTTCCGCTCCCGGGAGGAGCTGGAGGAGCTGGAGAAGGCCACCGCGGAACGCCCGCAGGCCCGGACCGCCCAGCGGGCCCTGGCCGAGGAGCTGACCGCGCTTGTGCACGGCGAGCGCGAGGTGACGCAGGCGGTGGCCGCCAGCCAGGCGCTGTTCGGCCGGGGCGCGCTCGACGAGCTGGCGCCGGAGACGCTGCGGGCCGCGCTCACCGAGGCCGGCCTGGTGCGCCTCGACGAGCTGCCGGACGTCGCCGGCCTGCTCAAGGAGTCGGGCCTGGTGCCGAGCATGAAGGAGGCCCGGCGGGTGATCGCCGAGGGCGGCGCCTACGTCAACAACACGAGGGTCACCGAGGTGGACGCGGCCGTCTCCCCGGCCGACCTGCTGCACGACCGTTACCTGGTGCTGCGCCGGGGAAAGCGCTCGTTCGCGGGGATTGAGCTGCGGAAATAGCCCGCGATCGACGGTGTGACGCGCGACGCGCCCGATGGATTTGACGATCAATCCATCGGGCGCGTAACTTTTCCTCTGCCAGCGCGGAACGGACGAAACAGGGCGAAAGTCCTGCAAGGCCGGAGCGCGGGACCTGGAACACGGGCGGTGCCCCGGATCCGCTGGGAGGCGGATTTGGTGAGGCGGAACCGACCGGGTAAGGTTATCGGCCGGCAGGGAAACGGACGGGCCAGCGGGAAACCGCCAACGGCCGTCCTGCCGAGAATCCTCGACGCGACCGACGCGAGTCGGCTGAATCGTGGTGACCGGCTAAAAGGGTGACGCACGACAAACTGGGAGACACCGGTTTGACACGGCAGAAACCACCGGGTAACGTAGTAAAAGTGCCCGGCGCGAGAGCGGTGGGTGTGGACGGAATGCCCCGGTTGTGGGTCCTCCTGGTGGAGGGTTTGCGGGCGGTGTGTGGTTGTTCTTTGAGAACTCAACAGGGTGCTTGATAAGCCAGTGCCAATTGTTTTATACCCCCGGCTGGTTGGGCCTTTTTGGTCTGTCTGGTGGGGATTCCTTTGGCAACATTTGTTTGTTGTCAGGACATTGTGTCCAGCGAATGTTTTTGTTGGAGAGTTTGATCCTGGCTCAGGACGAACGCTGGCGGCGTGCTTAACACATGCAAGTCGAGCGGAAAGGCCCTTCGGGGTACTCGAGCGG
>NZ_JAXCFT010000024.1:0-62449 GCF_056150385.1 Micromonospora marincola | reverse complement strand
ACTGCCTCCGCGCCCCTTCCGGCACCTGCTCCAGCTTCGTGTTCCTGCCCATGCACACCTCCGCGATCAAGGTGTTGCGACGACCGGTTGAAACCGCCCCGTAAGCGCTGTCCGGAATGGAATGTGATCACCTAAGTTACTGATCCATAACTCAGCGTATCATTTGAGTGATCAAGTGTTGCTCCTGAGTAACTTTCGTCCGAACGGTTGTGGCAGTAACCCCACGAGATACGCAAGATGGTCACCGTGTCTGGCCGCCATCGCATGCGTTCCCACCTCCGTGGGGCAGGTGCCGCCGCGGCGGCAACCGCTCTCGTCGCCGTCGTAGCCGGTTCCTGGTTCGGTTACCAGCAGCTGGCCGGCCCGAACTGCTCGGGCCGGATCGAGCTGTCGGTGGCGGCTGCCCCCGAGATCGCCCCGGCGGTACGCGGCGCCGCCGACGACTGGGTCGCCAACGGCGCCCGGGTCGGCGAGACCTGCATCGCGGTGAATGTCACGGCGGCCGAGTCGGTCGAGGTGGCCGCCGCCGTGGCGAGCAAGCACGGCGCCACCCTGGCCGGCGTCGGCCAGGCCAGCGGCACCTCGGTCACCCCCGACGTCTGGGTGCCCGACTCCTCGACCTGGCTGGTACGCCTCAAGGCCGGCGGCGCCAGCGCCTTCGCACCGGCCAACGGCGCCTCGATCGCGCGCAGCCCGGTGGTGGTCGCGCTGCCCGAGCCGGTGGCCGGGCGGATCGGCTGGCCGGACAAGGAGTTCCGCTGGTCCGACATGCTCCAGCAGGTGACCTCCAGCAAGCCGCTCCGGGCCGGGATCGTGGAGCCGACCCAGGACGCGGCCGGCCTGTCCGGCCTGCTCTCGCTGACCGCGGCGGCCAGCTCGACAGGTGAGGCCGGATCCCCGAAGGCCCAGGAGGCGATGGTCGGGGCGCTGCGCGCGCTTGCCACCAACCGTTCCTCGCTGCGACAGGACCTGCTCGCGCGGTTCCCGCGCTCGTCCGACCCGACGGCCATCGCCAACGGGCTGGGCGCGGCGGCGCTGTCCGAGGAAGACGTGATCGCCTACAACAACACCAAGCCGCCGATCAAGCTGGCCGCGCTCTACCTGGACCCGGCGCCGATCCCGCTCGACTTCCCGTTCGCGGTGCTGCCCGGCATCGAGCCGAGCAAGGCCTCGGCCGCGCGGGTGCTCTTCGAGGCGCTGCGGTCCGCGGACTTCAAGGACCGGCTCGCCGCCCAGTCGCTGCGCGCTCCGGACGGCAACTGGGGGCGTGGCTTCCAGGCGCCGACGGGCGCGCCGAGCCCGGCCAACGGTGGCGAGAAGCAGGTGCCTCCGTCCGGTCAGGGCGGCGCGGCCGACCTGGACCCGGTCGCCATCTCGACCGCGACCACCACCTGGTCGGTGGCCACCCAGTCCGGCCGCATGCTCTGCGTCATCGACGTCTCCGGTTCGATGAAGAAGCCGGTCGCCACCGCCAACGGCGCCAGCCGGGAGCAGGTCACGGTGGCGGCTGCGGGCCAGGGCCTCGGGCTCTTCGACGACTCGTGGTCGATCGGCCTGTGGACCTTCTCCACGAACCTCCAGGGCCCGCAGGACTGGCGGGAGCTGGTCCCGATCCGCCCGCTGTCGAGCAACCGGGGCGCGCTCCAGCGCGGCCTGGCCAACGTCCGGCCCTCCAGCGGTGACACCGGCCTGTACGACACGATGCTTGCGGCGTACAAGAAGGTGCAGCAGGACTGGGAGCCCGGCAAGGTCAACTCGATCGTGCTCTTCACCGACGGCAAGAACGAGGACGACAACGGCATCTCGCAGAAGGGGCTGCTGGCTCAGCTCGACAAGCTCAAGGACGACGAGCAGCCGGTGCAGGTGATCATCATCGGTATCGGCAACGAGGTGAACCGGGCCGAGCTCAAGTCGATCACGGACACCGTCGGCGGTGGCGCGTTCGTGACCACCGACCCGAGCAAGATCGGCGAAATCTTCCTTCAGGCGATCGCGCTGCGCCCGCCCGCACCGCGCTGACCTGCGGATCAGCGACATCCTTCTGCCGTATCGGGGTTTCCGGTACGGCGAAAGGCTTCCCGGGTCAAGACACGGGAAGTGAACTGACGGTAATGTGTCCGAATCAATAGGTGACCATAATTGCCCTGACATGATGTCCTGGTGCCTCGACGGCGGGTCCCCTCCGGGACCGGGCGGGGACGGGGCGGGCCTGAAGTAAGTGGGGAGGGCCGGTGACCTCGGCAACGTTGTTGACCCCTGCCAGGACGTCGCGACCCGGGGGAGAGCGACCCGGGGCGACGACGCGCGCAGCGGAGCGCGCCTACATCCGGCTTCTGGTGGTGCTCGACACCGCCGTGCTGGCCGTGGCCATCCTGGCCGGCTACCTGGCCCGATTCGGTGACGAACAACCAAGCGGCTCCGAGATCTCCTACGTGGTGGTCGCCCCGCTCCTCCTGCTGGTCTGGTTGGTGTCGCTGAAGGCCATGCGCTGCTACGACGACCAGGTGCTCGGCTACGGCGCGGACGAATACCGCCGGGTCAGCGCGGCGAGCCTGCGGCTGGCCGGCGGCATCGCCATCGCCGGCTACATCGCCGACGTCGGAGTGTCCCGGGGCTTCCTCGCCATCACCTTCGCGGTCGGCACGATCGGGCTGGAAGTGGCGCGGTTCGCGGCCCGCAAGCGGCTGCACCGGGCCCGGGACCGGGGCGCCGGCTGGTCGCGCAAGGTGCTTGTGGTCGGCGACACGGCGCACGTGCTGGAGTTGGTGCACACCCTGCGCCGGGAGCCGTACGCCGGCTATCAGGTGGTCGGCGCCTGCATCCCGGACGCGCTGCTCGCCCCGGTGCCGCAGCGGCTGGGTGACGTGCCGGTGGTCGGGTCGTTCCGGGGCATCCCGGACGCGGCCACCGCGATCGGGGCGGACACGGTGGCGGTCACCGCCTCCGGTGAGCTGACCGCGGCCCGGCTGCGCCGCCTCGGCTGGCAGCTCGAGGGCACCGGGGTCGACCTGGTGGTGGCCCCGGCGCTCACCGACGTCGCCGGCCCGCGCATCCACACCCGTCCGGTCGCCGGCCTGCCGCTGATCCACGTCGAGGCGCCCGAGTTCCGCGGCGCCCGCAAGCTGGTCAAGGGGTTCGTCGACCGCTCACTGTCGTTCATCGCCCTGCTCCTGCTGTCGCCACTGCTGGCGGTGCTCGCGCTCGCCATCAAGCTGGACAGCCGTGGCCCGGTGTTGTTCCGACAGACCCGGGTCGGCCAGGGCGGCGAGGAGTTCGGCGTCTTCAAGTTCCGCACCATGGTGGTCAACGCCGACGCCCTGCTTGCCGAGCTGGCCGCCCGCAACGAGACCGACGGCCTGATGTTCAAGATGCGCGACGACCCACGGGTGACCCGGACGGGCCGGCTGCTGCGTCGGTGGTCGCTGGACGAGCTGCCCCAGCTCGCCAACGTGCTGCTCGGTCAGATGAGCCTGGTCGGCCCGCGCCCGCCGCTGCCCTCCGAGGTGGCCCGCTACGACGGCGACGTGGCCCGCCGGCTGCTTGTCAAACCCGGCATGACAGGCCTCTGGCAGGTCAGCGGCCGATCGGACCTGAGCTGGGAGGACGGCATCCGGCTCGACCTCTACTACGTCGAGAACTGGTCGCTGGCGGCCGACCTGACCATCCTCTGGAAGACGTTCGGCGCGGTGCTCGGCAGCCGCGGCGCCTACTGAGCCGGGCCGGTCTCCGGCTGCGGCCCCAACCAGTCCAGGCAGACCACCACCGCGTCGTCCACCAGGTCACTGGCGACGAAGGCCCGCAGGTCGCCGATCAGCGACCGGACCGCGTCCAGCGGCTCCAGCGGGCCGGTGTGGCGCAGGAACCGGTCCAGGGCCGACTCGCCGTAGCGGATCCGGTCGGCGGTGGCGTCGACCACCCCGTCGCTGACCACGAAGAGCCGGTCCCCGCGCGCCAACTGGAACCGCTGCTCCCGGTAGTCGGTGCGCTCGAACATGCCGAGCGGGAACTGCTTGTCAAGCACCTGCGGGGTCACCTCACCGGCGTGCAGCCGGATCAGGTGGGGCGAGCCGGCGTCGACCGCGGTGAGCGCCCCGGTGGCCAGGTCCAGCTCCATCAGCAGCACGGCGAGGTGCTGCCGGCCCCGGTGCTGCGCATAGATCGCCTGGTCGGCCAGGGCGGCCTGGTCGGCCAGGGGCAGCCCGGCCCGGCGCGCGTTGCGCAGCGCGTAGGTCGCAAGTGCGGTGAGTAGCGCCGCGGCCACCCCCTCGCCGAAGCCGTTGAGCACCGCGAGCCAGAGCCGGTGGCCGTCGTCGGACCAGTCGAAGCTGTCCCCGCGCACCGCGTACGCCGGCTCCAACTGGCCGGCCAGGGCGAACGACGGACGGATCCGGCTGCGCCCGGGCAGCAGCTCCCACTGCATCTCGGCGGCCAGGGTGAGGCGCCGGCTGCGCCGGGCGGCCAGGTAGACGTCGGTGGTCGACGTGACGGCGGCCAGCTCATGCCCGAGCACGCCGGCGATGGTGGCCAGTTCGTCGCGGGCCGCCGGGTCGGCCGGGACCGGCGAGACCCGGAGCACCCCGCGCCGTTCGCCGCGCATCCCCACCGGGAACCAGCCGGTGTCGTCGGCGACGATCGGATCCTGGTGGTCGAAGGCGTACCAGCCCGGGTGGCCGGGGCCGGTGACGGAGTCGCCGCCGCCCAGCGGCAGCAGTTCGGCGAGTCGGTAGTCGACCTGATAGAGCTCGGTGCGGGTGATCCCGTACGTCCGCAGCAGCTCGGCGGCGAGCCGATGCACGATGAGATCCGTCGGCGCGTCCGTCAGGATCCGGCGGGCGCGTGCCTCCGCGTCGCTCATATTTGCTCCTTTGCACAGGTCGCCGGCCTGGTCCGGGGGGTAGTGTCGGGCCCACCATGACCGAGCAGCCCGGTCCCACGGGACCCGAAGTGAGTATGTCCGCCGCCCTGGACGAGGCGGCTGGCACCCTTCTGGCCGTCTGGGAGGCGGCCCGGGAACGCGCCACCAGTCGGCTCTCCGAAGCCCAGTTGCGTGCCGTCATGGTCGTCGAACAACACGACGGGATCAACCTCCGCCGGCTCGCCTCGCTCACCGACATGCTGCTCTCCTCCGCCAGCCGGCTCTGCGACCGGCTGGTGGCCGCCGGGATGCTGGAGCGGGAGCCGGGCCGCCACGACCGCCGGGAGATCTCGCTGCACCTCACCCCGGCGGCCACCCACCTCCTCGCCGAGCTGCGCGCCGACCGGCGACGCCGGCTGGAGCGGATCCTGGCCGGGATGAGCCCGGCAGGCCGGGCGGCGTTGCTGCGCGGGATGCGCGAGTTCGACGAGGTCGGCCGCCGCGAGGCTACGGCCGTGGCCGAGGGCTGGCCGGTGCTGCAACCCTCCGGGGAACAGGTCGGCGACCCACTGGTCGAGCTGGCCACACCGACCCGGCCCGCCCGGGTCGCCCCGCAGCGCCCGACCGGCGAGCCGGTCCCGCCCGACGAACCCCCCGCGATCCGCACCGCCTGACCTCGTCCGCGGTCTCCGTTACGCGGCGGCCACGGCCAGCATGGCGATGTCGTCGTGCGGCTGCCCGTCGAGCCACTCGTCAACGAGCTGGAGCACCCGGTCGACAAGCGCGGCCGGTGGCAGCCGGGCACCCGAGGCGAGCGCCTGCCGCAGCCGGTCGTCGCCGAACATGGCCAGCTCGGCGGGGCCGCCCCGAGCCTCGGTCACCCCGTCGGTGTATGCCAGCAGCAGGTCGCCCGGGGCCAGCCGCACCTCCGCCTCGGCGAACCTCGCCGCGGTCAGCGCGCCCACCGGCATGCCACCCACCCGGACCGCGTCGATCCCGCCGCCGGCGCGGACGACGAGCGGCGCGGGATGCCCGCCGCCGGCCAGCCGGACCAGCAGGCCGCCGCCGGATTCCCGGCGCAGCAGGCCGAGCAGGAGCGTGGTGAACTGGGCCCGCTCGGCCGCGCCCGGTGCGTCCAGCAGGGCCCGGTTGAGCAGCTCCATCAGCTCCCGGGGACGCCGCTCGACCAGGCGCAGGGTCTGCAACGACTGGCGGACCCGCCCGGTCAGCACGGCCGCACCGACACCCTTGCCGCAGACGTCGCCGAGCGCGAACAGGCCGCCGTCCGGGGTGGGGAACAGGTCGTAGAAGTCCCCGCCGATGCGCAGGCTGTCCCCGGCGGCCCGGTAGCCGGCGGCCAGGGTCACCCCGGGCAGGCGCGGCAGTCGCGGTGGGAGCAGGCTGTTCTGGAGCACCCGGGCCAGGTGGGTCTGCTCGCCGTAGAGCTCGGCGGCGGCCAGCGCGGCGCCGCCCCGGCCGGCGAACTCCCGGGCCAGCGCGATCTCCCGCCTGTCGAAGCCGGACCGGCCGGGACGGCGGGCCAGGATCAGCGCGCCGGCCGGACCCCCGGCGCCGGGCATGGGGCTGATCAGCACGGCTTCCGGCCGGCCGAAGCCGGCCGGAAGCACCTCGGCCAGATCGGCCAGCTCGGCGTCGAGCCCGGGGCTGGGCTCGATGAGGTCACCGTCGAGCGCCTCGATCAGACCGGGGACTGACTTCACCGCCGGCCAGCCGGCCACTCCGGTGGTCGGGCCGGAGTCGCCGGAGGCGTACCGGATCCAGTGCGGCGCGTCCTCGGCCGGCGGCGGTGGCCGGTGCACCACCACGGCGGCGTCGGCCAGGTAGGGCACCGGCAGGGTGACGGCGGCGCGCAGGGTCTGCTCCCGGTGCAGCGAGAGCCCGAGCCGGCTGCCGGCCTCGGCGAGAAAGGCGGTGCGGGAACGCTCGGCGAGCAGCGCGTCGGTGCGCGCCCGCTCCTCCGTGACGTCCCGCACATACCAGACGCGGCGCTCCCCGACCAGCCCGCGCCGGAGGCCGTGCAGCCGCCGGCCGTGGTGCTCGGTCTCGAACGTGTCCGCGCCGTCGCGTGCCGCCTCGGCCAGCGCCGGCACCTGGCAGGCGGCCAGGTCGACGCCGGGCGCCAGCTCGGGCAGAAGCTCCGTCGCCATGGCGTTGACAAGCGTCACCACGCCTGCGGGGTCGACCGTCACGACGGCCTCGGCCAGCCCGTCCAGCAGCTCGCGGGTGAGCCGCCCGTCGGCCGGCAGCGGGCCCCCGGCACCCCGCCGGGGTCGCGCCTCCGGCCCGGCGACACCGCGTTGGCGTGCGGCGGTCACCGCCGGTGGCCGGGCGCTTCGGCCGGTCGACCCGTATGCATGCTGTCGGTGCGCTCCTCGATCGCGAACAGGTTGCCTGGCGGCAAGCGTAGCGAGCGGGTACGACGAACGCCCACGCCCGGATGTAAGGAGGGGCCCCCTGTTAACGCCTGCGGTATAGGCGGGGCCCCCGCTTAACACCTGGCGCGGCGCGCCAGGGGGTCGTGGTGCGCGCCGGGCGCAAGCCTGGTTGGCTGCCGGGATGAGCGGCACCATGGTCCTCCGGCGCGGGAACGCGACCCACCGGTTCTACAGCGTCGTGGTCTTCGTCGTGCTCGCCTCGCTTGACAACGTGGCGATCGGCCTGGTGCCGCCGCTGTACGGGCCGATCTCCGGCGCCCTCGGCGTACCCCAGCGGTTGCTCGGCCTGGTCACCGCCGTGAGCTTCCTGGTCAGCGCGGTGGCGGCGGTGGGCTGGGCGTACGTCGGCGACCGCACCAACCGCAAGCCGCTGCTCATGGTCGGCACGCTGATCTGGGCGGCCGGCACCGGCGGCAGCGCGCTGGCCGAGCGGTACCCGACGTTCCTGGTCGCCCAGCTCGTCGCCGCGATCGGGCTGGGCGCGGTGGGCTCGGTCGGCTTCTCCGTGGTCACCGACCTGATCTCGCCGCGGCGGCGGGGCCTGGTGATGAGCTTCTGGGGCCTGTCCCAGGGCGTCGGCACGCTTGCCGGCACGCTCGCCGGTGGCCTGCTCGGCGCGACCGACTGGCGGCGGCCGTTCCTGCTGCTGACCGGCCTGGGCCTGGCCGCCACGCTGGCGTACCTGTTCACCTACGACATCGCGCGCGGGCAGAGCGAACCCGAGCTGGCCGAGGCGCTGGACGCCGGCGGCGAGTACGACTACCGGATCAGCCGCGCCGACCTGCCCCGGATCCTGGCCCGGCGGACCAACCGCTGGTTGATCCTCCAGGGGCTCACCGCCCAGGCGGCCTTCGGCTCGCTGGTATGGCTGCCGGTGCTGTTCAGCCAGCGGGCCGAGGCGCAGGGCTACTCGGCGGCCACCGCCGTGGTGGTGGGCAGCGTCTTCGCCACCCTGTTCCAGCTCGGCGGCGTGCTTTCCATCGTGGGCGGGCTGGTCGGCGACGCGCTGCAACGGCGTACGCCGAGCGGCCGGGCGCTTGTCGCGGCCGTGGGCATTCTCGCGGCCGTGCCGTTCTACCTGGTCCTGTTCTTCGTCCCGATCCGCATCGACGTGCCCGACGGCGGCGGTTCCGGCGCGGTGGTGGCGGCGGTGCTGTCAAGCGTGCTCACCGAGCCGACGATCGGGCTGAGCCTGCTCACCGCCGTGGTCGCGCTGGCGCTCACGTCGGCGAACTCGCCGAACTGGTTCGCGTTGATCGCCGACGTCAACCCGCCCGAGCACCGGGGGACTGTCTACAGCCTCGGCAACCTGGTCAACGGCGTCGGCCGGGCGGCCGGCAACGGGCTGGTCGGGGTGGCGTTCGCCGCGCTGCGGGTGGCGTTCCCGCCGCCGCTGAACTACGCGGTCGGGCTGGCCGCGTTCCAGTTGTTCTTCGTGCCGACCGGGATCATGTACTGGCTGGCGGCCCGCACCTCGCCCCGGGACATCGCCCAGGTGCACGCGCTCCTGCACACCCGCGCCGACCGCCTCGAAGCCGAAGGCGGGGGCCCCGCTTAACAGGTGGGTGTTAAGCGGGGCCCCCGCCTATGCAGAAAGCGTTAAGCGGGGCCCCCGCCTTACACCCACCACACGGTGACGTCGGTGGGGACCGCGGCGCCGTAGAGGGGGGCGCTGGACGCCAGCACCGTCGCGCCGGCGGGCAGGGGGACCGGCGTTGCGCCGAAGTTGGTAAGCACGGTCAGGTCGCCGTTGGTGAACGTCAGCACCTCGTCGCCGGAGGAGAGGAAGCGCATCGGGCCCCGGGCCAGCGCGTGCTCCCGGCGCAGTCGCAGCGCGGTCCGGTACAGCTCGTACGTCGAGCCGGGCACCCCGCGCTGCCGGTCCAGCGCGTACTCCGCCCACACCGGGGGCTGGGGCAGCCAGCTCGCGTCGGTCGGCCCGAAGCCGTACGACGGGGCGTCGGCCTCCCACGGGATCGGCACCCGGCAGCCGTCCCGGCCGCGCTGGGTGTGCCCGCTGCGCGCCCAGGTCGGGTCCTGCCGGGCCTTGTCGGGCAGCGTGGTGTGCTCCGGCAGCCCCAGCTCCTCGCCCTGGTAGAGGTAGGCGGAGCCGGGCAGCGCGAGCATCAGCAGGCTGGCCGCCCGGGCCCGGCGCAGGCCAAGCGCCACGTCCGGCTGCGGGTCGTCGACGCCGATGCCGTTCGTCCGCCCGCCGTCGGTGCTCAGCCCGAGGCGGGAGGCGTGCCGGACCACGTCGTGGTTGGACAGCACCCAGGTGGTGGGCGCGCCTACCGCGTCGGTGGCCTCCAGCGAGCGGGTGATCACCGCGTACTGGGCCGGGGCGGTCCAGGCGGCCATCAGGTATTCGAAGTTGAACGCCTGGTGCATCTCGTCCGGCCGGACGTAGCGGGCCAGCCGCTCGGCCGGCTCCACCCACGCCTCGGCCACCAGGACCCGTTCCCCGGCGTACGAGTCGAGCAGTCGCCGCCACTCCCGGTAGACCTCGTGCACGCCGTCCTGGTCCCACATCGGCGGGCGCGGTTTGTCCGCCTCGTTGCCGGAGAGGATCTCCTGCGGCTCCTGCCAGTCGGCCAGGTCGGCCTGCTTGATCAGGCCGTGCGCGACGTCCACCCGGAACCCGTCGACGCCCCGGTCCAGCCAGAAGCGGAGCACGTCGAGGAACTCCTCGCGCACCTCCGGGTTGTCCCAGTTGAGGTCCGGCTGGCCGGGGTCGAACAGGTGCAGGTACCACTGCCCGTCCGGCAGTCGGGTCCAGGCCGGCCCGCCGAACACGCTCTCCCAGTCGTTCGGCGGCTCGGCGCCGGCCGGGCCCTTGCCGTCCCGGATGACGTAGCGCTGCCGCTCCGGGCTACCAGGCGCGGCGGCCACGGCGGCGGTGAACCAGCGGTGCGCGGACGAGGTGTGGTTGGGTACCAGGTCGACGATCACCCGCAGGCCGCGGGCCTTCGCCTCGCCGATCAGCGTGTCGGCGTCGGCGAGCGTGCCGAAGAGCGGGTCGACGTCCCGGTAGTCGGCCACGTCGTAGCCGGCGTCGGCCTGCGGGGACGGATAGAACGGGGACAGCCAGATCGCGTCGACCCCCAGCTCGGCAAGGTGGTCGAGGCGGGCGGTGATGCCCGGCAGGTCACCGATGCCGTCGCCGTTCGAGTCGGCGAACGAACGCGGATAGACCTGGTAGATGACCGCCTCGGTCCACCAGCCGGTGGCCGGGGCCTGCTGCGTCGCGTCGGTGTTCAGCGCCTTCTCCCTCAGGTGGTGGTGCGGACGAACGGGTCCGTTCAGTGTGCCCGGGGCGGCGCGGTCGAGTCCCGCACCACAAGCCGAGTGGGGAGGATCACCGAGGCCGGTGTCCGCGGGTCGCCGACGGTGCCCGTCCCGAGCGGGTCGAGCAGGATGCGGGCGGCGAGCCGTCCCTGGTCGGCGGCGGGCTGGGCGATGGTGCTGAGCCCGAGCACGCCGGCGAGGTCGTGGTCGTCGATGCCGATGACGCTGACGTCCTGCGGCACCCGCAGCCCGGCGTCGCGCAGCGCGGTGACCGCGCCCATCGCCATCTCGTCGCAGGCGGCGAAGATGGCGGTCGGTGGCTCGCCCCGGGCGAGCAGCTCGGCGGTGGCGCGGGTGCCGCCGTCGATGGTGAACCGGGACTCGACGTCGAGGCTCGGGTCGGGCCGGAGGCCGGCGGCGCGCAGCGCCTCCTGGTAGCCGCGCCGCCGGTCCAGGTGGGTGGTGAAGGCCAACTCGTCGTCCGGGTCGCCGGAGATGTGCGCGATCCGGGTGTGCCCGAGGTCGAGCAGATGGCGGGTGGCGGTCCGGGCGGCGGCCACGTCGTCGATCCGTACGCAGGGCCAGCCGGGCACCCCGCTGCCGGAGCTGATCGTCACGCCGGGCAGGTCGAGCCTGGTGAGCGCGTGCACGTCGGCGGCGCGCAGCGGGGTGGCGACCAGGATGATCGCGTCCACCCGCTTGTGCAGGCTGGCCGTGCGCAGCACCCGCTGGCGGGTCTGCTCCCGCCCGCCGAGGTTGTAGAGCAGCAGGTCGTAGCCGTTCTGCTGAAGCGAGTCCTCGACCGCCTCGACCACTGTGCCGAAGAACCACCTGGTGATCCGGGGCACCACCACCGCGACCGTGCCGGTCTTCCCGCCGGCCAGCCGGGAGGCGCTCGGCGAGACCGCGTACTGGAGTTGCTCGGCGGCGGCGAGCACCCGGCGGCGGGTGGCGGCGGAGACCGTCGGCAGGCCGCGCAGCGCGCGGGACACGGTGGCCGTGGAGACCCCGGCCAGGCGGGCGACATCGTCAATCTTGGTCATCGTGGCTCCCCGCTGCGACCCGGTCCCCGCCGCCGCCGGTGAGCCGGCGGCGGCGGGGCGGCGGGTCAACCCTTGACGCTCCCGGCGAGCAGGCCCCGCACGAAGTAGCGCTGAAGGGACAGGAACACGATCAGCGGTACGACGATCGACACGAACGCGCCCGCGGTGAGCCGTTGCCACTCGTTGCCCCGGGTGCCGGCGAGTTCGGCGAGGCGGACCGTCAGCGGGGCGGTCTCGTCGCTGCCTCCGGCGAAGATCAGCGCGACCAGCAGGTCGTTCCAGACCCAGAGGAACTGGAAGATGCCGATCGCGGCAAGCGCGGGGGTGATCAGCGGCAGCACGATGGTGCGGAAGATCTTCGGGTGGGTGGCGCCGTCGACCCGGGCCGCCTCCATCAGGTCGCCGGGGAGCTGCGAGATGAAGTTGTGCAGCAGGTACACGGCGAACGGAAGTGCGAAGCAGGTGTGCGCGAACCACACCTGGGCGAACTTCTGCTCGTCGACCAGGTCCCACGCCGGCAGGACCTGGATGCCGGCGACGGTGACGCCGGTGGAGAAGAACCGCAGCAGCGGCACCAGGGCCATCTGGAGCGGCACGATCTGCAGCGCGAAGATCCCGATGTAGAGCCAGTCCCGCCCGCGGAAGTTGATCCACGCCAGCGCGTACGCGGCGAGTGAGGCGAACGCGATCGGGAACAGCACCGACGGGATGGTGATCGCCAGCGAGTTGATGAAGTAGCTGGCGAGCTGCCCGGACGAGCCGGTGCTGAACAGCACGTCCTGGTAGTTCTGCAGGGTGAACTGCGGGTCGCGGAAGAACGTCCACCAGCCGGTGGTCTTGATCTGGTCCTCGGGGCGGAACGAGGAGATGAACAGGCCGAAGGTGGGGATCGTCCAGAGCAGCGCCAGCACGATCGAGACGAGCGTGGCGGTGCGGCTGTTGAGCCGCTTGCGGACCCGGGCGGCCCGGCTGGTCGGCTCGGCGGGTTGGACGCCGGCTCCGACGGTGGGCGTGGCGGTGGTCATCTCAGCCCTCCCGCTGCTTGCGCAGGTTGCGGATCTGGTAGATCACGAGCGGGAGGACCAGGATGAACAGGAAGACCGCGAGGGCCGAGCCCTGCCCGTTCTCGCCGTACCGGAACGCCTGGTTGTACATCTCGGTCGCGATGACGTTCGTGTCGTAGTTGCCGTTGGTGGCGGTCCGGACGATGTCGAAGACCTTGAGCGTGGCGATGGAGATCGTCACCACCACCACGATCAGCGCCGGCCGGATGCTCGGCATGGTGATCCGCCAGAACATCTGCCACGCGGTGGTGCCGTCCAGCCGGGCCGCCTCGATGATGTCCGCCGGGATGGCCTTGATGGCCGCGGAGAGCACCACCATGGCGAAGCCGGCCTGGATCCAGACCATGATCACGATGAGCAGGAACGTGTTCAGCGGTGACTCGAGCAACCACTGCTTCGGCTCGCCGCCCAGGCTGACCACGATCTGGTTGAGCAGGCCGATCTGGTCCTGCTCGTCGCCGCGGTAGGCGTAGATGAACTTCCAGATGATGGCCGCGCCGACGAACGAGATCGCCATCGGCAGGAAGATCAGGGACTTGGCCACCGACTCGAACCGGGCCTTGTCCACCAGGACCGCGTAGATCAGGCCGAACGCGCTTGCCACAAGCGGCACCAGGAGCACCCAGATCAGCGTGTTGACCACGACCCGGAAGATCGAGTCCTCGGCGAACATCCAGCCGTAGTTGTCGAGCCCCACCCAGTCGGTGCTGCGCGCGTCCATGAAGGAGAGCAGCGTGGTGCGGATGGCCGGGACCACAAGCCCGATGGTCAGGAACAGCAGCGTCGGCAGCAGGAAGAAGAACGCGAACATTCCTTCGCGCTGCTTGCGCCGGCGCGGCATCGGGGCGCCGCCGGCCGAGGCCGCGACCAGGCGCGCCTCCCGGCGCGTGGCGAACCAGGCCGGCACCACGTCGAGGAGCAGGAGCAGACCGCCCACCACCGCGACGAAAGCGATCAGCCCGTACATAAGCATGAGGAACTTCGGCTGTTCCGCCGCGAAGTCGAACTCCATCAACCCTCCTTCAAGGGCTCGGATACGGGTGGGTGGCCCGGCCCGCATCACGAACCGGACCACCCGCTCGGATCACTTCCAGCTGCCCTCGATGTCGTTCAGGACGGAGGTGGTGTCCTTGCCGTTGATCCAGGCCACCATGCCCTTCCAGAAGGTGCCCGCGCCGACCGCGGCCGGCATCAGGTCCGAGCCGTCGAAGCGGAACACGGTCTTCTGGTCCTGGAGGATGCCCACGGAGAGCTTGTCCACCGGGTTCGGCACGTTGTTGATGTCCAGCTTGTTGTTCGCGGACACCCAGTCACCGATCTTGGCGCGGCTGTTGGCGAACTCGCCGGAGGCCAGGTAGGTCTGCACCGCCTGGACCTCGGGGCGGTCGGCGAAGGCCCCGACGAACTCACCGCCGCCGAGCACCGGCTTGCCCTTGGCCGGGTCGACGGCCGGGAAGTAGAACGCGAAGACGTCGCCGTCCTCGGCCACCTTGGTGCCCTCGGGCCACTGGTTGGCGTAGAAGGACGCCTGCCGGTGCATCGCGCACTTGCCGGTGGTGATCGGCACGCCGGCCTCCTGGAACGCGGTGGTGGCGATGCTCTTCACGCCGCCGAAGCCGCCGTTCACGTACTTCTCGTTCTTCAGGATCGTGCCGGCCTGGTTGACGGCGGTGACGACCTGCGGGTCGTTGAACGGGATCTGGTGGGTGGTCCACTTGTCGTAGACGTCGGGCCCGCCGGTGCGGAGCAGGACGTCCTCGATCCAGTCGGTGGCCGGCCAGCCGGTCGCGTCCTGGGACTCGATGCCGGCGCACCACGGCTTGGTGCCGCTCGCCGCGATGGTGTCGCTGAGCTTGATCAGGTCGTCCCAGGTCTGCGGAACCTGCCAGCCCTTCTCCTTGAAGGTCTTCGGCGAATACCACACGAAGGACTTCACGTTGGAGCCCAGCGGCGCGCCGTAGAACTGACCGTTGACGGTGCTGTACTTCAGCCAGTCGGGGGAGTAGTTCTGGTCGGCCATGGCCTTGGTGTCGGCGCCGGCCGGCTTGAGCTTGCCCGAGTCGACGAACCGCTTGAGCAGGCCCGGCTGCGGGATGAAGGCGAGGTCCGGGGCGTTGCCGCCGTCCACCCGGACCGGGAGCTGGGCCTCGAACTCGCCGGAGCCCTCGTGGTCGATGTCGATGCCGGTGCAGTCCTCGAACTCCTTCCAGGACTGCTGGAGGCGCTCGTCCTCGATCTCCCGGATCGAGGAGTAGATCGAGACCTTCTTACCGTCGTGACCCTGGTACTTCTCGTATGCCGCGCACTCGGCCGAGCCCGCCTTGTCGCTGCTCTTCTTGTCGTTGCCGGTGCCGCAGGCGGCGACGCCGAGCGCCAGCCCCAGCACGCCGGTGACCGCGAGAGCCTGGCGTGATCTGGCAAACGCCATGCCGATCTCCTTCCTTGCCGGCGCGTGGGGGAAGTCGAACCAGCGCCGGTCCGATGGTCGTCCCAACATGTAAGCGCTTGCATCTCGCCCGGTCCACCCCCGGCCGGACACGGCCAGGTAACAATCCGGAAACCCGTTCACCTGCGTGGGTGCGCTCCCACGGTTCTTCCGCCGAACGGAACTTTCTGCCACCCTGTCCGTATCCCATCGAAGACTTTCAACATAGGAGGCAGTGGATGCGCAAGCGGTGGCTCAGTCTCTCGGCGGGCGTGGCGGTCCTGGCCGCGACCCTGGTCCCGGCGGCGCCGGCGATGGCCGCGCCGACGTTCAAGGTTCCGTTCCCGTGCAACCAGTCCTGGTCCGGGCAGACCCGGTCCGACCACAGCCCGGCGAACGCGATCGACTTCAACCGCGCCGACGATCTGGGCGACCCGGTGGTGGCCAGCGCGCCCGGCACCGTCGACGTGGTCACCAACCTCGGCGACACCAGCTACGGCAAGTACGTGCGGATCAACCACGGGGGTGGCTGGACCACCTACTACGCGCACCTGAACGCGTTCAACGTCTCGGTGGGGCAGACCGTCGGATACGGAAGGGTGATCGGATACGTCGGCACCACAGGCGGCTCCACCGGACCCCACCTGCACTACGAGCAGCGGTCGAGCGGCAGTGCCGTGAAGATCAAATTCAACGGCGCGGCGGCGCTGTACTGGGGCACGAAGACCTACACGAGCGACAACGGCTGCTCCGGAGCGGACACCGGCGCCGGCACGGTGAACACCGCGGGCTCGCCGCTGACCGTGCGCTCCGGCCCGGGCACCGGCTACAGCGCGGTCGGCACGGTGGCCGACGGGGCCGGCGTGACGATCCACTGTCAGACCAGCGGCACCTCGGTCACCGGCACCTACGGCACCAGCTCGATCTGGGACCGGATCGGCTCCGGCCGGTTCATCTCCGACGCCTACGTCTACACCGGCTACGACGGCTACATTCCGGGCGTGCCCCGCTGCTGACCGGGCCGGGCGCGGGGGCGGCGGCTCCCGCGCCCGGAGCCGGTCAGGCGTTCATCCGCCAGATGGCGAAGTTCAGCGCGGCGGCGAACGTGACCCACGCCCAGTACGGCAGCATCAGCAGCGTCGCCGGCCGGGACACCCGGCGGAACAGGGCCACGGCCACCCCGATCGCCAGCCACATCAGCACGATCTCGGCGAACGCCAGCCCGTACCGACCGGCGCCGAAGAAGAGCGGCGTCCAGATCGCGTTGAGCACGAGCTGCGCGACCCAGGCCCAGACCGCCGGGCCGAAGCCGACCCGGCACCAGACCAGCCAGCCGGCGATCGCGATCAACGCGTAGAGCACGGTCCAGACCGGGCCGAAGAGCCACGAGGGCGGTGCCCAGGCAGGCTGCTCCAGGCTCTGGTACTCGGCGGAGGTGCCCCGGACGCCCAGCCCACCGATCGCGGCGGCGGCGAACGTGGCGGCGCCGAACCCCAGCAGGGCCCACAAGCGCCGGCCGCCGCGGGCCCGCCGGATGCTTCCGGAGATCGTCATACCGGTCGGATGCCCGACCCGGCCCGGCACAAACGGCAGGCGATCGGCCGCCGCACGAGAGACGCCGGGGCCGTCGGGTCGGGGCGCTCCGGTCTGGGAGGACGGAGCGCCGAACCCGACGACCCCGGCGGGTCCTCGGTGGTGCGGGTACGGGGGTTACGTGTTGAAGATGCTGACGCCACCCGGGCCGACAAGCAGGCCCACGACGATGAGGACGATGCCCCAGAGGATCTGCCGACGGAAGAGGGCAAGAATTCCGGCGACCACGAGTACGACTGCGAGAATCCAGAGAATCAGCTCCATGACGGCTGAATACCCGGACCTCGGCGCCGGGAAACCTCCCGCTCAGTCGACCTGATCTCCCAGGTGGAAGACGCTGTACGCCTGTTTGATCACGGGGTGCGCGACGTTGCGGACCCGCACCCCGCCCGGGGTGGCGCCGCGTTCGGTGCCGTGGTGGGCGTGCCCGTGCAGCGCCAGCGCGGTGGGGGCCGAGTCGATCGCCTGCCCGAGCTGGTAGCTGCCGAGGAACGGATAGATCTCCAGCGGCTCGCCGGCGAGCGTATCCGGCACGGGGGCGTAGTGGGTGAGCGCGACGAGCGCGTCGCAGTCAAGCGAGAGCAGCGCGGCGGCGAGCGAGTCGGCGCTCTCCCGGGTGGTCCGCACGAAGGACTTCATCTCCGGCTCGCCGAAGTCGCTGGCGCACCGCCCGGCGAACCCGCCGCCGAACCCCTTCACCCCGGCCACGCCGAGTCGCCCACCGGCGCACTCCACCACCGTGCCGGTGCCCTCCAACACGGTGATCCCGGCGTCCTCCAGAACCTTGACCACCTGCGGCACCTGGTCGCACTGGTGGTCGTGGTTGCCGAGCACGGTGATCACCGGCACGCCGAGGTCACCGAACTCCCGCGCCACGCAGCGCGCTTCGGCCTCGGTGCCGTGCCGGGTCAGGTCGCCGGCGAGCAGCAGCACGTCGGCGCAGTCCGGCAGCTCCTCAAGCGCCGGGCGGAACCGGCCCACCACGTCCTCGTCCAGGTGCACGTCGCCGACGGCGGCGATCCGGATCACCATCGAACCTCCCTCACGGCAGCTCCTCGACCTGGGTGGGCGCCTGCGCACGGATCACTCCGATGTCGCTTGTCACAGGCGTGTGCGGGAAACGTTCGGCCACCCGCCGCAGGATCTCCTCGCGCCGGTGCGCGCTCTCCACCTCGCCGTAGAGCACCAGGCCGCGTTCGCGGCGCACCACGGTGATGCCCTGCTCGGCCACGGACGGGTCCTCGGCCAGCATGTTCTGGATCTCGGCCTCGACGTACTCGTCGGGGGGCACGTCGCCGGGCTGTCCGGTCACGGGATCTCCCTTCCGCCGGGCGCGCCGCCGGGCAGCACGTCCAGCCGGTCGAGCAGCACCAGGAACGCCTCCGCGTACGGCGAGTGCTGCGTTTCCTTCCGTACCCGGTCCCAGTCGATCTGTTCCCGCAGCGAGCGGGCGAGTGGCAGGGCGCGGGCGAAGTCGCAGTAGTGCTGGGAGAAGCTGAGCAGCTTGTGCACCATGAGCTGGCTGGCCGACAGGACCGGCATCCGGATCGCGTCCACCGGCCGCTCGATGGTGTCGGCGAACGTCTCCGCGGTCACCGGCGTCTCGATCGGCCGGTGGATGAGGTCCACCATCCGCCCCTCGTCGTAGACCTTGACCAGCCAGTCCTCCGGCGGGCGCTCGGCGGTGAAGCCGGCGTCGACGAGCGCCTCCAGCGCCCGGTCGACGTCGGACTCCCGGATCAGGAAGTCGACGTCGTGGTCGCTGGAGTGGCCGCCGTGCGCGTACACCGCGAAGCTGCCACCGAGCGCGAACGGGATCTCGGACTCCTTGAGCACGGCGGCGACCTTCTTCAGCGTGTGCATCAGGGTCTCGTCCCCGCGCTCGGCCATCTGGGGTCTCCCGTCGTCGTCGTGGGCGGTGAGATTAGGGTGCGTACCCGGCGGACGCCTCGGCCACACCTGTTGGGTCCGCTCGGGGAGGAATGCGACAAAGCGCCGATGGTGAGCATCTACCGGATAACCTGGGTGAGGTGGCCAGCTCACTGCGGACGCGGCGCGGCGGAGCCCGACTGCGCGCCGTCGCCCTGATCGGCATCGACGGCTCGGGCAAGACCACCCAGGCCCACCGGCTCGCCGAGGCGCTCACCGCCGCGGGTCATCCGGCCACCTACCACCGCAACGCCGGCGGTCGCCGCTGGCTCGGCCGGGTCGCCCAGCGGGTCGGCCGGCCGGACGCGCAGCGCCTGGTCGGGCGCGACGGACTGCTCGCGGTCGAGTCCGCGCTGCGCTGGCTGGCCATCGCGCTCGCGCTGCTCAGTTGCCTGGTCACCGGCCGGACGGCGGTGATGGACCGCTGGTCCGCCTGCCAGTACGCAAGCATCCGCGCGCACGGCGGGCACCGGTGGGAACGGCTGACCCGGGCCGGCTACCGGGTCTTCCCGCCGCCCCGGGTCACCTTCCTGCTGACCGTGGACCCGGCCGAGGCGTACCGGCGGATCGAGCAGCGCGGCACCGACCACGAGAGCATGCGGTGGCTCACCACCGCCGACGCCGCCTACCGGTCGCTGCCCGAGTACGCCGGTTTCGTGGTGGTGGACGGCAGTGGCACGGCGGAGGACGTGTCCCGGCGGATCCGGGCGCACCTGAGCGAGTGGCTGCCGGACGACCCGGCGGCCCTGGCCGACCCGGGCGCGGGCGGCCCGCCGCGTCCGACCGGCGGCGGGCGGGACGGTCCGGTGCCGGCTCAGGCCCGCCCGTAGACCGGGATGCTCGCGCCGCTCGTCGGCGCGGACTCGTCGGTGGCCAGGAAACGGATCACCGCGGCGATCTCGGCCGGCGGCACCCACCGGCGGTGGTCCGCGTCGGGTTGGGCGGCCCGGTTGGCAGGCGTGTCGATGACGCTCGGCAGCACCGTGTTGCACCGAACCCCACGCTGCTTGTACTCCACCGCGACCGCGTCGGCGAACGCCCGCACGGCGGCCTTGGCGGTGGCGTAGCCGGCCGCGCCGGGGAACGGGGCCGCCGCCGCCCGGGCCGACACGCAGACCACCGCGCCGCCGCCGGCCGCGACCAGGTGCGGCAGCGCCGCCTGGGTCACCAGGTAGGTCGGGCGCAGGTTGATCCGCAGCATCCGCTCGAACTCCTCGACCGGGGTCTCGTGCACCAGCCCGCCGCTTGCGTACCCGCCGACGAGATTGACCACCGCGCGCAGTGGCGCCGCGGGCTCGCCGGTGGCCGTGGCCACCGCCCGCGCGACGCCCTCGGCGGTGAGCAGGTCCGCCACCACCCGCACCGGGCCGTCGGGCGTCGTCTCCCCGGCCTCCCGACCGGGTACGACCACCCGCCACCCGCTTCCGTGGAAGGCGGCGGTGACCGCGCCGCCCAGCCCACCCGTGCCTCCGGTCACCAGCACCGTGCGTTCCACCATGGCGCTCACGCTAGCCGTCGGTCGCGCCGGTCCGCCGGATGGCCGGCCGGCGGGAGCGAGTCGACCGGACCGGGGGAGGCGGCGGGGCTGCGGTGATGGGACCCTGAACGCGGGGATCAGGCGCGGAAGGCGGTAAATTTCCCGATACGCGGTGTCATGGTTGACGCTCCCGCCTTACTGAAAGTAAGTTTCATCCGTGGCGAAGAGTCCGAAGATTTCTGCGAGTCACGAGCCCGGTGGACTGATCGTCCACATCAGCGGCCTCCTGCCTTCGCTGTCCCCGGCCGAGCAGCGGGTGGCCCGGCTGGTCGTCGCCGATCCCGCCGACGCGGCCCGGCGCACCATCACCGACCTCGCCACAGCCGCCGAGACATCCGAGGCCACCGTGATCCGGTTCTGCCGCTCGGTCGGCATGAACGGCTACCCGCAACTGCGGATCCGGCTCGCCGCCGAGGCCGCCCGCCGGATCGAGCCGCCGGACGCCCGGGTCGTCGGCGGCGACATCCCGCCCGGCGCCGACCTGGCCCAGATCATCGCCACCATCGCGTTCAACGACGCACGGGCCGTCGAGGAGACCGCCGAGCAGCTCGACCCGGCGGTCTGCGCGCAGGTGGTCGAGGCGATCGGCGCGGCCGGCCGGATCGACGTCTACGGCGCCGGCGCCAGCGGCTTCGTCGCCTCCGACTTCCAGCAGAAGCTGCACCGCATCGGCCGCGTCGCGTTCTACTTCCCGGACGTGCACACCGCGCTCACCTCCGCCGCGCTGCTAAGCCGGGGCGACGTGGCGATCGGCATCTCCCACACCGGCACCACGTCCGACGTCATCGAGGTGCTGGAGCAGGCCCGGACCCGCGGGGCCACCACGGTGGCGCTCACCAACTTCCCCCGCTCGCCGATCACCGAGGTCGCCGACCACGTGCTCACCACCGCCGCCCGGGAGACGACCTACCGGTCCGGCGCGACGGCCAGCCGGCTGGCCCAGCTCACCGTGGTCGACTGCCTTTTCGTCGGGGTGGCGGCCCGGAGCCGGGCCAGGACGAAGAAGGCTCTGGAGGCCACCGCCGAGGCCGTCCGGTCGCGCCGGGTGGGCCCGGGGCGGAGGCGGGCATGACGCCGGGGCGGGTGGAGCGCGACGAGGTGGCCGCCGTGCGGCCGGTGGTGCGCGTCGGCGCGCCGACCGAGCGGCGCAACCCGCACAGCGTCGACCTCGACCTGATGTCCACCCGGGACGTGCTCGCCGTGATCAACGAGGCGGACCGGCGGGTTCCGGCCGCGGTGGCCGCCGTGCTCGACGAGATCGCCGAGACCGTCGACCTGGCCGTCGCCGCGCTGCGCGACGGGCACCGGGTGCACTACTTCGGCGCCGGCACCTCCGGCCGCCTCGGCGTGCTTGACGCGGCCGAGTTGGCCCCCACGTTCAACTCGCCGCGGCACTGGTTCTGCGCGCACCTGGCGGGCGGCCCGGATGCGATGTGGCGGGCCGTCGAGGACGCCGAGGACGACGAGGGCGGTGGCGCCGCCGAGGCCGCCGAGTGCGTACGCCCCGGTGACCTGGTGGTCGGCCTGGCGGCCAGCGGGCGCACCCCGTACGTCCTCGGGGCGCTCGCCGCGTCCCGGACCCGGGGGGCCGCGACCGTGCTGCTCTGCGCCAATCCGGAGGCCGAGGCCGCCGGCTCGGTGGACGTGTTCATCGGGGTGGACACCGGACCCGAGGTGGTCACCGGTTCGACCCGGATGAAGGCCGGCACCGCGCAGAAACTGGTGCTCAACACGTTCTCCACGGCCGTGATGGTGCGCCTCGGCCGGGTCTACTCGAACCTGATGATCGACATGGTCGCCACGAACGCGAAGCTGCGTGGCCGCATGATCTCGATCCTGGTGGAGGCCACCGGCTGCGCCGAGGAGGTCTGCCGGGTCGCCCTCCAGCAGGCCGACGGCGACCTCAAGACCGCCCTGGTCACGCTGGTTTCCGGGGCCGAGGTGCCGGCCGCCCGGGCCGCCCTGGCCCGGGCCGCCGACCAGGTACGCGGCGCCCTGGCCCTGCTCGCCTCCTGACGCCCGGGTCCGACCCTCCCGCGCGGCACCCGCCGGCTGCATCCGCCAGGCGGGTGCGACGCGTATCACGTGGCGGGAGGGGACGGCTCTGACCGGGCGGATTGTTCAACGAGGCGGAGGGTAATCCTTCACGGTGGCTGAACCGACCGGTCCGCCGGCTCGTATCACGCAGTGAGCAGGATCGCAGAAACGTGGTGACGCGGCTCGCTGTGTTCATGGAACACGCAATGGTGCCATTCCATGGGCGGGCGGTGATTCCGCTGCCCCGGGCGCCGTTAGCCAGGGCGTCCGCGGGCCACCCGGGTAGGGGTCCTGACAGCAAACATGGACCGGGCTCTCAGCTACCACTCAGGCATTCGTGACAGTTTCGACTCACGGCATGGAATCCCCGACACGTCACATCTGTTGTGTAGGTGTCAGCACCTACGGGCACAGCGGAGGTTACGGGGAGGGCTGATGAACGTGGGGATGGCAAGGAACCGGGCAACCGGCGCGAGCGAGGGGACCGTGGCAATCGTGGACAAGAACATCGGCATGCGTACCGACGAGGTCGCCGAGGAGCGGGACCTGGTCGGCGTCTACCTGCACGAGATCTCCCGGACGCCGTTGCTGGACGCCGCCCGGGAGGTGGAGCTCTCCAAGTCGATCGAGGCCGGCCTCTACGCCGAGCACCTGATCGACACCGAGCGGATTCCCGACGGGGCCACCCGGGAGGAGCTGGAGCGCGTGGTCGTCGACGGTGAGCGGGCCAAGGACCTGTTCATCCGGGCGAACCTGCGGCTGGTCGTCTCCATCGCCCGCCGCTACGTGCGCTCCGGCATGCCCATGCTGGACCTGATCCAGGAGGGCAACACCGGCCTGGTCCGGGCCGTCGAGAAGTTCGACTACGAGCGTGGCTTCAAGTTCTCCACCTACGCGACCTGGTGGATCCGTCAGGCCATCAGCCGGGCGATCGCCCAGCAGGAGCGGACCGTGCGGCTGCCCGTGCACCTGGTCGAGGATGTCAACCGGATGCGCAACGTGGCCCGGCAGCTCACCCGCGAACTGGGCGCCGACCCGGAGCCGGAGCAGATCGCGACCGCGCTCGGCGTCACCGTCGAGCGGGTCAACGAGCTGCGCCGCTGGTCGCAGGACACCGTCTCGCTCGACACGCCGGTGGGCGACGACGGCGACACCAACCTCGGTGACCTGGTCGCCGACAGCGACGCGCCGTCGCCGGAGGAGATCGTGCTCACCGGCCTGGAGCGGCAGCGGATCGAGGGTCTGCTCAACCACCTCGACGACCGGTCGGCCGGCATCATGCGGGCCCGCTACGGCCTGGAGGACGGCCGCGAGCACTCGCTGACCGAGGTCGCCTCCCGGTTCTCGCTCTCCCGGGAGCGGATCCGCCAGTTGGAGATCCAGGCCCTCGGCCGGCTCCGTGAGCTGGCCCGCGCGGAGGGGCTGCAGGCGGCCTGACCTGGTAGTAATGAACGACGAACGGCCGGCGTCCGATAGGGGGACGCCGGCCGTTCGCCGTCGCGATCAGACCCGGCCGTAGCCGGCGATCGTCATGATGTTCATGCTCCGCTTGCTGACGTTGCGGCCCGCGCTTGGCGCGTCGATGATCTGGCCGCTGCCGACGTAGATCGCGACGTGCCCGAGCCCGGAGTAGAAGACCAGGTCACCCGGTTGCAGCGCGCTGCGGCTGATCCGGGTGGTGGCGCTCCACTGGGCCGCCGCGTTGTGCGGCAGTGACTTCCCCGCGGCCCGCCAGGCGGCGAGTGTCAGGCCCGAGCAGTCGTAGCTGCCGGGGCCGTCGTTGCCGTACCCGTAGGGCTTGCCGACCGCGCCGTACGCGTATCGCACGGCCACCCCGGCCTTGCCGGAGACGGACGGCGGCTTGCCCGCCGAACTCGCCTTGGCCGGCGCCTCGGTGGCCCGCCCGTATGCCTTGCGGCGCATCTCGTAGAGGCGGGACAGGTCCGCCTCGATCCGCTTCTTCCCGGCGGTGAGCTGCTTGGCCTGCACCGCCTCCCGGGCGAGCGTGACGTCCAGCTTGGTCTTCTGGTCGATCAGCCGGCGCTGGTCGGCGGTGAAGCCGGTGATGGTGCGCTGCCGCTGGCGGGTGAGCTGGTCGAGCGTGCCCAGCCGCTCCGGCAGCGCGGCCGTGCCGCCCGGCTCCAGCAGGGCTGCTGCGGTGCGCATGCCGCCGGTCTTGTACGCCGTGGCGGCGAGCACGCCCACGTCGGCGCGACTCCGCTCGGCCTGTTCCTGCAATGGGCCGATCCGGGCCTCCAACGAGGCCGCCTCGGCCTTGTTGGCCTTGATGTCCTCGTTGAGCTTGTTGTAGGACTCGACGATTCGCTCCAGCTCAGTCGAGGACTTCTCGATCTGCTTCGTCAGCTCGGCGGGGGTGGGCTCGGCCCGAGCCACCGACGCCGGGGCGAGCAGCGCGGCCGAGAGGCCGGCCACCGCGAGCGAGCGGAGCAGCATCCGTAAGGACGACAAGAGCGGAAAGCTCCTCTCCAGGGTCGGCGGGGACGCGTCAGCGACCCGTCGACACCGGCCCGGCGCCATCCGGGCGGATGGCGGTCGACCGGACCGACCTGGACAACCTAACCCGTGATCAGAGTTGTCGGGAGTTCAAGCAGGGGCGAAAGTTGGCAAAGTGTCGGAAAGTGACAATGATGACGTTCACGGTCTGTGACCGATTCGCGAACCGAATGGCGTCGCGTCGGGCTTGCCTGCGTAGAAGGTGAGGCTCGCCCGATTCGTCGTTCTGGGCGAATGTCGTGCCCACGTTCCGCGCGGAAGGCTGAAACCCGAGGTCGGGTGGCGGATCGGCCACACAATGGGACGCGGATCCGGGAATCCCACCACGGGATCCCGACCCCGGGAGGCCACCGTGCAGACCGATCGTTCCTCCACCCACCCGCCCGCGCCCACCCTGCTCTACGCCCGGCCCGGCATCGTGGTCACCGGCGAGCGCTTCACCGTCGGCCGTCGGAGCTGGCCGGTGGCCGAGATCACCCAACTCCGGACCGCCCGCGGACCGCACGACCGGCTCGCCGCCCGGGCGGTCGGCGTCTCCGCCGCGCTCATCGCGTCCGTCGGCGTGCTGCTCGGCTTCACCGGCGGCCTGCACCGGCTCACCGCCGGGGCGTACCTCACGCTCGGCGCGGCGGGCCTGCTGCCGCTGCTGCTCGTGCTTGCCGGCGACCGCTGGCGGCCCCCGGCGCACGAGCTGTGGGGACGGATCCGCGGCACCGAGGTGCTGCTGTTCAGCAGCGACGACGAGCGGCAGTTCGGCCAGGTCACCCGCGCCCTGGGCCGCGCCCGGGAGGGAGCGCGCCTCGGCGGCTGGACCGACCCGCCGGGCGCCGGGCCGTGGCGACCGACGCGCTGAGCCGTGGTCAGCCGGCGACCGGCTCCGGGGTACGGAGCCGGCGCTCCGCGGCCACCCAGTGGCTCACCCGCCGCTCGGCGTAGAACGAGACGAACGGCACGGTGCCGGCCAACATCACCAGCAGCATCCGCTTCAACGGCCAGTCGGCCCGGCGGGACAGGTCGAACGTGAGCGCCAGATAGAGCATGTAGAGCCAGCCGTGCGCGACGCCCACCACCGCCACCACGCTCGGATTGTCGAAGCCGTACTTCAGCGGCATGCCGATCAGGACCAGCACCACAAGCGCCACGCCCACGATCCAGGCGATCACGCGGTACCGGGTAAGGGCTCCGCCCACCGTCGTCCGTCCTTCCGACCGGCCTCAGCCGGGATAGTCGCCGGGCCGGGCGCCCGGATTGGCGTTCAACCAGGAAAGGTAGCGGTTGTACGCGGCCAGCTCGCCGTCGTCCGCCCCGTCGACCGGGCCCACCGGCACCCGGACGGCCCGCACCGGCCGGCGTACCACAGGGGTGCCCTCGGCGACCGGCTCGCCGCCGGCGGTCGCCGGCGGCGCGGGATCGGCCCGCTGCTCGGACCCCGCCCGCAGCGCCTGCCGCACCTCGCGCCACCAGACGAAGACCACGAAGCCGGCGAAGACCGGCCACTCGATCGCGTAGCCGAAGCTCAACGAGTTGCCTCCGGCAGCCCGGGTGACCTGCCACCAGCACAACCCGAGGAAGCCCACCACCAGCACGACCATGGCCACGTGGCGGGCGATCCACGCCGGTGTCCGGAGCCGCTGCATGCCATCGAGGGTACCGGGGATGCCTGCCGTCTCCGACGCGGCGTCGTAGGTGGGCGTGGTTTGGTGGCACCCGCGCTGGGCATCCGTCTAGTCGCCAGCCCGAACGAGACGAGGGGGCGACGATGACCGAATCGGCAAGCCGGGACGCCAGCCCGGAGCAGCGGGTCACCGAATGGGACGGTGACCACGCCCGCACCGGGACCGTCGACGAGGAGCCGCCCGGAGTGGACCCCGCCGAGCTGGGCGACGAGGACCTGATCCGGGAAGTGCGGAGCCTGCACCGCACCCGGCTGGACACGCTGCGGCACGCCACCGACTCCGCGCTCGCCAACCACCTGCGCCGCACCGCCGAACTGGAGACCGAGTACCTGGCCCGGCACCCGGGCCGCGAGGTCGATCCGCACCGGCTGCGGGACGCCTGATGGCAAGTCACGCCGAGCGCGGCATGTCCGCGCCGCCAGAGGTGGTGTTCAACACCGCGACCGACCCGAACCGCTCCTCCGCCTGGCTGCCCGAGGAACTGCGCCGCTCCGGCACCTGCCGGGTGGAGGTGCTCGACGCCGAGGACATGCGGGCCCGGTGGAGCAGCGACGACTGGTCGGCGGAGATCGACGTGGAGCCGGCCGACGCCGGCGGCGCCCGGGTCCGGCTGGACCTGGCCGGCCCGGACCACGACCTGGCCGACGAGATCCTGGCCAACCTCGACCGCGAGGTGGCCGACAACCTGACCGCCGGTTGACTCCGGCCGGTACGACGACGAGGGAGGCCGGGTTGACCGGGAGTGGCGTGAAGCAGAAGGTGGCTCGGCTGCGCCAGGCGTACGCGCCGCACGAGCACCGACCGCTGGAGGGCTACCTGAAGGCGATGGGCACCTACGCCGGGGTGACCGCGGCACTTGTCGGGGTGGTCCGGTTGACCGGCCGGCCGGTCCCCGAGCGGCCCAGCCCCGGAGACGTGGTGCTGCTCTCGATCGCCACGCACAAGTTGAGCCGGCTGATCTCCAAGGACGCGATCACCAGTCCGTTGCGGGCGCCGTTCACCCGCTACGACCACCCCGGCGGCAGCGGCGAGGTGATGGAGCAGGTCCGCGACGAGGGCAGCCCCACCCGGCACGCGCTCGGCGAGCTGGTGAGCTGCCCGTTCTGCCTGGCGGTGTGGGTGGCCACCGGGCTCACCGGCGGCCTGGTGCTGGCGCCCCGGCTGACCCGGCTGGTGGCCACCGCGCTTACCGCGGTGGCCGCCTCCGACTTCCTCCAGATGGGCTACGCGGTGGCCCAGCGGGCGGCCGAGGGCAGCCACGAGGAGTGAGCCGACGAACGACGGGGCCGGCGCGCACGCGCCGGCCCCGTTCCGCTCGCGCCCGGGGATCAGGTGGGGGTGGTGCCGTGATCCTCGCCGGCCCAGCCGCGGGACGTCTCCGACTCCGGCTCGTCCTCCCCGGTGATGATGTCCCGGTCCACCGCGGTGCGGTCGTGCTCGTTGGCGAAGTCCGGCTCCGGCAGCGTGTCGGTGCCCTCCGGGGGCTGGCCCAGCGCCGCCAGGTGCTCGTGCTCGGGCTCGCGGTCGGTCATGTGCGTCCTCTCGTCGGCGGGCCTCAGATGACCGTGCCGCCGAGCATGTCGGCCACCTCGTCCACCGCGTACTCGCCCTGTGGGAGCGCGGCGACCCGGGTGAGCAGCTCCGCCGGCAGCTCGGCGGCCACCGCCCGGCGGTAGATGTCCGCCTGGCTGATCCGCTCCTGGCCCTGGTAGAGGTGGTCGAGCAGGTCGTCGAGCGGCCTGGTGTCCGGCTGCTCGGTCACTGGCGCGTCATCTGTCACGCCGACCACCTACCCGGCCCCGAACCGGTGAAACGCCGCCCAACCCCGGCTCAGGCCGGGGTGGGCAGGGTGGCCCGGCGGGCGCGGACCGCCTGCGCCAGGTGGTCGAGCACCTCGTCGGTGGTGTCCCAGCCGATGCACGCGTCGGTGATCGACCGGCCGTACTCCAGCTCCCGGGTCGGGTCCAGATCCTGCCGGCCGGCGCGCAGGAAGCTCTCCAGCATGATCCCGACGATGCCGCGCTGGCCGGCGGCGAGTTGCGCGGCCACGTCCGCGGCGACAAGCGGCTGGTTACGGTGGTCCTTGCCGCTGTTGGCGTGACTGGCGTCGATCACCACCCGCTCGGGCAGGCTCGCGGCGCGCAGCAGGTCCAGCGCCCCGGCCACCGACTCCGCGTCGTAGTTGGGCCGGCCGCCCCCGCCGCGCAGCACCAGGTGGCCGTCGGCGTTGCCCCGGGTGTGCATGATCGCCGGAATGCCCGACACGTCGATGCCGGGGAACACGTGCGGCACGCCCGCGGCCCGGATCGCGTCCACGGCGGTGGCGATGCTGCCGTCGGGGCGGTTCTTCATGCCGATCGGCATGGACAGGCCGGAGGCGAGCTGCCGGTGCACCTGGCTCTCCACCGTCCGGGCGCCGATCGCCCCCCAGGCCACCGTGTCCGCGATGTACTGCGGGGTGATCGGGTCGAGGAACTCGCAGCCCACCGGCAGGCCCAGCCGCAGCACGTCCAGCAGGAGGGCACGCGCGGTGCGCAGGCCGGTGTTCACGTCGCCGGAGCCGTCAAGCGCCGGGTCGTTGATCAGGCCCTTCCAGCCCACGGTCGAGCGCGGCTTCTCGAAGTAGACCCGCATCACCACGAGGAGGTCGTCGGCGACCCGGTCGGCGGCCTCGCGCAGCCGGCCGGCGTATTCCAACGCGGCGGCCGGGTCGTGTACCGAACACGGGCCGACCACCACGAGCAGCCGATCGTCGGCGCGGTCCAGCACCCGGCCGACCGCACGCCGGCCGGCCACGACGGCCTCGGCGAGGGGAACGTCGAGCGGCAGGTGGTGGTGGAGCAGGGCCGGGGTGGTCAACGGCACGACACGGTCGATCCGCTGGTCGATGACCCGGCGGGCATCCGGGGACGTGGTCACGGTGGGATTCCTTCCGCCGACCGTGCCCCGGGGCCGGCGCCCAGGGATCGAGCCGGCTGCTCGCATGCGAAAGGGCAGGGAAGCATCCCTGCCCGGCCGGCTCGAAGAGGTGGTGACGTCAGCTCACGGTCGAGTCACCGGCTCCTCCAGCCGGCTGCCTAAACCATCGATACGACCGCGTCACGCCGGCCAGCGTACCCGACGCGCCCGTGAACGCCCGCGCCGTTCCGCGAAGCGGGACGCGGGGTATGGGAACAGCCATGAGTCACGACCAGAGCGACCAGGACCGGATCTCCTCCCGCGCGCACCTGCTACCCGAGGAGGCGGCGGTGGGCAGCGACGACGCGCAGGCCCAGGCCGACGCGATCCTCGCCGAATCGGACCTCCGCGAGGAGGACCGGAACGCCGCCCCGGACACGGTGCTGGAGCACCGGACTTCCGCCGAGACCGTCAACCCCGTCGAGCCGCCCGACTGAGCGCGACGCCCCGGCCCCGCCGGCCCCGCGACGTGCGGCGGGGACGGCGGTCCGGTGCCGGGCGGCGGTCCTCGGCTAGCGTGGGTGCCATGCCCGACAGCGGTTTCCCCTGGCCGATCGAGACGACCCGACTGGACAACGGCCTGCGCGTGGTGGTGAGCGAGGACCGCACCGCCCCGGCCGTGGCGGTCAACCTCTGGTACGACGTGGGTTCCCGCCACGAGCCGGCGGGACAGACCGGCTTCGCCCACCTCTTCGAGCACCTGATGTTCGAGGGTTCGGTGCACGTGGCGAAGACCGAGCACATGAAGCTGATCCAGGGCGCGGGCGGCTCGCTCAACGCGACCACCAACCCGGACCGGACCAACTACTTCGAGACCGTCCCGGCCGAGCACCTGGAGCTGGCGCTCTGGTTGGAGGCCGACCGGATGGGCGGTCTGGTGCCGGCGCTCACCCAGGAGACGCTCGACAACCAGCGCGACGTGGTGAAGAACGAGCGGCGGCAGCGCTACGAGAACGTCCCGTACGGCGACGCCTGGCTGCGGCTGCTGCCGCTGCTCTATCCGCCCGGCCACCCCTACCACCACGCCACCATCGGGTCGATGGCCGACCTGAACGCCGCCGACCTGGCCACCTTCCAGGACTTCCACACCACCTACTACGCGCCCAACAACGCGGTGCTCACCGTGGTCGGCGACACCAGCGCGGCCGAGGTGTTCGCGCTTGCCGACAAATACTTCGGCGGCCTCGGGGCGCGCTCCGACATCCCGCCCGCGCCGGACGGGCGCACGGTGCCGGCCACCGGCCGGCCCGCGGTGGAGACGGTCACCT
Organism: Micromonospora marincola; assembly: GCF_056150385.1. Lineage (NCBI taxonomy): Bacteria > Bacillati > Actinomycetota > Actinomycetes > Micromonosporales > Micromonosporaceae > Micromonospora > Micromonospora marincola. Next base: position 31,809 of record NZ_JAXCFT010000024.1, on the reverse strand, counting down.
CCGACGTCCCCGCCGCCCGCGTCTACCTCGCGCACCGCACCCACCCGTTCGGCGCCCCCGGGTACGACGTGACCACGGTGCTCGCCACCGTGCTCGGCAGCGGCCGGGGCAGCCGGCTCTACCAGCGGCTCGCCGACGGCGAGCGGATCGCCCAGCCGGACCTGGTCGGGGCGTACGGCGTCGATCTGGCGCACGCGCCGGCCCCGCTCATCGCCACCGCCACCGCCCGGCCCGGCGTGACCGCCGACCGGCTGCGTGACGGGCTGGCCGAGGTGGTCGACGAGCTGGCCACCGTGCCGGTGACCGCCGCCGAGTTGGAGCGGGCCAAGGCGCTGCTGAGCACCATGTGGTGGCGGCAGATGTCCACGGTGGACGGGCGCGCCGACACGCTCGGCCGGTACGCCACCCAGTTCGGCGATCCGGCCCGGGCCGGCGACCGGCTGCCCGCCTGGCTCGCCGTCACCGCGGAGCAGATCGCCGAGCAGGCAGCCGAGCTGCTCGGCGCCGCCGACCGGGTGATCCTGACCTACCTGCCCGAGGAGACCTCATGACGCTCATCGCCGCCCGTCCCGGTCCCGGAGCCGCCCGCGCCTACCGGTTCCCGCAGGTGGTCCGGCGCGCGGTGGCCGGCGGCCAGGTCGTCGCCGCGCACCTGCCCGGGCAGAACCTCGCCGTCGCGCTGCTGCTGCTGGACGGCGGCGCGGGTCGGGAGCCGGTCGGCAAGGAGGGCCTCGGCGCGGTGCTGGCGAAGGCGCTTGAGGAAGGCACCGCGCAGCGGGACGCCACCGCGTACGCGCTTGCCATCGAGGCGCTCGGCACCGAGCTGGTGACCGGGCTCGACTGGGACTCGTTCCAGGTGAGCGTGCAGGTCCCGGTGGACCGGCTGAGCGCCGCGGTGGAGCTGATGGCGGAGGCGGTCCGCACGCCCCGGCTCGACCCGGCCGACGTGCTGCGGGTCCGCGACGACGAGGCGACCGCGCTGCGGATGGACTGGGCCAACCCGGGCCCGCGCGCCGACGCGGTGCTGCGCGCCGACCTCTTCGGTGCCGAGCACCGGTGGGGCCGCCCGCTCTACGGCGACCCGGGCAGCGTGGCCGCGCTGGAATCCGACGACGTCACCGTCTTCCACTCCGAGTGGTTCATCCGTCCCGGCACCCTGATCGTCGCCGGCGACCTGGAGCGGATCGACCTGGACGCGCTCGGCGCGGCGGCGTTCGCCGGCACCGGCGGTGGCCCGGTGGACCGGGGCGGCCCGATCGAGGCGCCGCTCGCCGACCGGCGGCGGGTCATCCTGGTCGACCGTCCCGGCTCGGTGCAGTCGACGCTGCGGCTCGGCCACCCGTCCCCGCACCGCGCCCACCCCGACCACGTGCCGATGACGCTCGCCGGCACCGTGCTCGGCGGCGCGTTCACCTCCCGCCTCAACCACCTGATCCGCGAGGTGCGCGGCTACACGTACGGGATCCGGGGCGACTTCGCCTCGTCCCGGCGGTTCGGCCGGTTCGGGGTCAGCTCCGGCGTCCAGACCACGGTGACCGCGCCGGCGCTCGTGGAGTGCGTGGGCGAGGTGTCGCGGACCCGGCTGACCGGGGTGACCGAGGAGGAGCTGGAGGTGGCCCGCTCCTGGCGGGCCGGCCAGCTCTCGGTCGAGTTGCAGAGCCCGCGGGCGATCGCGTCGGCGCTCACCACGCTCGTGGTGCACGACCTGCCGGACGACTACCACGCCCGGCTGCGGGAGGCGCTGCTCGCGGCGACCGTCGAGGAGGTCTCCGCGGCGGCCTCGGCGCACCTGCACCCGGAGTCGATGACGATGGTCGTCGAGGGCGACGCGGCGGTGATCCGGGACGAGCTGGTGGCGGCCGGCCTCGGCGAGGTGGTCGACCACGCGTGACCGGGCGGGGGCGACGGCGTGTGATTCCCGTCGCCCCGGCCCGCGCGCTGGGAAACGTTTCCCGCCCGGCCGGCCCGGCTGGGTAGCCTCGCGGGCATGAGGATCGGCATTGTGGGTGCCACCGGCCAGGTCGGTGGCGTGATGCGGCAGGTGTTGGCGGAGCGCGAGTTCCCGGCGGAGCAGGTGCGGTTGTTCGCCTCGGCCCGGTCGGCCGGGCGCGCCCTGCCCTGGCGCGACGGCGAGGTCACGGTCGAGGACGCGGCCACCGCGGACTATCGCGGCCTGGACATCGTGCTCTTCTCGGCGGGCAAGGGCACCGCGAAGGAGTTGGCCCCACGGGTCGCCGAGGCCGGCGCCGTGGTGATCGACAACTCCTCGGCGTTCCGGATGGACCCCAAGGTGCCGCTCGTGGTCGCCGAGGTCAACCCGCACGCGATCGCGGACCGGCCCAGGGGCATCGTGGCCAACCCCAACTGCACCACGATGGCCGCCATGCCGGTGCTGCGCCCACTGCACGCCGAGGCCGAGCTGGTCAGCCTCGTCATCGCCACCTACCAGGCGGTCTCCGGCGCCGGCCTGGCCGGCGTGGCCGAGTTGGACGAGCAGGTCCGCAAAGTGGCCGAGGACGCGAGCGCGCTCGCGTTCGACGGTTCCGCGGTCGCGTTCCCGGCGCCGCGCTCGTTCGCCTGCCCGATCGCGTTCAACGTGCTCCCGCTCGCCGGCTCGATCGTCGACGACGGCTCCGGCGAGACCGACGAGGAGCAGAAGCTGCGCAACGAGAGCCGCAAGATCCTGGAGATTCCCGGCCTGAAGGTCTCCGGCACCTGCGTGCGGGTGCCGGTGTTCACCGGCCACTCGTTGCAGATCAACGCCCGGTTCGCCAGGCCGATCGACCCGGCCCGGGCCCGGGAGCTGCTCGACGGCGCGCCCGGCGTGGCGCTGTCCGACGTGCCCACCCCGTTGCAGGCGGCCGGCCAGGACCCGACGTACGTCGGGCGGATCCGGGCCGACGAGACCGTCGCGCACGGGCTGGCGCTGTTCTGCGCGAACGACAACCTGCGCAAGGGCGCGGCGCTCAACGCCGTGCAGCTCGCCGAGCTGGTCGCCGCCGAGCGTTGACCCCTCCGGGGCGGCCCGCGTTACCCCGCCTCGGGCGGCGGGTAGACGGCGGTGCCGACACCGAGAGGGGAGCACCATGACAACGGTCGGAGAGTTCATGACGACCCGGTTGGTGACGATGGACGGCAACGACACGCTCACCGCGGCGGCGCAGGAGATGCGCGACAGCGCCATCGGCGACGTGGTGGTGACCGACGGCGACAACGTGGTCGGCATCGTGACGGACCGGGACATCACGGTCCGCGGCGTGGCCGAGGACAGGAACCCGGCCACCACCCGGCTCAACGAGATCACCAGCAAGGACGTGGTGACGGTCAGCCAGTACGACGACGCGGTGGCCGCCGCCGACCTGATGCGCACGTACGCCGTACGCCGGCTCCCGGTGATCTCCGACGGACGGCTGATCGGCCTGGTCTCGATGGGTGACCTGGCGGTCGAGCGGGAACCCCAGTCGGTGCTGGCGGACATCAGCGCCGACGATCCCAACAACTGACCGTCCGCCGCGACGACGCCGGTCCCCGGTTCGGGGGCCGGCGTCCCGCGTGCGCGCGGTCCGCCGCCTCACCCGATCCGGGCGAGGTTGACCCGGAGCCCGGCGGGGACCCTGCGATCGTGGACACGACCACGAGATTCTTCGAGGACCTGGACCGGCGGGGGTTCGAGCCGCTGCTTGTCAAGACGTCCGGAACTCTCCGGTTCGACCTGCACGAGGGGGCGCAGTCCACGCACTGGCTGCTGGAGATCGACCGGGGCAGGGTGCGGGTCCGGCAGGAGGACGGCGAGGCGGACACCGTGGTCGGCACCGAGCCCCGGTTCTTCGGCGCCCTCGTCGAGGGTCAGGAGAACGCCATCGCGGCGCTGCTGCGCGGCGACATGACAGTCGTCGGTGACCTGCGGCTCGTGCTCCAGATCGAGCGCGTCTTCCCCGGTCCGCCGGACTCCCGCGGGCCGCGCCACACGTTCTCCAGGAGGGCCGCCTGATGGCCGGGAGCAACACCGTCCGGATTCTGGACGGCAACACGTTCGTGGTCTCCGAGGAGACAGGTGACATCGAGGCCACGCCGACCGAGCCGACTGGTCTCTTCTCGCTCGACACCCGGTACCTGTCGAAGTGGGTGCTCACCGTCGACGGTGAGCGGCTCAACGCGCTCTCCTACGACGACATCCAGTACTACGAGGCCCGGTTCTTCCTGGTGCCGGGCATGGCCACGCACTACGTCGACGCGAAGTTGTCGATCATCCGGGAGCGGGCGGTGGGTGGCAGCTTCCGGGAGACGCTCACCGTCCTGAACCACGACGAGAAGGCGGTCGACCTGGCGATCCGGATCGACGCCGGCGCCGACTTCGCCGACCTCTTCCAGGTCAAGGACGAGATCGTCAACAAGAAGGGCGAGCTTTACGCCGAGGCGGAGTCGGACCGGCTGCGGCTGGGCTACCGGCGCGGGAACTTCAAGCGGGAGACTGTCGTCTCCGCGAACCAGCCGGCCCACTACGACCACCGGGGCCTCGCCTGGAGCGTCCACCTGGAGCCCAACGCGCAGTGGGACGTGGTCATCGACGTGCAGACCTTCGCCATCGGCCCCGGCGGCCGGGACCTGCGGATCGGGCTGCGGGCGCACGGCACCGAGCGCCTCGCCCTCGCGCACGACCTCCAGGAGTGGATCGACCAGGCCCCCAAGGTCAACAGTGAACACGGGCGGGTCGCCGCGACCTACCAGCGGTGCCTGGTCGACCTCGCCGCGCTGCGCTTCTCACCGCTCTCCCTCGGCGGGCAGACGCTGCCCGCCGCCGGCCTGCCCTGGTTCATGACCATGTTCGGCCGGGACAGCATCCTCACCTGCCTTCAGGTGCTGCCGTTCGCCCCCGGGTTGTCCAAGACCACGCTGCGCATCCTCGGCGCCCTCCAGGGCACCCGGTTCGACGACTTCCGGGAGGAGGATCCGGGCCGGATCCTGCACGAGATGCGCTACGGCGAGACCGCCGCGTTCGAGGAACAGCCGCACTCGCCCTCCTACGGCTCGGTGGACGCGACTCCGCTGTTCGTGGTGCTGCTCGACGAGTACGAGCGGTGGAGCGGCGACGTCGCGCTGGTCAAGGAGCTGGAACGGGAGTGCCGCGCGGCGCTGAAGTGGATCGACGACTACGCCGACCTGGTCGGCAACGGCTACATCTGGTACGAGCGGCGCAACACCGACACCGGCCTGGAGAACCAGTGCTGGAAGGACTCCTGGGACTCCGTCTCGTACGCCGACGGCTCGCTGCCGCCGTTCCCGCGAGCCAGTTGCGAGGTGCAGGGGTACGCGTACGACGCGAAGATGCGGGCCGCCCGGCTGGCCCGGCAGTTCTGGGGCGACCCGGCGTACGCCGATCAGTTGGAACGCGAGGCGGCGGAGCTGAAGGCGCGGTTCAACCGCGACTGGTGGGTCGCCGACGGCGGTTTCTACGCGCTCGCCCTGGACCCGGAGGGGCGGCAGTGCGACGTGCTCAGCTCCAACATCGGCCACCTGCTGTGGAGCGGCATCGTCGACGACGAGCGGGCGCCGCAGATCGCCGCGCATCTGGTCGGGCCGCGGCTCTGGTCCGGTTGGGGGGTGCGGACGCTTGCCGAGGGCGAGGTCCGCTACAACCCGATCGGCTATCACAACGGCACGATCTGGCCGTTCGACAACTCGTTCGTTGCCTGGGGCCTGCGCCGGTACGGCTTCGCCGAGGAGGCGGCCACCGTCGCCAACGGGATCCTGGACGCGGCGACCTACTTCGACGGACGGCTGCCGGAGGCGTTCGGCGGCTACCAGCGGGAGCTGACCAAGTTCCCGGTGGAGTATCCGACCGCGTGCAGTCCGCAGGCGTGGTCGACGGGTGCGCCGCTGCTGCTGATCCGGACCATGCTCGGGTTGGAGCCGCACGAGGGGCACCTGGCGGTGGACCCGCGGCTGCCGGTGGGCATGGGGCGGATCGAGGTGCTTGACATCCCGGGCCGGTGGGGCCGGGTGGACGCGTTCGCCCGGGGCCGGCTGGACCTGCACAACCTGGCCGGCTGACCGGGCTTGGCCGGGCTTTGCCGGGCTGACCGGCTTGGCCGGGCTGACCGGCGCCGGCGCGCCGGCTCAGTGGCCGGTCGCCGGCAGGACGTGGTCGAGAAACGCGGCGGCCACCGCGCGCAGGTCCGGGCGGGCCAGATCGAGCGCGTGGCCGCCGTGGGTCAGCCAGAGGTGGGTCGGGTGACCGGCGGCCAACAGCCGGCCGGCCAGCTCGACCGCCTGGGCGGCGGGCACCGGGACGTCGTCGCGGCCCTGCACCAGCAGCACCGGCACACCGCAGCCGAGATGACTGGCGACGGCGGCGTCGGCGGTGGCCGGGTCGCCGTCGACAGGTGCATGCCCGAGCAGGTCGGCCCAGGGGTCGTCGCCGGCCGGACGCCGACGCCGCTGTGCCGCGTCGAGCGGGTCGACAGGCGCCCAGTACGCCAGCGCCGCCGCCACGTCGCCGGGCCGGTCCACCCCGCGCAGGGCCAGGTGCAGGGCGAGCATCCCGCCGGCCGAGTCGCCGCCGACCAGCAGCGGCAACCCGCCCGCGGTGGCCCGGGCGGCGCGCGCCGCGGCGCGTACGTCGTCGAGCTGCGCCGGCCAGCGCGCCTCGTGGGAGAACCGGTAGGTCGCGGAGACCACCCGCAGCCCGAGCGGCGCGAGCGCGGCGCCGTCCTCGTCGGAGCGGGCCCGCCACCCTCCGCCGTGGATCCAGAGCAGCACGCCGCGTTCGGTCATCTGCCCATCGTGGTCGCGTCCCGGCCGGTCCGCGACCCCGGTCTGCTCAGGGCAGAGCGGCCCTACGGTTCCGTAACCTACCCGGGGTAAAGTTGCCGGATGCCGGAGCTCGTGTACCCGCCCGTGATCACCGCCGCCAAGACGATGTTCCGCGCCCTCGACCTGCGCCTGGACGTGCGGGGCAGCGAGCACGTGCCCGCCACCGGGGGAGCGGTTCTCGCGTCCAACCACGTGAGCTACCTCGACTTCATCTTCTGCGGCTACGGCGCGCACAAATCCCGCCGGTTGGTCCGGTTCATGGCCAAGGACAGCGTCTTCCGGCACCGCGTCTCCGGCCCGCTGATGCGCGGCATGAAGCACATCCCGGTCAACCGCGCCGCAGGCGCCGGGTCATACTCCGCAGCGGTCGGCGCGCTGCGCCGGGGCGAGGTGGTCGGCGTCTTCCCGGAGGCGACGATCAGCCGCTCCTTCACCGTCAAGGACCTGAAGAACGGCGCGGCCCGGATGGCGCAGGAGGCCGGCGTGCCGCTGCTGCCGGTCGCGCTCTGGGGCACCCAACGGCTGTGGACCAAGGGCCGTCCGCGCACGCTTACCCGCCGGCACACCCCGATCACCATCCTCGTGGGTGAGCCGATCGACCCGGCCGCCCACCCGGACTCCGCCGCCCTGACCGCCGAGCTGCGCACCCGGCTGTCGGCGCTCGTCGACCGCGCCCAGCGGGAATACCCGGAGCAGCCGGCCGGCCCGGACGACGCCTGGTGGCTGCCGGCCCACCTGGGCGGCAGCGCGCCGACCCCGGAGCAGGCCGTCGAGCTGGACCGTCCGGCCCGCCGCTCCCGCACCACTCCCTGACCGGCGCCCGCAGACCCGCCCCCGCCCCCGCCCTGCGCGGGTGATCATGAAGTTGACGGCATCAACAGAGATCAACATCGCCGTCAACTTCATGATCACCCCCCTCGGGGGGGGCGTTGGGCAGGGTGGGGTGCGAGTGGTGGGACGCCAGAAACTGCCCCACTCGCAGAGCCGCCGTCCTCGATACACAGGCGAACGGGTCAGCAGGCGGAGCCGGGCTGGTCGCGGGCGGGGGAGTCGAGCTGCGGCCAGGGTGACGCCTCCGCCACCGGCTGGCGGTAGTAGTCGTCCCGGGTCAGGAACTCCACCGGAAGCGACCCCGGCAGGGTCACCGTGCCCACCGTCGGGCCGGGGGAGGCGGCCACCCGGGTGGCGAGGACGTCGCGCTCCGGCGGGGACAGGTCCACCAGGTCCGGGTGGGCCAGTCGGTATCCGGCCACCGAGCGGCGTACCTGCCGGGCCAGCGCGGTGACCAGGGCGACCGGGCCGGTGATCGCGAGCGCCGGCTGGCGGATGGTGCGCAGCGCGTCGCAGACCACGCGCAGCTCGGCGGCGTCGCCGTCGACCTCGACCAGCTCCAGCCGGGACGGCCACTGCCAGCGGATCTGACCGCTGACCAGGCGGGACAGCCGGGCCGGGCGCCGGTGCCGGGCGCCGGTCGGGCCGTCCCGCCCGGGGACCAGGGACAGCTCGGAGCCGGTGCAGACGTACGCCAACCGCCTGTCGGTCACGGTGATCGTCGCAGGGTCGGGCAGCGCCCAGCAGCGTACGTCCTCGGTGGGACCGAGCAGGTGGCCGGCGACCGGCAGCCGGTGCTGGCCGAGCAGCCGCTCACCCGGCTCGGGCACCAGCGTGTAGCGCCGGTCGAGCAGGGGGCGGGTGGGGTCGTCGTCCGCGTCGAAGCGGTGTGGTCCGATGAAGAAGGGTGCGGCGTCCTCCGGCACGGTACGACCTCCCGGCGACGGTTGGCGGTACCGATGATCCTTGACGATTCCTGGGGTGATTGTCATGACACCCGTTAGGGGGTCGGCCGGTCGGCCGACGCCTGCGACCGGTAGATGCCGATATCTTCCGGTCGGACGAGGCCGTCCTCGATCGCCCGGGCGAGCAGGGCCGCCTTCGTGGCCGCCGGACGCCCCGCCCGGGTGTACTTGATCCGCGCCCGGTCCACGTACTGCTTGACGGTGTGCTCGCTGATCTGCATCCGGCGTGCCACCGACGCCTTCGACATCGACTGGAACCACAGCAGCAGCGCCTCGCGTTCCTTGTCGGACAGGGCCGGCCGGTCCGGCCGGGCGTCGCCGACCATCGCGCCGGCGAGCGCCGGCGGCACGTACGGCCTGTCGCTCGCCGCCGCCAGCACGGTGGCGACGCAGTGCTCGCGCCCCTCGTGCTTGGCCAGGAACGCCACCGCGCCCGCGTCGAGCGCGGCGAGCATGGTCTGTGGGTCGGTGTGCTCGGAGTAGACCACCACCCGCCGTCCGGCCGTGCTCAGCTCGGCCAGCTTGTCGAGCACCATCCGCCCGTGCAGCCGCAGGTCGAGCAGCACCACCTCGGCCTCCGGCGCGGCCCGCAGCACCGCGTCCGGGTCGTCGCCGGTCGCCAGCACCCGCAACCGGGGCTCGGTGGCCAGCCAGGCGCGCACCCCGTCGATCACCACGGGATGGTCGTCGACGATCGCCACCCCGATCGGTTGCCCGGGGTTCACGTCCGCCGCCAGCGGGTCTGCGTCCATCTGATCTCCCCGTCCCGCTCGTGCAGGTGCTCCACCGGCCCGCCCCCGCCGGGTGGCGCCACCACATCGTCCCCGCCGGGTGGCGCCACCGGATCGTCCGGGCCGTCGTGCTCCGGCGTCACCAGGCTCACCACCACCTCGTCGGGGCCGGCGACCACGGTCAGCCGGGCCCAGCCGTGGGCGCCGGCGAGCGCCGCCGTGAGCGGGTCGGCCAACCCTCGGCGTACGTCGACCGGCAGCTCCGGTGGCGTACCGACCGCCACCAGGTCGATCGGCAGGCCGTTCCGTTCGGCCAGGTCGGCGGCGGCGCGCAGCTCGTGCAGCAGCGGGTCGGGCACGTCGTCGGACTCGGCGATCAACCGGCGCAGCCGGGCGGCGGCCAGCACCGCGCGGCGGCGTACCGCCGGGTCGGCCGGGTCGGCGTCTCCGGCCGCCAGCGCGGCGAGCACCTCCTCGGCGGTGCCGCTGACAAGCGCGAGCCGGGCCTGCCGCTCGCCCTGGGCCCGCTCGGCCGCCTCCCGTTCCGCGGCCACGGCAAGCGTCGCCGCGGCGGTGCCGGCCCGGTCCCTTGCCAGCGCGGTGAGCGCCGCCGCGCCGGCGAAGACCGCCACCGGCAGCGTGGAGGTGCCGTAGACGTACATGGCGTAGCGGCTCAGGTCGGCCGGCGCGGTCGCCCCGTGCAGCACCACCGCCGACAGTGCGATCGTCGCGTGCGCGGCGAGCAGGACCAGCAGCCAGCGCACCGGTCGCTGCCAGAGCACCAGCAGGAAGAACCAGGCCAGGCCGCCCCACACCCAGTTGGCGGAGGTGAACAGGAACCGCCCGCCGGCCGCCGCGAAGACCGCCGCGTCGATCACCAACAGCACCACGGCCAGCCGCCGGGCCGGGGGCAGACCGCCGCGCAGCAGGCGTACGCCGGTGGCGACGCCGACAAGCGCGGTCACCAGCCAGCCGGCCGCCACCACCGCCGGCGCGGCCATTCCGGGCCCCGCCTCCAGCACCGCCGGCAGCCCGATCACCAGGTGCCAGGCCAGCGCGATGACGACCGCGACGAGCCGGGCCCCCCGGTCCGACGCGTCCGCCACGGCACGCGCCTGCGGTGGGGCCACGGCCGCCCCGGAGCGCGCCGACGTCCGCGGCCGGGGCCGGGGGAGCAGCGCCGCGCCGGTGCCCACCGACGGGGACTCAGTCGCCATCCGACCACTCCAACCGCACCCGGGTGCCGGCGCCAGGGGCCGAGGTCACCACCGCCCGGCCGTGCACCGTGGCCATCCGGCCGTGGATCGACTCGCGCAGCCCGTACCTGTGGGCCGGGACCGTGGTCGGGTCGAAACCGGGACCGTCGTCGACCACCTCGACCACGACGGCGCCGCCCGCGCGGGCCAGGCGCAGCGCGGCGGTGGCGCCCGGCGCGTGCCGGGCCACGTTCGCCAGCGCGGCGGCGGCGCTGTCGGCGAGCGCCGCCGCGGCCTCTGCCGGCATCCGGCACGGCGGAAGCGTCGCGGTCACCGTCACCTCCGGCAGCCCGGCGAGAACCGTGCGCAGCCGCTCGTCCAGGTCCGCCTCGCCGGCCGCGCCTGCGGTTCGCGCTCCGGCCAGGGCGCTGAGGGTACGCAGGTCCGCCGCGCACCGCTCGCGCAGCGCCGCCGAGGCGCCGGGCACCGCGCCGAGCCCGATCATCGTCAGCGTGCCGAGCACGGTGTCGTGCAGGTCCCGGTTGTGCCGCCGTTCGGCCTCGCGCGCGGTGCGCGCCACCACCGCCTCGTGGGACAACCGCTGGTAATCGGCGAACGTGGCGTCGCCCCGGCCGATCCAGCGGCGCATCACCGCTGTCATCACCGCCGTGCAGCCGATCTGCACCAGCAGCGTGCCGGTGTGCGCCCGCGCCTCGACCGGGTTCCCGGCAAGCGTGGCGCCTGTCGCGTAGGCGGCGGTGACAAGCAGGCCGGCCGGCACCGACCACCGGGCCGGGGCGGTCGCCTGCGCGTTGATCACCGTGGTGCTCGCCAGCACCGCGACCCAGCTCCCCTCGCCCGGTAGCACCTCCGGCGCGACAAGCCACGGGACGGCGAGCGCGGCGGCGGCGGTCAGCGCCACGTCGCCGGCCACAAGCGCGCCGCCGACGCCGTGCCGGAACGCGCGGACCGCATACCAGCAGGACCACGCGGTGAGCGTGACGACGGCCGGGACCAGCAGCGCCACCCGCACCGGAGGCGTCCGCACCGACAGCGCGACCACCGCGCCGACCACGCCGCAGGTGAGCCGCAGCAGCGCCGGAAGGGTCGTGAAGATCAGCGTGAACGCGCCGCCCGCCGGGCGGTCCAGTGGGGATCGTGGCAGGGGCGTGGCGACAGCCACCGGCATCGGGGAGGTGTCCTTCCGGCAGCGACCCGGCCGGGTCCGCACGGCATAGATTGACGCCGGAGAATAGCACGTTTTGTCGGACCGGTCACCCACGGTGCGCGGCGCGTCGCGGTTATCTCGCGGAGAAGTGGACGATCAGCATCCGGTTTAGGTGCGGCTGCGCATCCACTCCAGGGCCGGCTCGGCGTGCCGGAGCACGGAGATGTGCCCGTCGTCCGGGAACCGGCGCAACTCGGCCGACGGGCACCGCCCGGCCAGCCACTCGGCGTGCGCCACCGGCGCGATGCCGTCGCGGTCGCCGTGCAGCAGCAACACCGGCGGCGTGACCTGGGCCGGGTCGAAACCCCACGGCCGCACGTAGGCCAGGTCGTCGTCGATCAGCCCGCCGGGGCCGGCCGCGACCGCCGGACCGACCACGCGGTCGAACCACGACCACTCGGCGTGCAACGCGGCCAGGTCGGCCTCGGTGAACCCGGGGTCGTACTCGGCGTCGGAGGACTCGTGCGCCTCCTTCGCCGCGCGCCCCGCGGCGGCGGCGCGCAGCGACGCCACCCCGGACGGCACCATGCCGGCGAACCAGTCCAGCCCGGCCGCGCCGTAGGGTGCCAGCCCGGCGCCGACCACCACCGCGACCACCCGCTGCGGCAGCAACGCGCCGCAGGCCAGGGCATGCGGGCCGCCGCCGGAGTGACCCATCGTCGCGAACCGGTCGAGGCCCAGCGCGTCGGCCACCGCGGCCACGTCGGCCGCCGCCGAGGCGACGTCGCGATCCGGCAGCGGGGTGGAGCCGCCGTAGCCGGGACGGTCGTGCGACACCCAGCGCAGGCCGAGGCGGTCGGCGGCGGCGAACAGCGGCGCGGGCGGGGCGCCGATGTTGGGCGTGCCGTGGTGCCAGAACACGGGCAGCCGGCCCGCCCCGCCGGTGTCGTAGACGTGCAGGGTGCGGCCGTCGGGCAGGCGAAGGTCGGTCTCGGTCACCATGGCCGGAGACTATCCCTGGCGGCCGACACTCCGGCCCTGGCGATGTTCCGCACGCCGCCGAGCAGCGCGCTGCCTGCGCACCGACCCCGCGTCCTCCTGAGCCGCGCGGCCCCGGCGTGGTCTGTCGACGGCGCCTTTACCGAGCTCGACGCTGTCGAAGGGAAAAGGCGTCGATGCCGTCGAACTCGTCGGCGAGATGGCGGTCCCGGCGTGGATCCGTGCCGTCGTGGAAGCCGTCCGGTGTCGGGAACATGCTCTCCAGCTCGCCGAGCGCGGGTGCCAGGTTCGACGCCGGAAGGTAGCCCGGCAGGATGACGAACCCGTGCGTCTGCCACTTGTCCCGGACGGCGTCGAAATCGTTCCTGTCCGAGGCTCGTCCGTCCTGACTGAGCCCTCACTTCGGCGGTAACCGTGGAGGGCTGAACAACAGGCCGGGCTTCGTACTGTCCGAGCAGATCAGCACGCTAGTCCAGGTGAAGTAGGCGCGGGAGTGCTGGCCTGGCTGTTACCGCATCCAGGCCCTCGCTCGCGCGACCCTAGTCGCCGGAGAAGCCCCAGAAGTAGATTTCGCTCGGGGCGCCGGCCTCGTCGTGCAGCACCGCGCACCTGCCGAACCAGCGCTGCGCGGCGAGGGGCCCGAGCGCCTCGACGTGTGCCCGGGTCAACGTCGCGACACCGACCCGCTCCAGCGCCTCCGCCCCGGTTACCGGCTCGACCGTCCCGAAGTCGGGCTCCTCGCCCGTGACCAGCACCCGGGACATGTCCAGGATGGAGTGGGTGCCGGACTCCTGGACCAGATCGTTCGCCCACAGCTCGTCCTCTGTCTGCGGCCGGTGCGGGAAGTCGGCGGCAGACCTGCCGAACTCCCCGCCCGCAGCCCACCAGTAGTCACCTGTCGCGAAGACCCGCTGCCGCAGCCCTTCCAGCGCCGCCCCGAGATCGGGCTGGTAGGCGACGTAGTAGTGCCATCCCGACGCGCCCACACTGCCTCCTGACGTTCCCCGGCCCTGGCCGGCCGGACTGCCGCCATCATGCCGGGAGGCACCGACATACCCGCCGCTCGTGGTGGACCCGACAGTGACGACGCATTGATGTCTCGGACGGGGAATGACGGTGGTGGAACCGCGGGCCTTCTGGATCGACGAGAACTTCGATCGTGAGCACGGCGCCGACGGACGCGGGCGCTATGAGAACGAGGTGCTTCGGCGTACCGCCGAATTTGCCGACACGTGGGGCGACATCGCCCGTCGCCTTCGCCGCGACGGCCTGGCGGCTGGCCACCGAGCTGTCACCCGGCTACGTCCGGTGGCGCCGGCGGATCGTCTCGGCCACGTGCGCGCCGAGCCCGTGGGACGGCAGCCTGATCTGCACCGTGGCCGTGGTGTCCCGGTGGCCGGCCGAACTCACCTGGACCCGGCAGCGGCAGCGCGACCGGGGCTGGCGGGACTGGCCGCAGTTGTTCGGCCAGTACACGACGCCGACCGAGCAGGACCTGACGCGCAGCCCGCACCTGCGCGCGATCCTCCAGGTCGAGGCGCCGCTCCCGCTCGGGGACCTGCCACCGGCCCCCGACGGGCCGGACGACTCCGTGGCAGCGGCGGCACGGCGGGCGGTCGTCGTGCTGGCCCGGGAACTCCACGAGTTGCTCGGGCCCGTGATCGGGCAACTGGAGGCCGGCGTGCCGGCGGACTCCTGACGGCGCCGCTACATCCATGACCGGACGGCGCCGGCTGCGCCTTACGGGCCTCGAATGCCGCGCCCGGGTGGTTCACTGTCGAGCATGACGTGGCAGAGGAATCGACTGATGGCAGCTGTCCTGGCGGTCATCCTGGCGATAGCCTCCGTCTTCACCTGGCAGTGGTGGCACAACCGTCCGCCGTACGGCCCGGAAGCACTGGCCATCGAGTCCTCGCTCAGTTTCGTCAGCAACGAGCAGGCGCGTGTCGCGCTCGGTGACAAGGGATCCGCCCCGGTCGCCTCCGGACGCGACCAACTGGTGCTGGGCCGGATTTCCTGGCAGACCCCGCCCAAGCCTCTCGACGGCGGCTACTTCGCGCTCTTCCTCATCGACAAGCGCACCGACACCAAGCCGGAGGTCTTCGGTGTGTCCGCGCCCCAGGAGGCCGTCGGTATCGGGAACGCGGGCATCGAGCACCGGCTCGCCGAGCGCTATTCCTGGCTACGAGGCGCGGGTGATGCCACGTTCGGGGACGAGCGGCGGAGCAACGGCAACAGACTTCACGTGGCGGACGAGAAGGCTTCACCACTGACATTTGTCGCACTCTTTCCGTACGTCGAGGATCCGGAGCTGCCGATGGTGACCGCGCCGGTTGCGACCGCCGACCTGTTGCTGGCCTTCGTCTACATGGGTTCGGACGGCCAGGTGTACTGGGCGCAGCGGCTCCAAGGGTAGGGGTGCTGCACGATGCGAACGGCCCCCCGCGGTAACAGGGGGCCGTTCCTGTCCGAGGCTGCGACCAACGTGTCCCTGCCGCTCCTCTGCCTACATCCAACGACGTGGAAGTTGCAGAAGCAACGGGTCCGGCTTTGCTCAAACGTGATCTACCTACCGGAACGTGCACGAGTGGTGATCGTTATCCACGTAGACGTCCGTCCTGACTGAGTCCTCACTTCGGCGGTAACCGTGGAGGGCTGAACAACAGGCCGGGCTTCGCACTGTCCGAGCAGATCAGCACGCCAGTCCAGGAGAAAATCTGTGTCCGATGCTTCCTTCACACCCTCGGGGGACGACGAGGGTCGTGCGCCGCTCCTCTCGGTCCGAGACCTGGTCATCCTCGCCATCTCGCTGGTTGTCGGGCTGTTGGCCGGCGCCGTCAGCTTCGTGACCGTGGCCGCCCAGGCCGGCCCGGTGGCAGGTGCCGCCGCAGGCGTCGTCGCCCTCGTGCTGACCGGGCTCGGTGTCGCGACGAGCCTGCACAAGCTCTTGAAATAGCCGGGAGGGAGGGCCTGGCTGTTACCGCATCCGGGCCCTCGCTCCTGCGCGCGCCCGGACCTGAGGGTGGTCGCGATAACCTGCCTCCTTGGTCACGCAGTCCTTCTACGGGGAGGGGTTCGCTGATGGCGCTGTCGGCGGAAGACAAGTTGGCGATCCACGAGCTGATAGCTCTGCACGGTCATCTCATGGACGCCGGCGATCTCGACAGGATGGACGAGCTGTTCACTGTCGACGTGGTGTACGACCTGACAGCCTTCGGAGCCGGCGAGTTGCACGGTTGTGCGGCCATCAAAGGAGCAGCCCCGGCCCTTGGGGACGGCAACCCGGTGGGACACCACGTCCCGAACGTCTACGTGAGCGAAGACCCGGACGGCACCATCCGGGCCACGTCGAAAGGGATTGGCGTCACCTCCGACGGATCGGTCGGCAGCGTCGTCTACGAGGACATCGTCCGCCGAGAGGTCGCGGGGTGGCGGATCGCGTATCGGAAGGTGACACCCCGGCGGGTGCCGCTGCGACCATGACGGTTATCGCTTGCGCCGGTCCTTCCCTCTCGGATCGCTAAGCTCAGCCGCGGGTGCGGTCCTTGACGAACTCGACGAAGGAGCCCCACTGGGCAGTGGCGAAGGTCAGCGACGGACCGGCGATGTCCTTGCTGTCACGCACGCCCACGACGTTCGGGAGGTTGTCGGCAACCTCGACGCAGTTGCCCTCGTTGCCGCTGTAGCTGCTCTTACGCCAGCGGGCCGTGATCGTCTCAGTCATCGTAAGTCTCCTTGATCAGGGCGGCCACGAGATCCTCGGACGCGCGTTCGTCCAAGGCAAGGCTCCACAGAGTCTCCCAGACCGAAGAGTACGTCTCTACCTCGCTGGGGCGGTCGAGGTAGATGCTGCCGGTCAGCGATTCGCTGTAGACGGTGCTGGGCTCGGCGGGCCTGGTTCCCTTTGCGGGGAAGTCAAGCATCACGAAGCCACCTGCGGCGGACGCCCGGTGTGGGCCGGCACTCCTCGGCAGCACGCGGACCTTGATGTTCGTGGCTTGGGCTGCGTTGACCAGGTAGGCCAACTGAGCCCGCCAGGCATCCGCGTCGCTGATGGGGCGGTGAAGGACAGACTCGTCGACGATCGCTTCGAACTGGGGAGCTGCCGGATTCTTGCGATCGAGAAGCTTCTGTCGCTCCATGCGCAGGGCGACCTTCTGGGCCACCTCCGCCGGAGTCCGCCCGGGTTTGGTCTCGAAGACCACAGACATGTACTCGGGCGTCTGGAGGAGACCCGGGATCAGATTCGGTTCGTACTGCCGGACGTGACAGGCCGCCGCCTCCATCCCGACGTACAGCTCGAACCACGCGGGAATCACATCGCCGTAGGCGTGCCACCAGCCTCGGCTCTTGCTCTCCCTGGCGAGTGAAACGAGGACTTCGGTCAGGTCCGCTGAGGTGCCGTAGAGCTGACACATCAGGTTCACGTCGTGGGTCCGGAGCGCTGTCTGACCAGCCTCCAGGCGATACATCTTCGCTCGGGACCACTCCAGCGTCGTCGCCGCAGCCTCCAGGTTGATGCCGGCTTCCTCACGTGCCTGCCTCAGCAGCCGCCCGAGTTGCCGGCGCGGGACGGAAGATCCCGTCTCGACCATCTGGCCCCCAATCTCACCTCAGATGCCTGTCTGTCTCATTCCAGCCACCTTGCACGCCCGCATGGCACGGCGTCAATCTTTTCCCTCGAATCGCTGAGTGAGACGTTGCAGATTGGAGCCGCGTGGCCCCACGTTGGCTGCTGGACGAGGTGGCCGACGAATCGCCGGAGGTGCGGGATGCCCCGCTGGAAGTGGTTCCAACGCAGCAACGAACCGGTCGATGTGGTGCAACGACCGATCACGAACGAACACCCTCGCGTGACCGACGAGGCCCAAGTCCTGCCGATGGTCCGGCCCTCAGCGAACAAGGCTTCCCAGGTGCGGTCAGGTCGCAGTCAGAAGCGTCGTAACGGCGGCGAGTCGTGAGGCCCGATACGCCCTTCCTGGTGGCGCTGTCCTGGGCCATCATCGACTACCACGTCGCGTACACCTGCTCGCGGTGTCGTCCCTATGGCTGGTGTCCGCGCGTCGTCGTCGCACGCGCCCGCATCCGCGCCTGGCGCAAGGTCCGCGACCAGTGGCGACCCTGAAGGCCGGCGACCTGCTGCACATCACGCGAGCTGCCAGCCCTCAGTTCGTGAGGTCGTTCCACTTCCGCGTTATCCGCGTCCTGGACTGGACGACCTTCGACGGCTGGATTTGGCTCGATGGATACCAGCTCGACGAGCGAGGCGACGCTGTGGCTCGGCGCTCGATCTTCGTGATGCAAAGCGGCTTGACGTCGGTCGAACGATACCTGTGCGCCCGGCAGGATTCGAACCTGCGGCCTTGGGATTAGAAGAAGATCGCGAATGGTGGTCAGGCGCCTGCGCACCTGGTCAGCCCGTCCGTCGTTGTCGGATGGCGTCGGCGTCAGCCGGCGGTCTTGGCTGTAGGCGTGCCATCGACTCCTACTCTGCTCGTATGAGTGCTGAAACGGGAGCCCGTCCAAGCCTCTCGACGGTGGCTACTTCGCGCTCTCCCTCATCGACGACCGCACCGACACCAAGCCGGAGGTCTCCGCGCCCCAGGAGGCCGTCGGTACCGGAAACGCGGGCATCGTCGGGGCGGATCGGAGACGAATTCGAGTACGTCGCGGGGCGGTGATCCGGTGGGTGTGGCGTCGGTGCCAGAGGCGGCGGTCGCCGCCGCCGCCTCGGTTGCTGTTACGGTGCGCCAATGCCACGCCACCTCGTCGCGATCGCCTGTGACCTGCTCACCGACAAGTACGTCTTTCCGGACCGGGCCGCCGTGGCGGCCGAGGACATCCGCGCGCGGGCGCTCAATGGTGAGTACGACGGTCTTGACGAGAATGCGCTGGGAAACCGACTCACGGAGCATCTGTTCGACCTGTGCGCGGACAGGCATCTGCGCGTGCGGCTGCGGGAGGCCGGACTGGCTGGGCGCACCGGCGAGGAAGACTCGAAGGCCGCCTGGGAGGAATACCTGCGGCTGACCGGCTACCGCGTCGCCCGCGCCGAACGACTCGACGGCAACGTCGGTTACCTCGACCTGCACGGCATACCGGATTCCGCGGTGGGCGGGCGCGCCATCGCCGCGGCGATGGAACTGGTGTCGCACACCCACGCGCTGATCATCGATCTGCGTCGCAACCGGGGCGGAGCGCCCGAAGGGGTCGCGTTCTGGTGCAGCTACTTCTTCCCTGATGCCGAAACCCATCTCAACGACGTCTTCGACGCCGCCACCGGGCGCACCCGCCAGTACTGGACGCTGGCACACCTGCCGGGGGCGCGCTATCTCGATCGGCCGGTGTACGTGCTCACCAGCGACCAGACCTTCTCCGCCGGTGAGGAACTGGCCTACAACCTGCAAGCCCAGCGCCGGGCCACGCTGATCGGCCAGGTGACCCGCGGGGGAGCGCACCCGACCGATGCGTTCCCACTCACAGACACCCTGGAGATCACGATCCCCACCGCGAGGTCGATCAACCCGGTGACCGGCACCAACTGGGAGGGCGTCGGCGTGATTCCGGACATCGACGTGCCCTCCGAACTGGCTTTCGACATCGCCTACGAGACGGCGCTCCGGCACGTGCTGGAGACCTCGACCGTCCGGCTCATCCTCGACGAGGCAAGGGACGCGCTGAAGGGCATAACCGACCAGGAGTCGCGGACCATCCGTTGATCGAACGCGCCGACATCGGGCGATTCGCGGTAAGAGTTGGCTGTGGCGGCACTGGTTGCTGATCTCTACGGTTCGCGATCATGGACGCCACACTTGCCGCCGCTCGCCTCTACGAGCTGAGCCCACGGCAACGGGGTGCCATCCCTAGCTGACGCGGTCGGCATTCGTCGCGTGCTGCCGGAGATCGAACGGGCCGCCGCGGACGAGGCCGCGAAGCGCCTCTTCGGCTGACTTGGCAGTACGAATGGCTGCACGGGGGCCGTTGTGATCGTCTCGACCGGGAGCGGGAAGCCGCTGACCTGTGGTGGTGCCTGTGCGCCCGGCAGGATTCGAACCTGCGGCCTTGGGATTAGAAGTGGCGTTCGCGTATTGATCTCTAGTTTCAGAGGCTTCTCTAGCTGCGGTTTCTCCTTCTCTGGCCACTCCAATTGCTCCGACCGCCTGCACTTCGCACCACGAGTAGCCCCACGTCCGAGCGCCTTCGGGCGCCCTCGCAGCGTCGGAGGCGACGGAAGACCGCTCAGGGTTGGTTACGCAGAGCGCCGGAAGGTGTGGTCCCTGTGCCAGGCGAAGTAGGGCTCTCGGCTGGGCGACCACCAGTCGGTCGTCTGCTTAGTCAACGCGGTGCGGCAGTGAGCTGCGACCGCGGGGGAGAGTGCTACCTGTGGACTGACCTCGATGACGCCCCCGGCCTGGACCGTGACGAAGCCGTGTTCATAGAGGCTGTCGCAGCCGAGGACGCAGGCGAGCATTGCCACGTTGTCGTAGTCGAGCTTCTCGGCCTCCGTGCACGCGGAGCGCTTCTTGATGTGGGCGGCGACGAGGAACTGTGGTGGTAGTTCACGACCGCACAGCGCACACGCCGTTCCGCCGATGTCACGGAGGCGTCGCTTGAGCTGGGCTTGCTCTCGTCGGTATGCGGCGAGGCGACGGCCGTCGGGATCGCCTCGGAAGTCCTTGATCGCCTTCCGCAACTCGTCTAGGTCGGCCGGGCGAGTGTCGGGTTCGCCGGCTACTGCGGGCGACGATCCCGCGGCTAGATCGGCCGCCAGTCGGACCGAGCCGGAGGAGTCGTAGCCGGGGACGCTGAGACGGAGCCGAATCCGCTTTGTGCTGTTGCCGGGGCGCCGGGCGGTGGGCGCTTGCCCGATCGTGGTTTGGGCGTTGGTCAGCTTTCGTCGGAGCCCGCGAGGGTCGGGAACATCGGCCAGGTGAACGGGCTCGCTGATCAGGCGACGGCTCGACTCGGGAAGTAGCTGGGTGCGTTGCGAGTCGACGATAGCTGTCTCGATGACAGCTCGGCGGTCCTTAAGACGTTGCAAGATCAGTTCCAGTGCGGCCCGATAGTCAGTGTTCCTGGCGGCTCTGCCCGTGGCGCGGCCGCTCATGCTTTCGAGGATGACGGCGACATGATCGCCATCGGGTTCCACGGAGAACTCAGCGTCGAGTACCTGGCCGCGATCGTCGGTCATTCGCACAGGGGCACTCTCGCACAGGCGTGCGACGGGCTGCTCCGGCTGCCTACTGATCGGGGAAGGGCTGAACCATCTCCGCATCTCCGCATCTCCGCAAACACGGCTGTGAGCTGGGTGAATGCTTGCGGAGATGCGGAGTGCTGTTGACCGGTCATCTCCGCAATCGGGGTTCATCTCCGCACCAAGGTTGCGGAGATGCGGAGATTGATGGTTCCTGATGGTCTGATCTCCGCAGGGTGTTTTTCCTGGTGGTGGAGGGTTGGTGCGGCGTTGCGGAGGTGCGGAGATGGTTCAGCGGGTTCAGCCCTGGTGGCGTTCGACCCAGAACACGGCGCGGTCGCCGCGTTCGTTGCGGCCGGTGCGGAGGACGTGATCGCCGCGCCAGCGTCCAGCCTGGCCAGTAAGCAGCCGGCCGAGTTGCAGCGGGTTGGGTAGGCGGCCGGCGGCGGTGGTGATGAATTGGCCGTCCCACGGGTCGTGGGCGTCGCTACCGAGGTGCAGGGGTTCGGCGTCGCGGCGAAGGTCGGCGGCGGTCATGGCTCGACCGGCGTGGCGCTCATGCCAGGTGGTGAGGAACGCGCGCCAGCGCGTTTCGTCTTCATCGATCTCGCGTACCTCGGCGGCGTTGGTGAGGAACCCGTCGATCCCGTGGTGGGCGAGGAACCCGCCGAGGGCTTGCGCCCACGGGGTGAACTGCCGCATCGACAACCCGGAGACGCGCGGTGCTCCCTGCCGAGTCCAGTCGAGCACCAGCACCAGCAGGTGCCACAGCACGGTGAGCTGATTGGCCGGCACGGTGATCCACTGGTCGAGGTGCGGGATGCCGAACCCGGTTTGGTCGCGTAGTTCGGGGCGGGGCATGTCCGGGTCGAGGTGCACGCGGACGGTGCGGCTCGCCATGTCGCCGCCGACTTGCAGGTTGTTGCCGGTGGCCATCCACAGCCGGTCGTTGACGGTGGCGATGTTCCGCGATGCCCCTAACTGCCGGTCGGACCAGACGCCGTTGGTGACGAGCTGGGCGAGGACGGCGGAGTCGATGACGGTGCCTTCGGCGAGGTTGTCCCAGATGACCACGCCGACCTGTTCGGCGAACACGGCGGTGATGGACTTGCGGAGTTCCTCATCGGCGTAGGCCCAGTTCATGACGCGTTGGCCGTAGAGCATCCCCGGCCCGGCGGTCAGGATCGTCTTACCCGATGACGGCATGGTCGCGTCGATCAGCGCGAACGGGGTCAAGCTGCGGGTGAAGTGCCGCAGGATCGGCGTCGCCAACAGGGCTACGTAGTTGGCCCGGTCGGCGGCCGAGGCCCACGGGAAATCGCGCAGGAAGCGGCCGAGCAGGAACGTCCGCGCTTCCGCGACCTGCTCGGGTGTCGGTGCGTCGGGCACGGGCGGTAGGGCGACCTTTGAGGCGAGATAGAGGCCGGTGGTGCGGTCGTAGCCGGGGGTCTGCAACAGGGTGCCGTCGCGGCGCAGCACGGGAGCGCCGATGATCCCGCGTAGCGGTGCCACACCCGGCCACGTCTTCCCGGCCAGGACGGAGGACAGGACTTCCCGAGACGGGGTGGTTTCTTCCTCGAAGGGCTCCGGGTCGCCGCCGTCGCCTTTGCGGGTGCGCATCCGGTAGACGTAGGCGTGTTCGGCGAGCAGCCCGGCCAGGCCGGCGGGGTTGATGACGCTGGCCGACACCGGCAGCGGCGAATCCTCATCGGCGGCCGGAGCCAGGTCACCGGAGACGGCTTCCATGTGCACCAACTGACCGGCCGACACGTACGTGTCCGGGAGTAGCCCGTTGACCAGCGCGGCTTTGAGGGCGCGGATGCTTTCCGGGCCGGTGCCGACCTTCAATCGGGTGGCTTCGGCGTTCATCGGGTCACCTGCCTTCGTGGTGGTCGAGGATGATGCGGCCGATGTGTTCGGCGACGGCGGGGACGACGGCGTTGCCGAGTGCGCGCAGTCGGTCCACCCGGTCGGAAACCCCATGAGCCACTCGACCCACGTCGGGTTCAGTGGCCCACCAGCGCGCTCGCTCAGTGGCCGTCCCGGACGGTCCCAGCCCGCTCCTCGTCCCGCGTCGCGTGCTGTCGGGGTCGGCCAGAGCCGGACGGCGGCGAGCAGGTTCGGGCCGCCGCCGCCGCCGGCTGCCGTCCGGCCGTAGCTCGCTCCCGATGTCGAGTCCGCGGCTTTCGGGGTCGGCCAGCGTGGCGAGGACGAAGATGCGTTGACGCCGGTGAGGTGCCCCCACCTCGCTAGCTGAGACAACGCCGGCACGGGTGGCGTATCCGAGTCGGTGGAGGTCTCGGAGCACGAAACGAAGTCCCCGGGTGCGGTGTCCCATGACGTTCTCGCCGACGACGTACCGGGGCCGGATGGCGTGGATGACCCGGGCCATGTCCGGCCACAGCCACCGCTCGTCCTCAGTGCCCCGGCGTTTACCGGCGGTCGACTCGGGTTGGCACGGGTAGCCGCCGGCGACGACATCGACCCGGGGCCGGTCGGTGGAGCGCCACCAGGCGGCGGCAGTGCGAACGTCGTCATGTGAGGGAACCTCCGGCCAGTGCTTATGCAGGACGGCACGACAGAACGGGTTGATCTCGACGTGGCCCACGATGCGCATCCCGGCCCGCTGCAACCCCAGCGACAGGCCACCGATCCCCGCGAACAGCTCCAACACGTTCAACGGCTCGCTCACGCTGCCTCCCGAACGCCGCCCAGCCGACGGGGCTGACGCGCGCCCACGCGCAGGCCAGAGGCGATCGTGCGGGCAATCTCGGTGTGGCGCAGGCCGATGGACAGGGCGGCCGGCTCTAGGACGGCGGTCACGTCGTCGTCGGTCAGCGCGCCCCCGGCGGCGAGCTGGCCGAGGGCCACGGCTGAGGTGAATAAGGCGTGGTTGCGTTGGCCGTCCGGGGCGGCGGCCAGGTGGGCGACCTGCCGGCGGATCGCGGCGGCGAGGTAGCGGCCGTGCCGGTCGGCCGGCAGGCTCACCGCGGCTGCCCGGCGGGCCGGTCGCGGCGCGGGGGCGAGCAGCCCGGCCACCCATCCGGGCAGCGGCACGGGGTCAACGTCGAGGGAAACCGTGTAAGGGCGGCTGGCGACGGTCGAGCCGGCGGCGACCACATAGCCGCCGTGGGCGCGGGTGTCGACCTTCCAGCCGAGGCCGCCCCGGTCGCCGGTGGTGTTGCGTAGCGCCGGGCCGGTGTCGGGGTGGCGGTAGTAGAGGTGACTACCGCCACTGACGGTATCCACGGTATAAGTCGCGTCGATGCCGGTACGCGGCCCGGCGTCTGGACCGAACCCGTCGAACATGTCAATCGGGGTGCCGTGCCGGTCCGCGAGGGTGGCGAACACCGCCCACCCATCGCACGTACCCTCCCACGCGGCAGGCGGGGTGTCGTCGGGGTGCTTCGGGATGTCCAGGTCGACCACGACCAGGCCGGACGGCCCGCAAGCGATACCGATGCCGTAGGGCTGCTGTGACCATGCCCGGCGGATGCGGTCGGGATCGGTGGTGGCGCGTTCCTCCCATCCGATATGCCGTCCGGCAGCGGCGCAGCGCGGGTCGGTCTGGCCGCATCGCTCAGCGGTGCACCGGTTCGGGAACGCGGGCCGCTTCGCCTCGTCCTTGTCGAGGGCGTGCGGGTGATCGGGGCGCAGCGGGAAAACGTGCCAGCCGCGTGCCGCGTGAGCAAGTGCGGTGGCGAGCAAGTCAGGCATCAGGATTCTCCTAAGCGGATCGGCGGCGGGCGCGGGCGCCGGCCAGGTCGACCACCACGCCGCCGCTTGGGTCGGGTCGGCGGTGGGTGCGGTCGTGGCGTCCCTGAGCGCAGGCGGCGCAGTCACGCCGTTGCAGGCGGACCGGCTGGCCGCTGAGGGTGCCGGTAGCCAGCACCCGGCCGCAGATGTGCGGATACGGTTCGGTGTCGGTCACCGGCCGGCCGAGGACGGTGGACGCGACAAGCCACCGCGCGGCCATCAGCGCGCAGGCGGGCTGTAGGCGGTGTCGAGGCGGGCGGCGACCTTGCCCGCGCAAGCGGTCATGACCTGGCGCGGGTCGTGGCCGATGCTGGCGATAGCGACCAGGGCGGTGAGCACCACATCGGCCAGCTCGGCGGCCACGTCGTCCGTGGTGTGGGTGACGCCCTTACGCGGGTTCTGGCCGATGGTGCCGATCCACGCGGCGGCAACCTCGCCTGCCTCTTCGGTGACCTTGAGAATCCGCAGCCCGGTTTCCTCACGGCTGCGCCCGTTGATGGCGTCCAAGCGGTCAGTGACCAGGGCAGCGAGGGTGAACAGGTCAGTCATCATGCGGCCTTTCTCGGACGAGGACGGGCAGCGATAGCCGCCCGAGTGACGGCCTGGCGCAGGTCGCCCAGCAGCCCGACCAACTGACGGCGCGCGGCCACCTCACCGGAGGCGAGCGCGACGCGGACGCGCACCTCGGCGTGTTCGCGGCCGGCGGCGGTGCGGACGCGGACGAGGACGGCGCGGGCGTGGCCGGGGACGTCGACGACGATTTCGGGTGAGCGGTGCTCGCTGAGGCCGCAGCGGTGGTCGCGTCCGCACCAGTCGGTGTGTTCGCTGGGGCGGGTCACGGCTGGCCGGCCCGGTATTCGGCGCGGATGTAGTTGATGAGGCGTCGGCCGATGCGGACGCGGATGCCGGTGCCGTCGCAGCGGGGGCACTCGCGTCGGGTGCCGATGGCGGTGCGGTGGAAGCGCCGGCCGTGGCAGCGGCGGCAGCGTCCCCATGGGGAGACGGCGCAGGTCGCGAGGTAGCACAGTGTGTAACCGAGGGGGGTGAGGCTAGCGAGCAGCAGGATGGGGGTCACGAAACGCCTCCACGAGCCGGTTTGAGGGTGTACGAGGGCTGGCGCCGCTAGTTGTTAGGGCGCTGGCCAGGTATCCGATGGGTTGCTAGCGGGGGTGCTAGGTCTAGCGGGGGGTGCCGCTAGACCTAGCGACCACACGCTGTCCGGGTTAAGCGGCTTTGTCCCCTCGCCGCTTGTTACGTTCCGCTACCGCGTCGGTGATGTGCTGTCGTTCGATGCCGCGCCGGTTCGCGCCCTTGCCGGTGGCCGGGTCGGTTCCCCACACCTGCCCCGTAGTGATCCCGTACGGCTTGAGTGCGGCGGTCAACTGGTCGCGGGTCAGGTCGGCGTACGCGTCGGGGTTGAGGTCGGCCAGCCGGTCGGTGAGCGTCTCGGCCCACACCTTCGCCTCTGTCGCGGGGACCACGGTGAGGATGTCGTCGAGCAGCGTGTCCCGCCGGGCCGCCGGGGTCGGCGCGGCTTGGCCGATGGCGTGGCCGGTGAGGGTGCCGGCGGCTTCGCGCAGGGCGCGTGCCCGGTCGGTGATCTTCTCGGCGGTCGGCCCGTCGACGTAGAAGGTGCGGACGATCTGCGCGTCGTCGGCCGCACCGACCAGGTAGCCGACGCCCTTGTCTTTCTTGGCGAACATGGTCGCCCGGATGCCGTTCTTGTACGCGCTGGTGCCGAGGATCATGTCGTTCTCGATCTGGCCCATGACCCGCAGACAGAACCGCGTTCCCGCGTTTGCCGACACCCCGGTCGGCAGACTCTTGGCATCCGGCCGCTGCGTGGCCACGACCAGGATGACGCCCAGGGCGCGGCCCAGCTTGATGACCTTCTCGGCCAACTCCCCGGCTTCCTTGCCGAACTCCGGATGCGAGAACAGCTCCTGCACCTCGTCCAGAGCCACCACCAGCCAGTGCAGGCCCAACGTCTTGCGGCGGGCCAACTCGGGGGTGACCTTGTTCTCCGGGCATACCGTCTTGGGCAGGCCCTTGATGACGGCGGCGCGGCGCTGGCATTCCTTGCGCAGCTCCCGCAGTGCCAACAACCCGGCCTCGGCGGTGTCGTCGTCCTGCCCCGACGCGTACCGGGCGGACACTTTCTCCAGGGGGTCGAGGCCGCCGGTGCCCTTGAAGTCGAAGCACCACAGTTCCGCGTACGGGTCGAGGGCGGCGGCGAGCATGGGTACCTGGGTGGCGGCGGTCTTGCCGTAGCCGGGAATCGACCCGATCAGCAGGTTCGTGTACGGCAGCTCGAACGACACCACCCGGCCGCGCGGGTCGGTACCGAACGGCACCGGCCGACCCAGATCGAAACCCCCGGTGGCCTTGAGCAGCGGCCACGGCTTCGGCGGAGTGGCGGCCATGTCCTGATCCCCGACCCACAGCAGCAGCCGGCCCGGGTGCACCTCGGGCTGTCCTTCCGGCCAGACGCAGCCGAGAGGGCGGGTGAGACCGGCGGCGAGCCGGTCGCGGCGCTCGATCACGTCCCCGGCGGTCACGCCCGGGGGCAGGTCGATGTCCGCGCGCCAGCCAGGGCCGTCGCGGGTGATCGGGGCTGTAAAGGCAATCGCCTTGGTGCCCTGCTTGGCGATGGCCTGGGTGATGCCGGCGACGCCGAGCACCGCCAGGGCGCGCACCACCACATCCGAGGTGAGCCGGGCGACACGGGGGATCACCACGGCGGTGTCGAGCAGCGGCTTATCGGCCGGCTGCCCCGCCAACCCGCACAGCGTGACCAGCAACGCGGGGACCGCCCACTGCGCCCAGCCCGGCGCCCACGCCATCGCCGCCCCGCCGACCAGGGTGAGGGAAAGAGTGAAGGTGGCGACGATGCCGCGCCACCGCACCCGCCGGTCACGCTGGCGCGACAGCTTCAGGTACAGCTCACCGTCGCGGGTTTCCGAGGTGGCTTGCCGCAGTCGCTCGCCTTCCCAGTCGAACACCCACCGCACCGCCCCGCCAGCGAGGCGACCCGCGCCAACGGGGGCGCGTAGCGCCACCTTCCCGGCGTACTTCGGCACACGGGTGGCGTGGTAAGCAGCGGTGTGCAGCAGGTGCCCGACCGCCCAGCGCATCACGTCGACCAGCTCGTCACGCGAGCGCAGCCACGCGGGCAGGATCGGCCGACGCTGCCCCGCGCGGGCACCGTCGAGGGTGAACCGCGGCGAGCGCTGCGCGGCCGGCGAGTCGACCAACACCGGCCCACCGTCGTCCGGGTCGGGTTTGCGGGCGGCGCGGGCCGCGTCCAGGTCGACCACCTCAGCATCCGGGCCGCCGAAGGTGGGGTCGGTCAGGTCACGCTCGGCGGCGTGCCAGTCGAAACGGTCGTCGTCGTGGGGGGACGTCATGATGGGGGTTCCTCCAACGGTCGGGAGATCGGAAGGGGACCGGCGGCACAGCACTGGTTTCCAGGCCGTGGGGCTGTGCCGCCGGGCAGAGTTAGCGGATCTGGCTGGTGCCCTTGCAGGTCGGGCAGGTGTTCCAGAACTGGCCGCCGTTGCACGAGCAGTTCCGGGCGGTGTGCTTCGGGTCGTTCCACCGGGGGCAGTCCCGCTTGACGGTGCCGGTGGCGTTGCAGGTGTGGCAGCCCCGCTCCTGGTACTGCCAGGTCTGCTTCTTGGCCATGGGTCAGCTCTCCTTCGCCTTGCGCTGCTGTGCCTGCGACGCCAGCCGCTGCCGGATCGCCTCGGGGGTGAACATCTGCGGGTTGGCCTTCCGCGCCCGCCGGGACAGGTCGGCCATCTGCTGGTCGCTGATGGTGTTCGGGGTGCTGTTGCTCATCGGGGGTCTTCCCTGCGGTCGGTCGATTCGGGGTTGTCCAGGCAACACGGCTGCCCGATGGGGGCAGGGCAGCCGAACAGGCAGGTGCCGCAGGCGTTCATGTCGTCGGGGCAGCCCGTGGGCGAGTTGGGGCAGCACGGCGGGATACCGGCGGGCTGGCCGGTGGTCTGGTAGACGTAGACCGACCGGCCCGGGTCCGCGCTCACCGCTGGCCCCCGTTCTGCGCCGCGTCGACCACGGCCCGCTCCCGCTCAGCCCGGGAAGCCGCCTCGGCAGCGCGGGCCGCCTCCCGCATCCGGCGGGTCACCTCGGCCATCGCGGCGTCGCTGGTGCTGTGCCGGCTCATCGGGCGTCCTCCCGCACCAGGTGCGCCAGCGCGGCACCCATGCCCAGCACCGCCACCGGCAGACAGGACACGAGAGTGGTGATCCACCACGGAGCGGCGGTGACGCCATACGCGGCGAGCAAGTGGTAGGCGACCTGCCCGAGTGCGCCCACGGCGAGGGAGGCGAGGGCGGACCACTTCGCGAACGTCCGCGCCCGGGTCGGCACCCGCCCCGACAGCCACACATACAGCGCATAGGCGGCGTACGCCTCCACCCCGATCGGCAGCGTGATGGCGGAATCGATCGTGGCCCACGAACCCGGCTCCACGATCCCGGGCAGCAGGTCCACCTTCCCGAACCCGGTGAGCTTCCCGAGCCCCACCCACCCGGACCACACGGCCACGAACGCGCCGAGCGCCATCAGCACGACCGGCCAGACGACGGCCTTTCGAGGTCGCTCGGCCGGGGCGGGCGTGCCCGGGTGACCGGGTGCCCTAACCTGCTCGACCGGCTCGGCGGCGAGGACCGCCGGGGCGTGAGTGGGAGCCGGCTCGACGGGCGGCGCGGACTCGGGTACTGCCGGGGCCGGCAGCGGGTGCGGGCCGATCGGCTCGGCGTATAGCCACGGGGCCGGTGTCCGCTCGTCGACCGGCGTGAGGTCGGCCAGCGTCTCGCGCGCCAACTCCCGCAGGTAGTCGGACGCGCCCGGGTCCGCCACCACCTTCCGGGCCGCCTCAACGACGTCCGCGTCCGTGCCGCCGCCCGTGCCGCCCCGGGCCAGGTTGTACTCCCGGGCGGCCTCCCGGCGGCGGGCGATCTCGCGAGGGCGCGGCCCGGCCAACAACGAGCGCAGCTCGTCGGCCTTCGGCGCACCGATGCGGAACTCTCGCATCAGCCGGTTCCGGCTGGGCATCGTGCCCAGCTCGTCGGCGAGCTTCCGCGCGGCCGGCAGCAACTTAGCGACGGGTTGCGGATACTTCGTGCCGTTGATAGTCGGGGCGGTCATTGGTTCGTACCTCCGGTCAGGTCTGCCAGGGCGCGAGTCAGGCGGTACAGCGCGATGTAGCGGCGGCGGATGGCGCGCAGGTGCCGCGCCCGGACGTCGGCGTGGTCGTTGGTGGCGAAGGCGTACTCCTGGGTGGCTTCGCCGTACCGGGCCGCCATGTCCATCACGGCGCGGTGCAGCTTCATGGCGCGCGAGTTCATCGGGCCACGTCCAGGACGCCAACGAGCAGGTCACGGTGGGCGGGAAATACGTCGCCGTCGAGGTAGTGGCGCAGGTACTCGACGAGGTGTTGGTAGGACTCGGCGTGCAGCCAGGTGGCCTGTCGGGCGTCGTCCGCGCCGGTGACCTTGGGCAGGAACGGCAGCGGACCGAGGTCGATCAGGACGGGGACGGTGACCATCCACGCCTCGTCACTGGCGCGCGGGTCGGGCACGTACCGGGCCGGGTAGCGGGTGTGCGGGGTGCTCGCCCGGTCGAGGGTCAGGCCGGTTTCCTCGGCCAGTTCCCGGAACGCCGCATCGGTGGGGTCCTCGCCGGGGTCGACGTGCCCGCCGGGCAGCGCCCATCCGTGGTTGTCGTCGCGCTCGACCAGCAGGATGCGGCGCAGCCCGTTGACGGTGGCCATCACCACGGCGTCGGCACACAACGCCTCACCCCAATGGCCCAGCTCGTTCCGGCCGTACCGGATGCCGGTCGGCGCGAACGGGTTGACCGGCCGACCGTCCACCAGAGGGAAGGGGATGGCGGCGGCGGCCCGCCGGGGCTTCCAGTTGATGACGGTGGGGTCCATGGTCGGGTCGGCCCACGACGCCCCGGCGGCGATGCCGTCCAGGACGCTCGGGTGGGTGTAAGTGCGGGTCATGCGGCAACCTCCGTTACGCAGGTCAGGCAAGTGCGGCGAATGGTCAGCACGGCTAAGCGGCGCGGTCGGCGCGGCTGCTGTCGAGCAGGGCACGGGCTTCCCGCATGACGCGGCGCTGTGCTCGCCGGATGCGCTGCCAGTCCAGGTCGCTCGGGTGACCGTCGCTGGTCAAGATGGCGATCTGCGCGTCGAGCAGCAGGACTTCCGCCTCGATCAGGGGCATCTCGCCCTCGATCGCGGCCAAGTCGTCGGCGGTCGGCTCGGGTGTCGGGTGGGGCTTGAAGCTGGTCACCTCATGTCCTTTCGCGTGCCTCGCATCCTTCGCGAAGCGCTTGTCTGTTGCGCAACAAGGTAGCGATACGTGGGTCTGTTGCGCAAGTAGGTAGCGGTATGTTGGTGCGATGAGTGACGCCCGAGATGTGCTCTCAGCAGCGACGAAGCGCTACCAGCGGACCGAGGCGGCTCACGAGGCCGCCCGCGATGCCGTCGTGGCGGCTGTCCTGGCTGCCCTTCGCGAGGGCGTCGGCCCTTCCGAGGTTGAGAGGTTGTCGCCGTTCAGCGGCGCGTACATCCGGAAGTTGGCGCGGGACAACGGCGTTCCACCGGCGCCGCCGGGGCCGAAGCGTGCGCCCTAGCCAGCGGGCCGCAACGCGTAGTTGCCGGCATCGACCAGGCCGTGAGCCAGGGCGGAAGCCTCCATGTCGTCGATGGCGCGGGCGGGGATCACGAACCTTCCTCGAACCTTGATGGCCGGGAACTGCCCGGCGTGGATGGCTCGGTAGAGAGTCACCTCCGACATGCCGAGAAGCGCAGCAGTGTCCGCGACGGACCGGAAGCGGGGGCGCTCCTGAACACGGGCGAGGGGTTCAGCCACGGGAGTCTCCTCAGTAGTCTGATGTAGCGAATGGCTTTCTGATATCCAGTGAAGTCGAAGTCGGACGGCGTGCCCATGCAAGGCAGGTGCAACCGTGCGGCAAGCCGATGCAACGAGCGCGGGGACCACGATGGCGGCGGTGGAGCAGTCAGCCATTTTCATCCTGCGTAGCGGTTGGTTTCGACGTGGTGCAGGACGAGGATTGCTTGGACGATCGCGGTGGCCCGGCGTGGGCAGCAGCGCAGCTT
>NZ_JAXCFT010000023.1:0-70008 GCF_056150385.1 Micromonospora marincola | reverse complement strand
CTGCACCCGCATCCCGGTCACCGGCAGCAACCCCAAGGCCAAACGCGTCGAATTCCGCGTCCCCGACCCCTCGGCAAACGTCTACCTCGCCTTCTCCGCAATGATGATGGCCGGCCTCGACGGCATCAAAAGCAAAATCGAACCCCCCGCCCCCATCGACAAGGACCTCTACGACCTGCCCCCCGAGGAATGGGGCGACGTCAAGCAGGTCCCCGGCTCACTCCCGGCCGTCCTCGACTCACTCGAAGCCGACCACGACTACCTGCTCGACGGCGGCGTGTTCACGCCCGACCTGATCTCCACCTGGATCGACTGGAAGCGGGCCAACGAGGTCGACCCGGTGCGCCTGCGCCCCACCCCGCACGAGTTCGCCATGTACTACGACTGCTGACGTCGTACCCCGCTGACCACCGCCCCCGCGCGACCACCGCGAGCGGGAGCGGTGGTCGGTGGAAACGGCATCCGGGAGGCCGCCGGCCTCGTACCGTCGAGACATGACGCAGCCTCGCCACGACGGACCCCGGACGTCGGTGCGACCGCGACCCGCGGGCGACCCGGCTGCCACCGCCGCCCTCACCCTCGGGGTGGAGGAGGAGTTCCTGCTCCTGGACCCGGCGACAGGCGAGAGCATGCCGGTCGCCGACCGGGTCCGCGACGCGCTCTCCGGGGCCGCCCGCGAGCAGAGCCGGCAGGAGTTCCGGCACAGCATGGTGGAGATGGTGACGCCGGTCAGCCCCGACCTCACCGGGCTGCGGGAACACCTCGTCGCGCTACGCCGCGCCGCCGCCCGCGCGGCAGACGCCGTCGGGGCACGCCTGGTGGCGATCGGGGCCACCCCGGTTCGCGAGGCGCACCGCACCGTGCCCGACGAGCCGCGTTACCACGACATGTCCCGCCGGTTCGGCCCGGTGGCGCACGACCCGGCGGTCTGCGGCTGCCACGTCCACGTCGGCGTGCCCGACCGGGAACTCGCCGTGCAGGTCTGCAACCACCTGCGCCCGTGGCTGCCGGTGGTGCAGGCGCTCACCACGAACTCGCCGCTGCACGACGGGCGCGACACCGGGCACGCGAGCTGGCGCTCGATGCAGTTGGAACGCTGGCCGAGCATCGGCCCCACGCCGCACTTCGACTCCGCCGCCGACTACGACGCCACCGTGCGGGACCTGATCGCCACCGGGATCATGCTCGACGCCGCGATGGTCTACTGGTATGCCCGACCGTCGGCGTCCTACCCGACGGTGGAGGTGCGGGTCGGTGACGTCTGCCCCACCGTGGACGACACCGTCCTCGTCGCCGGGCTGGTCCGGGCCCTGGTCGCCACCGCGATCGACGAGGTGCGCGCCGCCCGTCCCGCCCCCCGGATCCGGAGCTGCCTGGTCGCCGCCGCACACTGGCGGGCCGCCCACGACGGCGTCGACGGCGACCTCGTGGACCCGCGCACCGGCCGACCCCGGCCGGCCTGGGACCTCGTCGACGACCTGCTGGTCACCCTCGCGCCCGCGTTGCGGCGACACGGTGACCTGGACCTGGTGCGGCGCGAGGCGGACCGGCTGCGCTCCGACGGCACCGGCGCCACCCGGCAACGGCGGATCATGGCCGACACCGGCGGGGACGTGCGCGCCGTGCTGGCGGACCTGGCCGCCCGGACCACCGCGGGCTGAGGCCGTGGCCTCAGCGCAGCCCGGCGAACAGGTCGTCCTCAGGCGTCGGCGCGCCGGTGGTGTCGCGGACCCGGACGAACGTCTCCATCCCCATCAGCTCGGTGAACCGATCCTGCCCCAGCCGCAGGAAGAAGATGTTCTCCGCCTGGCTGGCGTGCGCCGCAAGCGAGGCGAACTTCTGCCCGCCGTGGCCACGGGTGTCCACCCAGGTGGTGATCTCGTCGTCGGGCAGGCCCAGCGCCGGCATCTCGTCTGTCGCGTCCGGCTCGGGGAACTCCACCCCGATCTCCTGCATGACCTTGCCGAACTCCCGGAACGCGCTGCGCGGCACCGTGGTCCAGTAGACCTTCGCCGGGACGCCCGTGCGCTCGACCGCCGCCATCGTGATGCGGTGCGCCTGGATGTGGTCCGGGTGGCCGTAGAAGCCGTTCTCGTCGTAGGTGACGACCACGTCGGGACGGTAGTGCCGGATCAGCTCGGCCAGCCGGTCGGCCGCCTCCGCCACCGGCGTGTTCCAGAACGCGCCGGGCGCGTCGTTCGTCGCCCAGCCCATCATCCCGGAGTCGGCGTAGTCGAGCGTCTCCAGATGGGTGACCTTCAACGCCTCGCAACTGGCCGCCAGCTCCGCCCGGCGCATCTCCACCACCGCCTGCGGGTCGTGCCCGTCCTCGCCCGGCTTGACGCCGCCGGGACCGTCGCCGCACCGGCCGTCGGTGCACGTCACGAGCACCGTCGTGACGCCCTCCGCCGCATAGCGGGCGAGGACGCCGCCGGTGCTCGTCGCTTCGTCGTCGGGGTGCGCGTGCACCGCCATCAGGGTCAGGGATCGCTCAGCCACCCCGTCACCATACGAGCACCCACCGACGCACTAGCATTGCCCGGTCCGCAGACGCCCGACGGAAGCGAGGCACAATGGGTTGGCTCCGGCGGTTGCTGGGTGGCGAGGGTGGGGTCGACCTGGACCCCGGACGCCAGCAGGCGCTGCTGGGGGACATCCGGCGCTCCTACGGCGCGCACGCCCGGATCCGGTTCCCCGAGCAGGTCGACGCGATCAGCCGGCTGCTGTCCGACGACGACGGTCTGGTGGTGGCCGCCGGGATCGTCTGCGAGGCCGCCGACGAGGCCCACGCCGACCTCCAGTCCCAGGCCCAGGAGGTGTTCCGGCGTACCGGCCGGCGGCTGCTTGTGCACCGCCGCAACTACCGGCCCCTGTGGAAGGAGGCCGGTCCGGCGCTGCGCTGGCCGCTCGGCGCGCTGCCCAGCGGGTTGCACCCGTACGCCCAGGTGACCGCCGCCGTCTCGGTGATCGGTGACCGGGCGAAACGCCTCGGCCGGGTGACCGACCCGCAGCCGTTCGTGGTGCGCCTGTTCGAGGTACTCGACCTCACCACCGCCGGCTGGGAGTTCGGCCGGGTGCGTGTGGACACCGACGGCGCCGCCCTGGTGGAGCGCCTGACCGTGACCGCCGCGCAGGTCCTCGCGGCCATGGACGACCCGCCCCGGCTGCCGCCGGCGGTGCGGGAGATGATGCGCCGCAACCACCGCATCGAGGTGTACGACCCGGCCGGCCCCCGGGTGGTCGGCCGGATCAACCTGGGCGCGCGGCTGCGCGAGACCCTCCTGGCCTGACCGCCCCTGGAAGGGGTCGGGTGGGACGCACCCCACCAGGCCGGGGCGCGTCCCACCCTGCTCAGGTGGTGGTGCAGGTGAGGTTCGTCGGCGGGTTGTTGGCGCCGTTCACCGAGCCGATGAAGCCGAAGGTGGTGGAGGCGCCGGCCGCCAGCGCGCCGTTGTAGTCGACGTTGCGTACCGTCACGTTGGCGCCGCTCTGGGTGTGGGTGCCGCCCCAGATCTGGTTGATGACCTGCCCGTTCGGGAACGTCCAGGACACCGTCCAGCCGCGGATCGCGGTCGCGCCGGCGGTCACCGTGACCTCACCCTGGAAGCCACCCGACCACGAGCCCGTCACCGCGTACGTGGCCCGTGCGCCGGACGGCGCGGGCGAGCTGGTGGTCGGCGTCGGGGTCGGCGACGCGCTCGTCGGCGTCGGGGTGGGGGTGGGCGAGGCGGTCAGGGTCGGCGACGGCGTCACGCCGGGCCGCGCCGCCCGGTAGGTGTGACCGGCGCGGACGCTGAACTGGACCACGTCCGACTCCGGTCGGGTGGTGGCCGGCGTGCTGCCGTCGGTGGCGTCGGCGAGGGTGAAGCCGCCGGTGAACAGCCGGGACCGCACCCGGAGCGTGCCGTCGCGGTCGGCGCGGATGCCGATCTCGTCGGCCTGACCGCTGCTCCAGGACACGCCGACGGTGTAGCCGCCGCGCCCCCGCAGGCCCGCGACCTGCCCGGTGGGCCACGCGCTCGGCAGCGCCGGCAACACGTTCAGCTCACCGGTGTGGCTGTGCAGCAGCATCTCGGCGATACCGGAGGTGGCGCCGAAGTTGCCGTCGATCTGGAACGGCGGGTGCAGGTCGAACATGTTCGGCGCGAGCCGGTCGGTGCGCACCAGGTCACGGAAGAGCTTGTGGGCGCGGGCGCCGTCCTCCAGCCGGGCCCAGAAGTTGATTTTCCACGCCAGCGACCAGCCGGTGCCGTCGTCGCCGCGCAGCTCCAGCGTCTTGCGGGCGGCCTCGTAGAGCGCGGGCGTGCCCCGCTTGGTGATCTGGTTGCTGGGGTGCAGGCCGTACAGGTGGGAGACGTGCCGGTGGGTCCGCTCGGTCTCGACCCAGTCGGCGAGCCACTCCTGCACGTTGCCGCGCGAGCCGACCTTGCTCGGGGGCAGCCGGTCCCGGGCGGTGCGCACCTGTGACCGGAACGTGGTGTCGACGCCGAGCGCCTCGCTGGCCCGGGCCGCGGCGTCGAACAGGTCACGCAGGATCTGGTTGTCCATGGTGGGGCCCGCGCAGACGCTCGCGTTCGAGTGGTGCGGCAGCTCCGGCGAGTTCGACGGGTTCGTCACCAGGTAGTTGAGCGTCGGGTGGACGACCAGGGTGTCGAGGAAGAACTGGGCGGCGCCCTTCAGGGCCGGGTAGTTGGTCTGGAGGAAGCCGAGGTCGCCGGTGAACTGGTAGTGGTCCCAGATGAGCGTGCTCAGCCAGGCGCCACCGGTCTGCCACATGCCCCACAGCGCCCCGTCGACCACTGAGGCGCCCCGCCACGCGTCGGTGTTGTGGTGGGTGACCCAGCCGCCGGCGCCGTACTGGGCCTGGGCCACCCGCGCGCCGGTCACCGTCAGGTCCTTGACCAGGTCGAAGACCGGCAGGAAGCACTCGGAGAGGTTCGTGGTGTCGGCCGGCCAGTAGTTCATCGGCAGGTTGGCGTTGATCGTGTACTTCGAGTCCCAGGACGGGGCCAGCGAGTCGTTCCAGATGCCCTGGAGGTTCGCCGGTTGGGTGCCCGGCCGCGAGGAGGAGATCAACAGGTAACGCCCGAACTGGAACAGCAACGCGGCGAACTGCGGGTCGTTGGCGTTCGCGTGCTGCGCGATCCGGACGTCGGTGGGCTGGTCGGCCGCGGCCGTCCGGCCCAGGTCGAGGCTCACCCGGTTGAACAGCGCCTGGTAGTCGGCGACGTGGCGGCTGCGCAGCTGGTCGATCGCGACGCTTTTGGCGGCGTTGAGCCGGTTGCGGGCGATGCCCTGGTAGTCGCCGTTCACCGTGCGGTAGTTGACGTAGCTGGAGCCGATCGAGATCAGGATGGTCACGCTCGTGGCCCCGGACACCCGTAGGGTGCCGCCGGAGCTGCTGACCGTGCCGCCGGTCGCGGCGGCGTTGGCCAGGGCCAGGAACCGCACCGAGCCGTTGACCCCCTCCTGGCTGCCGGAGATGCCGTCCAGCCCGATGGTGGCCGCGTCCGGGCTCGACACGGTGGTCCGTTGTGGGCTGTCGAAGGTGGCGGAGAACGTGATCGAGTTGGCCCGGTCGGCGGTCAGCCGGACCACGATCACCTGGTCGGGCGCGCTTGCGAACACCTCCCGCTGGTGGCGTACCCCGTTGAGCACGTAGGTGGTGGTGACCGTGGCGGTGGTCAGGTCGAGGGTCCGGTTGTACTGGGTCGCCCCGCTCGCGGACCCGAAGGCGAGCCGGAGGTTGCCGACGGTCTGGTAGGCGAGCTGCCCACCCGGGTTGCCCATCATGGTCTGGTTGATCAGGTCCTGCGCCGAGGTCCACTGGTCGGCGAAGACCCGCCGCCGGATCTCGGCCAGGTTTGCCGCGCCCCGGGTGTTGGCCGAGTCGTAGGGGCCGCCGGCCCAGACCGTGTCCTCGTTGAGCTGGAGCCGTTCGGTGTCGACGTTGCCGAACACCATCGCGCCGAGCCGCCCGTTGCCGATCGGCAGCGCGCGGAGCCAGTCGGTGCCGGCTCCCTCGTCGTACCACAGGGCCAGGTCGTTCGCGGCAAGCACCTGCGGTGGCGCGGCCGAGCCGGCGCGGGCGGTCGCGGTCCAGGCGGCCGGCACCAGGGCGGCCCCGGCCCCGGCCGCGCCGGCCTTGAGAATGTTCCTTCGGGTCATGTCGGACATGCTTTTCTCCAAGCCGGGCGGGTCAGAGGCGGGTGCAGGTCAGGAACGGCGTCGTGGCCGAGCCGTTGGCGGTGAAGCCGAACGTGGTGGACGCGCCCGCCGCCAGGCTGCCGTTCCACGCCTCGTTGGAGACGTTCTGGGTGCTGCCGGAGGGCGCGTTGCGTCCACCCCAGAGCTGGGTGATGCTCTGCCCGCTGGCGAGCGTCCAGCTCAC
This sequence comes from Micromonospora marincola, assembly GCF_056150385.1. Classification (NCBI taxonomy): domain Bacteria; kingdom Bacillati; phylum Actinomycetota; class Actinomycetes; order Micromonosporales; family Micromonosporaceae; genus Micromonospora; species Micromonospora marincola. The sequence goes on along the minus strand of NZ_JAXCFT010000023.1, from coordinate 63,617 downwards.
CCGCCATCCGCTGATGGCGGCGGCGCCCGCGGTCACGGTGACCTCACCCTGGAAGCCGCCGGGCCACTGGGTGGCGGTCCGGTAGGTGGCGGCGCAGCCGCCCGACGGCGGCGGGTTCGTCGGCGACACGGTCGGTGACACGGTCGGTGACACGGTCGGCGAGGCCGTGGGCGACGCGGTGGGCGGGGTCGTCGGCGACGGGGTCGGCGAGGTGCCGGCGAACTGGGTGAAGAACTTCCACACCTCGGCCGGTACCCAGGTCCGGGTGCCGCTGTCGCCGCCGGCGCCGTCCTGCGGAGCGGCGATGTGACCGCCGTCGAACGCCGCCCACGTCACCGGGTAGCCGGATCGGCAGCCGGAGTAGCTGTAGACCGTGTGGGTCAGACTGCCGGACCTCGGCTCCGGCGGGCTCGCCGCCGTGCAGCCGTTGTTGGCGACGAAGCGGTCCCGCAGCGCGCGTCCACTGGCAATGGTGTCGCCGACGCCGTGCACCCCGAGGTACGCGATCGGCTGGGTGCCGCCGCTGCATCCGCTGAGCGTGCCGGGTGAGGACTGCACCGCGACCGCGCGGAACACGTTCGGCCGGGCACAGGCGAGCGCGTAACTCATTCCACCGCCGTAGCTGAAGCCGACGGAGAACCGCTGCGTGGTGTCGACGCACAGATCACCCTCGATCCGGCGGAGCATGTCGTCGACGAACGTGACGTCCTCGCCGCCGGAGTTGGCCCAGCCGTTGTCGATGCCCTGCGGCGCCACGAAGATCGTGCTGTTGTTGGACAGCCGCAGCAGGCCGTAGTAGGACCACACGTCGCGCTGCACCGTCTGCCCGGTCGCGACGTCCACGGCGGTGCCGCCCCACCAGTGGAACCCGAAGACCAGCCGGTACTGGCGGTTCCGGTCGTACCCGTCGGGGAGCTTCAGGATGAAGCTGCGGTTCTTGCCGCCGCTGGTGATGTTGTAGGTGCCGTTGCCCAGGGTGGGGGTCTTGCCACACCCGGCGGTGGCGGCGGCCGTACCGAGGTCGGCGGCCCGGGCGCTGCTGCCGAGCGTGCCACCGACCATCGCGGCGCCCATGCCCAGGGCCAGCAGCATCGCGGCAGCGACGGACCCGAATCTCGTTGCGTGTCTCGACATCGGCTGACTCCTCAGGGCGTGATGCGGAAGGTGGCGTCCTGCCTGTCGCTCAGGCTCGAACCGGAGCCGAGCGGGTCGATCCGCAGGAGGTAGTTGGCGTGCCTTAGGTAGCGGTCCGGGAAGTTGTGGGAGCGGAACGACGTCCACGCGCCGTCGGCGAGGCCTGCCGTCCGGTGGAAGGTGGCGTCCGCGCGGAAGGTCGACGTCCCGTCGTTCGCGTCGAGGCGGAGCGCGTAGCTGTAGTGCCGCAGGAACATGCCCGGCCGGTTCACCGCCTCGAACGAGACCCCGGCGGGGTCGGCCAGTCCGGCCACCATCCGCCACATCTGGTCCTGGTAGGGATCGAACGGGTACGGGTCGATGCGTCCGACGTAGTCGCGGTGCCGGACGACGTAGTCGGGGAGGTTCGACGACTTGAGCCGTACCCAGTTCGGGGTGCCCCACCGGGAGACGAGGCCGTTGTACTCGGCGTCGCTGATCCCGATGACCGAGCCGTGTTTGGCGTTCAGCGGCGGGGTGTAGTCACGCTGGTTCAACGCGGTCCACGAGTTGCCGCCGATGGCGGAGGTGGACCACATGTAGTAGTCGTTGTTGACCGGGCTGTACGAGTCGCCCCAGAGCCGCCAGCCGCTGCCGTCGTTGTTCCTGACGAGCAGCGGCGCCTCGATCCCGTTGCCCTGCCGCAGGCCGCTGGTGTAGGTGGTGAAGCTGTTCGGCGCGCCGGTCGAGGAGCGGGCGCCGTGGAGGAGGCCGGTGGACAGGTTCTTGTAGTAAAGGTAGGTGGTGCCGCCGTCGACGACGATGTCGCCGTCGAGCACGCCGAAGCCGGGGCTGAAGAACACCTGCTGCGGGCCGACGGTGACGAAGTCGCTCGTGTAGTTGACCATCAGCACGTCGCCGCCGCTGTTGCAGGAGTAGACGATGCCGTACTGGCCGCGGCCGGCGTCCCAGAACGCGGTCGGCGCCCAGGTGTGCGAGTTGGGCAGCGTGTGCATGCGGATCCGGCGGTAGCCGGTGAAGTTCGTCAGGTTTGTCGAGTCCCACACGTGCAGGTACTGGCTGTTCTGGCCGAAGTCGGTGCCCTTGAGGTCGGTGGCCAGGATGACGAACGTGCCGTCCTGCTTGCGGAGCACGAACGGGTCCCGCAGGCCGAGTTGCCCCTGCGTCGGGGTGACCACCGGGTTGTTCTGGTTCAGCGGCGTCCAGTTGAGGCCGTCCCGGCTCACCGCCAGGTGCAGGCCGTAGTCCGCGCCCTGACCGTTCGGCGTCTCGGTGAAGTACGCCATCGCGTAGGCGGTGTTCGCCGCCCACGCGACGCCGGGCAGCCCGGCCACCGACGCGGCGGTGAGAGCGCCTGATGCGGCGACGGCCTTGATGAGTGCTCGTCGACTGATGGGCACGATTCGGAAACCCTCCTGTTAGCGTTAACAGGCGCTGCCCACGCACCCGCGCACCACATGTCGTGACGCCGGCCGGCGTCACGAGCTCCCGTTCGCGCGCCACATCCGCTCATATGGACTCTCATGGATGAATCAGCCGACGTCAAGATGTGACGATCAGGTTTCGCGAAAGTTCCTGGAAGCCCTCGACCAGCTACGGCGGATGGGATCAGGGCATCGAGGGCGCGAAATGTTATCGCTAAACTTTCGTCCGGCCCTGACACGTCCAGCCATAGACTGCCCTCGTGCTCGAAGAAGGACCGCGGCAGCACGTGCGCAAGCCCCGGCGCGGCGACCTGCCCATCGCCACGATCGCCGAACTCGCCGGAGTGTCCCCACCCACCGTCTCCAAGGTGCTCAACGGCCGTCGTGGGGTGGGCGAGCAGACCCGCCAGCGGGTGGAGGCGCTGCTCCGCGACCACGGCTACCGCAGGCGGCAGACCGGCGGCGCCCTCTGCGTGGAGGTGGTCTTCCACCGGATGCTGTCCTCGATCGCGATGGAGATCCTGCGCGGCGTGCAGGAGGTCGCCAACGCCAGCGACCACACCGTCGGCTTCACCGACGTGCACCAGCTCGTCCGGGCCGGGCGGCCCTGGGCGGAGCCGCTGCTGTTACGGCAGCCGACCGCCGTCATCGCCGTGTTCTCCCTGGTCACCGTCGAGGACGGGGAACTCTTCGCGGTCGAGGGGATTCCGCTCGTCTCCATCGACCCGATCGGCGACCTGTTCCCCACACCTGCCGTCGGGGCCAACAACTGGACCGGCGCGCTCGCCGCCACCCGGCACCTCCTCGACCTCGGCCACCGGCGGATCGGCCTGATCACCGGGCCGCTCCGGGACCTGTCCGCACGGGCCCGGCTGGACGGTTTCCACGCCGCGCTCGACTACGCCGGGGTGCCGTTCGACGAGAGCCTCGAACGCCGGGGGGCGTTCACCTTCGAGGACGGCCGGGACCTCGGCGCCCAGTTGCTCGCCCGGCCCGACCCGCCGACGGCGGTCGTCTGCGGCGACGACCTCCAGGCGATGGGCGTCTACGCGGCGGCACGGGAGGCGGGCCTGCGGATACCCGACGGTCTCAGCGTCGTCGGGTTCGACGACGTCGAACACGCGGCCTGGCTGGTGCCCCCGCTGACCACGGTGCGGGTGCCGTTCGCCGAGATCGGCGCCACCGCCGCCCGGCTGGCCCTGACCATGGCCGACGGCCGGGCCCTCCCCCAGGACCGGTACGAACTCGGCACCACCTTCGTTGTCCGGGGCAGCACCGCGCCGCCGCCGGCCCGCTGACCCCCGGGGGTCCTACCCCACCCGCGCCGCCACCGGCCGCCGCTCCGCTCCCCCGCAGGCACGCTCGACCCGGCGGGCCGAACGGGGCGCCGGCGCGACCGGCCGGCCCACCCGGGTCACGTGCACGATCCGCTCGGGCGCCACGTCCAGCAACGCGCCGAGCGCGTCGCGGGTGGCGGCCACGTCGACGAGCTGGCTCAGCGGATGCGCCGCCAGGCCGGCCGCGTGCAGCGTCAACCAGACCCGCATCAGGACCCGCCCGAACTCCACCTGGCCGGCCGCGTCCAGGTCGGGCGGCGCGACAAGCGCCAGCACCGTGCCGCCGCGGGCGAGCGGGTCGTCGCCGGCGGCGAGCAGGCGCGGCAACCCGAGCGGACGCAGCACCGGATACGCGGCGAGCGCCGTCCGCAACCCGGCGGCGGCCGGCCGGGATAGCCCGAGGCAGCGGTCGCTGAGCCCGTCCGCCCGGTAGTCCGGCCGGGCCCGGTCCAGCCGCAGCCAGCGGCGCAGCTCGGACACGACCGCCGGATCCGCGTACACCTGCCGGTCGGCGGCGCGCAGCAGCGCGCCGAGACGCCCGGCCGCCGCCGGCACCACCCGGACCGCGCCGCCGGCCCACCGGGCGGCGTGGTCGGCGGCGGCGAGCAGGCCGGCGTCCGGCCCGTCGGCGAACCGCCCCCGGTCGGTACGCCGCTCGCACACGTCGTGGGTGCGGAACGGCGTGCGGTACGGCAGGCGGGCCGGGCGCAGCCGGCCCACCCGATGCTTGGATTCGTCGTGGTCGGCCACCCAGTCCAGCCGCAGTCCGGCGTCGGCCGCGACGATCAGGCAGGTCTCCACGAACGCGCCGAGCGACAGCCGCAGGTCCCGGCCGGTCGGGTCGCCGGCCGGCAGCGCGTCGGTCGGGTCCCAGCCGACGGTGACCGCCCAGCGTTCGTAGCGCAGCCGCCAGGGTTGGGTGTTGTGCGCGCTCGGGGCCCGCCAGCACAGCGGCTCCAACGCGCGGAACGCGGCGAGGTCCATGTCAGCGCTCCCGGGCATAGAAGGCGTAGCCGTGCAGCGGCCGGCCGCCGAGCCGCCGGTACTGCGCGGCCGACGCCTGGTTGTCGCGCCCGACGTAGGTGCTGCGCAGCGTGGTGTAGCCGCCGTGGTGCAGGTTGCGGTGCAGGTGCGTGGAGAGCAGCCGCTGGTAGCCGCGTCCCTGGCACTCCGGCACCACGCCCTTGACGATCAGCACCGCCTCCCGGCGGTAGCGCCGGCGGGTGGCAAGCAGCCGCACCTGGTTGACCGGGCTCAGGTCGCCGCGCACCGCGACCAGGAACCCGCTGATGTCCGGCACGCAGAGCACGAACGCCACCGGCCGCCCGTCCCGGGTCAGGTAGAGCAGCAGGGACTCGTCAAGCAGGTACGCCAGCCCGTCGGTCTGCCGGCGCAACTGGGCGGCCGAGATCGGCGTGTAGTAGCCGAGCTGGGCGAAGGAGTCGTTGAGCATGCCGCGCAGCAGGTCGAGCTGCTCGTCGAGCCGCCGGGTGTCGCCCCGGTGCAGCTCCAGCCGCGCGCCGTCCGGCTGCGCGCCGAGCGCGGGTGCCGGCCCCTCGGGCGCGGGGACCGGGCAGATCCAGGTGTCGGAGACGAACCGGCGGGTGAAGCCGTGCGCCTCGTAGGCGGCCGGGTAACGCGGCGGGTTCCAGGCGCTGTCGGTGAAACCCCGGTCCTCGAACCCGGAGGTGACCACGCCACCGGCCTGGTTGGGCAGCAGCGCCACCGGCCCGAACAGCAGGTCCCGGTCGGCGGCGGCGTGCGCGTCGATCGCGTCGAACAGCGGCCCGGCGGCCGGCGCGGTGAACTCGGTCAGCCCGAACAACTGGCACCGGCGGCCCAGCTTGGCGTCGAGGTCCGCGTCGGTGTGCAGCGTGGTCCGCCCGACCACCGCGCCGGTGCCGTCGCGCAGCACGTACAGCGGCACGCCGTCGCGCCACCAGCGGCGGATCTGCTGCCGGGGCGTCGGCACGTACCGGGGCTCCCCCGCGTACAGCCGGTCGATGAGCGCGAGGAAATCCCGCAGGCCGCGCCGGTCGGTGACCCGCTCGAACCGGTGGCCGCTCACCGGCGTACCGCCGGCCCGGTCGTCTCCGCGCCCAGCGGGGTGAACTCCTCGATGTGGCCCATCGCGCCGTCCTCGGCCCGCCACGCGCCGTTGGAGTAGCCGTCCGGCGAGGCCGTGTAGAGCCGGATGAACCCGGCGGTGGCGTTGCGGTTGCCGTCGGTAAGCCACGCCATCAGCTTGCGGTGGTGCCGGGTGCGCGCGAAGCGCAGCATCGCGTCCCGGTCGGTGAAGAACGCGATCGTGCCCAACGTCAGCGGGAACTGCCAGTAGACGGTGTGCCAGCGGTAGCCGGACATCCGGCGCATGTCCCGGACCATCCGGAACCAGTCCGGGGCCAGCCGCAGCAGCACCAGCGGGCTCGCATAACGGGTGCCGCCGATGAACATCGCGCCGGCGCGGGCCTGTGCCGGGGCGCGGGAGAAATCTCGGGTACGCATGGTCACCTCACCAGGTAGGCGTTCTTGATCTTCTGCGGGCCGGCGAACGGGCCGGTGCCCGGGTCGTGCAGCTCCACCCGCAGGTCAGCGGCGGTCGGATCCTCCACCAGGGACTGGGCGAAGTCCCGCGACACCGAGGCGAGGTGCCGGCGTACCCCGTCGCGGCAGGCGTCCGCGAGCGCCGCGCGGTCCGCGGCGGCAAGCGGGCCGCGCAGCTCCACGTGGATCACCGGGCGGGTCTCCAGCGCCGTGTCCTCCACGAGCGCCAGGCAGAACCGGCTGATCGCGCCGGCGTGCGGGTTGCCGGTGTAGAGGCCGTACTCCACGTCCTGCGGGTAGAGGTTCGCCCCCAGGTAGGACACCGTGGAGTCGCGCCTGCCGAACAGCAGCAGCACCGGCAGCGTCATCCGCTCCTGCGCCGTCGCGGCGCGGAACTCGGCCGCGCGCACCGGGTCGGCCGCGGCCAGATCGGCGATCCGCCGGTACGGCACCAGCAGCGCCTCGTCGCCGACGTTGTAGCGCAGCCGGGGCTGGAGCACGTCCCGGCCGCCCGCCGTGCAGACCAGCTCCCGGCGCTCGTTGGTCTCCAGGTAGGAGGCGAACGGGTTGTACTGGAACACCATCGGCAGCCGCTGCTCGTCGGCGCCGAGCAGCTCCGCCCGCAACGCCGGGTCGGTCCGCAGCCGCCGCCGCAGCCACACCGTGAACCGGGTCTCCGCGCCGATGCCGATGGTCAGGTCCGATGCCCCGTACGCCGAACGCACCCGGACGAACCGCTGCTCCAGGTAGTCCCGCAGCGCCTCGGTCATCCCCTCCCCGCCGCAGCTACCGAAGATCCGGTAGCGCGACCAGGGGAAGTCCTCGGCGTCCAGCCGGTCCCGCAGGTGCTTGAGGAACGGCGGGTACGCGGTCACCAGGTAGTCGTGCTCCGGGCCGAACTCCCGCAACGTGTCGACGATCTTGCCGAGGTCCGGGCCGGTGTTCTTCACCACCGCGATCCGGGCCATCGCCGCGCCGGTCGTGGTGCCGGTCGCCCAGGCGCCCATCGAGTACGCGTTGATGACGAACGGCCGGCGCATCGGGAAGACCAGCCCGGTGTAGCCGGCGATGTCCCGGTGCACCGCCCGCAACTCCCGCTCGCCGCGCGGCCAGTTGAACGGCCGCCCCGACGAGCCGGCCGACTCGTCGACCACCACGCCCCGCTCCGGCAGCCGCCCCCGCCAGCACCGCGCGGCGGCGTCGTGGCCCACCACGTACCCGAGCTTGTCGGTCTCCGGGAAGTCCCGCAGCCGGCGGCGGACGCCCGCCGGGCGGGCCCGCAGGAACTCCCGGTAGGCCGGCACCCGCCGGGCCGCCCGGACGCAGGCCGCCCGCGCGTTCGCCGCGGCCAGCCGGTCCAGTACCGGATGGTGCCGCCGGGCCAGCCACCGCCACCCGGCCGGGTGGCGGCCGACCAGCCGGACCAACGCGGCCACCGCGCGGCCGGCGGTCTCCCCGCCCGGCAACGGCATCTCGACGGTACGCAGGGCGGCGGGTCGGTGCAGCGTCTCGGCCATGACAAGGATCCTGCCGACGCCGCCGCGCCGACGCCTGAGCCACGAGACGGCATTCGAGCTGAGTACGCATACCCAGCGGGCGAAGTAGATCAAGAAACCGTTCTCGCCAAGTGGGATCGGTCTTCTGCATCCCGGAACGGCTGGAGATCTTGGAGGCTAAGGGCCCCTATAGGGGCCCTTAGCCTCCAAGATTCAGACGGCCGGCCGACCGGTGAGGCCAGGGAGCGGTCTCTCCTCCATCCGTCGGGCTATCCCGGCGAGCAGGTCGGCGACCTGCACCCGCGGGTCGTCCCGGGAGTCGGTCATCACCAGCCCGGCCAGCGGCGACTCCCCCGCCGGCAACCCGACGCGGTCGGCCAGGGCGCGCTGGAGGCGGCGCAGGCGGTCGGCCGTCAACGCGCTCTGCTCGTCGTGGATCACGAGCACCCGCCGCCGGCCGGCGCTCCAGAACAGGACCGTCTCGGCCAGCGCCGGCAGCATCGGCTCCAGCGGCGGCGGGATCGACCGGTCCTCGGCGTAGAGCCGGGCCTGGACGGCGGCCACCCGGCCCCGGTCGAGGGCGTGCAGGACGGCGTCGTCCGGCGCGTGCCGCAGCAGCGCGTCCCGGGCCGCGAAGAACCGGTCGACGCTCCCGTCGCCGGCCCGGTCCCGCCGCTTGGTCCGCAACATCTCGACGAGGGCCGCGAGGAAGGCGTCCCAGTCCGGGCCGGCCGCGCGCCCGGACCGGTGCAGCGCGACGGCGTCCGCACGGTGCTCCCCGGCCAGCCCGGTGCCGGCCAGGTAGGACGGCTCGACCAGCAGCAGGTCGACGACGCGGGTGACCAGGAAGAGCTGTTTGTCGACCAGGTGCACGTGGGCCCGCCCGCGCAACGCCGCCAGGAACCACTCCAACGCCTCGGCCGCCTCCGGTCGGCGCAGGAACTGCCGGGACTTGAACTCGTGCGGCGTGAACCGGAAGCCGGAGCGCAGCGTCGCGATCAGCCCGGCGGCCTCCTCGACGCCCAGGTCGACGCTCGCGTGACTGATCACCGGCGTGGCGGGATCTAGCAGGTTGGTGCCGGAGAACCCCGACTCGTCACAGGCTATCTCCACCACGGCCCCGGACGGCGTCTGGACCGGCGGCAGCCCGCCCTGCAACGGCAGCCTCATGCCCGATCCCCCCACCATGCCGACCATGGTCGCCGAACCGGCGTGGTCCGACCACCGGTTTGGTCGCGCCAGCTCGACACGGTGAGTCACCATCTCGACACTTGCCTGGCTGGTCGGCGGTGGTCCGGTGACAATTCGGCCATGACAGACGGCGAGCGTGCGCGCACGAACGAGCGCTTCGAGAAGGTGGCCGAGGAAACCTCCGAGACGGTGACCCACGCGGCCACGGTGCTGGAGGAGGAACTCTCGGCGGGGCTGGCCGGCGCGCGGCGGCTGGAGGAGAAGCTGACCGAGAGCCGCCGGGTGGACCCGGAGGTGTTCGACGAACTCGTCGCACGGTTCCGCACCGACGGGCACGCCCTGATCGACACCGTGGTCGGGCAGTTGAAGATGGCGGACGACAAGCGCGGTGAGGTCATCCGCAGGTACACCTCGGACGCGCACGACGCGCTCGACACCGTACTCAATCTCGCCCGGCTGGCGCCCGACGTGGCCAACGGGCTCGCGGACCGGCTGACGACGCCGACCCCGGACGGCCCGGCCCGGACGGACCGGTAGCGGCGCGATGGCGCCGACCACCGGGGTGGCCGGCGGGCACGTGGAACGCATGCTGGAGCGCTATCGCGGCCTCGCCCTCGGCGCGCTGCTCGACGACGTGCCCGCGGGCGGGCCGCGCTACCTCTACGACCTGGTCGCCGAATATCCCCGGCGGTGGGGCAAGGGGCTGCGCGCCGCGCTCTGCCTGGCCACGTGCCGGGCGTTCGGCGGCGGGGAGGCGGTGGGCCTCAACGCCGCGGTGACCGTGGAGTTGTTCCACAACGCCTTCCTCATCCACGACGACATCCAGGACGAAAGCGAGCAACGGCGCGGCGGGCAGACCCTGCACGCCGAGTACGGGGTCGGCGTGGCGCTCAACGTCGGCAACATGACGAACCTGCTGGCGTTGCAACGACTCGCCGCGAACCGGACGGCGCTCGGCTCCGGGATCGCCTGGCGGCTGTTCACCGAGACCGAACTCATGCTGCGCCACTCGCTTGAGGGGCAGGCGATCGAGATCGGCTGGATCCGCGACAACGTGTGCGACCTGGACGCCGACGACTACTACCGGATGTGTCTGAAGAAGACCTCCTGGTACACCTGCATCTACCCGTGCCGCAGCGGGATCCTCGTGGCCACCGGCCGGGAGAACGCGGTGGACGTCCTCGACCGCTACGGCTGGTATCTGGGGGCCGCGTTCCAGATCCAGGACGACGCGCTCAACCTCACCGGCGACTACGCCCGCTACGGCAAGGAGATCGCCGGCGACCTGTGGGAGGGCAAGCGGACGCTCATCCTCATCGACTTCATGCGGCGGTGCACCGCCGACGAACGCGAACGGCTCCTGGAGTTTCTCAGCCGGACCCGAGCCCAGCGCACCGAGGCCGAGGTGCGCTGGCTGCACGGCCGCCTCCTCGCGTACGACTGCGTGGAGTCCGCGCGCCGCAGCGCCCGGGAACTCGCCGAGGCCGCCCGGCGCGAGGGGCAGCGGGCGCTGGGCGCCGCGGCCGACACCGAGGACGGCCGCTTCCTGCTGGACCTGACCGAGTACGTCGTGGAGCGCAACCGCTAGCGCCGGTCCGCGCGACCTGCGGATTAACCTGGGCGAATCGGGTCGGTGTCCGTGCCGGCCCCGCACGGGGGGACCGCGATGACCGACAGCGTCCGCCGGCCGGATCCGGCCGGAGCGCGCGGCGACGACAAGTGGCTGGCGGAGGTGGCCCGCGAGGCGAGCGCCGACGCCGACGGCGTACCTGTGGAGCTGCTCGGCGACTATCTCCGGCTGCTCCGGGACGCGGCGGTGACCGGTCGCCGGCCGCGCCGCGGTGAGCTGGACGCGGTCGGGGTCCTCGGCCGGCAGGCGGCCGAGCAGGGCGTGTCGGCCGGCCGGGCGGTACGCCTCTACCTGTCCGCGGCGCGGCGGCTGTGGCGGCACCTGCCGCACCTGGACCGCTCCACCGACAGCGAGACGGTCCGGGCCGCGGCGGACGCCGTCCTCCACGTGGTCGACGCGGCCGTCGCCACCCTCGCCGAGGGCTACGCGGTGGCCCGCCGGGAACTGGTGCGCCACGAGGAGTCGCTGCGCCGCGAACTCGTCGACGACCTGCTGCGCGGCGACTCCGACCTCGGCGGGTTGGTCGAGCGGGCCGAGCCGTTCGGGTTGGATCTCGCCCGCGTCCATCAGGTGGCGCTCGCCGCGCCGGGCCGCCGGTTGCCGGACACCGAGCCGGCGATCAGCGCCCTGGAACGGGTCATCTTCGACCGGCTGGGCGACCGGGACGTGCTGGTGGCGACGAAGGAAGGGCTGCTCGTGGTGGTGGCGCCGGCCGAGCCGGTGCGGCCCGGCGGGGGTCGCGGCGCCGGCGGACCGGCGGACGACCTCGGCAGGCTGATGCACGGCGAGTTGGACCGCCTGGCGCGGGGCCGGCCGTGGCAGGTGGTGGTCGGCCGCCCGCACCCGGGCCTGTACGGCATCGCCCGCTCCTACGAGGAGGCCCGGGAGGCGCTCGCCACGGCTCGCCGGCTGCACACCGACGCGCCGGTGATCGACGCCCACGACCTGCTCATCTACCGCGTGCTGTTGCGGGACCAGCCGGCGATGGTGGACCTCGTGCGGGCGGTGCTGACCCCGCTGGGTGAGGCCCGGGGCGGCGCCGAGCCGCTTGTGGACACCCTGGCCGAATACTTCGCGTGCGGCGAGGTCGCCACCGAGGCGGCCCGCCGCCTGCACGTGTCCGTCCGCACCGTCACCTACCGGCTCGACCGGATCCGGACGCTGACCGGTCATGATCCCGCCGAAGCGCGGGACAGGTTCACCCTGCACGCCGCCGTGCTCGGCGCGCGGGCCCTGGACTGGCCGCGCCGACCACTGCCGGCCTGACTCCCGTCACGCGGGGACGGCAACCAGCTCCGGGAAGCCGAGCAGGGTGGCCAGGGCGGACGCCTCGGCCGGGGTGAGGGCGAGTCCGACCATGCCGTCGGGGTCGTCCGGATCGTCGTGGACGACGTCCCGGCGGCCACCCGCCGAGTGCTCGACGACCGCGATCCGGCGGCCCTGTTCGGTGGTGAAGGCGTGTCGCATTCCGACGCCCGGCAGGTGCGTGCGTTCGATGATCACAGAACTGCTCCTTCGGTGGCGGCTGCGCGGAGCCGGCCGGGAGCGGGCCGGCGCTATGGCAGCGTGGGCGGGAGATGCTGCTGGTGCCGCATGTGCCAACCATAGCCAGCGGGTGGGGCAGCATCCTCTCCAGTCGCCGGCAATCTGGCGGGCGCTTGTTGGCCGGTCGCGGGCAATGCCGCTCGTCGCTTTCCCGGCGACGCTGGAACTCCGAAGACGTCCCCGAGCAGCGTGGACGCTCCCGGCCGACGCCTATCCGGCCGGTCCGGATGCCTGCCCCGCCACGGCCGGCACGGCGCTTCCCCTCGAAAGGACCACCGACGATGACGCACAGCCTCGACGACCGCACCGGGACGCTGCGCGAACTGCTGGAACGGCAGCTCGCCGACTACACCGACCAGCTCACCGAGCTGACGCCGGCCGCACGGCAGCCGGGCTTCGACGGTCACGACCCGGACACCCTGCGCCGGCTGATCGAGGCGGCCCGGCACGGTGCCGCGGACACCGCACAGGCGTTGACGCGGATGTCCGAGGGCACGTACGGCGTGTGCGAGCGCTGCGGTCACGCCATCCCCACCGACCGCCTGGAGATCCGCCCCGCCGCCCGGTTCTGCGTGCCCTGCCAGCAGTCCCGCTGACCGCCCCGGCCGCGCGCCGCGCGCCGTCGCGCGGCCGGTACGCGGCGCGGGCCGCCGGTCAGGTGTCCGCGCGACCGGCGCGGACCCGGTCGAGGTGACCGGCGAGCTCGTCGGTGAGCAGCAGGTCCCGCCGGATGTCCTCGTGCGGATAGGCGGCCCGCCCGACCATGTGCGCCGCGACCGGGGCGGTGGCGAGCTGGAACATGCCCACAAGCACAAGTGTGGTGACGTCCACCCCGCTCCGCAGCCGCAGCGCGCACCCGAGCAGGACCAGCAACAGCCCGAGGACCTGGGGTTTGGCGGCGGCGTGCATGCGGGACAGCACGTCCGGGAAGCGGACCAGGGCCACGCCGGCGGCGAGGCTGAGCAGGGCGCCCGCGATCAGGCAGACGCCCGCGGCGGTGTCGAGGGCGGCGTCGAGCGTCACTTCGGGTCTCTCCGCGCCGCGAACCGCGCGACGCTCACCGAGCCGACGAACCCGACAATGGCGAGGACCACGAACACCGGCAGCGAGGTCGCGTCCCGGCTGTAGGCGGCCTCGGTGGCGATGGCCGCGACCGCGACGGCGAGCAGCACGTCGGTGGCGACGGCCCGGTCGAGGATCGACGGCCCACGGATGACCCGGACGAGGGTCAGTCCACCGGCCACGGTGAGCAGCGCGGTGACGATCACGGCGACGACTGTCATGTCGGTGCCCCTTCCAGGTCGACCGGCTCGGGCGGGCCGGTGGGTTCGGGCTGGTGGAGCCGGCTCAGCTCCTCGGCCGAGCCGACCGCGGCGACGATGCGCGTCTCCAGCTCCAGCACGTCGCGCCGGAACCGTTCCACCTCGTCGAGCGTGCGGACGCCGATGACGTGCACGTAGAGCGTGCCGGTCCGCCGGTCGGCCTCCAGGATGAGACTGCCGGGCACCAGGGACAGCGCCTCGGCGGTGAGGGTGAGGTTGAGGTCGGTGTTCACCCGCAGCGGCACCGCGATGATGGCCGCGCGCGGGGTGTGCCCGAACCGGACCGCCAGCCAGGCCACCTGCGCCGACGCCACCACCAGGTCCCGCAGGAAGCGGGCCAGGAACCGGGCCAGCGGCACCGGCCGGATCCGCCCGCCGAACGTCACCGGCGGCAGCGGGAAGACCACGAGCAGCACGGCCGCGACGGCCAGGCCGCTGAGCACGTTCGCCCAGGTGAAGGTGCCCCACAGCAGCACCCAGACGCCGGCCAGGCCGACCATGGCGACGGCCCGGTTGCGCCACCGGACGCGGCGGGTCAGCGGGGCACGCGGATGACTTGTCACGGTGCACCGTCCGGGAACACGGCCTCGACGTACGGGGCGCGGCGCAGCAGGTCGGCGGCGGCGTCGCCGCTGATGTCGAAGAGCGGCCCGGCCACCACCGTCAGCCCCAGGCCGAGCACCACGAGGGCGGCGGTGGACACCGTCATCAGCCGGGGCAGCACCGCCCCGGCGGGCGCCGGGTCGTCGTGCGGCTGCTCGGCGCCGTCGGTGCGGGCCGCCCGGGCGACGTCGTCGGGCTCCGGCATGTCCGGGTGCGGCGCCCGCCAGAACGCGAGGTTCCACACCCGGGCGATGGCGTAGAGGGTGAGCAGGCTGGTGAGCAGCCCGCCGCCGACGAGTGCCCAGGCCAGCACCCCGCCGTCGGACACGCCGGCCTGGACGAGGCCGACCTTGCCGAGGAACCCGGAGAACGGCGGGATGCCGGCCAGGTTGAGGGCGGGCACGAAGAAGAGCACCGCCAGCACCGGCGACAGCCGGGCCAGCCCGCCGAGCCGGTCCAGCGCGGTGCTGCCGCCCCGCCGTTCGATCAGGCCGGCGGCGAGGAACAGGGTGGTCTGGATGGTGATGTGGTGCACCACGTAGAAGATCGCCGCGGACAGGCCGAGCGCGGTGGTCAGGCCGACCCCGAACAGCATGTAGCCGATGTGGCTGACGAGGGTGAACGACAGCAGCCGTTTGATGTCCGACTGCGCCACCGCGCCGAGGATGCCCACCACCATGGTCAGCGCCGCGATCACCAGCAGCAGGTCGGCGGTGCGGCCACCGGGGAACAGCAGCGTCTCGGTCCGGATGATCGCGTACACGCCGACCTTGGTGAGCAGGCCGGCGAAGACGGCGGTGACCGGTGCGGGCGCGGTCGGATAGCTGTCCGGCAGCCAGGCCGACAGCGGGAACACCGCGGCCTTGATGCCGAACGCCAGCAGCAGCATGCCCTGGAGCACCAGCCGCAGGTCGTCCGGCAGCGCGTCTAGCCGGTCGACGAGCTGGGCCAGGTTCAGCGTTCCGGTGGCGGCGTAGATCAGCCCGATCGCCACCAGGAAGATCAACGACGAGAGCAGGCTGACCACCACGTACGTGGTGCCGGCCCGGATCCGGTTCTCCGTGCTGCCGAGCGTCAGCAGCACGTAGCTGGCCACCAGCAGGATCTCGAACCCGACGTAGAGGTTGAACAGGTCGCCGGAGAGGAACGCGTTGCAGACGCCCGCGGTCAGCACCAGGTAGGTCGGGTGGTAGACCGACAGCGGCGTCTCCTCGTTGCCGTCGGCCAGGCCCTGCCCGATGGAGTAGACGAGCACGCACAGGGTGACCGCGGCGGAGACCACGAGCATCAGCGCGGCGAGCTGGTCGGCGACGAGCACGATGCCCAGCGGCGCGACCCAGCCACCCACCTCGACCACGAGCGGGCCGTCCACCGACGAGCGGAGCAGGAGCAGCCCCGCCACCGCCACGGTGGCGGCGAGGACGGTGATGCTGACCCAGCGCTGGGCCCGGGCCCGGCCGACCAGGAGCAGGGTGAGGGCCGCGCCGAACAGCGGCATCACCACCGGCAGCGGGACGAGCCACGTCATCGGGTCCTCCCCCGGTCGCTTCCGGCGGGAACCGGCCGGTCGTCCGGTGCCTGGTCCGAGGGGCGGTCGGTGGTCTCCGGATCGGCGGTGCCGGGGCCCTCGTCCCGGTCCGCCAGCACCATGATGCGGCGGTCCTCGACGTCGTCCTGCACCTCGTCGTGCCCGTTGAGGTGCCAGCTCCGGTAGGCCAGGGCGAGCAGGAACGCGGTCATGCCGAGCGTGATGACGATGGCGGTCAGCACCATCGCCTGCGGGAGCGGGTCGGCCATCTCCCCCTCGGCGGTGGTGCCGACGATCGGCGGGCCGCCGGCCCGGCCGCCGGTGAGCAGTAGCAGGTTCGCGCCGTTGCCGAGCAGGATGACGCCCATCAGCACCCGGGTGAGGCTGCGTTCCAGCAGCAGGGTTACCCCGGTGGCGAAGAGGACGCCGACGACGAGCACGTAGACCAGGTTGGGGCTCACACCAACTCCTCTTCCGGCATGTCGGCGGGCGCGGTCTCCCCCTGGTCGGCCTCCTGCTGGCGGTCCATCTCCGCGCCGAGGCTGCGCAGGATGTCCAACACCAGGCCGACCACGATGAGATAGACGCCGACGTCGAAGAAGACAGACGTGACGAAGTGGACGTGGCCCAGCAGCGGCAGGTGGAAGTCGAGCGCCGCGCTCTGCAGGAAGTCCCCGCCCAGCAGCATCGCGGCGACCCCGGTGCCGACCGCGACGAAGAGCCCCGCGCCGAGCACCCGGCCGGCGTCCACGGGCGCCGCGCCGTTGAGTTCGGTGCGCCCACCCGCCAGGTAGCGCACCGCCAGTCCGAGGCCGGCGACCAGCCCGGCGGCGAACCCGCCACCGGGCTGGTTGTGGCCGGAGAAGAGCAGGTAGATCGAGAAGAGCAGGATGGCGTGGAACAGCACCCGGGTGACGACCTGGAGGATCACCGACTGCGCGCGGGTGGTGGCGCCGGTGGTGAGCCAGCGCGGGCGCGCCGAGCCCTGCCGGCCGACACCGGGGATGCCGCTGCGCTGGTCCAGGGCGCGGGAACGGCGGAAGATCAGGCTGGCCACGCCGGTGGCGGCCACCACAAGCACGGCGATCTCCCCCATCGTGTCCCAGGCCCGGATGTCGACCAGCGTCACGTTCACCACGTTCTTGCCGCCGCCGTAGGACACGGCCTCGTCCGGGAAGCCGACCGAGATCGGCGTCGCCACCCGGGCGCCCGCCGACACGTACGCCATGCCGGCCGTGACCACGCCGACGGCCACGCCGAGCGCCACCCGCACCCGCCGGGTGGACTTGATCGGCCGGGCGGAGAACTTGATCGGCAGCCGGCGCAGCACGAGCACGAACATCACGATCGTGACGGTCTCCACCAGGAACTGGGTCAGCGCCAGATCGGGCGCGCCGTGCAGGACGAACAGCAGCGCCGTGCCGTAGCCAGTCACCCCGACGAGGATCATCGCGGTCAGCCGGCGCCGGGCCCGTGCGGCGGCCACGGCCGCGACCACGATGGCGGCGCCGGCGGCGGCCTGAAGCGGGGTGTCCCACAGCTGGTAGCGCTGCGGCCACGGCACGCCGGCCAGCAGCGCGCCGCCCGGCAGGACGACAAGCACAAGCAGGATGACGCCCAGGTAGAACGGGAGGGAACCGCGCTGGGTGGCGCCGGTGAGTTCCACCGCGGCCCGGTCGACGCCGCCGACCAGCCGGTCGTAGCCGGTGGCGCCGTCGAACGGCAGCCGCAGCAGGTGCGGCCGGCGCCGGTGCAGCAGCAGGAACAGCCCGACACCGCCGGCGACGGCCAGCCCGGACAGGCCGAGGGCGGGGGTCGGTCCGTGCCAGAGCGCGAGGTGGTAGTCGGTGTCGGCGGTCGGGAACTGGTCCGCGTACGGGGCCAGCACCCGGTCCACGGCCGGGGCGAGGACGCCGAGCGCGAGGCCGGCGGCGGCGAGCACCGCCGCCGGAGCGACGAACGCCCGGTCGACCGGCTCGGGTCGGGTGGCGGGCACGCCCGGCTTGCCCGCGAACGCGCCCCAGAGGAAACGCAACGAGTAGGCGACGGTAAGCGCCGAGCCGGTCACCAGCCCGGCGAGCACCACCAGATCGGCGGCGCCGCCGTGCAGGAACGCCTCAAGCGCGGCCTCCTTGGCGACGAACCCGACAAGTGGCGGCAGGCCGGCCATCGAGGCCGCCGCCAGCCCGGCCACCACCGCCAGCGACGGCGTCCGCCGGCCCAGCCCACTCAGCTCGCGCAGGTCCCGGGTTCCGGCGACGTGGTCGACAATCCCGACGATCAGGAACAGAGTGGCCTTGAACAGGGCATGTGCCAGCACCATCGCGACGCCGGCGAGCGCGGTGTCCCGGGTGCCCGCGCCCAGGATCACCATCAGCAGGCCGAGCTGGCTGACCGTGCCGTAGGCAAGCAGGAGCTTGAGGTCGACCTGTCGAAGCGCCGCCCAGCCGCCGAGGAACATCGTGACCAGCCCACCGGCCACCAGCACCGCCCGCCAGGCCGTGACCTGGCCCACCGCGGGCCCCATCAGCGCGACCAGGAACACGCCGGCCTTGACCATGGCGGCGGCGTGCAGGTAGGCGCTCACCGGCGTGGGCGCGGCCATCGCTCGCGGCAGCCAGAAGCTGAACGGGAAGATCGCCGACTTGCTCGTCACCCCGAGCAGCACAAGCACCAGGGCGACGGTCAGATAGCCGCCGTCCGGCAGGTTCTGCGAGATCTCCGACCACCGGTACGTGCCGGCGTGCTGGCCGAGCATCACGAAGCCGGCGAGCATCGCCAGGCCACCGAGCGTGGTCACCAGCAGCGCCTGCATGGCGGCGTGCCGGCTCGCCCGGCGGGCGGGGTCGCTGCCGATCAGCAGGTAGGAGAAGACGGTCGTCAGTTCCCAGAAGACGTAGAGCAGCAGCAGGTCGTCGGAGACCACCAGGCCCAGCATCGCGCCGGCGAACGCGACGAAGACCGCGGCGAACCGGCCGAGGCCGGGATCGTCGGAGCGGAAGTAGCGGGCGCTGTAGGCGAGCACGAGCGCGCCGACGCCGCCGACGAGCAGCACCATCAGCCAGGAGAGCGTGCCCATCCGCAGGGCGAGGTCCAACCCGAGCTGCGGCACCCAGGTGACCGTCTCGACGACAGGCGTGCCCGAGCGGACCCCTCCGGTGTGGGTCAGGGCCCAGACTCCCGCCGCGGCGGGAACGGCCGCCAGCAGGTAGAGCGCCCGCCGCCGGAAGATGCGTACCAAGCCCGGGGCGGCCACGGCTGCGAGCGCATGAACCGCCACCAGAACCAGCACACACCCTCCCCAAGATCGACACGCGGTAAGTCAACCCTAACCGGCGACGGTGCGATCGACCATGTCGAGAGAGTCACTCCCGCGCCAGGAGTCAGGGCCGCTCCGCCGGGGTACGGAAACTGGCTGCGGACGCCGCCGCACCCGGCCCTCGTTCGGACCCGGCCGGCGGAGCCAGGGCCGTAGGCTGCCTGCCCGCGAGTGGAACGCCATGGGTGTCTGCCGGGCGCGGAGACACCCCTCACGTTCCACCCGTGTGCCGTTCAGTCCGTGCGTGGAACGCTGTGGGTGTCTCCGGTGCCGCAGACGCACCGCCGGACCACATCCGCGCGGCCCGGCACCTCAGCGGCGGTGTCGGGGTGGAACCTCAGGGTCGCCTCCGGGGGATCGCCCATGGGAATCGGGCGCGGCGCGGGTCGAGGATGGACGGACGTCCCCACCTCAGGAGGCATCGTGTCCCGTCGTCCGTTGGCCCTAGCCGTCGCCGTGCTGGCTCTTCTCGCCGGATCGCCCGCACCGGCACGCGCCGATCCCGGACCACCGGGTCTCGTCTGGGGCGAATGCGCCGACGACCTGCCGGACGTCCCGCTCGACCCGGCCGTGCGGTGCGCCCGGCTCCGCCTGCCGGTGGACTGGGCCCGGCCGCACGGCCCGACGTTCGAGCTGGCCGTGGCGCGCCGGGCCGCGCGGGTGCCGGAACGGCGGGTGGGCGCGCTTGTGTTCGGGCCGGGCGGGCCGGGCGACTCCGGGGTGGAACGCATCCGCAAGGGCGACCGGTTCAGCCCCGAGTTGCTCGACCGGTTCGACCTGGTCAGCTTCGACCCGCGTACGGTGGCCCGCTCCGCCGCGCCGGTCTGCGCGCCGGATCCGAGCCTGCGCCGGCCGCCGATCCCGCTCGTCGACCAGGCCGACTTCGACGCCGCGGTGGCCTGGAACCGGGCGCTGTGGGACCGGTGCCGCCCGACCAGCCCCGTGTTCGACCACGCGGACACGCTGAGCACGGTACGCGATCTGGAGGCGTTGCGGCGGGCGCTCGGGGAACGGCGGCTGACGTTCCACGGCAGCTCGTACGGCACGCTGCTGGGCCAGCAGTACGCCGAGCGGTACCCCGGCCGGGTGCGGGCCGTCGTGCTGGAGGGCGTGTTCGACCACGGCCTCGGCCTGCGGCCGTTCGTGCGGACCCAGGGGGCGGCGCTCCAGGACTCGTTCGACGAGTTCGTGTCCTGGTGCGACAGGTCGACCGACTGTGTGCTGCACGGCCGGGACGTGCGATCGGTGTGGGCCGGGGTGCTGGCCCGCGCCGACCGCGGCGGGTACGCCCCGCGTACCGCCTTCGACGTGACCGCCGTGGCCCTCGGCACGCTCGCCGGCCCGCGCTGGCCGCAACTGGCCACCGAGATCCGGAAGATGGAGGCCGGCACCCCGCCCGACGAGGTGAAGCTGCCGATCGCGGTGGCGGCCTTCTGCGCGGACTGGCCGGCCCCGGTCCGCGACTACGACGAGTACGCCACCCTGGTCCGGGCGGCGACGGCCGCCGCGCCGGACGCCCGGTACGGGGCCGGGCTGCTGGCGGTGCAGACCTGCCTCGGCTGGCCGTCCCCGGTCCGGAACCCGCCGCACCGCCTGCACGTGCGTACCGGCACGCCGCTGCTGCTGATCAACGCCCGGCACGACCCCCGCACCGGCTACGCCTGGGCCACCGACGTGGCCCGCCAACTGGGCCGGCGCGGGCGCCTGGTCACGTACGAGGGATGGGGGCACGGCGCGTACCAGCGCACCGACTGCACGACCGCGGTGGTGGACCGGTACCTCGTCGACCTGACGCTGCCCGCCCCCGGCGCCCGCTGCCCCGCGGGCTGAACCGGTGGCGGCGCTGCCTCAGTCCGACCGGGCGGCTCGCCCGGTCTGGGCGCACCCGCCACCGGGCCGGCGGCCCCGCCGTGACGGTTCTCACCGCGTCACCGCGGCCGGTCAGCGGCGTTTACCGGGTACGAACGGTAGCCATGACGTCGGCATCCGAGGTAGCCATGAGCAACATGCCCGGCCCGGTCGACCCGGCCCGCCTGCGAGCCGTGCTCGACGGGAGGTGGGCGCCGGTCCGGGACGCGCACCGCGAACGCCTCGACGAACGCTTCCTTCCGGTCTACGGCGAGACTGGTGACCAGGCCCGCGAGCGGATCAGCCGGCTCCTCGGCGAACTCCCGGTCGAGCTGGGCATCGGCGCGGGCTTCCCCACCGAGTACGGCGGCGGGGCCGACGTCGGCGGCTCGATCGTCGCCATCGAGATGCTGGCCCAGGTCGACCTGTCGCTGATGGTCAAGGCCGGCGTGCAGTGGGGCCTGTTCGGCGGCGCGGTCGCGGCCCTCGGCACCCGGCGGCACCACGACGCCTACCTGCGGGACATCATCGCGGGCCGGATCTTCGGCTGTTTCGCGATGACCGAGACCGGCCACGGCTCCGACGTCCAGCAACTGCGCACCACATGCGTGTACGACCCGCGGACCGAGACGTTCGACCTGCACACCCCGCACGAGGCGGCGCGCAAGGACTACATCGGCAACGCGGCCCGGGACGGGCGGATGGCGGTGGTCTTCGCCCAACTGGTCACCGGCGGGCGGCGGCACGGCGTACACGCGTGGCTGGTCCCGATCCGCGACGAGCTGGGCGACCCGCTGCCCGGCGTGACCATCGGCGACGCCGGACCCAAGGCCGGCCTGCTCGGCGTGGACAACGGGCGGCTCAGCTTCGACCACGTGCGGGTGCCGCGGGACATGCTGCTGGACCGGTACGCCGAGGTCGCCGCCGACGGGACCTACTCCAGCCCGATCGAGAACGACTCCCGGCGCTTCTTCACCATGCTCGGCACCCTGGTCCGCGGCCGGGTGAGCGTCGGCGGCGCCGCCTCGGCGGCCACCAAGTCGGCGCTCACCATCGCGGTGCGTTACGGCGACATCCGCCGCCAGTTCGGCACCCCCGACGCCGACCGGGAGGTGCTGCTCAACGACTACCTGGCCCACCAGCGCAAGCTGCTGCCCGCGCTGGCCACCACGTACGCGTTGACGTTCGCCCAGTCCGAGCTGGTCACCGCGCTCGCCGAGGTGCAGGGCGACGACGGGACGGCCGACGAGCACCGGCAACGGCAGTTGGAGTCGCGGGCCGCCGGTCTGAAGGCCGCGCAGACCTGGCACGCGACCCGCACCATCCAGATGTGCCGGGAGGCGTGCGGCGGCGCCGGCTACCTGGCGGAGAACCGGCTGCCAAGCCTGAAGGCCGACACCGACGTCTTCACCACGTTCGAGGGCGACAACACGGTGCTGCTCCAGTTGGTGGCCAAGGGCCTGCTCACCGGCTACCGGGACGAGTTCGGTTCGCTCGACGGCTGGGGGCGCGCCTCGTTCGTCGCCGAGCAGGTCCGCGAGATGGTGCTCGAACGCACCGCCGCGCGGTCGCTCATCGAGCGGCTGGTAGGCGCCGTGCCCGGCCGCGACGAGGAGGTCGCGGTGACCGACCGCGGCTGGCACCTCAAGGTCTTCGAGGACCGCGAGCGGCACCTCCTCGACGGCGCGGTCCGCCGCCTCCGCAACGGCGCGGCCACGAAGAAGGACCGCCCCTTCGACATCTTCAACGACGTCCAGGACCATGTCCTCGCCGTCGCCGCCGCGCACGTCGACCGGGTGACCCTGGAGGCGTTCGTCGCCGGCATCGAAACCGCCACCGACCCGGCCGTGCGGGCGCTGCTCTCCCGGGTCTGCGACCTCTACGCGCTGAGCGTCATCGAGACCCACAAGGGTTGGCTGCTGGAGCACGGCCGGCTCACCCCGGCCCGCGCCAAGGCGATCACCGGTGTGGTGAACGGCCTGCTCAAGGAGCTGCGCCCGCACATGCGCACGCTCGTGGACGGTTTCGCCATCCCGGACTCCTGGCTGCACTGCGCCGTCCTGCGCGAGGAACCCGGCCGGCAGGAGACGATGGCCGCCCACGACACCGCCGACCGCCGGTAGCCGCCGCTACCACACCGCCCGGCTGACGGCCCACACCACGGCGAGGGCGGCCACACCGACAAGCGCGGCCCAGAACGCGCACCCCATGCCGTACCTGCGATCGCCGGCCAGTGTGCTCTCGGTCTCCGCGGGCTCCCGGCTGAGCAGGAGGTAACGGCCGGTGCGGGGTAGCGTGAGCGCGGCGACGCCACCGTCCAGGATCGCCGGCTTGCCGATCACGTGTAGCGGCTCTCCGGGGCGGATGACCTGTTCGACCACGCGCACCCGGTCTACCCGTCGCGCCGCGTCCGCCGGGACCAGGCCACGGTCGATGAACTGCTGGAGCCACCGGCCGTGGTGGCGATGGCTCGTGGTCTCCTCGTCGACGACGGTCCGCACCGGCGTGGGACCGGCGTGTGCCACCGGCAGCCGGGTGCTCGCCCACAGCGACAGTCGAGGGTCGGGGCTGGTCGCCTGGAGCAGACCCGCCGACACGGCGGCCGTACCGGTGTCGTCGGCGACCCCGAAGGGATCCCCGCCGGACTGTTCCCAGAGGACGGACGTCTGGGTGAGGCCCGGGTCACCGACGCTGACGGTCGAGTACACCATGGTGTGGAACCACACCGCCTCGACGCCGGACAACGGCGCGACGACCAAACCGTCCCGCCCCGGCCCGGTCCGGCCGTACACGGCGAGCCGCGCGGGCAGTCTCACGCCGGGGCGCAGCGCGGCGCACGGGGAGACCGGGTGCCGGCGCACCCACCGGCGCTGCCGGCCCTCCGACACGGCTAGGGCCAGCAGGACCGGCGCGAGCACCACGAGCGCGAATCCGAGGAACGCCAGGATCACGAGGACGACCGTCAGGAAGGCCACCGGGTCAGGGTAGGCATCGGGGTGGGGGTTGTCCCCCGCCCCGAAGATGGGCGATAACGCCCTTATCCCGGATTCCTGGCGCTCCTAGCGTGAGACCAACGCAGGGCGGCGGTCGGCGCGGCCCTGGTTTCCCGAGGAGCCGTCCGTGAAAGCTCGTACCGCCCTGTGCGCCGCACTGCTCGTCGGCGGCCTCGCGGTCGCCGGCGCGACGCCGTCGTCCGCCGCGCCACCGGCCCGACCACCGGCCGACGGTCCGGCTCGGCTGACGCTGCCGGCGCCGACCGGCCCGTACCCGGTGGGGACGGCCGACCTGCACCTGGTCGACAGGTCCCGGGCCGATCCCTGGACGGCCGGCCCGACCCGCCGCGAGCTGATGGTCAGCCTCTGGTACCCGGCCCGGGAGACCGCCCGCTTCCCGCGGGCGCCCCACATGTCGCCGGGGGCGGCGGCGCACTTCGGCAGCGCCGCCGGCGCCGGCACCCGCCTGTACGACATACCGGCCGGAGCGGTGGACTTCGCCGCCACCCGGACCGAGGGTCACCTCGGCGCGCCGGTGGCGCGGCACCGGCGGCCGTTTCCGGTGGTGCTGTACTCACCGGGCGCCGGTGACCCGCGGACCTGGGAGACCACCGTGGTGCAGGATCTGGCCAGCCGCGGGTACGTGGTGGTGACCGTCGACCACACGTACGAGGCGACCGCTGTGGAGTTCCCGGACGGCCGGGTCGTCGAGGGCGTGTTGGAGCAGAAGTTCCAGGAGGCGCAGGGGCCGGAGGACGTCCAGAAACTGGCGGCCACGGTGTTCGACGTACGGCTCGCCGACACCCGCTTCGTGCTCGACCAGGTGGCGGCGCTGAACGGCGGCGCGAACCCGGACGCGGCGGGCCGGACGCTCCCGGCGGGCGTCGCCGGGGCCCTGGATCTGCGCCGCACCGGCATGTTCGGCGTATCCGCCGGCGGCATGACCGCCCTCCAGGCCATGGACTCCGACCGGCGGATCCGGGCCGCGGCCGACATCGGCGGCAGCGTCGAGTCGCCGATCATCCCGGATCCGCTGGCGCTGTGGCCGGTGGCCCGGCACGGCCTGGACCGGCCGTACCTGCTCGTCGGCGACGCCGGCACCGACCACAGGCAGACGCCGTCCTGGGCGATGCTGTGGGACCACAGTCGGGGCTGGCGCGTCGACCTGCATCTCACCGGCGCCATCGGCGAGGACTCCTACAAGGACACCGTGCCGTTGCTCCCGCAGATCGCCCGGCAGCTCGGCCTCCCCGACAGCTTCGTCACCGATGCCCTCGGCGACATCGACCTCACCCGCGCGGTCGGCACCGAGCGGACCGTCGTCACCGCCTTCTTCGACAGGTGGCTGCGGGGCCGCGACGGTCAGGTGCTCGACGGCCCCTCCCCCTGCCTGCCCGACGTCACCTTCGTCCCCTGACGCGCGGGCGGCCGGCTCACCGAGGCCCTCCGGTCTCGGTGAGCCGGCCGCCGGCCAGCCGGAGCCAGCGACTCACCGTGATCTCGGCCAGGAAACGTTCGTCGTGGCTGACCACGACGAACGCCCCCCGGTACGACAGGAGCGCGCTCTCCAACTGGGCCACGCTCACCAGGTCCAGGTTGTTCGTGGGCTCGTCGAGCAGCAGCAACTGCGGCGCCGGCGAGGCGAACAGGACACACGCGAGCGTGGCGCGCAGCAGTTCGCCGCCGGAGAGCACGCCGACCGGCAGGTGGACGCGGGCGCCCCGGAACAGGAAGCGGGCCAGCAGGTTCGACCGCTCCGCCTCGGTCCGCGACGACGCGAAGGCGGCGAGGTTCTCGGCGACCGTGCGGTCCGGGTCGAGCAGGTCGAGGCGCTGCGACAGGTACGCCACCCGCCCCCGCGCCCGCGTGACGGTGCCGGCGACCGGTTCCTGGTCGCCGGCGATCAGCCGCAGCAGCGTGGACTTCCCCGCGCCGTTCCCGCCGACGAGGGCGATCCGCTCGGGTCCACGGATGTCCAGGTCGACGCCGTCGTCATGGAAGACCGGCCGCCCGTCGTACGCGGCCCGCATGCCCTCGCCGTGGAAGACGGTGCGGCCGGCGGGCACCGTCGTGTCGGGCAGGTCCAGGGCGATGTGGTCGTCCCGCCGGGCGGCGCCGCTCGCCTGGTCCAGCCGGGCCTGGGCGTCGCGGACGCGGGAGCCGTGCACGTCGGCGGTCCGGGCCGCCGACACCTGCGCGTCGCGCTTGAGGCCGCCGGCGACGATCCGGGCCAGCCCCGCGTCGGCCAGGTTGCGCGAGGCCGTGGAGGCGCGCCGGGCCGCCCGCTCACGGGCCTGCTGAAGCTCGCGTTTCTGCCGCTTCACGTCCTGCTCGGCCTGCCGCACCTGCCGCTCGGCGACCTCCCGTTCGGCCTGCGCCGCCTGCTCGTACTCGGTGTGGTTGCCGCCGTACCAGCGGATCTCGCCGTGCTCCAGGACGGCGATGCGGTCCATCTCGTCCAACAGGGCCCGGTCGTGACTGACCACGAGCAGGCACCCGGCCCAGGAGCGGAGCACGGCGGTCAGCCGTCCCCGCGCCTCCCGGTCGAGGTTGTTCGTCGGCTCGTCCAGCAGCAGCACGTCGGGCCGCTTGAGCAGTTGGGCGGCGAGCCCGAGACTGACCACCTGACCGCCGCTGAGGGTGCCGAGCCGCCGGTCCAGCGCCACGTCGGCAAGCCCGAGGCGGTCGAGTTCGGCGCGGGTGCGTTCCTCCACGTCCCAGTCGTCGCCGATGGTGGCGAAGTGCTCCTCGGCGGCGTCGCCGGCCTCGATGGCGTGCAGCGCGGCGACGACGCGGTCGACCCCGAGCACCTCGGCGACGGTCTGCCGCCGGGCGTAGGGCAGGTGCTGCGGCAGGTAGCCCAGCACCCCGTCGACGGTGACGCTGCCGCCGGTGGGGCGGAGTTCGCCGGCGATGAGCCGCAGCAGCGTGGACTTGCCGGCGCCGTTCGCCGCGACCAGGCCGGTGCGCCCGTCGGGCACGGAGAACGAGAGGCCCTCGAAGACCGGGGTGTCATCCGGCCAGGAGAAGGACAGGGCGGAGCTGACGACATGACTGTCGGACATGGGAACCTCGGAAGACAGGTGATCCGGGCGCGGACGCGCGGCCCGGCGTGGGCAGGGCATGACGACACGGGCGACGCGACGGCGCGGGTCGTGCTCCGTCGGTCACCGCTCCGGGGCTCTCACCCGGAGATGTCGTCGTCACCTGCCACCGTCTGCTCCTGTCCTGGGCGACTCGGGCCAGGATAGCCGATCGACCGGGCGGACCGGCCCGTTCCGGTGGGTGACGGTCGGCCGGCCTCGGTAGGTTCGCGGTCATGAGTGACGACAGCTTCCGCTCGGTGCGGATCGAGCGCACCGGCCTGGCCACCTACACGGCACGGAACGCCCGCGGCGGAACGATCTCCATGGGCTCGGGACAGGACGACAGCTTCACGCCCGTGGAACTGCTGCTGGCCGCCCTCGGCGGGTGCACCGCCGTCGACGTCGACCACGTCACCAGCCGGCGCGCCGAGCCGACCCACTTCGCCGTCGAGGTCACCGGCGACAAGATCCGGGACGAGGCGGGCGGCAACCGGATGCGGAACCTCCGGGTGGAGTTCACCGTGACCTTCCCGGCCGGACCGGACGGTGACCGGGCACGTGAGGCGCTCCCCCGGTCGCTGCGGCAGTCGCACGACCGGCTCTGCACCGTCTCCCGCACGGTCCAGCTCGGCACGCCCGTCACGATCGTCGACACCGCCGCTGCGGTGGACTGAGGTCACCCGGCACGCGGGGTGGGGCGTGAGCCGTGCCGAGGCTCACGCCCCGTCCGTTATCCGGTCCGCTCGATCACGCCGGTGAGGTTCACGCCACCGGTCGTGACGGTGAGCGTCGCCTTCCACGCCGACGTGGTCGCGGCCACGCCCGCCGCCACCGTGGCGAGCGTCGCCGCCGCTGTCCGGCGCCGCGTCGATGGGTCCATCATCGCCCTCCCCCGGGGTTGGTAGATGACCATCAGCATCGTGGCCGTCGACGCTGCGTGCGGGCCCCTGCGGCCTCCCGTAACGGAGCCGTAAGAACGGGTGGGAGAAGGATCAGTGACGCAATCGTGATGGCAACCCGGTTCACGATGCGGCTCGCGCCGACGCCATCGGCCGAGAATAACGCCCCGACGCGGACGGTCCGTCCGCCCGCCCCCGGAATCAGGGCCCTGAACTGCGGTTTCGCGGCCGAGGCGAACGTGTCGCATCGACGCACCCCTTTTGTCACCGAAAACGGCCGACCCACGCTTTCCATTTCTGGCGGGAGGAATGGAACGTGCCCGGAAAAGGACGGAGAGGTGCCGGCGGTCGCCGTGGCGTCCCGGATTCGCGGGCGGGCGCGCCCCGCGCGGCGGCTACTCGGCGATCCGGGTGCGGGTGGTCCAGCGGAAGACGACGGCGTGACCGTCGGTGGTGTGTTCGCCGGTGGGCTCGAAGTGCTCGTACCCGCCGAGGTGTTCGATCTTGACCTTTTCCGGGCTGGCGTCGAGCCGGAGCGTGCGCCGATCGGACCCGAGGTCCCGCGGACCGCCCGTGAGCAGGATCTGAACGCTGTCGGACACGATCACACCTCCGTCGGAGACGGCGACGACCGGGACCGGTCGCCGCCGTCTCCGACGGTAGGTGGGGCGGGCGGACTCCTCAGCCCCTGAGATCCCCCTAGGCGACCGGACCGGTAGGGGTGCGTAGGGGCTCGAAGTGATTTCGCGGAAATTCGACCGCCGGCCATCGGAGAACGTCCGCGCCGCAACCATTTTGGAATAGCCCCTCCTCATTCTCAATCGCGCCCCGACCAAGAGTCACTATGTAGCCATTTAGCGCTCTTATCATGTCTGGGGTGATGCAACCGACTCCATCGGTTTGCTCCGCTCTGGGCCGATGCGGCACGGTCTACCCTGCGCCGCCCGGTCCGAAAAGATGACCGCCCAGTAACCAAGACGCTGTCGCCAAAATGACATGCGGCATCTGCGGGAAAAGGGCGCTCCCGACACCGGGAATGTCGCCGGCCCATTGCCATCAATATGAGCCGATGCATATATTGACGCAGGCGTGGGCGTTATGGCTACGGGGAGGCAGCCATGAACCAGTCGACGGGGGAGCTGATCGAAAGGGATGAGCACTTAGACGTACTGCAGGACCTGCTGTCCGCCGCCCTCCAGGGGCGTGGCCAGGCGATCGTGCTCAGCGGCGCCTCCGGCAGCGGCAAGACCGTCCTGCTGAACCGGCTCGCCCACCTCGCCGTCGAGGCCGGCGCCGAGGTGGTCGCCGCGGTGGCCTCGCGCACCGAGCAGTCACTGCCGCTGGGCGTGATCGGGCAGTTGGCGCACGGCGCCGGGCTGGTGACCGGGCCGGACTCGGCGATCGCGGGGCTCCTCGACGAGGCCATGTCCGGTCGTTGGGACAGCTCCTCGACGGAGCAGATCCGCGAGCAGCCGTCGGCCCGGATCCTGCACTCGCTGTGCATGGCCCTGCTGCGCCGGGCCGCCGACCAGCCGCTCGTGGTCTACGTCGACGACGTGCACCATGCCGACCCGTCGTCCCTGGAGTGCCTGTCCTACCTGATGCGCCGGGTCCGCAACGCCCGGATGCTCGTGGTCCTGGCGGTGATCCCGCAGTTGGCGCCGGCCCATCCGATGCAGTACGCGGAACTGCTGCACAGCTCCTCCCCGGTCCCGCTGTCCCTGCGCCCGCTGACCCGGCAGGGCATCGGTCAGGTGCTGGCCCGGCTCCCGCAGCCGGCCGACCGCGCCCTGACCGCGCAGTACCACGCCATCACCGGCGGCAACCCGAGGTTGGCCACCGCGCTCGTGGGCGACTCGCTGCGGCGCGTCGACCACGGCGCGGACGGCACCCGCACGGTCGTCGGGGAGACGTTCCTCGAGGCCGTACGCACCTGCCTCTACCGCAGCGAGCCGCCGGCCCTGCCGGTCGCCCGCGCGCTGGCCGTGGCCGGCGTGCCGACCGAGCCCGCGGTGCTGGCCCGGCTGCTGAGCGTCAACGAGGAGATGGTCAGGTGCGCGCTGTTGACGCTGCGCCGGGTCGGCCTGCTCTCCGACGGCGCCTTCCGGGATCCGCGGATCCGCACCGCCGTGCTCGCCGGCATGCTGCCCGACGAGCGGATGGACCTGCACCGGCGGCTGGCAAGCGTCAGCCACGCGGCCGGCGAGCCCGCCACCGTCGTGGCCCGCCATCTCGTCGACGCCGACCGGGTCGACGGGGCCTGGGTGGCGCCGACCCTGCACGAGGCCGCCGACCAGGCCCTGGCCGACGGGCGGGTCGAGGACGCGATCAGCTTCCTGGACTCGGCCTGCACGGCCGGCGTCGACGAACGCCAGCGGGCCGAGGCCACCTCGGCGCTGACCCGGATCGAGTGGCAGACCAACCCCGCCGACGCCGCCCGCCGGCTGCCCGAACTGGTCGCGGCCGTGCGGGCCGGCGTGCTCGTACGCCGGCAGGCGGTCGCCCTGGTGGCGTACCTGCTCTGGCACGCCCACATCGACGACGCGGTGGAGGTGATCACCGTGCTCACCGCGACCGACCAGATGGAACCGGAGTTCGCCGCCAGCCTGAGCGTGCCCCTGCTGCTGCTCGCCTACCTCTTCCCCGACCACCTGGACCGGGTCCGCGGGCCCTGGGAGAATCTCGCCGCCCGTGGCCTGGTGCCACCGCCGTGCCGGCCGTTGCAGGCGGCGGCGGAGCTGACCGCGCTTGCCGCCCGCAGCCCGCACGGCGACGCGGTGGCCGCCGCCGAGCAGGTCGTGCAGAACACCCGGGTCGACCACGAGGCGCTCGGCCCGATCTCGATCGCGCTGCTGGCGACGATCTTCACCGACCGGATCGGCGCCACCGGTTCCTCGCACTACCCGGTGCTGCACCGTGCCGCCGACCGCCGGACGCCGACCACGCAGGCGCTTGTCTCCGCGATCCTCGCCGAGGGCACCCTGGGCCGCGGCGACCTGGCGGCGACCGAGGAGCACGCCCGGCGCGGCCTCGACCTGATCCCGGCGAAGGGCTGGGGGGTGGCCGTCGGCGCGCTGCTGTCCAACATGGTGCTGGCCACCACCATCTCCGGCGCCTACGACGAGGCCGAGGAGTGGCTGTCCATCCCGGTCCCGGCGGCCATGTTCGACACCCCGTTCGGCCTCAAGTACCTGCACGCGCGAGGCACCTACTACCTGCGGACCAACTGCGTGCGGGCCGCGCTCATCGACTTCCAGGCCTGCGGCCGGATGATGATCGCCTGGGAGCTCGACCTGCCGGAGCTCGTGCCGTGGCGCACCGAGCTGGCCCGGGCGCACCTCGCCCTCGGCCGCATCCAGCAGGGCCGCGAACTGGCCCGTGACCAGCTCAGCCGGCTGCCGCAGCACAACGTCCGGGAACGCGGGTCCGCGCTCTGGGTGCTGGCCATGGCCAGCGATCCGGCCGACCGGCTCACCCTGCTCCAGGAGGCGGCCGGTCTGCTGCGGGCCAGCGACGACGAGTTGTCCACCGCGTGCGCCACCGCCGATCTGGGTGACGCCCTGCACCGGGCCGGCGACGCCGACGCGGCGCGGGCGACCTGGCAGGCGGCCCGCCGGCTGGCCCGGCGCAGCGGCGCCGAACCGTTGCTGGACCGGCTCCGGGCGGTCCTCGGCCCGGACGATCCGGACGAGCCCGCCGAGCCGGACGCGCTCGGCGGCACCTGCCCGGACCTCGCCGCGGCGGTCGCGGTCGACGGGCTGACCGACGCCGAGCGACGGGTGGCCGCGCTCGCCGCCGTCGGGCACACGAACCGGGCGATCGCCACCAAGCTCTACGTCACGGTCAGCACCGTCGAGCAGCACCTGACCCGGGTCTACCGGAAGCTCCAGGTGAGCCGGCGCACCGACCTGCCGACCGGGCTCATCGACGAGCCCGCCGAAGACGGTGCGCGCTCCCCCGACGGCAGCCAGGTCAGCGTGGCCTGAACCGGCCGGCCGGACCCCGACACCGCGCGCGGGGCGGCACCCGGCGGGTGCCGTCGCGCGCGTCTCCGCGTACCCCGAGCCGTGGCTTTTGATCGTGGTCCGGGCACCGCTTTAGGCGGCGGCAAGGGCCGGTCAAGCCCCGGAGCCGAGGCTGAGAAGCCGGCGCGAGACGTCGCGTCGGCCGGCGTGCAACGGGAGGGGCCGACACGATGACCGATGCGGACAGGCAGCCGACCGACGAACCGATCGCGGTGATCGGCATGGCCTGCCGCCTGCCGCAGGCCCCCGACCCGGACGCGTTCTGGCGCCTGCTGGCCACCGGCGGCGACGCCGTGACCGACGCGCCCACGGACCGCTGGCCCGCCGAACGGCTCGCCACCGCGGAGCCCGGCGCGCGCCGCGGCGGCTACCTCAGCGGCGTCGGCGGCTTCGACGCGGGCTTCTTCGGCGTCGGGCCGCGCGAGGCGCTGGCGATGGACCCGCAGCAGCGGCTGACGCTGGAGCTGGCCTGGGAGGCCCTGGAGGACGCCGGGATCGTCCCCGGCGACCTGCGGAACAGCGCCACCGGAGTGTTCGTGGGCGCCACCTGGGACGACTACGCGACGCTCACCGCCGCGCCGGACGCCTCCCCCTACACCATGACCGGCGTGAACCGGGCGATCATCGCCAACCGGGTCTCCTACACGCTCGGCCTGCTCGGTCCCAGCCTGACTGTCGACGCCGCCCAGGCCTCGTCGCTCGTCGCCGTGCAGTTGGCCGCGGCCAGCCTGCGGCGCGGCGAGTCGACGACGGCGCTGGCCGGCGGCGTCAACCTGATCCTGACGCCGGAGAGCACGCTGCGGGCCGCGGCGTTCGGCGGGCTCTCCCCCGACGGGCGGTGCCACACCTTCGACGCCCGGGCCAACGGGTTCGTCCGCGGCGAGGGCGGCGCCGTCGTCGTGCTGAAGCCGCTCGCCGCCGCGGTGGCCGACGGCGACCACATCGTCTGCGTGCTGCTCGGCGGGGCGACGAACAACGACGGCGGCACCGACGGGCTGACCGTGCCCAGCCGGCACGCCCAGGCCGACGTCATCGCCGACGCCGTCGCCCGCTCCGGGCTCGCCGCCACCGACGTGCAGTACGTGGAACTGCACGGCACCGGCACCCGGGTCGGCGACCCGATCGAGGCAGGCGCCCTCGGCGACGCGCTCGGCGCCGCCCGGCCGGCGGGCGACCCGCTCGTGGTCGGCTCGGCGAAGACGAACGTCGGCCACCTGGAGGGCGCCGCCGGCATCACCGGCCTGCTCAAGGTGGCGCTGAGCATCCGCCACCGGGAACTGCCCCCGAACCTGCACTTCCGCACCGCCAACCCGGATGTCCGGCTCGACGAGGCCGGCCTGGCCGTCCGGACCACGCACGGTCCGTGGCCGCACCCGGAGCGGCGGCTGGTCGCCGGCGTGAGCGCCTTCGGCATGGGCGGCACCAACTGCCACCTGGTGGTCGCCGAACCGCCCCGCGCCGCGCCACCCGCCGCCGAGACCGCCGAGCCCCGCATCGCCACCGCCCTGACGCCGTGGGTCGTCTCCGGGCAGTCCGGCGCCGCCCTGCGGGCCCAGGCCGGCAGGCTGCGCGCCTGGGCCGACCGACACCCGGATCTCGCCCCCGGCGACGTCGGCCGGGCGCTCGTCACCTCGCGCAGCGCGTTCACCCACCGCGCGGTCCTGATCGCCGAGGATCTGCCGGGCCTCACCGCACGGCTGGACGCGCTTGCCGCCGGCGAGGACGCCGAGGGCCTGGTGCAGGGAGCCGCCGCCCCGGGCGAGGTCGCCTTCGTCTTCCCCGGGCAGGGCTCGCAGTGGCCGCTGATGGCCCGGGAACTGCTCGACACCTCCACGGTGTTCCGCGAGCAGATCGCCGCGTGCGCCGCCGCCCTGGCACCGTACGTGGACTGGCGACTTGTGGACGTGCTGCGCGGCCACCCGGACGCGCCGCCGCTGACCCGGGTCGACGTGGTCCAGCCCACGCTGTTCGCGATGATGGTCTCGCTGGCCCGGCTCTGGGAGTCGTTCGGGGTACGCCCCGCCGCCGTCGTCGGCCACTCGCAGGGCGAGATCGCCGCCGCGCACATCGCCGGGGCGCTCTCGCTCGCCGACGCGGCGAAGGTGGTGGCGCTGCGCGCCCGCGCCCTGGCCACGATCGCCGGCACCGGCGGCATGGCGTCGATCCCGCTGTCCCCGGCCGAGGTCACGTCCCGGATCGCGCCGTGGGGCGACCGTCTCACCATCGCCGCCGAGAACGGTCCGTCGGCCACCGTCGTCGCCGGCGACAGCGCGGCGGTGGACGCCCTGGTGGAGAGCGCCCAGGCCGAGGAGATCCGGGCCCGCCGGGTGCCTGTCGACTACGCCTCGCACTCGCCGCACGTCGAGCCGGTCCGCGAGCAACTGCTGCGCGACCTCGCCGGGGTGACACCTGTGTCGTCGCCGATCGCGTTCTACTCGACGGTGACCGGCGGGGTCCTCGACACCGCCGGCCTCGACGCCGACTACTGGTACGAGAACCTACGCCGGCCGGTCCGGCTGGAACCGGCGGTCCGCGCGCTCGCCGCCGCCGGGCACCGGGTGTTCGTGGAGTGCAGCCCGCACCCGGTCCTGCTCGCCGGCGTGCAGGAGACCGTCGCCGGCCTGGCCGGCGAGGACGGGGACGACGCCGAGCCGCTTGTGGTGGGCTCGCTGCGCCGCGACCACGGCGCCTGGCAGCGGCTCCTGGACGCGCTGGCGCAGGCGTACACCCGCGGGGCCGACGTCGACTGGCGGGCGTTCTTCGCCGACCGCCAGGGGATTCCGGTGCCGCTGCCGACGTACGCGTTCCAGCGTCGCGACTACTGGCCCTCGGTGTCGGCCGCGCCCGGTCCGGTGCCCCCGGCCGGCTCGCCCGAGCCGGTGCCCCCGGCCGGCTCGCCGGAACCGGTGGCCGACGGGTGGGCGGACCGGATCCGGGCGCTGCCGCCGGCCGACCGGGACCGCCGGCTGCGCGAGCTGGTCCGGCGCACCGTGGCCCTCGTGCTCGGGCACAGCGCGCCGGAGGAGGTCGACCTCGGTCGGGCGTTCAAGGACCTCGGGTTCGAGTCGGCCGCCGCGGTGGAGCTGCGCGACCGGCTGGCCCGGATCACCGGGCTGCGGCTGCCCAGCAGCCTGCTCTTCGACCATCCGACCCCGGCGGCGGTGGTCCGCCACCTGCGGGCGCGCGCGCTCGGCGAGAGCGACGCCCCGGCCGGCGACCTCGCGACACGCGCCGCCGACGACGCCGACCCGATCGTCATCGTGGGCATGGCCTGCCGGTTCCCGGGCGGCGCGGCGTCACCTGAGGCACTCTGGCGCCTCGTCTCGACCGGCGCGGAGGCGATCGGCGACTTCCCCACCGGGCGCGGCTGGGGCGACATCCACGACCCGGACCCGGGGGCGCACGGCAAGACGTACGTCCGGGAGGGCGGTTTCCTCTACGACGCGGACCGGTTCGACGCGGAGTTCTTCGGGATCAGCCCGCGGGAGGCGCTTGCCATCGACCCGCAGCAGCGGCTGCTGCTGGAGACCTCGTGGGAGGCGCTGGAACGAGCAGGCATCGATCCGGCGTCGGTGCACGGCAGCCGCACGGGTGTGTTCGCCGGCTGCATGGCCTCCGGTTACGGGCCACAGCTGCACGAGGCGCCGGAGCAGCTCGGCGGCTACCTGCTGACCGGCAGCTCGGGCAGCGTCGCGTCGGGCCGGATCGCCTACACGTTCGGCCTGGAGGGCCCGGCGGTCACGGTCGACACGGCCTGCTCGTCGTCGCTCGTCGCCATGCATCTGGCCGGTCAGGCGTTGCGCTCCGGCGAGTGCGATCTGGCCTTGGCCGGCGGCGCGACGGTCATGGCCGGGCCGGGCATGTTCATCGAGTTCAGCCGGCAACGCGGCCTGGCCCCGGACGGGCGGTGCAAGTCCTTCGCCGCGGCGGCCGACGGGACCGCCTGGGCCGAGGGCGCAGCCATGCTCCTGCTCGAACGGCTCTCCGACGCCCGCCGCAACAACCACCCGATCCTCGCCGTCATCCGTGGGTCGGCGGTCAACCAGGACGGGGCGAGCAACGGCCTCACCGCACCGAACGGGCCGTCCCAGCAGCGGGTCATCCGCCAGGCCCTCGCCAACGCCCGCCTATCCCCCGCCGAGGTGGACGCCGTCGAAGCCCACGGCACCGGCACCACCCTCGGCGACCCGATCGAGGCCCAGGCGCTGCTCGCCACCTACGGCCAGGACCGACCCGCCGACCAGCCACTGTGGCTCGGCTCCATCAAGTCCAACATCGGCCACACCCAGGCCGCCGCCGGCACCGCCGGAATCATCAAAATGATCCTCGCCATGCGGCACGACGAACTGCCGCAGACCCTGCACGTCAACGAACCATCCCCGCACATCGACTGGAACGCCGGAAACGTCACCCTCCTCACCCACCCCCAACCCTGGACCCCCAACGGCCACCCCCGCCGCGCCGGCGTGTCCTCATTCGGCATCAGCGGCACCAACGCCCACGTCATCATCGAAGAGCCGCCGGCCGAGGAGGAGCCCGAGCCGGTGGGCACGCCGGTGCCGTGGCTGCTGTCCGGCCGCACCCCCGAGGCGCTACGCGAGTACGCCGCACGGTTGCGCGACCACGTCGACGGCAGGGCGGACGCGGACGTCGCCCACACTCTGGCCCGCCGCGCCCAGCACGGCCACCGCGCCGTCATCCTCGACAACCACCACGAGGCACTGGCCGCCCTGGCCGCCGACACCCCGCACCCGTCCCTCGTGCGCGGCGTCACCCGCCCGACGGGGAAGATCGCGTTCCTGTGCACCGGGCAGGGCAGCCAACACCCCGAGATGGCCCACCGCGACGAACCGATCTTCCTCGACGCGTTCGACGCCGTCTGCGCCGAGTTGGACAAGCACCTCGACCGGCCCCTGCGTGAAGCCATGGTCGACGCGGTCCACGAAACCCGCTACACCCAACCCGCCCTCTTCGCCACACACGTGGCAATGCACGCCCTCGTCACCAGTTGGGGCATCACCCCCGACTACCTCACCGGCCACTCCATCGGCGAACTCTCCGCCGCCCACCTCGCCGGCGTGCTGAGCCTCCCCGACGCCGCGCTCCTCGTCACCGCCCGAGGACGACTGATGCAGGCGGCGACACCCGGCGGCGCCATGATCGCCATCGAAGCCACCGAGGACGAGCTGACCCCCATGCTCGACCCGGAGAAGGTCTCCATCGCCGGACTCAACTCACCCACCAGCACCGTCATCTCCGGCGACACCCAAGCCGTCACCGACATCGCCGTGCACTGGGCCGGACTCGGACGGCGCACCAAGAAGCTCACCACCTCACACGCCTTCCACTCCCCCCACATGGACCCGATCCTCGACGAATTCCAGACCATCGCTCAGACCGTCACCTACCACCCCGCGACGATCCCCGTCATCTCCAACCGGACCGGAGACATTGCCCTACCCTTCGACGCCGCCTACTGGACCCGACACATCCGCGACGCCGTCCGCTACCACGACACGGTGTCCACCCTGGATGCCGCAGGCACCACGACCTACGTCGAGCTCGGACCCGACAACACCCTCAGCGCCCTCACCCACGCCTGCCTCCCCCACGACCACACCCACACCATCACCAGCACCCACCTCGGCCAGCACGCCCAAGCGGTGCTGCACGCGGCGGGCCGCGACACCACCTGGACCACCACCACACCCGCCGGCCGGCTCATCGACCTGCCGACCTACCCGTTCGAGCACCGGGGCTACTGGCTGAACCAGCCGGAGACCACCGACCCGGCCGGGCTCGGCCTCACCGTCAGCGAGCACCCGATCCTGGTCGCCTCCACCGACCTGCCCGACGGGGGTCAAC
Source organism: Micromonospora marincola (assembly GCF_056150385.1). NCBI lineage: Bacteria > Bacillati > Actinomycetota > Actinomycetes > Micromonosporales > Micromonosporaceae > Micromonospora > Micromonospora marincola. The sequence continues at coordinate 25,828 of NZ_JAXCFT010000023.1, read as the reverse complement.
TGCTCACCGGACGGGTGTCCCTGGGAACCCACCCGTGGCTTGCCGACCACGCCATCCACGACGCCGTCCTGCTGCCCGCGACCGCGTTCGCCGACCTCGCTCTGCACGCCGCCGACCAGGCCGGCGGCGGCCACGTCGACGAACTCACGCTGCACGCGCCGCTGCGGCTGCCGACGCCGGGCGCCGCCGGCCTCCAGGTGCACGTGGCGCCGGCGGACAGCGACGGACGCATGGCATTCACCGTCCGGGCGCGGATCGGGGACGGGCCGTGGGTGCGGCACGTCACCGGCACCCTGCTGACCGCTGCCGGCGTCGCCGCGCCCGCCGACGCGACCGGGGCCCCGTGGCCGCCCGCCGGCGCCACCCCGGTCAGCCTGGACGACCTCTATCCCGCGTTGGCCGCCCGCGGCTACCACTACGGTCCCGCCTTCCGTGGGCTGACCGCGATGTGGCGGCGCGGCGACGACCTCTTCGCCGAGGTGCGGCTGCCGGAGTCGGAACGGGCCGCCGCCGGACGGTTCCCGGTGCACCCGGCGCTGTTCGACGCGGCGCTGCACGCCGTCCTGGCCACCCCCGACGCGGACGCCGACCCGGACGGTGGCGGGGAACTGCTGCTGCCGTTCGCCGTGACCGGACTGCACTGGCACGCCGGCGGCGCGACCGCCCTGCGGGTCGGGCTGAGGCCGGCCGGGACGCACGCGTACGCGCTGACCGCCACCGACCACAGCGGCCAGCCGGTCTTCGACGTCGAGTCCCTCGCGCTGCGCCCGGTCCCCCGGCACCGGCTCACCGAGGCGGCGGAGGACCGGGACGGCCTCTACCGGCTCGGCTGGCTGCCCGCCGGCCCGGCCTCGCCCGGCGCCCCCGACGCGCCGTGGGCCGTCCTCGGCGACGACGCCGAACTGTTCGGCGCGCTCGCCGACAGCGGCGTGGCCGTCCGCGACTACCGGGACCTGGGCACGCTCGCCGCGGCGGTACGCACCGGGAGCCCGCTGTCCACGGTGGTGCTGTGCGCCAGCCCGCCGGACGTGCCGGGCGAGGACCCGGTCGAGGGCGCGCACCGGCACACCGCCGAGACCCTGGCCCTGTTGCAGGGCTGGCTGGACAACCACGCCTTCGGTGGGTCACGGCTTGTCGTCCTCACCCGCAACGCGGTGTCCGTGGAGGGCGCCGACACGTCGCCGGACCTCGGGACCGCGCCGATCTGGGGGCTGATCCGCGCCGCCCAGGTCGAGCACCCCGGCCGGTTCACGCTCCTGGACGTCGACGGGCGGCCGGAGTCGTACCGCATGCTGGTCCCGGCGGTGAGCAGCGACGAACCGCAGGTGGCGGTCCGGGAGGGAGCGGTGCTGGTCCCCCGGCTGGCCCGGGTGACGCCGCAGACCGCGCTCGCCGCCGCCACCGGCGACCGCGGCTGGCGGGTGGACGTGCACGAGCGCGGCTCGCTTGAGGGCCTGGCCCTGGTCCCCAACCCGGACGCGGACCGGCCGCTCCGTGCCGGCGAGGTGCGGATCGCGGTCCGCGCGGCCGGGCTGAACTTCCGGGACGTGGCGCTCGCCCTGGGCATGATTCCCGAGCACACGGTGCTGGGGCTGGAAGGCGCCGGCGTGGTGCTCGACACCGGGCCGGGCGTCACCCGGTTCGTGCCCGGCGACCGGGTGCTGGGGCTGCTCACCGGCGCGTTCGCACCGATCGCGGTCACCGACGAGCACACCCTCGCGCCGATGCCGGCCGGCTGGACGTACGCGCGGGCGGCCACCGTGCCCGTGGTGTTCCTGACCGCCTGGTACGGGCTCGTCGAGCTGGCCGGGCTGCGCCGGGGCGAGCGGGTGCTTGTGCACGCGGCGGCCGGCGGCGTCGGCATGGCCGCAGTGCAGTTGGCCCGACACCTCGGCGCGGACGTGTACGGCACCGCCAGCCCCGGCAAGTGGGAGACGCTGCACGAGCTGGGGATCCCGGAGTCCGCGATCGCCTCCTCACGCAGCCTCGACTTCGCCGACCGGATCCTCGCCGCCACCGACAGCGCCGGGGTCGACGTGGTCCTCGACTGCCTGGCCCACGAGTTCGTCGACGCCTCGCTGCGCCTGCTGCCGCGCGGCGGCCGGTTCATCGAGTTGGGCAAGACCGACATCCGCGATCCGGAAGTGGTCGCCGCCGCGCATCCCGGCGTCGCCTACCGCGCCTTCGACCTGCTGGCGCTGCCCCCGGAGCGGATCGGGGCGATGCTGGACCGGCTGATGCCGTTGTTCGCCGACGACACCCTTCGACCGCTGCCGGCGACCGGCTGGGACGTCCGGCAGGCGCCCGAGGCGTTCCGTTTCCTGGCCCAGGCCCGGCACGTCGGCAAGCTGGTGTTGACCGTGCCCCGGCCGCTCGACCCGGACGGCACCGTGCTCGTCACGGGTGGGACCGGGGGTGTGGGCGCGCTTGTGGCCCGGCACCTGGTGGCCCGGCACGGGATCCGGCGGCTGATGCTCGCCAGCCGGCGCGGCGGCGCCGCGGACGGCGCCGGCGACCTGGTCACCGAGCTGACCGCGCTCGGCGCGGAGGTGTCGGTGACCGCCGTCGACCTCGCCGAGCCGGCCGCCGTCCGGGCGCTGCTGGCCGCCGTGCCGGCGGCGCACCCGCTGACCGCCGTGATCCACGCCGCCGGCGTGGTCGCGGACGGCACCGTCGAACGGCTGGACGCCGACGCCGTCACGGCCACGCTGCGCCCCAAGGCGGACGCGGCCTGGCTGCTGCACGAGCTGACCCGCGACGCCGACCTGGCAGAATTCGTGCTCTTCTCCTCGGTGGTCGGCACGTTCGGCAACGCCGGGCAGGCCAACTACGCCGCCGCGAACGCCTTCCTGGACGCGCTCGCCACCCACCGGCAGGCGGCCGGGCTCCCGGCCACGTCGCTGGCCTGGGGCCTCTGGGCGGGCCGGGGCATGGCTGACCGGCTGGACGAGGCCGACCTGCTGCGGATGGCCCGCAACGGCATCACCGCGCTCACCGAGGAGGAGGGGCTGGCGCTGTTCGACGCGGCCCGGGAGACGAGCCTGCCGATGGTGGTGCCCACCCGGTTGGACGTGTCCGCGTTGCGGGTCCGCCCCGACTCGGTGCCGCCGATCCTGCGGGGCATCGTCCGCCCGGCGGCCCGGCGGGCGGCCGAGCCCACCACGGCCGACGAGCCACCGGCGTCCGCCTGGGCGCGCCGGCTGGCCGGGCTGTCCCTCGCCCAACGGCACAGCGTCCTGCTCGACCTGGTCCGCACCGAGGCCGCGACGGTCCTCGGGCACGCGGGCGCGGGCGCGGTCGACGGCGACCGGTCGTTCAAGGAGGCCGGGTTCGACTCGCTCTCCGCCGTGGAGCTGCGCAACCGGCTCGGCACCGCGGTCGGGCTGCGGTTGCCCTCGACCCTCACCTTCGACCGGCCCACCCCGGCCGCCGTCGCCGAGCTGCTGCTGACCGAGCTGGCCGGGGAGGACGTGCCACCGCCGGCCCTGGCCGACCTGGACCGGTTGGAGGCCGCCGTCCGCCAGTCACCGCCGGACGAGCGCCTGCGGGAGGTGCTCGTCAGCCGCGTCGAGGACCTGCTGTTCGCGCTGCGCGGGGACGGGGACCCGGACCGCGACCTGGCCACGGCCGTGCACGAGCGGATCGATTCGGCCACCGACGACGAGATCTTCGACTTCATCGACAACGAGCTCGACGCGATCTGAGCCGCCGCCCGCCTGGAAGATATCGAGGTTGTTCGTGAACGAGGGAAAGCTTCGCGATTATCTGAAGCGCGTGACGGCGGACCTGGCCCAGGCCCGGCGGCAACTGCGCAAGGCGGAGGCGGACCGGCAGGAGCCGATCGCCGTCGTGGGCATGGCCTGCCGGTTCCCGGGCGGGGCGAACACCCCGGAGGCGCTGTGGTCGCTCGTCGAGGGCGGCGTGGACGCGATCGGCGGCTTCCCGGTCACCCGGGGCTGGGACCTGGACGGCCTCTACGACCCGGACCCGGGGGCGGCCGGTAGGTCGTACGCCCGGCACGGCGGTTTCCTCTACGACGCCGAACGCTTCGACGCGGAGTTCTTCGGGATCAGCCCCCGGGAGGCGCTTGCCATCGACCCGCAGCAGCGACTGCTGCTGGAAACCTCGTGGGAGGCGCTGGAACGGGCCGGCATCGACCCGGCGACGCTGCACGGCAGCCGGACCGGGGTCTACGTCGGGGCGATAAGCCAGGAGTACGCGTCGCTGTGCTACACCGGCGGGGCGGACGTCGACGGGTACGTCCTGACCGGGACGACGACGAGCGTCGCGTCGGGCCGGATCGCGTTCTCGCTCGGCCTGGAGGGCCCGGCGGTCACCGTCGACACGGCCTGCTCGTCGTCGCTCGTCGCCATGCACCTGGCCGGTCAGGCGCTGCGCGGCGGCGAGTGCGATCTGGCCTTGGCCGGCGGCGCGACAATCATGGCCGGGCCGGGCATGTTCATCGAGTTCAGCCGGCAACGCGGCCTGGCCCCGGACGGGCGGTGCAAGTCGTTCTCCGCCACCGCCGACGGGACCGCCTGGGCCGAGGGCGCCGGCATCCTGCTCCTGGAGCGGCTCTCCGACGCCAAGCGCAACGGGCACCCGGTCCTGGCGGTCATCCGGGGGTCGGCGGTCAACCAGGACGGCGCGAGCAACGGCCTCACCGCCCCCAACGGGCCGTCCCAGCAGCGGGTCATCCGCCAGGCCCTGGCCAACGCCCGGCTGAAGCCGTCCGAGGTGGACGCGGTCGAGGCGCACGGCACCGGCACCACGTTGGGTGACCCGATCGAGGCGCAGGCGCTCCTGGCCACCTACGGCCAGGACCGGCCCGACGACCGGCCGCTGTGGCTCGGCTCGCTGAAGTCGAACATCGGGCACGCGCAGGCCGCCGCCGGCGTCGGCGGGGTGATCAAGATGGTCCAGGCGCTGCGCAACGGTGTGTTGCCGCAGACGCTGCACGTGGACACCCCGTCCCCGCACGTCGACTGGGACGCCGGGAACGTCGCCCTGCTCACCGAGGCCCAGCCGTGGGCGCCGGACGGGTCCCCGCGGCGGGCCGGGGTGTCGTCGTTCGGGATCAGCGGCACCAACGCCCACGTCATCATCGAGGAAGCGCCGGACGTGGAGGAGCCGGAGCCGCCGACCGGTACGCCGGTGCCGTGGCTGCTCTCCGGCCGCACCCCCGAGGCGCTACGCGAGTCCGCCGCACGGTTGCGCGATCACGTCGACGGCAAGGCGCAGGACGACGTCGCCCACACTCTGGCCCGCCGCGCCCACCACACCCACCGCGCCGTCATCCTCGACCACCACCACGACGCACTGGCCGCCCTGGCCGCCGATGAACCGCATGCGTCCCTGGTGCGCGGCGTCACCCGACCCGCCGGGAAGGTCGCGTTCCTGTGCACGGGTCAGGGCAGCCAGCACCCGGAGATGGCCCACCGCGACGAGCCGGTCTTCCTCGACGCGTTCGACGCCGTCTGCGCCGAGTTGGACAAGCACCTCGACCGGCCCCTGCGTGAAGCCATGGTCGACGCGGTCCACGAAACCCGCTACACCCAACCCGCCCTCTTCGCGATGCACGTGGCAATGCACGCCCTGGTCACCAGTTGGGGCGTCACCCCGGACTACCTCACCGGCCACTCCATCGGCGAGTTGTCCGCCGCCCACCTCGCCGGAGTGTTGAGCCTGCCCGACGCCGCGCTCCTCGTCGCCGCCCGAGGACGACTGATGCAGGCGGCCACACCCGGCGGCGCCATGATCGCCATCGAAGCCACCGAGGACGAACTGACCCCCATGCTCGACCCCGCCACGGTCAGCATCGCCGGGCTGAACTCGCCCACCAGCACCGTCATCTCCGGCGATCCTCAAGCGGTCGCCGAGATCGCCGCACACTGGGCCGGACTCGGACGGCGCACCAAGAAGCTCACCACCTCACACGCCTTCCACTCCCCCCACATGGACCCGATCCTCGACGAATTCCAGACCATCGCTCAGACCGTCACCTACCACCCCGCGACGATCCCCGTCATCTCCAACCGGACCGGCGAGATCGCCCCACCCTTCGACGCCGCCTACTGGACCCGACACATCCGCGACGCCGTCCGCTACCACGACACGGTGTCCACCCTCGACGCGTCCGGCGTCACCACCTACGTCGAACTCGGACCCGACAACACCCTCAGCACACTCACCCACGCCTGCCTCCCCGAGGACACCACCGCCACCATCACCGCCGCCCACCTCGGCCACCACGCACACGCCGCACTGCACGCGGCCGGCCGCGAGACGGTCTGGACCACCACCACATCCGCCGGACGACTCACCGACCTGCCCACGTACCCGTTCCAGCAGCAGACGTTCTGGCTCGACGCATCCAACACCCCGCACAACGCCGCCAGCCTGGGCCAGGCCACCGCCGCGCACCCCCTGCTCCACGCCGAGGTGGAGCTGCCGGACGGAAACGGCCACCTCTTCACCAGCCGGATCTCGGCGCGTACCGACTCGTGGATCGCCGAGCATGCCGTGCACGGGGCGCTCGTCGTGCCGGGCGCCGCGTTCGTGGGCATGCTGCTGCACGCCGGAAGCCGGGTCGGCTGCGACCTGATCGAAGAGCTGACCCACCACGTCTTCCTGGCCGTCCCCGAGCAGGGCGCGCTGCACCTGCGGGTCTCCGTGGACGCGGCCGACGACGCCGGCCGGCGTACGTTCAGCGTCCACTCCCGGTCCGAGGACGCGCCGCCCGGCGCGGACTGGACCCGGCACGCCACCGGAGTCCTGGCCGTCGCCCCGGACGCGACGCCGGCCGGGCTGACCGAGTGGCCGCCCCCGGGCGCGGCGATCGACGTCGCGGACCTCTACCGGCGACTGGCCGGCGCCGGTTTCGGCTACGGCCCGCTCTTCCTGGGCCTGCGGGCGGCGTGGCGGGACGGCGACACCATCTACGGCGAGGTGTCGCTGCCGGAGGGCGCCGACCCGGGCGACTTCGGGCTGCACCCCGGCCTGCTCGACTCGGCCCTGCACCCGATCGCGGTCGGCTCCGCGCTGCGTCCCGAGGAGGACCCGGACGCCGGCCAGGTGCGGGTGCCCTTCACCTGGGGCGGGATCGCGCTGCACGCGGTCGGCGCCGACACGCTGCGGGTCCGGATCGTGGTGTCCGGCCTGGACCGGCTGGCGCTTACCATCGCCGACGGCACCGGCGCGCCGGTGGCGACGGTGGACTCGCTCATCACCCGCCCGGTGTCGGCCGCGCAACTGGCCGCCGCCCGGCCGGACACCGGCCTGCCGCTGTACGGGGTGGACTGGGTGCCCCGGCCGGGTCCGGGCGCCGCCGTGGGCGAGCCGCTGGAGCTGCTTGCGGAGGACGGATGGCCGGCGGAGCCGGCGGACCGGATCGCCGTGCGGGTGCCGGCCGGCGCCCGGCCCGACCAAGGGCCGGTCGCGGACGTCCTGGGGCTCCTCCAGCGCTGGCTCGACGCGCCCCGGCCGGCCGAGGCCCGGTTGCTTCTGCTGACCCGGGGCGCGGTCGCGACGCGTACCGGCGAGGATGTTTCTGATCTTGTGGGCGCGGCCGTCTGGGGCCTGGCCCGCAGCGCCCAGGCCGAGCACCCCGGGCGCATCGTCCTGATCGACGCCGACGAGGACCCGGACGGTGACCTGCTCGCCCGGCTCGCCGACGGCGACGAACCGCAGGTCGCCCTGCGCGACGGCCGGATCCTGGCGCCCCGGGTGACGGCCGTGACCGGCGGCGCCGCGACCTCGCTCGACGCGGGCGGCACCGTCCTGATCACCGGCGGCACCGGCGCCCTCGGCGCGCTCCTGGCCACCCACCTGGTCACCCGCCACGGCGTCACCCGGCTGTTGCTGACCAGCCGTCGCGGACCCGACGCCCCGGGCGCCACCGCGCTTCGGGCCGCCCTCACCGGGCTTGGCGCGCACGTGGACATCGTCGCCGCCGACCTCACCGACCGTGACCGGGTCGCCGAGCTGCTCGCCACCGTGCCCGCCGCGCACCCGCTGACCGCCGTGGTGCACGCCGCCGGGGTCCTGCGGGACGCCGCGCTCACCTCGCTCACCCCGGAGCACATGGACGCGACGCTGTCGGCCAAGGTGGACTCGGCGTGGCACCTGCACGAGCTGACCGCCGGCTCCGGGCTTGCGGCGTTCGTGCTCTACTCGTCGATCGCCGGGACGCTCGGGACGGCCGGGCAGGGCAACTACGCCGCCGCGAACGCCGCGCTCGACGGACTGGCCGCGCACCGGCGCGCGCACGGGCTGCCAGCGGTCTCCCTCGCCTGGGGACTGTGGGCGCCGACCGGGGACGACGGCATGGGCGCGACCCTGGACGAGGCGGCGGCGGCCCGGGTCGCCCGTGGCGGGATCGTCCCGCTCACCGCGGCGGAAGGACTCGGACTGTTCGACGCGGCGCTGGCCGGGGACCGGCCCGCGCTGGTGCCGGCCCGGCTGGATCTGGCGGCGCTGCGCCGGCTGGCCGACGGCGGCGACCTGCCGGCCATCCTCCGCGGCCTGGTGCGCGCGCCGGCCCGGCGGGCGGCCCGCGGCGGCCAGGCCGGCGGTGACGAGCTACGCCGGCAGTTGGCCGGGCGGCCGGACGTGGACCGGCGACGGATCCTGACCGACCTGGTGTGCGCACAGGTCGCGGGCGCGCTCGGGCACGCGTCGGCGGCGACCGTGGACGCCGACCGGCAGTTCCAGGAACTCGGCTTCGACTCGCTCAGCGCGATCGAGTTCCGGACCAGGCTGGGGAAGGCCACCGGGCTGGCCCTGCCCGCGACGCTGATCTTCGACTACCCGACGCCTGCGGCGCTCGGCGCCCACCTGACCGCCGAGCTGTCGGAGACGGCTGCCGATCTCCCCGCCCGGACCGTCCGGCGGACCCGGGCGGGCGACGACGAGGCGATCGCGATCGTCGGCATGGCCTGCCGGTTCCCGGGCGGCGCGGACACCCCGGAGACGCTGTGGGACCTGGTCGCGGGTGGGGTCGACGCGGTGGGTGGCTTCCCGGCGAGCCGGGGCTGGGACGCCGACGACCTCTACGACCCCGACCCGGACGCCGGGGGCAAGACGTACGTGCGTGAGGGCGGTTTCGTCTACGACGCCGAGCAGTTCGACCCGGAGTTCTTCGGGATCAGCCCGCGGGAGGCGCTCGCCATCGACCCGCAGCAGCGGCTGCTGCTGGAAACCTCGTGGGAGGCACTGGAACGAGCAGGCATCGACCCGGCCACGCTGCGCGGCACCGCCACCGGCGTCTTCGCCGGGGTGTCCGCCCAGGAGTACGTCTCGCTCTGCCACACCGGTTCGGAGGGGGTGGAGGGCTACCTGCTGACCGGGACCACGACGAGCGTGGCGTCGGGCCGGATCGCCTACACGTTCGGCCTGGAGGGTCCGGCGGTCACGGTCGACACGGCCTGCTCGTCGTCGCTCGTCGCCATGCACCTGGCCGGTCAGGCGTTGCGCGGCGGCGAGTGCGATCTGGCCCTGGCCGGCGGCGCGACCATCATGGCCGGGCCGGGCATGTTCATCGAGTTCAGCCGGCAGCGCGGGCTCGCGCCGGACGGCCGGGCGAAGTCCTTCGCGGCGGGCGCGAACGGCACCGCCTGGGCCGAGGGCGCCGCCATGCTCCTGCTCGAACGGCTCTCCGACGCCCGCCGCAACGGGCATCCGATCCTGGCGGTCATCCGGGGGTCGGCGGTCAACCAGGACGGGGCGAGCAACGGCCTCACCGCTCCCAACGGTCCCGCCCAGCAGCGGGTCATCCGGCAGGCCCTCGCCAACGCGCGTTTGGAACCGGCCGACGTGGACGCGGTCGAGGCGCACGGCACCGGCACCACCCTCGGCGACCCGATCGAGGCGCAGGCGCTGCTTGCCACCTACGGCCAGGACCGGCCCGACGACCGGCCACTGTGGCTCGGCTCGCTGAAGTCGAACATCGGGCACGCGCAGGCCGCCGCCGGCATCGGCGGGGTGGTGAAGATGGTGCAGGCCATGCACCACGGGGTGCTGCCGCAGACGCTTCACGTCGACGAGCCGTCCCCGCACATCGACTGGGACGCCGGGAGCGTCGCCCTGCTCACCGAGTCGCGGGCCTGGCCGGACACCGGCCGGCCGCGCCGGTCCGCGGTGTCGTCGTTCGGCATCAGCGGCACCAACGCGCACCTCGTCCTGGAGCAGGGCACGGCTCCGGCGGCGCCGTCCGGCGAGGGTGCGGCCGGCTCTCCGGTGGGGTCGCCGTGGCTGCTCTCCGGGCACACGCCGGAGGCGTTGCGGGACAACGCCGGCCGGCTGCGCGACCACCTCGACGGCCACGCGGACGCCGACATCGCCCACACCCTGGCCCGCCGCGCCCAGCACACCCACCGCGCGGTGATCCTCGCCGACCACCGCGAAGCGCTCGACGCTCTGGCCGCCGACAACCCACACCCCGCGCTGGTACGCGGCACCGCCCGTCCGGCCGGGAAGGTCGCGTTCCTGTGCACGGGTCAGGGCAGCCAGCACCCGGAGATGGCCCACCGCGACGAACCCGTCTTCCTCGACGCCTTCACCGCCGTCTGCGCCGAGTTGGACAAGCACCTCGACCGGCCCCTGCGGGAAGCCATGGTCGACGCGGTCCACGAAACCCGCTACACCCAACCCGCCCTCTTCGCCACACACGTGGCCATGCACGCCCTCGTCACCAGTTGGGGCATCACCCCCGACTACCTCACCGGCCACTCCATCGGCGAACTCTCCGCCGCCCACCTCGCCGGCGTCCTGACCCTGCCCGACGCCGCACTCCTCGTCACCGCCCGAGGACGACTCATGCAGGCCGCCACCGCAGGCGGCACCATGATCGCGATCGAGGCCACCGAGGACGAGTTGGCCCCGATGCTCGACCCCGCCACGGTTTCCATCGCCGGACTCAACTCGCCCACCAGCACCGTCATCTCCGGCGACACCGACGCCGTCACCGACATCGCCGTGCACTGGGCGAGTCTCGGACGGCGCACCAAGAAACTCACCACGTCGCACGCCTTCCACTCCCCGCACATGGACCCGATCCTGGACGAGTTCCAGGCCATCGCCGCCACGCTCACCTACCACCCCGCGACGATCCCCGTCATCTCCAACCGCACCGGAGACGTGGCCCCACCCTTCGACGCCGCCTACTGGACCCGACACATCCGCGACGCCGTCCGCTACCACGACACGGTCACCACCCTCGACAACGCCGGCGTCACCGCATACATCGAACTCGGACCCGACAACACCCTCAGCGCCCTCACCCGGGCCTGCCTGCCCGAGGACACCACCGCCACCATCACCGCCGCCCACCTCGGCCACCACGCCCAAGCGGCGCTGCACGCGGCCGGCCGCGAGACGGTCTGGACCACCACGCCCCCGACCGGCCGGCACCTCGACCTGCCCACCTACGCCTTCCAGCACCAGCCGTTCTGGCTCGCCGCGCCGGCAACCCCGCGCGCCCCGAGCAGCCTCGGCCAGCACGACGCCACCCACCCGTTGCTCCAGGCCGAGGTGGAACTCCCCGACGGGAACGGCCGGCTCTACACCGGGCGGATCTCGCGGCGCTCCCACCCGTGGCTCGTCGAGCACGCCGTGCACGGCACCGTGGTCCTGCCCGGCGTGGCGTTCATCGACCTGCTCCTGGAGGTCGCCGACCGGATCGGCGCGGCGGCCGTCGAGGAGCTGACCCACCACGTCTTCCTCGCCGTGCCCGAGCAGGGCGCGCTGCACCTGCGGGTCAGCACCGGCGCCGCGGAGGGCGGGCGGTGGACCTTCACCGTCCACTCCCGACCGGAGGACGCCGCGCCGGGCGCCACCTGGACCCGGCACGCCAGCGGCACGCTCACCGCCGAGGCGCCCCGGTCCGCCGAGGCGCTCGCCGCGTGGCCGCCGGCCGGCGCGTCCCCGCTTGACACCGAGACCTTCTACCGGGAGTTCGCCGAACGCGGCTACCACTACGGGCCGCTGTTCCAGGGCATGCGGGCGGCCTGGCGCGACGGCGAGACGATCTACGCGGAGACCGGACTGCCCGACGGGACCGGGCCGGACGCGTACGGCGTGCACCCCGCCCTCTTCGACTCCTCGCTGCACCCGCTGAACTTCCGCTACGACGGCGGGACGGTGCGGCTGCCGTTCTCCTGGACCGGCGTCAGCCGGCACGCCGTCGGCGCCACCGCACTGCGGATCCGGGTCACCCCGGCCGGGCCGGACACGGTGTCGCTGCTGATGGCCGACCCGACCGGCGCGCCCGTGCTCGCCGTCGACGCCCTCACCATGCGCCCGGTCTCGCCGGAGCAACTGACCGCGTCCCGTCCGGACGCCCGGCCCCCGCTCTACCGCCTCGCCTGGACCGCCGCGCCGGCGGCCGGGACCGGGGCACCGGCGCTTGCCGTTCTCGGCGCGCCGGGTGACGGTCCGGCCGGCGTGCCGGTCCACCCGGATCCGGCCGCGCTCGCCGACGCGGGCGCCGTGCCGCCGATCGTGCTGGCCCGGGTGCAATCCGCCACCGGCCCGGACGACCGCGCGCCGATCCGGGCGGCGCTCGACCTGATCCGGGGCTGGCTGGCCGACGACCGGCTGGACGGCAGCCGGCTGGTGCTACTGACCCGGGGCGCGACCGCCACCGAGGACGCCGAGGACGTCACCGATCTGCCCGCGGCGGCGGTGTGGGGTCTGGTGCGCAGCGCGCAGACCGAGCACCCCGGCCGGTTCGGGCTCGCCGACGCCGACGCCGCCCTCACGGATCTGGCGCCGGAGCCGCTGGCCGAGGCGTTGGCCGCCGACGAGCCGCAGATCGCGTTCCGCGCCGGCCGGGCCTTCGTCCCCCGCCTGGTCACCACCGACCGGCCGGCCGAGCCGGTCACCGAGGGCCGGTTCGACCCGGCCGGGACCGTCCTGATCACCGGTGGCACCGGGGCGCTGGGTGCGCTGCTGGCCCGCCACCTCGTCGTCCGGTACGGCGTCCGCCGGCTGCTGCTGACCAGCCGCCGCGGGCCGGACTCACCCGGCGCCGACCGGCTCGTCGAGGAGTTGGCCGAGCTGGGCGCGCACGCCGAGGTCGCCGCCTGCGACTCCGGCGACGGGGACCGACTCGCCGCCCTGCTCGCCGCGATCCCGGACGCCCACCCGCTGACCGGGGTGATCCACGCCGCCGGCGTGCTCCGGGACGCCACAGTCGGCGCGCTCGACGACGACGGCCTGGCGGCGGTGCTGGGGCCGAAGGCCGACGGCGCCTGGCACCTGCACCGGCTGACCGCGGACCGGCCGTTGGCGGCGTTCGTGCTCTACTCCTCGGTCGCCGCCACGATCGGCAGCGCCGGGCAGGCCAACTACGCCGCCGCGAACGCGTACCTGGACGGGCTCGCCGCCCACCGGCACGCGCAGGGGTTGCCGGCGGCATCACTCGCGTGGGGGCTGTGGGAGTCGACCGACGGCGGCGGCATGGGCGCGGCGCTTCCGGACGCCGACTCCTCCCGGATCGGGCGGACCGGCGTGCTGCCGCTGCCCGCCGCGGAGGCGCTCGCGCTCTTCGACGCCGCGCTCGCCACCGGCGCGCCGACCCTGGTGCCCGCCCTGTTCGACCACGGCGCGATGCAGTCCCGGGCCGCCGCCGGCGGTCTGCCCGCGGTCTTCCGGGCTCTGGTGCGGGTCCCGCAGCGGCGGGCCGCCACCGACGCCGGGACCGGCGGCGCGGCGTTGCGCGGGCAGTTGGCCGGGCGGCCCGCGGGCGAGCAACTGCGTACCGTCCTGCACCTGGTCCGCTCCCGGGTCGCCGAGGTGCTCGGCCACACCGACGTGGACCGGATCGACGCCTCCCGCGCGCTGCTGGAGATGGGCCTGGACTCGCTTACCGCGGTGGAGTTCCGCAACGCGTTGAGCGCGGCGACCGGGCTACGCTTGCCGGCCACCCTGGTCTTCGACTACCCGACGCCGGCGGCGATCGCCGAGTTCGTGCACGGACGCCTCGCCGACGTGCCGGCGGACCGGGCCGTCGCCGTGGCGCCCGCCCGCGCCACGGGTCTCGACGACGAGGCGATCGCCATCGTCGGCATGGCCTGCCGGTTCCCGGGCGGCGCGGACACCCCGGAGACGCTGTGGGAGCTGCTCGCCGGCGGGGTCGACGCGGTCGGCGCCTTCCCGGACGGCCGGGGCTGGGACGTCGACGACCTCTACGACCCCGACCCGGACGCCAGCGGCAAGACGTACGTGCGGCACGGTGGTTTCCTGCGTGACGCGGACCGCTTCGACCCGGAGTTCTTCGGGATCAGCCCGCGGGAGGCGCTCGCCATCGACCCGCAGCAGCGACTGCTGCTGGAAACCTCGTGGGAGGCACTGGAACGCGCCGGCATCGACCCGGCCACGCTGCGCGGCACCGCCACCGGCGTCTTCGCCGGGGTGTCCGCCCACGAGTACCTGTCGCTGCTGCACACCGGCGGCGAGGGCGTCGAGGGTCACCTGCTGACCGGGACGACGACGAGCGTGGCGTCGGGCCGGATCGCCTACACGTTCGGCCTGGAGGGCCCGGCGGTCACCGTCGACACGGCCTGTTCGTCGTCGCTCGTCGCCATGCACCTGGCCGGTCAGGCGCTGCGCGGCGGCGAGTGCGATCTGGCCTTGGCCGGTGGGGCGGCGGTGATGTCGACGCCTGGCATGTTCATCGAGTTCAGCCGGCAGCGCGGGCTCGCCCCGGACGGCCGGGCGAAGTCCTTCGCGGCGGGCGCGAACGGCACCGCCTGGGCCGAGGGCGCCGCCATGCTCCTGCTCGAACGGCTCTCCGACGCCAAGCGCAACGGGCACCCGGTCCTGGCGGTCATCCGGGGGTCGGCGGTCAACCAGGACGGGGCGAGCAACGGCCTCACCGCACCCAACGGGCCGTCCCAGCAGCGCGTCATCCGCCAGGCCCTCGCCAATGCCCGGCTGAAGCCGTCCGAGGTGGACGCGGTCGAGGCGCACGGCACCGGCACCACCCTCGGCGACCCGATCGAGGCGCAGGCGCTGCTCGCCACGTACGGCCAGGACCGACCCGCCGACCGGCCCCTCTGGCTCGGCTCCATCAAGTCCAACATCGGGCACGCGCAGGCCGCCGCCGGCATCGGCGGGGTGATCAAGATGGTGCAGGCGCTGCGCAACGACCTGCTCCCGCAGACGCTGCACGTCGACGAGCCGTCCCCGCACGTCGACTGGGATTCGGGCGACGTCGCGCTGCTCACCGAGGCCCAGCCGTGGAAGCGCAACGGCCGTCCGCGCCGGGCCGGGGTGTCGTCGTTCGGGATCAGCGGCACCAACGCCCACCTCATCATCGAGGAAGCGCCGGACGTGGACGGGCGGGAGCCGGTGGGCACGCCGGTGCCGTGGCTGCTCTCCGGCCGTACGACGGATGCGCTGCGCGAGTCCGCCGTGCGGTTGCGCGACCACGTCGACGGCAAGGCGCAGGACGACGTCGCCCACACCCTGGCCCGCCGCGCCCACCACACCCACCGCGCCGTCATCCTCGACCACCACCACGAGGCACTGGCCGCCCTGGCCGCCGATGAACCGCATGCGTCCCTGGTGCGCGGCATCGCCCGCCCGGCCGGGAAGACCGCGTTCCTCTGCACGGGGCAGGGCAGCCAACACCCCGAGATGGCCCACCGCGACGAACCGGTCTTCCTCGACGCGTTCGACGCCGTCTGCGCCGAGTTGGACAAGCACCTCGACCGGCCCCTGCGTGAAGCCATGGTCGACGCCGTCCACGAAACCCGCTACACCCAACCCGCCCTCTTCGCCACACACGTGGCCATGCACGCCCTCGTCACCAGTTGGGGCATCACCCCCGACTACCTCACCGGCCACTCCATCGGCGAACTCTCCGCCGCCCACCTCGCCGGCGTGCTGAGCCTCCCCGACGCCGCACTCCTCGTCACCGCCCGAGGACGGCTCATGCAGGCGGCCACACCCGGCGGCGCCATGATCGCCATCGAAGCCACCGAGGACGAGCTGACCCCCATGCTCGACCCGGACACGGTCTCCATCGCCGGACTCAACTCACCCACCAGCACCGTCATCTCCGGCGACCCCTCCGCAACGGCCGCCATCGCCGCCCACTGGGCCGGGCAAGGACGCCGCACCAAGAAGCTGACCACCTCACACGCCTTCCACTCCCCCCACATGGACAGCGTCCTCGACGAATTCCAGACCGTCGCTCAGACCGTCACCTACCACCCCGCCACCATCCCGGTCATCTCCAACCGCACCGGAGACATCGCCCCGCCCTTCGACGCCGCCTACTGGACCCGACACATCCGCGACGCCGTCCGCTACCACGACATGATCACCACCCTCGACAACGCCGGCGTCACCGCATACATCGAACTCGGACCCGACAACACCCTCAGCACACTCACCCACGCCTGCCTCCCCGAGGACACCACCGCCACCATCACCGCCGCCCACCTCGGCCACCACGCCCAAGCAGTGCTGCACGCGGCGGGCCACGACACCACCTGGACCACCACCACACCCGCCGGCCGGCTCACCGACCTACCCACGTACCCCTTCCAACGCCGGCCCTACTGGCTGCGCCCGGCCGCCACCGGCACCGCCGCGAGCCTCGGCCTGGCCACCGCCGACCACCCGCTGTTGTCGGCCGCGACCGAGCTGCCCGACGGCGGCCACCTCTTCACCGGTCGGATCGGCCTCGCCACCCACGCCTGGCTGGCCGACCACGCCATCCACGACGCGGTCCTGCTCCCCGCGACCGGCTTCGTCGAGCTGGCGCTGTACGCCGCCGACCAGGCCGGGACGGACGGCCTCGGGGAGCTGACGCTTGAGGCCCCGCTGATCCTGCCCGAGCAGGGAGCGGTCCACCTGCGGGTGCAGGTCGGCCCGGCCGGCGACGACGGCGACCGGACGCTCACCATCCACTCCCGGCCGGAGAAGGCGCCGGCCGGCACCGAGTGGACGACCCACGCCACCGGAACCGCGGGCGCCGCCACACCGGCCGCTCCCGAGGACACCACCACGCCACCCGCCGCGGAGAGCGTGCGGCTCGATGGCCTGTACGACGCGCTCGCGGTCCGCGGTTACGGCTACGGGACCCGCTTCCGCGGCCTGGAAGCGGTGTGGCGGGACGGCGAGACGCTCTACGCCGACGTCGCCCTGCCGGCCGGGACGGATCCGGCCGGGTTCGGCGTACACCCGGCTCTGCTGGACGCGGCCCTGCACCCGATGCTGCTTGCCGTCGCCGCACGCGACAACGGCACGGACGGGGAGATCCTGCTGCCGTTCGCGTGGAGCGGGGTGACCCTGCACGCGACAGGCGCCACCCGGTTCCG
This sequence comes from Micromonospora marincola, assembly GCF_056150385.1. Classification (NCBI taxonomy): domain Bacteria; kingdom Bacillati; phylum Actinomycetota; class Actinomycetes; order Micromonosporales; family Micromonosporaceae; genus Micromonospora; species Micromonospora marincola. The sequence continues at coordinate 8,498 of NZ_JAXCFT010000023.1, read as the reverse complement.
GCTGCGGGTCACCCCGATCGGCCCGGACACGGTGAGCCTGACCGCGGTCGACGGCGCCGGCGCCCCGGTGGTGCGGGTCGAGTCGCTCACCGCCCGGCCGGTCACCCGGGCGCAGATCGCCGGCGCCCGGGTCGCCGTCGCCGACCCGCTGTACGCGACGACCTGGACCACCGCCGGAGCGGGTGACGCCGGACCGGACCGGATCGGCGCGCTGCGGGAGCTGCCGGGCGCGACCGTCTACCGGGATCCGGACGAGGTGGCCGGGGACACCGGCCGGCCGCCGGTGGTGGTGGCCGTGGTGCCGCCCGGTCGGACCGCCGCCGACCACCGGCCCACCGAGGACGTCCTGCGGCTGGTGCAGGGCTGGCTCGCCGACGACCGGCTTGACGACACCCGGCTGGCGATCGTCACGAGCGGGGCGGTCTCCACCCGTACCGGGGAAGATGTCCTTGATCTTTCGGCCGCCGCCGTCTGGGGCCTGGTCCGGACCGCGCAGAGCGAGCACCCGGACCGGTTCTGGCTGCTCGACTCGGACGTTCCGGCGGCGGCGCTGCCGGCGGACCTGCTCCGGCGTGCCCTGGCCGGCGCGGAGCCGCAACTCGCGATCCGGGCCGGGGAGATCGTGGTGCCCCGGCTGACCGCCGTGCCGCCGGCCGACGGCGACTCGCCGGCGTTCGATCCGGACGGCACCGTGCTCATCACCGGCGGCACGGGTGCGCTCGGCGCGCTCCTGGCCCGGCACCTGATCACCGCGCACGGCGCCCGGCGGCTGCTGCTCACCGGCCGGCGTGGACCGGCCGCGCTCGGCGCCGCGGAGCTGCGTGCCGAGCTGTCCGCGCTCGGGGCCGAGGTCACCATCGCCGCCTGCGACGCCGCGGACCGGGACGAGCTGGCGGCGCTGCTGGCCGGACGCCGGCTGACCGCGGTGGTGCACGCGGCCGGGGTGCTCGACGACGGCATGGTGACCGGCCTGAGCCCGCGCCGGCTGGCCACCACGATGCGACCCAAGGTGGACGCGGCGTGGCACCTGCACGAGCTGTCCCAGGGGCACGACCTGGCGGCGTTCGTCATGTACTCGTCGGTCTCGGGCACGCTCGGCGGTCCGGGGCAGGCGAACTACGCGGCTGCCAACGCCTGGCTGGACGGCCTCGCCGCGCACCGGCACGCCCGTGGGCTGCCCGCCAGCTCGCTGGCGTGGGGCCTGTGGGCGGCGGGTATGGGCGAGACGCTCGACCCGGCCGGAGCGGCCCGGATCGCGGCGTCCGGCGTGGTGCCGCTGACCGCCGCGCAGGGGCTGGCGTTCTTCGACGCCGCGATGCGGCTGCCGGAACGGCCCGCCCTGGTCCCGGTCCGGCTCGACCTGGCCCGGCTGCGCGCCCGGGCCTCGGCGGGAACGGTGCCGCCGCTGCTGCGGGGCCTGGTCCGGGCGCCGGCACGGCGGACCGCGCAGACGGCCGCGGCGGACGCCGAGGCGCTGGCCCGGCGGCTGGCGACGCTCGCCGACGACGACCGGCGCCGGGTCCTGCTGGACCTGGTCCGCGGCACGATGGCCGCCGCGCTCGGGCACGACCGGCCGGAGAGCATCGAGGCGGAGCGCGGCTTCCTCGACATGGGCTTCGACTCGCTTACCGCGGTGCAGTTCCGCAACCGGCTGGCCGGGGCGGTGGGGGTACGGCTGCCGGCCACCATCCTGTTCGACTACCCGACGCCCACCGCGCTGGCCGGGCACCTGCTGGGCCGGATCGTCCCGGCGCCGGCCGCCACCGGTCCGGCCGGAGCGCCGGCGGACGGTTCCGTGCTGACCGACCTGGACCGGCTGGAGGCGCGGATGCCCGGCCTGGGTCCGGACGCGCTCGGCCCGCTCGCCACCCGCCTGCAGACCCTGCTCGCCCGGGTGCACGCCGCTCGGAGCGACGGCGCCTCGGTGGCCGACCGCATCGACACCGCAAGCGACGACGAGATGTTCGACCTGATCGACAAAGAGCTCGGCATCTCCTGACGTGACACCGCTCAGCACGCCGGATCCGGAGGAATGAAGGTTCATGGTGAATGAGGACAGGCTCCGCGATTATCTGAAGCGGGTCACCGCCGAGCTGCACCAGACGCGGCAGCGTCTGGTCGAGGCGGAGTCCGCGAGCCGCGAGCCGATCGCGATCATCGGCATGGCCTGCCGGTACCCGGGCGGGGTGAGCACTCCGGAACAGCTTTGGGACCTGGTCGCCGGTGAGGTGGACGCGATCACGCCGTTCCCGGAGAACCGGGGCTGGGACACCACCGCGCTCTACCACCCGGACCCGGAGCACACCGGCACCAGCTACGCCCGGGAGGGCGGGTTCCTGCACGACGCGGACCTGTTCGACCCCGGTTTCTTCGGCATCAGCCCCCGGGAGGCGCTCTCCGTCGACCCGCAGCACCGGCTGCTGCTGGAGACGTCGTGGGAGGCGATGGAGCGGGCCGGCATCACCCCGGACACCCTGCGCGGCTCGGACACCGGTGTCTTCGCCGGTGTGATGTACAACGACTACGGCTCCCGGTTGCAGGAGCGCACACCGGCCGGCTTCGAGGGGTTCATCGGCACCGGCAACGCGGGCAGCATCGCCTCCGGCCGGGTCGCCTACACGTTCGGGTTCGAGGGCCCGGCGGTCACCGTGGACACCGCCTGCTCGTCCTCGCTCGTCGCCATGCACGTGGCCTGCCAGGCGCTGCGCAACGAGGAGTGCGGGCTGGCGCTTGCCGGCGGCGTCGCGGTGATGGCGACGCCGAGCACGTTCATCGACTTCAGCCGGCAGCGCGGGCTGGCGCCGGACGGGCGGTGCAAGTCGTTCGCGGAGGCCGCCGACGGGGTGGCCTGGGCGGAGGGCGCGGGCGTGCTGCTGCTGGAACGACTCTCCGACGCCCGCCGCAACGGGCACCGGGTGCTCGCCGTGATCACCGGCAGCGCGCTCAACCAGGACGGCACGAGCAGCCAGCTCACCGCCCCGAACGGGCCCTCCCAGCAGCGGGTGATCCGGCAGGCGCTGGCGAGCGCGCGGCTGACCTCCGACCAGATCGACGTGGTGGAGGCGCACGGGACCGGCACGACCCTCGGCGACCCGATCGAGGCGCAGGCGCTGCTGGCCACGTACGGCCGGGAACGGCCGGCGGACCGGCCGCTGCTGCTGGGGTCGGTGAAGTCGAACATCGGGCACACCCAGGCGGCGGCCGGCGCGGCGAGCGTCATCAAGATCGTTCAGGCGATGGCGCACGGCGTCCTGCCGAAGAGCCTGCACATCGACGCGCCGTCGTCGCACGTGGACTGGACCGAGGGCGCGGTGGACCTGCTCACCGAGGCCAAGCCGTGGCCGGTGACCGGGCGTCCGCGCCGGGCCGCGGTCTCGTCGTTCGGCATCAGCGGCACCAACGCGCACCTGATCCTGGAGGAGCCGCCGGCCGAGGAGCCCGCCACCGAGCCGGCCCGCCCGACGCCCGGACCGTGGATCCTGTCCGCGAAGACCGAGCCGGCGCTGCGGGTCCAGGCCGCCCGGCTCCGCGACCACCTGGACACCCACCCCGGGGCCGACCCGGCCACCATCGGCGCCGCGCTGGCGAGCACCCGGGCCCGGTTCCACCACCGGGCCGCGATCGTGGCGGACGGCCCGGACGAGTTCCGCCAGGCACTCGACGCGCTCGCCGCCGGTGAGCCGTCCGCCGCCGTGGTGACCGGCACCGCCGCCGGACCCGCCCGGACCGTCATGGTCTTCCCCGGCCAGGGCTCGCAGTGGGCCGGGATGGCCACCGAGCTGCTGGAGACCGCCCCGGTGTTCCGGGACCGCCTCCGGGAGTGCGCGGCGGCGCTGCGCCCGCACACCGGCTGGGACGTGCTCGACGTACTCGCCGGGCACCCCGACGCGCCGCCGCTGGAACGGGCCGACGTGGTGCAGCCGGCCCTGTTCGCGGTGATGGTGTCGCTTGCCGAGCTGTGGCGCTCCTCCGGCGTACGCCCGGACGCGGTCGTGGGTCACTCGCAGGGTGAGATCGCCGCGGCGTGCGTCGCCGGCGCGCTCAGCCTGGAGGACGCCGCCCTGGTGGTGGCGTTGCGCAGCCGGGCGCTAGCCGCGATCGGCGGCCGGGGTGGCATGGCCTCGATCCCGCTCCCCGCGGCCGAGGTCACCGCGCTGCTCGCCGACGCGGGCGACCGGCTCGGCATCGCCGCCGTCAACGGTCCCGCGTCCACTGTCGTCTCCGGCGACGCCGAGCCGCTGGCCGCGCTGATCGCGCGCTGTGAGGCGGACGGCGTCCGGGCCCGCCGCATCCCGGTCGACTACGCCTCGCACGGCGCGCACGTGGAGGCGATCGAGGAGGAGCTGCTCGGCCTGCTGGCCGGAATCCGTCCGGCGGCGTCCGCCATCCCCTTCTACTCCACAGTCACCGCCGGGCAGTTCGACACCACCGGCCTGGACGCCCGCTACTGGTACACCAACCTGCGCCGGACCGTCCGCTACGAGGAGACCGTGCACGCGCTCCAGGCGGCCGGTTTCCGGGTCTTCATCGAGGCCAGCCCGCACCCGGTGCTTACCGTCGCCACCCAGGAGACACTTGACGCGGCCACCGCGGGGGCGACCGCGACCGGTTCGTTGCGTCGCGACGACGGCGGCCTGCGCCGGTTCCACACCTCGCTCGGGCAGGCGCACGCCGCCGGCACCGAGGTGGACTGGTCCGTCTTCCACGGCGCCGCCCCGGTCGACGCCGGGGACCTGCCCACCTACGGGTTCGTCCGGCAGCGGTACTGGCTGGACGTGCCGCCCGGCGACGGGAACGTCGCCGACCTGGGCCTGCGGCCGTCGGGGCATCCGCTGCTGGGCGCGACGGTGACGCTCGCCGACACCGACGGGCACCTGTTCACCGGCCGATTGTCCCTGCACGCGCACCCGTGGCTGGCCGACCACGCGGTGCTCGGCGACCCGCTGCTGCCCGGCGCCGCCCTCGCCGACCTGGCGCTGCACGCGGCCGGCCAGGCCGGCGCGGACCGGATCGAGGAACTGGTCCTGCACGCGCCGCTGATGCTGCCGGCGTCCGGGGCCGTCCACGTCCAACTGCGGGTCGACGCGCCGGGGCCGGACGGCAGCCGCGCGCTGTCGATCCACTCCCGGCCGGCCGACGACGACGCGGACCCGACCTGGATCCGCCACGTCACCGGCACCGCCAGCGCGGGCGGCGCGGGCGGCGCGGAGCCGGCCGGGCTGACGGCGTGGCCGCCGGCCGGCGAGCCGGTCGACCTGGCCGACTTCTATCCGTCACTGGCCGAGACCGGGCTCGGATACGGGCCGGTCTTCCAGGGCGTCCGGGCCGTGTGGCGCGACGACGACGCGGTCTGGGCCGAGGTGGCGCTGCCGGCGGAGACCGAGACCGACGGGTACGGCATCCACCCGGCGCTGCTCGACGCCGCCCTGCACCCGATCGCCCTCGGTCACGACCGGGAGGCCGTCCGGCTGCCGTTCTCGTTCGCCGGCATGCGGCTGCACGCCACCGGCGCCCGCACCGCCCGGGTCCGGATCACCCCGGCCGGGGACGACACCGTGACGGTGGCCGTCTTCGACCCCGACGGCGCGCCGGTCGCCACGATCGACTCGCTTGTCACCCGGCCGGTGTCGGCCGCTCAGCTGGTCGCCGCGCGGCCGGCGGGCCGGCAGCCGCTCTACGCGGTGGACTGGGTGCCGAGCGAGCCGCGCGAGGTGGCGGACGCACCGGCGGTGACGGTGCTTGACGGCGACGAGCCGGCGGACGCCGAGGTGGTAGCGGTGCGCCTGTCCGCGGGCGCCCACCCGGCCGACCACGAGCCGGTCCGGCAGGCCCTGCGGGTTCTCCGCCGGTGGCTCGACACCGAGGCACGGATCGTGCTGCTGAGCCGGGGCGCGGTCGCCACCCGTACCGGGGAGGATGTTCTCGACCTCGCGGCGGCGGCGGTCTGGGGCCTGGCCCGCAGCGCCCAGGCCGAGCACCCCGGCCGGATCGTCCTGGTCGACGCCCACGACGAGCCCGGCCCGGACCTCCTCGCCCGGATCGCCGCCGGGGACGAACCGCAGGTCGCGGTCCGCGACGGCCGGCTGCTGGCACCCCGCGCCACCGCCCTGACCGGGTACGATCCGACGCCGCCCGCCCTCGACCCGGACGGCACCGTGCTGATCACCGGCGGGACCGGCACCCTCGGCCGGCTCCTCGCCGGTCACCTCGTCGCCCGCTACGGCGTCACCCGGCTGCTGCTCACCAGCCGCCGCGGCGCCGACGCCCCGGGCAGCGCCGAACTCCGCGACGAACTCGCCGCGCGCGGCGCCGAGGTCACCATCGCCGCCTGCGACCTGGCGGACCGCGACGCCGTCGCCGCGCTGCTCGACGCCGTCCCGGACGCGCATCCGCTGACCGCCGTCGTGCACGCCGCCGGGCTGCTCGACGACGGGATCGTCACCGCGCTCACCGAGGACCGGCTGGACGCCGTCCTGCGGCCGAAGATGGACGGCGCCTGGCACCTGCACGAGCTGACCGCCGACGCCGGCCCGGCCGCCTTCGTGCTCTACTCCTCGGCGGCCGGCACCCTGGGCAGCCCCGGGCAGGCGAACTACGCCGCCGGGAACGCCTACCTCGACGCGCTCGCCGCCCACCGGCACGCGTGCGGCCTGCCCGCCGTCTCCCTCGCCTGGGGGCTGTGGGCGGACACCAGCGGCATGACAGGTGAGCTGGCCGACGGCGATCGTTCCCGGCTGGCCCGTGGCGGCGTGCTGCCGCTCGACGCGCCGGACGCGCTTGCGCTGTTCGACGCCGCGCTCGCCGGCGACCGTCCGGCGGTCGCCCCGGTCCGGCTGGACCTGCCGGCCCTGCGGACCCTGGCCGGCGCCGGACGCCTGCCCGCGATGCTGCGCGGCCTGGTCCGGACGCCCGCCCGGCAGGCCGCCCAGACCGCGCCCGACACCGACGGGCTGGCCGGGCGACTCGCCGGCCTCGCCCCCGAGGCACGCGACCGGCTGCTGCTCGACCTGGTACGCGGGCACGTCGCCGGGGTCCTCGCCTACGGCGCGGCCGACGCGGTCGCCACCGACCTGGCCTTCGCCGAACTCGGCTTCGACTCGCTTACCGCGGTCGAGCTGCGCAACCGGCTGACCATCGCCACCGGGCTGCGACTGCCCGCCACGCTCGTCTTCGACTATCCGACGCCTGCGGCGCTCGCGGCGTACCTCGGCGCGGAGCTGCTCGGGACCGGCCCGGCGGCCGGTGTGGCGGCCGGCGCCGGCCACTCGTCCGGCGAGCCGATCGCGATCGTGGCGATGAGCTGCCGCTATCCGGGCGGCGTCAGCTCCCCCGGGGAGCTGTGGCGGCTGCTCGCCGACGGCGTCGACGCGATCGGTGACTTCCCGACCGGGCGCGGCTGGGACCTCGACGACCTCTACGACGCGGACCCGGACGCACCAGGCAAGTCCTACGCCCGGCACGGCGGTTTCCTCTACGACGCGGACCGCTTCGACGCCGACTTCTTCGGCATCACGCCACGCGAGGCGCTTGCCATCGACCCGCAGCAGCGGCTGCTGCTGGAGGCGTCGTGGGAGGCGTTCGAGGCGGCCGGGATCGACCCGGCCGGGCTGCGCGGCTCCGCCACCGGCGTCTTCGCCGGCGTGATGTACGGCGACTACGGCGGACGGCTGATCAACCAGGTGCCGGAAGAGGTCGAGGGCTACGTCGGCAACGGCAGCGCGGGCAGCGTGGCGTCCGGCCGGGTGGCGTACACGTTCGGCCTGGAGGGTCCGGCGGTCACCGTCGACACGGCCTGCTCGTCGTCGCTCGTCGCCATGCATCTGGCCGCGCACGCGTTGCGCGGCGGCGAGTGCGATCTGGCCTTGGCCGGCGGCGTGACGGTGATGGCGACGCCCGGCCTGTTCACCGAGTTCAGCCGGCAGCGCGGGCTGGCCCCGGACGGGCGGTGCAAGTCCTTCGCCGCGACCGCCGACGGCGCCGGATTCGCCGAGGGCGCCGGGATCGTGCTGCTCGAACGGCTCTCCGACGCCAAGCGCAACGGGCACCCGGTCCTGGCCGTCATCCGTGGGTCGGCGGTCAACCAGGACGGCGCCAGCAACGGCCTCACCGCCCCCAACGGCCCGTCCCAGCAGCGCGTCATCCGGCAGGCCCTCGCCAACGCCCGGCTGTCCCCCGCCGACGTCGACGCCGTCGAAGCCCACGGCACCGGCACCACCCTCGGCGACCCCATCGAGGCCCAGGCGCTACTCGCCACCTACGGCCAGGACCGACCCGCCGACCGGCCGCTGTGGCTGGGGTCGATCAAGTCGAACATCGGCCACGCCCAGGCCGCCGCCGGCGTCGGCGGCGTGATCAAGATGGTGCAGGCGCTGCGCAACGACCTGTTGCCGCAGACGCTTCACGTCGACGAGGCGTCCCCGCACGTCGACTGGGACGCCGGGAACGTCGCGCTGCTCACCGAGGCCGAGCCGTGGGAGCGCAACGGTCACCCGCGACGG